>NZ_JBBAQK010000005.1:119975-135206 GCF_040400325.1 Polynucleobacter sp.
TATGACTGGTATCTGTAAGGGCGCTGGAATGATTCATCCGAATATGGCAACGATGTTGGGCTTTATAGCAACTGATGCAGGTTTTGCACCAGGTTTGCTGGCAAGCTTGACTCGTGAGGTTGCTGACCAATCATTTAATGCCATCACCATTGATGGAGATACTTCGACAAATGATTCTTTCATCATTATGGCGACTGGGAAATCTGCAGTTCAGATTCAATCAACGAATAACCCAAGCTACGCAATCTTGCGTGATGCATTGATTACTTTGGCCAGAAAATTAGCGCAAATGATTGTGCGAGATGGTGAAGGTGCTACTAAGTTGATAACCATAGAGATATTGGGTGGGAAGACTATAGAGGAATGTCGTTTAGTTGCTAAAGCGGTTGCCCACTCGCCTTTAGTCAAGACGGCTTTTTTTGCCAGCGACCCTAACCTAGGTCGAATCTTAGCTGCCATTGGCTATGCTGGTATTACAGATCTTGATGTTGGTAAAGTCCAAATGTGGTTAGGCGATGTCTGGGTTGCTAAGGATGGTGGGCGTAACCCTAGCTACCAAGAGGCAGACGGTCAAAGGGTAATGCAAGCTTCGGAAATTACGATCAAGATTGATTTAGGTCGTGGTACAGCCACGCAAACGATATGGACCTGTGATTTATCGCATGACTATGTTTCGATTAATGCCGACTATCGTTCTTAAAAGAGCCCATGATCATGAATGAAAAATTAGAGCAACTTTTAAATCATCTCGAAACTTTCTTACCCAAGCCTTTAACAGAGGATGAGTGGAAGTCTTCTACTGCATTTAGATGGCGCAGACGCGATAGCATCTTTGGCAGTATTGGATTTATGCAGCCGGTCAAGCACATTTCTGACATTACCTTTGAAGATCTTAAAAATATTGATCGTCAGCGCGATGCTATTCGGGACAACACTAAAAACTTTATTCAAAAAAAGCCTGCTAATAATATTTTGCTCACCGGAGCTAGAGGCACAGGCAAATCTTCACTCATTAAAGCAAGCTTGCATGAATTTGCTAGTCAGGGATTGCGTTTGGTCGAGGTTGAGAAGGATCATTTAACTGATCTAGCAGATATTGCCGATATCTTGGCCGAGCGACCTGAACGCTTCATTGTTTTTTGTGATGATCTGTCTTTTGATGAGGGAGAATCAGGCTATAAGGCCATGAAATCAGCCCTTGACGGCTCGGTTTCTGCTCAAGTCGACAATATTCTGATTTATGCCACCTCGAATCGGCGCCATCTTTTGCCTGAATATATGAAGGATAACGAAAGCTATGCTTATGGCGATGATGGAGAAATTCATCCGGGTGAAGTGGTTGAAGAAAAGATTTCTTTATCAGAGCGATTTGGTTTGTGGTTATCGTTTTACCCGCCCAAACAAGATGAGTATTTGGCAATCGTGGCACATTGGTTAACGCACTTTGGTTTAAGTGCTGCGCAAATTGAAGCGGCGCGCTCTGAAGCTTTAATTTGGGCGCTAGAGCGTGGCTCACGTTCAGGCCGTGTCGCGTGGCAATTTGCAAAACATTGGGCTGGATCTCACGCCTAAGATCGCTTTATTTTTATGACTCAACAACGCCCTATCACTGAAGTTGCGGCTGGAATTTTATTGGATGCTCAAGGCCGCTACTTGTTAGGTCAAAGACCAGCAGGCAAACCATATGCAGGTTATTGGGAAGTGCCCGGTGGAAAGATTGAAAAAGGGGAGTCTGTTTTTGCCGCTCTAAAGCGTGAGCTTCAAGAAGAGTTGGGCATAGAGATTCAATCTAGTGAAGAGTTGACGGTTCTAGAGCATGATTACCCTCATGCATATGTACGCCTGCATGTGAGCGTGATTCGACATTGGTCTGGCACACCTCAAGGTTGCGAGGGTCAGGCTTTATCTTGGGAATTAGTGAACGCTCAAACCCCCTCAGTTGAACCCCTCTTGCCGGCTGCTTGGCCAATGCTGGAGAGGCTTAGGGACTTATTGGCTTAAAACTGACAGAGTGTTAGTTTGAATGGCACATCCACATTGACTAGCTGCGCCTTTTTATCGCGATCCGATTTTAGAAACCGAACCGAAAGTAAATATTTATTGGCGCTGATTTCTGAAAAGAGCGTGTCATCTTCAACGGCCAAGCGCATTAATTGATAGACCTTACCAGAGGGCGCCTGTTGAAACGATCCATTATGTGCAAGCATATCTTTTGCTTCGCCTGATTGACGTAGCAAACGTAGAAATAATTGACAGGCTTCTTGCCATGGCAAGAGCGGCCTAACAAAATTATCTAGCAATGCACGGCGCTCAGTTGACGGACTATTTTTCCAGGCGTGATAGCTAGGTAAATCGATTGGACTTGTTCCCCCTGGAATATTTAATCTAGTGCGGATGGCATTTAACCATTCACTTTCTGAGATTATAAGATTGGGCCGGCCCATTGAATTGTTAATACTGCTGGCTGCAGTATCAATTTCAGAAATAGTTAGTGAGAGTGTTTCTTGGTCAACTTTTTGTGAGGACTTTAGGCCATTGAGGGCATATTTTTGACGCTCAAATTCTTTTAAGAGTAAAGACTTAATATCACCGCGTGAGCCAATGTCACCTAGCTCAAACAAAATCGAGATCGCATTGTGGTGCAATTCAGGGTCATCGGAGCGATTGAAATGATTAAAGCGCGCGAATAAATACTCCAGACGAAGCATGCTTCGTACTAATTCATTGAAAGGATATTCGTAGACAATCACAAGCCCATATTCTATGACGAACTGAGTTAGGTCTTCCTAATCCCTAGGATTTTTCGGTGCAATTCTTGTACCGCTGATTTGAGCTCAGATAACGCACCTTGGTTATCAATCACAGCATTTGCAAGTGCAAGACGCTCTTGGCGGCTTGCCTGAGCTTTTAATATCGATTCGACCTCAGTTCTGGATAAATTGCTGCGGTGCATCACTCTTTGAATTTGGGTCTCTTCTGGGCAGTCCACCACGACTAGGTAGTCAATTTGGTCGATCCATGTCCCCGATTCGATGAGCAAGGGCACTACCAAGAGAAGATATGGAACACCAGCATCGGCAAGCTGACCTGCTTGTCTTAGCGTTTCTTGACGGATTAGTGGATGAGTGATTGCTTCAAGTGCCTTTTTAGCCTCAGGGTTTTGAAACACTAGTGAGCGCATCTTAGCCCTATCTAAAGCCCCGCTACTGTCAATAAATTCAGTCCCGAAGTAATCCTGAATCAGGGGGGTAGCCTTTCCTCCTGGGGCGGTTATTTGATGTGCTATGAGATCGGTATCAACGATTCCAGCACCCAATTGAGCCAATAGATCACTAACAGCCGTTTTGCCAGAGCCAATACCTCCCGTAAGGCCAATGAGCGGCAAGCCCATTTTCAATGTACCTAACTTAGCTTGCCCAGCAGGAGGGATGGAATGATCTGTGGCCATAACAGCTCAATAATGCCAGCAAAGGCCAGAAACGGTCCAAAAGGAAATGCCTGGCAAGAGCTTTGTTTGTGCCATTTAAGGTAAGCCATGCCCCCAATGACGCCAGTGATTGAAGCAATGAGTAGGATGCCCGGTAGAGCAGTCCAGCCTAACCAAGCTCCAAGGGCTGCTAACAGTTTTGCATCCCCCATCCCAATACCATTTTGATCCTTAAAGAGGCGATAAAGATTATTTAAGAGCCAAAGAAAACCGTAGCCAATGAATGCTCCGATGATGGAGTTGGCAATATCAACAAAGCCAGAATGGGAAAAGTAATTAAAGAAAATCCCAGCAAGGATCAGCGGCAATGTAATGAGGTCTGGAAGTCTAAAGGTACGTAAATCGATATAGCTTAAGTACAGCAGTATCAGAATCAGTATTACGCGAATGAGATCAATATTGTTGGGAGGGCTCATTACACAATCTGTCCAAGGTTAAAAATAGGGAGATACAAGATGATGACTAAGCTACCAATGATTATCCCAACAATCATGATTAAAAGGGGTTCAAGAGTTTGGCTTAGGGTATTTAGGCGATTACTGAGCTCTGATCCCAAAATATTGGCGCGCTTACGAAGCATGTCATCAAGTGACCCACTTTCAGAAGCAATTCTGAGTAACTGTAGTGTTTCTATATCGAATAGGGTGTGTTTTGGATCGACTCTGATTAATGCTTGACCTAAAGGCCAGCCCCGTGCGAGCTGCTTAAATATCTCTGCGCTGAAGTCATGACTTAACCAATGGTTTGATGATTGGGCTGTTACTCGCAGTGCATCTGGCAATGAAAGTCCTGATGAAATGAGGTGACCTAGAGTGCGACACCAATACGTCAATGTTGCCAGTCTCAATAATTGGCCAAGTATAGGAATACGAAAGCTCAAACGGTCGAATTGCCTTTGAAGGCGTATGGACTTTATCCAGCTTACGTAAAAAATGATGACGCTTAGTAATAGACATAAGCCCATTTCTAAAAAGTAATGCTCAAACAAGGAGGAGATCTGTATTAGAAAGCGGGTAGGCCCTGGAAGATCTGCCTGAAAATGGGCAAACACATCTTTAAATACAGGCACTACCCAAATGATCATGATGATGATGAGCGCTAGAGAAGTTGTTAGTGTGATGATGGGGTAGGCAAGTGCTTGCTGCACTTTACGACGTAGTTCAATTTGTGCTTCGAGTTGTTGGCAGATGGTGGCAAGAGCCAGTTGAATATCTCCTGTACGCTCACTTACGCTAATTAGATTAATAAATTCCATTGAGAGGCAATCGCAATCTAAACGCAGGGATTGTGACAAGCTATGTCCATTTTTTAAATGAGAGTGAATCTTTTTCAACCATATGTGCCATGGCTTGGGCGCAGTTTGTTCTATCAGCTCAATTGCATTGAGGAGGGCTAATCCGGCCTGCATTAAAGTGAGGAGTTGCTGAGCAAAGTGAAGTTGGTTTTGCTTCGACAGTTTCTGATTTATAAGCAAGTACCCACCTCCGCATCTAGAGCATCCTGTTTAATCCAACCTCTTTCAATATGATGCATTCCTGCAGCATGCATTGTGGGGTAACTTAACCCCGGGTTGAATATATGTGTGGTATCTAGTACTTCATGAACTCCCAAGCGTCCAAAGAAGCCCGTACCGTTGCAGGTCTTACAGGTATGTCTTTTTGAGGAGCTTCCACTATGACAATGAAGGCAGATTTTGCGTACTAAGCGTTGTGAGCTAATACTCCGGATACACGATTCAAGTGAATTTTGATCGACCCCTAGGTTTTGTAGTCTGGATAATGCTGCTCTAGCGTTACGGGTATGTAAGGTACTTAAAACAAGATGGCCGGTTTGCGCTGCCTGTATGGCAAGTTCAGCGCTAGCCCGATCCCGAATCTCGCCAATCATGATGACATCAGGATCTTGTCTGAGAAGGGCTCGAATGATCGTAGAAAAGTCGAGTCCTGCCCGTGGGTGATATGCAACTTGATTGATACCTGGCAAGCGTATTTCAATTGGATCTTCAATTGAACAAATATTGCGATGAACATGATTCAATGTCTGTAAGCAGCTATATAAGGTGCGTGTTTTGCCACTGCCAGTTGGACCGGTAACCAGAATCAAACCATTTTTTTGGCGTAGTGCATTTTTGAAAATCTGAAGTTGCTCCGGCAATAATCCTAATTGCTCTAAAGCAAGCTCTTCAATTCGGTTTGGCAGAATGCGGAGCACTGCCTTTTCTCCATAGAGTGTCGGCAAGATGGATACTCGACAATCTAAATCAGGCTTAGAAAAATCATGACCGATACAAAGACGTCCATCCTGCGGAGTGCGTTTCTCGGCAATATCGAGTCTAGCCAGAATCTTGATCCGGGTGATCAGGCGTTCGTGAAGTTCAGCGGAATGTTGGGAGTGCTCTTGTAGTAAGCCATCTACCCGAATGCGAACTAGGGTCCTATTTAAGCCTACCTCAATATGAATATCACTCGCTCTGGAGTCAATCGCATCAACTGTGATTTCATGCCAGATACGAATAATGAGTGAGTCATCAGGATGTCCGCTCAATCTTGACTGCTGCTGAAAGCGGGACGATACAGTTTGACAGTTTTGATACCTTGCTCATCAAATTGCACTATTTCCATCGCAATGCCTGCAATGCGGATACTGACGTCATTGGCAGGAATGGCCTCAAGCTTATCGAGTAGCAAACCATTGAGGGTGCGAGGGCCCTCTAGCGGTAAATTAAGATTCAGGAGGCGATTGAGGTCACGAAGTGATGCAGTGCCACTCGCTAAATAGGTGCCATCCACCAGCCAGTGAGGGTCAGTAGATAGATTTGAGAAAGATGTGGTGAATTCACCGATAAGCTCTTCAACGATATCTTCAAAAGTCACTAGACCTAAAACTTCACCATATTCATTCACGACCAAACTTAAGCGCTGTTGATTATCTTGAAAGAATTGCATCTGCTGTAAGACTGGTGTACCACTAGGAATGAAATAAGGTTCGCTCAACAAAGATTTAAAGTCTTCATGTTTGAGATCGGTATCCCCTAAAAGCGAGAGTGCCTTTTTAACAGAGAGAATACCAATGATGCGCTCGGAATCGACGTCGCATACTGGTAGCTTATTGTGATAACAAGTCTCAAGTTGCTGAACTACTTCATCAATTGGCCTAGAAAGATCGAGTATCTCAATCTTTGATCGAGGTGTCATGACATCATCAACACTAATATTTTCCAAGTTGAAAAGGTTCAACAAGATATTGCGATGGTGATTAGAGACGAAGCGGTTTGACTCAAGTACCAAGCTCCGCAACTCTTCTTTACTCATTGCTCTGGAATCGGATGAAGACTGTAGACCAGAGATTTTCATTAGGCCAGATACGAAGCTATTGATAAACCAAAGTAAGGGTCTGAAAATAAAAGTTAAGGGAAGGATGATCCAGCCCACATTCGAAGCAATTTTTTCTGGAAAGGCTGCCCCGATGACTTTGGGGGTGATTTCACTAAAGACAATAATCAATAGCGCGACCACCAATGTGGCAATCGTTAGAACAAGACCACTGTCTCCAAAAATGTGTAACGCAATACCGGTAACCAAGATAGGTAGCACGGTATTGATTAAGTTATTCGAAATCAACAACACTGAAAGTAGAGAATCAATTCGTTTCAGTAGTCTTTCGGCCAGTGCGGCGCCAGCATTACCACTATTAGCCATAGCACGCAGTCGGTGGCGATTTGAAGACAGCATGCTGGTCTCTGCCATGGAGAAAAAGCCAGAGAGTGCGAGTAAAAAGATAACTAAGGCTAATTGACCTAAAAAAGGCCAATCCTCAAAAAAGTTGTCCATGTGTTCTGCCTGCAATAAGTAAGGATGATTCAATATAGCAAAGTGCAATTTCACAAGCTATAGCTAGGGCTGAAAGCAGGGTCATCCAATCCCTCTAATCTATGTGAGAATCTTCCTTATGGCTAGCTCTGGACCAAAACTCTCTTTTGACCTTCAATACTGCGTCATTGAGGCACCTTTTGGGTGTTTGGGGATCGAGACAGAAATGGTTGATGGCGGCCTGATGGTCTCCAAAATTGACTATTTACCTGCAACTAGTGTTTTGAAAAAGCCACAAAACCAATTGGCCAAAGAGGCTGCAAAGCAATGTAATGCCTATTTTCAAAATCCGCATCATCAGTTTGATCTTCCTTTAAAGCCAAGGGGTACCGAGCATCAATCTAGGGTTTGGAAACGCGTTTTAGAAATTCCAGTCGGCAAAACTTCCACCTATGGAAAGATCGCTCAGAAAATCAAGAGTGGTGCAAGAGCGGTAGGCACTGCCTGTGGCGCTAATCCCTACCCTCTTGTCACTCCCTGTCATCGTGTGGTTTCTGCTCAAGGCTTGGGCGGCTTTATGAAAGAGGATGTCCCAGGCTTTTATCGCCAAATCAAAATATGGCTTTTACAGCATGAAGGGGTGATTTAACCCTAGCCAGTAGGACTAGCTTCTAGTCAGTTTTCTTAGAGGGCCGGTAGAAAATTGAAAAAATACTTTCATCATCAGATCATTAGTTGCTGCGATTTTAGTGAAGCCATAAAAAGCCATAACAGTCTTACGAGAAAGTTTGAACTTATCCTTGGAGATAGATTTTTTGCTAGCAATCCTTGAGAGAGTCATCCCAGCCAAGCCAAAGGCTAAAAAGCAAAACTGCCGCATCCCTTTTTCTTGCTTAGGAATTAATTGGATATAACGCAAGGAATCTTCCAGTTTTTGATAGGCAATACAAAGTAACTCAGTCTGACTAATATTGACAGGTTTCCAAGAAACACCTCGGGCTTTATCTTCTGGAGAGTCTTTCAGAATATTAGTCATTTGTAGCGCTTGACCAAATGCGATAGCCAGATCTTCATGATTCTTTATCTGTTTTGTAAATTCAGGGGAATGATGACAAAAGATGGAGGTGAGGAGTTCTCCCACCACTCCCGCTACGACATAACAATATTCTTCGAATTCATTAAGGTCTTTAAGGCCCACCTCATTTTGTTTGCCATGAAAGTGTGACATGCCATTGGACATAATGGAAATGCAGCGACTGACTGCAGCTTGATCGCTATGAGAGCAGGTATGCAGAATACGTAGAACGGTTGGAGTATGAATAATTAAATCGAGCTCATCTTGATTTGTATAATTTTTGAGCGCAAGCAAGCAGGGTTCAACGAAAGCATCTACTGGTATTTTTTCAAGAACTGCATCTAAAAAAAGTTGAGAAAGCGTTTGTTTGCTGCTGGGACTTAATTCAGCAGCATCTTCAATCGTGTCTACTATTCGACAAAGCAAGTAAGTGTTGCCAACCACTTTCTCCATCACTGGGGGCAGCAGCGGAATGGTCAGTGCAAAAGTACGGGAGACTGAACCCAGAATGGTTTTCTGATAGGCCAAATCGGCATTAGGGTTCTCTTTTGGGGTGTTCACCCTGGAATTATGTCAGACTAGCCTGCCTCAAATTAGTACTTATTCAGTTAATTGCCAAAAGTAACATGGTCATATAATTTGAGCAATTTCCTGAAGGAGAAGCTGGGCGATGTTGATTTGGTTTGTCATTATCTATTGGGTGGTATCAGTAGGCATTGGCTTATGGGCTGCCCTGCGCGTGAAAAATACTGCAGACTTTGCTGCAGCTGGCCATAGCTTACCTTTGCCAATTGTCACAGCAACTGTTTTTGCTACCTGGTTTGGATCCGAGGCTGTTTTAGGCATACCCGCTATCTTTTTGAAAGAGGGTTTGGGGGGCATTGTCTCCGATCCCTTTGGTTCATCACTGTGTTTGATTTTGGTGGGTCTCTTTTTTGCTAAACATCTCTATAACCGTCGCATGCTCACTATCGGTGATTTCTTTCGGGAAAAATATGGTCGTACGGTAGAAGTGCTTGTGACTCTCTGTATTGTGGTTTCTTATCTTGGATGGGTCGCCGCTCAAATTAAAGCACTTGGCTTGGTATTCAACGTCGTTTCAGATGGCAGTATTTCTCAGACTGCTGGCATGATTATTGGCGCAGGAAGCGTACTCATTTACACCTTGTTTGGCGGCATGTGGTCCGTCGCGATTACAGACTTTATCCAGATGATCATTGTTGTAATTGGCATGCTGTATATCGGTGGCGAGATGACTGCTCAAACGGGTGGGATTAGCGTAGTGATTGAGCATGCTGCTGCCGCAGGCAAATTTAGCAATTTCTGGCCTGATATGAATCTAGCTTCGATTCTAGGGTTCACTGCGGCTTTATGTACGATGATGTTGGGCTCGATTCCGCAACAAGACGTTTTTCAGCGAATCACTTCATCTAAGAATGTGAATATAGCGGTACAAGCGGCTATCTTGGGTGGCGTACTCTATTTTATCTTTGCATTTATACCGCTGTACTTAGCCTATTCGGCAACATTGATTAATCCAGATTTAGTGAAGAAATATTTGGATACTGATCCACAAATGATTTTGCCAAAATTGATCTTGAATCATGCGCCGATATTTGCACAAGTGATGTTCTTTGGTGCTCTTTTATCGGCTATTAAGAGTTGCGCTAGTGCAACTTTATTAGCACCCTCAGTAACCTTTGCAGAAAATATTGTTCGTGGCTTCTTTAAGCATTTAACGGATCATGATCTGCTGAAAATTATGCGAATCACAGTCTTATGCTTTTCGGTAGCGGTGACCTTTTTCGCAATCAATTCTGAATTATCCATTTTTAAAATGGTAGAAAGTGCCTATAAGGTCACTTTAGTAGCCGCTTTTGTGCCCCTGGCTTTTGGGGTGTACTGGTCTAGGGCAAATTCTTTAGGGGGACTGTTGGCGGTTATTTGTGGCTTAACGGTTTGGATTGGTTGCGAGATTTTTGCTCCCAAGAGCATATTGCCTCCCCAGTTAGCGGGCCTATTTGCTAGCATTGCAGGCATGTTGCTTGGAAGCTTGCTGCCAAAAGATATGCTCAAGATAGTTTAAAGAGCCTATTGCCTATAAATTAGGCAATATCATTTTGTAGCCCCGCAAAATATTCTCATCTAATATAAGAGTAATTCAAAATTTTATTCTTATGGAGTTCCTATGAAAATCTGTGTAATCGGTGGGGGCGGTGCTATAGGCGGTTACCTTGCTGTGATGTTGGCACGAGCGGGAAATGCTGTCACAGTTGTGGCACGGGGGCCAACCTTAGCGGCCATTAATGAGCGTGGCCTTGCCTTAATTATGGATGACCAGCCAGAGCCATTAGTGGCAGAGGTGAAGGCGGTTGCAAAAATCAGCGATGCTGAAACTCCAGATGTCGTTATTCTGGCAGTAAAAGCGCATCAAGTTGAGCCGATTATTAATGACTTAGCCGCCATCATGGGGCCAGAGACTATCTTAATTCCAATGCAAAACGGAATTCCATGGTGGTATTTCCAAAAGCTGGGCGGCGATTATCAAAATCACTCAGTAGAAACGGTTGATGCTGGTGGTCTTGCGAAAAAAGCAATTAACCCCAATAACATTATTGGCTGCGTTGTATATCCAGCAACATTTACCCAGGCTCCTGGCGTGATTCGTCACGTTGAAGGCAATCGCTTCCCCTTGGGGGAGTTAGACGGTCAAAATACAGATCGTATTCAGAAGATTTCCGCGATGATGACTGCTGCTGGATTTAAGTCGCCTATTTTGGACGATATTCGCTCAGAGATATGGCTGAAGTTGTGGGGCAATATGACGTTTAATCCAATTAGTTCATTAACTCATGGCACTCTAGAAGGAATCTGCCAGTACCCATTAACCAAAGAGTTGGCGCGCAATATGATGGCCGAGGCCCAGACGATCGCTGAAAAACTGGGCGTGACTTTCCGAGTGGATATTGAGCGTCGTATTGCAGGCGCTGAAAAAGTAGGTAAGCACAAGACCTCGATGTTGCAAGACTTAGAAGCGGGTCGCAGTTTGGAGATTGACGCTTTATTGGGTTCGGTTATTGAGCTGGGCAAGATTACTCAGACTCCAACACCTTGCTTAAATACTGTCTTTGCTTTAACAAAGTATTTGGATGAAAACGTTCAAGCCTCTAAAGGGAGTTTGGCATTGCCATCTGTATCTGGTTACTAGGTTAGAGCATTTAAGGTCAAAAGGGTAATACGCTTTATTAAAAACCCCTTGCTATGGAAAGTAGCAAGAGGTTTTTGTTATGCCAAATGAAGCGCTTATTCGAAACGATTGTCTAGGCGCCCAACGCCATCAATAATGATGCTGACATTGCTGCCCGGCTTCATAGAGCCCACGCCAACCGAGGTTCCACAGGCGATGATGTCACCGAGTAATAGCGGTACATCTTGCGAGATAAGGCTGACCAACTTTGCGGGTGGGAAGATCATATCTGCGATAGGATAATTTTGGCGCTCTTGATCATTCAAAATGGTCTTGATATGGAGTTTGCTTGGATCTACATCGGTAGTAATGTAGGGTCCAAAGACACCAAAGGTATTAAAGCTTTTTGAACGCGTCCATTGCGCATAACCAGGATCACGATTAAGAATTTCAATCGCAGTCACATCATTGATGCAGGTGTAGCCAAAGATCGCATTCGATGCCTCTTGTTCGCTGACTTGATAGCAAGATTTGCCAATCACAATACCTAATTCTCCCTCATAAACAACTTTGCCCGCATAGGATTTTGGAGTGCGAATTACTTGATTAGCAGCCAAAAAAGAGTTATTACCTTTTAGAAAATAAAGGGGTTCTGCTGGTACTGCATGTTCCAGTTTCGTGACGAGTGCATAAAAGTTATCCACCATGGCGACCATTTTGGATGGTGTGCAAGGAATATCGATGGTGACCTCTGAAAGTTTGAGGGTCTCTCCAGTTGCCTTGGGTTGATTAAAGAGGTCTCCGGAATACACGGCAATAAGATCGCCTTGTACTTGGCCTAAACCACTTTTACCTTGGTGTTGATATCTAAGCCATTGAGTCATAATGATTTCCTTTGAAGTTTAATATTTGATAAACAATATCTTACAGGGATGTATTGATGGCAAAGACTTCCGAACTGACTTTTGCGCCAGAACAGGATCAACCGGTTCGCTATATAGAGCGCACCCGTAGCTATTATTTAGGTTTGGGTTACGATAATTCTTATGTTTGGGCGCATTACGTCGATGTACCGTTTTCCCGTTTACAAAAACCGTTAAACCAATCTGTATTAGGGTTGATCACCACTGCTGTGCAATTTGACCCAAGCAAAGGCCCTCAAGGACAAGGAGCGGCTTATAACGCTGCGGCAAAGTTTTATCAACCTTATAAGAGTCCAATTAATCAGAAGCAAGATTTAAGAATTGCCCATGTGGGTATTGACCGCAAAAACGCCAATATGGAAGAAATCGAATGCTGGTTTCCCTTGGCTGCGGCAAGACGTGTGGTGGAGATGGGTAGACTCAGAATGGTGTCCCCAAACTTTTATGGCCTACCTACAAATCGGAGTCAGCGCCACACTTTAGAAATAGATGCGCCTATTATTTTGGAAATGTTGCGTGCGGATAATGTAGATGTAGCAGTACTTATTCCAAACTGCCCTATTTGCCATCAAAGTCAAAGTTTATTGGCGCGCTATTTGGAAGAGGCTGGAATTGCTACTGTGGTGATGGGAGCGGCTAAAGATATTGTCGAATATTGCGGAGTACCGCGCCTGTTATTTAGTGATTTTCCTTTAGGAAATGCTGCAGCTCGACCAAATGATCAAGCATCACAAGACTTGAATTTCGAATTGGCATTGCGTCTTTTAGAGTCTGCGCCAGCCCCAAGAACCACGGTCCAATCTCCGCTGAGATGGTCTAACGATCCCATGTGGAAAATGGATTACTCCAATCTGGAGAGCTTATCTAAGCAAGAAATCGCACGCTTACGAGATGAAGCCGAGAAGGTTCGACTGACTGCACGTGAACTGAGAGTGAAGAGCGTTGGTGCTTAATTAAGTTTGTCTAGCCAGAGAATATTCACATAGCGCGCGTATCGCGTTAGTGGCTTCATTATCAGGAAAGTCTTGAATACAGCTCAAGGCTAAATCTACTTCGCGTTTAGCAGCAGCCTGGGTGTAATCTAGGGCGCCAGAGCTTTGTACGGCGCGTAAAATTTGTGCAAAGATATCATCTGGTAAATCTTGGTTTTGTTCTATCGCTGAACGAACTAATAAACGTTCTTCAGAGCTGCCGTGTTCCAACAAATAAATAAGTGGAAGCGTAGGTTTGCCTTCACGTAAATCATCGCCAGCATTTTTCCCCATTTGCGCGGCGTTCGCGGTGTAGTCTAAAAGATCATCCATCAATTGAAATGCGGTGCCGATATGTCTTCCAAAGGCAGCAGCTTGCTCACGTTGAGTTTTGCTGGCATTAGCCAAAATCGCACCAAGCTCGGCAGATGCCTCGAACAATTTTGCCGTTTTATAGCGAATCACCTGAAGATAGCTTGCCTCATCAACTTCCGGGTCATTCATATTCAGTAATTGCAATACTTCACCTTCGGCAATCGTATTGGTAGCATCTGACAGAATTTCCATGACCCTTAAGTCTTTGGGTATCACCATCATCTGAAATGCTCGGGAGTACAAAAAATCTCCGACCAAGACACTCGCTGCATTACCAAACGCCGCATTAGCGGTTTCACGGCCTCTTCTCAGGGTAGATTCGTCAACAACATCATCATGCAACAAGGTGGCTGTGTGGATAAATTCGACGACTGCCGCCATCTCTAGGGCATGGGGGTTTACTTGGCCATTGGCCAAGGCCTTTGCCACCAGCATTAGTAGGGCAGGTCTTACACGTTTCCCACCAGCCTGGATGATGTAGGCCGAGATTTGGTCAATTAAGGCGACTTTTGATGCCAAATTTAGGCGAATAACTGCATCTAAAGCCTTGAAATCTAAGGAAATTGGGGCCAGTATTTGGCTTAAGTCATTGGTTTTGACAGTGCTCGTCATGCAAGATATAATAATGGGCTTAGCTTCTCCAGGGTGGATTAGCTTAAATGTAAATATAAATTAAGGTTTCAAACCATGTACGCGGTCATAAAAACCGGTGGCAAACAGTATAAAGTTGCTGCAGGCGAAAAATTGAAAATAGAACAGATACCAGCGGAAATCGGCAGCGAAATCACTCTTGACCAGGTCCTCGTCGTTGGCGAAGGCGCTTCACTGAAATTAGGTGATCCATTGGTTAATGGTGCAGCTGTGATGGCCACTGTCGTCTCCCAAGGACGTCACGATAAAGTGACAATCTTTAAGATGCGCCGTCGCAAGCATTATCAAAAGCACCAAGGCCATCGTCAGAATTTCACAGAAATTTTGATCAACACGATTAAAGCCTAATTTACGGTAGGAGAAAGATATGGCACAGAAAAAAGGCGGCGGCTCAACACGAAATGGCCGCGACTCGGAATCGAAACGCTTAGGCGTTAAGGTTTTTGGCGGCGAGCAAATTAATGCTGGCAGCATCATCATTCGTCAACGTGGCACACGTGTTCATCCAGGTGCGAACGTTGGTATTGGTAAAGATCACACTTTGTTCGCCTTAATTGACGGCCAAGTGGAATTCGGCGTAAAGGGTGCTTTGAAGAAGGCCCAGGTTTCAGTTCTGCCTCGTTCGTAAGGCGCCTGACTGAGATCCGTTTGATTCTGGTTGATTCCGAATTTAACTCTTAGGAACAGGCCTCGCTAAGCGAGGCCTTTTTTATTCATGAAATTTATAGACGAAGCTCGTATTGAAGTCATAGC
>NZ_JBBAQK010000006.1:0-124762 GCF_040400325.1 Polynucleobacter sp.
AATCTTGCTTTGTCGATTTTGGATAAGCATTCCAACATGACCTTTACCATCGCTTCACTTTATTAATTTTTGTATCGTCGTTGCCGTAGACCTTCCAATGTTTGATTTCTTCAAATAGCTTATCGAGATCTACATAAGATAGATTCTTCATATCATGTAGCGTGAATGATTCACCTGCCTCTAATTTTTTTATAGCATTAGCGTATGTCAGTTTTCCCACCTATACCCCCTTGTTATAGTAATGACTATTCTGGGTTAAAAATAAACTGTATAGCTCCTAACTTGCCAAGTTCAAGTTGGCAAATATAAAAAATCTGACTGAAGCTTATAAAAGGTAGATGATGTTAGGTAAACAAGAGAGTACTCTAAGGAGTTTTCACTATCAACCAATTCGTGATCGAGCGTTTTCATTTGGCTTTTAGAGCTGGACTGATCAATCGGTTTGGGGAAATACCTACGGCCAGTAAGTTAGCGATTGAATTTAATCTACGTAACTTTCAGTCAAAGCCAATTAGTCGTGAATCGGCGAGAAAATGGATCAATGGCCAATCCATGCCAGAGACGGCAAGACTGAAGACTTTAATCGGCTGGCTTAACTTAGATGCATCGTTCATTTATTCTACGACTCTTATCGAGAAAGTGAACATTCCTTTAGAGATTGATAGCCTGAAAGATAGGGCAAAAGTAGAAGCCTATGGGCGCCGAAAAATAGAGATGTTGGCACATGCTGCTTTGAACTTTGTTACACCCCTTGCGGCTGTATTAAATACAGAGGGCGTCATTATTTTGGTTAATGGTGCATGGCGATCTGCTGCCATGCTGTATCCAAAGTTAAAGGGAGGAAGCCTAGGATGCGAAGGAGTCAATTATCTTGCTGTTTGTGAGAAGGCAAGGGGACTGGGCTCTGAAGAAGCGAATAAAGTGGCTAGATCGATTCGTGAAGTTATTACGGAAAACACAAAAACATTCACCTCAAAATATCCTTGCCACAGCAATGGAGATAAAAGATGGTTTGAGGTCAAGGTATCTGCCTACAAACACTTGGATGACGTGTGTTGTGTTGTTACACATGTGCCGATTACTGAAGCAACTTTTATGAAGAAAAACTGATTAATTGCAATAGTTGTTA
The DNA here is from genome assembly GCF_040400325.1 of Polynucleobacter sp. GTDB lineage: Bacteria > Pseudomonadota > Gammaproteobacteria > Burkholderiales > Burkholderiaceae > Polynucleobacter. The sequence goes on from NZ_JBBAQK010000006.1 coordinate 1,130, forward strand.
TTAGTCCAGGCCACGTCTAGACCTTGTGCACCATCCTAAGACCTAGGTCGCATATTCGAATCATGCTGGGCAGACCAAAGGCTTATCTGGTCGATTAGATGACATCAGAAACTCATTTAAATGGATCTTTGATTAACTCGCTTTGACAGTTCTTCAGCGCTCTCTTTTCGCTCACTATAGCGATCAGTTAAATAGCCTGAAACTGATCGAGTCAATAAAGTGAACTTAACTAATTCTTCCATCACATCCACTACACGATCATAATTAGCTGATGGCTTCATACGATTATTGTCGTCAAACTCTAGAAAGGCTTTAGGTACTGACGATTGATTGGGAATCGTAATCATCCTCATCCACCTACCTAGAATTCTCATTTGATTTAGAGCATTAAATGATTGCGATCCACCGCTCACTTGTAATAAAGCCAGAGTCTTACCTTGTGAAGGCCTTACCGCACCGACACTAAGTGGTATCCAATCTATTTGAGACTTCATTAGTCCTGTCATTGCTCCATGACGCTCAGGACTACTCCAAACCATTCCTTCTGCCCATTGAGCTAGCTCTCTTAACTCAACTACTTTAGGATGTGTTTCGGGGGCATCATCCACTTGAGGTAATCCATGGGGATTAAAGAATCGTGTTTCACAGCCCATCACTTTTAATATTCTTTCGGCCTCTTCTGCTAAAAGGCGACTGAATGATCGCTCTCTTAGTGAACCATATAACAGCAATATTTTTGGTGGGTGGTTCTGCGATGCCTTAACTTGAATTTCATCAAGAATTGGCTTGTGAAAGAGTGCTTTATCGATATTAGGGAGGTCTGTCATGAATGAATATTAATAAAAATCGGTCAAATAGCTCAAAACATCTATAAAAACTAGATTTCACAGAATTGTCACAATAATTCTATTATCATCGAATTATGAAAAATACAGAAGCCGTCAGCGCATTTGTAGCTCTTGGACAAGAGTCTCGCTTAAATGTTTTCCGTTTGATTGTTCAGCGGGGCGATGTTGGGTTGACACCGAGCCAAATTATTGAAAAGCTAGGCATTCCCAATGCAACCTTGAGTTTTCATTTAAAAGAGCTCTACCAAGCTAATTTGATTACGGTAGAGCGTCAAAGTCGCAATCTTTTCTATCGCCCCAATGCTAAGTTGGTTCAAAACCTCAGTGAGTTCTTATTGGATAACTGTTGCGGTGGTAAGTCCTGTTCACCTGTTAAATCCTCCAAAAAGGTTAAATCGCCATGAAGTCATACAACATTCTTTTTCTGTGCACCCATAACTCAGCGCGCTCAATTATTGGAGAGGCATTGGCATCTACTCATCCAAGTGGAAAATTCAAAGGTTTTTCTGCGGGCTCTACTCCGGGCACAAGCGTAAATCCCATTGCGGCAGATATTGTCGCAGAGTTGGGAATGGATCGCGCTTTGCTAAAGTCCAAAAGTTGGGATGTGTATGGGCAACCTGATGCCCCCAAGATGGATTTTGTCATTACCGTTTGTGACAATGCGGCTGGTGAGCAGTGCCCATTTTGGCCTGGACAGCCTTCTACCGCTCACTGGGGCTTTCCCGACCCATCACAAGTTCAGGGTACAGAATTAGAAAAGCGTCACGCATTTAACGACGTCATGAATGGCCTTAAAAGACGCTTAGACATCATGGCGTCTATGCCACTAGATAAATTAGATTCAATGAGCTTGAAGGCAATTCACACTCAAGTATGAGAAGTTATCTCAGTGAGTTTATTGGGACAGCCCTGCTATTAGCAATAGTAGCTGGATCAGGAATTATGGGCGAGACATTGGGCGATGGTAATGCCGCAGTAGCTTTACTTGGAAACAGTATTGCTACTGGGGCAGGGCTCTACGCTTTAATTGTTTTGCTAGGACCTATCTCTGGCGCTCACTTTAATCCAGTGGTCACTTTGATGTTTTGGAAGCTAGGGCATCTTGATTTGAAAAAGATGCTTGGCTATTGGGCATGTCAATTCACAGGCGCTATTGCTGGTATCTGGCTGACACATTTAATGTTCAGCTTACCCATTATTCAAGAATCAACTAAGGTCAGAACAGGATTGGGTATTTGGGTAAGTGAGCTTATATCTACCCTTGTATTGCTCTCGGTCATTCACATTGGGGATAAGGAAGCTAAAGATAAAGTTCCAATGTTAGTTGCTTTAACGGTGACAGCAGGCTATTGGTTTACTTCATCTACCTTCTTTAGCAATCCAGCAGTAGCGGTGGCTAGAAGTTTTACTAATACCTTTGTGGGGATTGCTCCTAATGATGTCTTAGGATTTGTTGTGGCTGAAGTCATCGCGGCATTGCTGCTTGTAGGAATTCTTGCTCTAGTTGAGCCCAAGGAAGAGAAGACGTATAAGAAAGGTCTTTGATGTGCTGTTTGGGCTAATAGCAGCACCACTCATATAGCGCTTAACTACTAAGTCATAGCACGGTTTATCACACAGAGCCCTATTTACGTGGTGAGTCATCGAAATATATAGATATTCAAAAAGACACGAATTCTTCTAAGGCCTAGGTCGCACCTTCGAATCGTGCTGGGCAGGCCAAACACCTGACTGTCTGATTAGATGACATCAAAAACCTTATTACAAGCCTCAATTGACTATATCAGTTTTTGTCATTTGTTTTATCTCAAACTTCTATACTATAAGGGAGCTAATTACAATCGTGTAATAGCTTTCATCATTAAGGACTACGAAATGGCACATGTCGGACATAGTTGGTTAAAAACTAAACCTGGAAGTTACAAGAAAGTATGTGATCGTTATCATCAATTTGCTTCAGAGGTTATGTCACACAATGCAGATCTTCATGATGTCATTATTGTTGGCAACCAAGCGCAAAATACGATTGAAGGTTTTGGTATCTGGGATAATCCAGCTCATGCAGCAGCATTAGAAGATACTAAAGATTTTGCTGCTTTTATAGCAGATGTTACTAATGATTTGGCTGAGCCATATCATCGCAATGACTTAGATTTACTGTATCGAATGAATCCTAAACCATAAAAGTTTTTTATTTATGAGTTACGACCCGCTTTCGAGCGGGTTTTTTGTTGTTCACAAAATTCCCTAAAAGGGTAGCCAGTTGTCTTTGATATCAGACCAAATTTGTTGGTTAATACAACAAATAAGACAAGCGACTATCTGATCGCCTGCCGATGCCACACCAAATATAAATAGCTTAATGTCATTGTTTCTGCTATTGTTTTAGCTCATTTTTACAGCTTCTAAGGCATAGGTCGCACGTTTGAATCGCGCTGGGCAGGCCAAAGGCCAGACTGTTCAGTGAGATAACACCAAATACATTACTTAAATTTTGCAATCTACTAGAGACATACCCTCGGTACCACCATTCTATTCATTCTATTGGTAGTTATTTCTAATATAAGTAATTAATTAGTATGATTTAGATCGTAAAGTAGTTAGAGTTTGCCTAACAGACCTTCGAGCTGTCTTAGCGTCCTGCTAAGACTATCGCCCCAGATTTCGAATACATTTCAATTCTTGAGGGCTAGCAATGCTCGCAATATATAAATTTTCCCTACTCACATCCTGGCGAGGATATAGATTCTTTAGCGATTAGTTTTGACGTGAGTCCATATTAGTAAATCTTATTTAAAAATTCTGATGGAAGTTATTTAATAAATGATTACAAAAACAATACCCCAAATCTTAGTTTTTTTATTTGTATGTTTATCGGCAAACATTGCTATGGCGGATCAAAAGCCAAATGTAGTGATCCTTATGGCCGATGATGTGGGGTGGAATGATTTTGGAGCCTATACGGGTGGAGGGGCTGCTTTGGGTCATCCAACCCCGAATATCGATAGGGTTGCAAAAGAGGGCGCACTTTTCACTAATTGGTATGGTCAAGCAAGCTGTACGGCAGGTAGAGCATCCTTCATGACAGGTCGGATTCCAGTTCGCACTGCTCTTTCAGTAGTTGTAGTCCCTGGGGATCTTAATGGGCTAACAAAAGAAACGCCAACTATTGCCGAGTTCTATAGAAAAAATGGCTATCAAACCTACTTTTCTGGAAAGTGGCATTTAGGCGATAAGCCCGAGATGTATCCAACTGAGCATGGCTTTGATGAAATGAAGCATTTTGCTGCCTACTATCCTGGGGTCTATTCTTATTCTGATTTGTCACCCAATATGCACCCTTGGTTTCCAAAATATAACGATGCTTTTTGGAAAGCTTATCAAGATACTGTAAACCTATTTGAGTGGAGTGGAGTATCGGGTAAAAAAGCTATAAAAGAAGGTCTTATTACTTATGACAATTTAGCGGAGTTTGATGTTCGTCAAACTGATTCAGCAGTTGCCTATATTAAAGAACATGCTAAAAGTAAAAAGCCTTTTTTTATGGATGTTAACTTCATGAAGATGCATAACCCTACAAACCCTGCCAAGGCATTTAAAGGTAAAACGCATTTAGGAAATTATTCAGACTCAATATTAGAGCTGGACTCTAACATCGGCCGCATTATGGATGTGCTTCGCGCAGAAGCACCAAACACGATTGTGATCATTACATCTGATAATGGAGCTTGGCAAGATGCCTATCCAGATGCAGGAACAACCCCATTTCGTGGGGAAAAAGGTACGGCCTTTGAAGCAGGGTGGCGCGTTCCAGGAATCTTATGGGCTCCGGGGAAGGTGCCGTCTGGCCAAGTGCTCACTGAAATGATGTCGCATTTAGATGTTTGGCCAACCACTGCTGCCTTGGTTGGAATTACTCCACCTAAACGTGGTGAGTACCAAGACAATAACGGCAAACCGATTTACTTTGATGGTATGGATAACAGTCAATACGTTACTGGAAAAACAAAACACTCCGTTCGCAATGACTGGATCTATATTAGTGGCGAAAGCTTTGGTGGAGTTCGGGCTGATATAGGCGGTGATCCCAAATCTCCAGATCTGAAAATTGCATGGAAAGCGCTTTATACATCTAAGGATACTTGGCTTGGCCCAGAATTGAATATGGGCTTACCTGCAATTTACAACTTGACAATGGATCCATTTGAAAAATACGACATGCTATTTAATGGTGCTGTTTCTACTCGAAATCCTACAAGTTCTCCAGGACGGTTTTCTGGACAGGATAATGGGTGGACAGCTGCCTTAACTGGTCCAGTTATTTTAGATTTTAATAAATCTATTATTAAATATCCCAATAAGAGACGCGTTCCTGGGGGTGCTTCTAATGACTTGATTCCAAATCTACAAGACCCGAGTAATCCAGTACCTGCTATGGATCCATATAAGGCTCCAAACATTGGCGCAATGGGCGGATAACTACTAGGTATTGGCTATATCGAAGATCAAATCAATAGGAGCGATGCATGAAGCGAGATAAATTTCCAGTAAAAAAACTATTGCTACCAATATTATTAGTTGGCCTCATTTTTTCTGAAACGGTAAATGCTGGGTGGGCATTTGCTGCACGTAAGGTTATTGGGCGCATCAATCAAATGACTCAAGATGACTCAAATGGCAATCCAGCATTTCAATTTGCAACAGTCATCATAGATGCTCCTGCAATCAAAGTTTATTCAACGGCAGTCAATGTAGTTAGTCAAAATCAAGCTATAACCATCGTTTCTCAAGATGCTAAAAATTTAAAATTAAAGGTTTCTGAGGGTAATAAAAGCATTTCATTAAGTGTAGTTTCATTAAGCGATAAATCGTCTGAAATTATGATCTCTGCTACTGCTGCACCTCAGAGTCAAGATCCCAGTACTTCACCAGAGGTTGATGCGATATTAAAAATTTGCAAGCAGCTTAATAAGGTTTGTAAGACTGGTGCGAATTAGACTAGCGATTATTTTGGTCTGTGCGGGAGTATTTTCATGCCCTGCCTACGCTCAGCTGTATAACACGCCGATCCCAAAAGTTTTAGACGAATGGCGTTTTGAGCTTACTCCCTATTTATGGGCTCCATCAATTGCATCTACTCTCAGCTATAACGACCAGTACATTAAGTCCGTTGATCAAAATGCTAGCGATGTGCTTCACAATCTTAAATCTGGCGCAATGATTTCTGGAGAGGCACACTATGGCAATTGGGGCATCCTAGGAGATGTAGTGAGTGCAACCCTACAAAAAACGGGTGCCATTCCCGTTACCCCTCAACCAGGTGTCCAGATTAGACTTGCCGATAAATCAACGGTACAAAATACAATTGTGACTACTGCAGTAACCTACACGGTAATTAAAAATGACAATGCTTATGTAGACGCTTTGGTTGGAGGTCGTTGGATAGGTACAACTTCGACAATTAATCTAACCTTAACAGGGTCTACTACGTTCAGCGACTCTAAAGCTATGTCTACTGCTGATCCAATAATTGGATTTAAAGGCCGTTATCGTGTTGCAGACTCTACTTGGTACGTCCCTTTTTATGCTGATATTGGCAGTGGGGGCGGTACTACTAATGTTACTTGGCAAGCCATGTTGGGTATTGGTAAAACCATTGAGAAGTGGGTAGATGTTGCTTTGGTATATCGCGGCTTGTTCTACGATATGGACAGCTCAAAGACTAACGGGCAGGGCTTATTACAAAAGACTACCTTCCAGGGGCCACAATTGTCGGCAACCTTCAAGTTTTGATATGGCTTTATCTCTTCTCTCCTCATCCCATCGCAAAAATAATAGCTCGTGATGGGCGTACTTACTTATCGCCGCACCATCCTGCTTGCTTTAGCAATTGCGCTAATAGGTGGTGGGGTAGCCTATTGGTATCTTCATCAAGGTGGCGCAAGTTCTTTGGCTCCACCTCTTGTGATTCAAAGTGATGGTAAGAATGCACCTATAGGAATGATATGGGTTCCTGGTGGAGAGTTCCTCATGGGAAGTGATCACAAAAAGGCCCAGGATAATGAAAAGCCAGTACATCGAGTTAAGGTCAATGGCTTTTGGATGGATAGAACTCACATTACCAATGATCAATTCGCACAATTTATAAAAGAAACAAATTACAAAACAACTGCTGAGCAAATTCCAGATTGGGAAACGATTCGAGTACAGCTACCACCAGGTACACCAAGGCCGCCAACTTCAGTATTTGTAGCTGGAGCAATGGTTTTTGTGGGAACTAAGGCTAAAGTGAACCTCAATGACTACTCTCAATGGTGGGCGTATGTGCCTGGGGCAAATTGGAGGCATCCCAGCGGGCCCCGAAGCAATATTGATGGCAAAGGTAATCACCCTGTAGTCCAGATTAGTTACGAGGATGCTTTAGCCTATGCAAAATGGACCGGCAAAAGATTGCCAACAGAAGCAGAGTGGGAGTTTGCAGCCAGAGGTGGCTTAAATCAAGCAAGCTATGCTTGGGGTGATCAATTGGAGCAAGAGGGTAAGCTGCCGGCCAATATTTGGGATGTTAAAAAGCAGCCTTTCCCTGTCATTAGCCCTAAAGCTGGTGGTGCAGTAGGTACTAGCTCAGTTGAGACCTTCCCACAAAATGGTTATGGCCTATACGATATGACTGGTAATGCTTGGCAGTGGGTTGCAGACTGGTATCGCTCGGATTATTTCGCGATGCAATCTAAAGAACTGGGGGATGGTGTGGCCAACAATCCTCAAGGCCCCACTAACTCATATGATCCAGATGATTCTGGAGTTCCTAAAAATGCACCCAAGAGGGTAATCCGTGGGGGATCATTTTTATGTAACGAAGATTACTGTCAGTCTTATCGTCCAAGCGCAAGACGTGGAGCAGATCCATTTAGCCCAATGTCGCATCTTGGGTTTAGATTGGTAAAAGACCCTCAGTAGTATTTTGATCGGTTAACCCGACAAACTGACATCTGACCACTCAATATCCATGGCACTCCACCCAATACCTTAAAGCCATTGTTTAACTTATTTTTTTAGCTCATTTTTCCAGTTTCTAAGGCCTAGGTAGCATAGTCAAATCGTGGTGGGTAGGGCATTAATGATCCATAATCTAAGATGAGAAACGATAATCCAACATACTATGCCAATCTTTCATGCTGAAGATCTAAAAACTAAAATTGCTCAAATAATAAGAGCTACTGGTAGTTCTGAGGTCGAGGCCTTGCGGGTTTGCACGAACTTGGTTCAGGCAAATTTAAAGGGGCATGATTCCCACGGTGCTGGAATGATCCCGCGTTACATCGAGTCATTTCAAGAAGGATCTTTGCAGCCCAATCAAAGCATTCAGGTAAAAAGCGATCTAGGCAGCATGTTAGTTCTTGATGGACAGGGTGGCTTTGGGCAAATTGTCGGCGAAGAAGCAATCGTGATGGGGATTTCCAGGGCAAAAAAATTAGGTAGTTGTATTGTGTCCTTATCGCATGCTCACCACTTGGGTCGTATTGGGCATTTCGCTGAAATGGCTGCAGCGGAGGGCTTAGTTTCAATTCACCTAGTGAATGTTATTTCTGCTCCAGTTGTAGCCGTTTGGGGTGGCGGTATAGGCAGGCATGGTACTAATCCATTTTGTATTGGCGTGCCGATTACTCATCGTGAACCATTTATTTTAGATTTTGCTACTAGCCGCTCTGCGCAGGGCAAGATGCGGGTTGCCCACAATACTGGCAAACAAGTGAGTCCTGGGTTTTTAATCAATCAACAGGGCTTGCCCACCACTGATCCAAGTGTTGTTGTGAAGCCAGATGCTGCCGGTAATTTAGGAGCTTTAATGCCCTTTGGAGAGCATAAAGGCTCGGGTTTGGCCATAGCCTGTGAATTACTGGGTGGTGCATTAACTGGGGGCGGCACTTGGAAGCCACCTAAAATAAAAAAACGTGCTATCTGGAATGGGATGCTATCGATTTTGATCAACCCCGTTTGCATGAGCTCAAAAGAGCAATTTGAAATAGAGGCAAACTCTTTTATTGATTGGGTATATCAAAGCCCGGCCAGCGAGGCTGGTGTTCCGGTGATGCTAGCAGGCGAGCCCGAACGAAAAATGATGGCACTACGCTTAGCAAATGGCTTTGAAATTGATAATAAAACTTGGCAAGATATTTGTGAGGCAGGGAAAAAAGTTGGGGTTAACTTAAAGTAGTAACAATTTTCATTTTGTCGATTAACCCGATAAATCAGACATTCGACCATTCGATTACCTGCAGATGCCACTGACCCCGATGTGTGAGCCACACCTGATCTCAACGCCTTCAAACCATTGCTTAACTAGCTGCCTATAGTAAATAAATGCTTGGGGGAAATTACATCTAATATTGCGCTCGGCATAAGATTCATTCACATATCAAATAATGGTGCTTTGCATCATTTAAAAAGAAATTTATTCTTTACAGTAACTTCAAATTGTATTTAATAATAATTAAAATTTACTTATATCAACTAGGAGCTCCTTATGAATATTCCGTTATTGTCGGCAATCACTTTAATCGGGACTGCATTTACAGTGGGTGCCCAAGCACAATCACAAATTCCTGTTAATCCAGTTTTGATGGTGAATCAGTTTGAGGCAACGAACGGCAAGTTTGAGGGCTATCGGCGCTCTGGCGCAAAAGGTATTTGTGCCACCGGAGAATTTACTGGATCGCCCGAGGGACGTGCATTATCGGTTGCCTCTGTGTTTAGTGGTAAACCTATTCCAGTAGTTGCTCGGTTTTCAGTTGGCGGGGCAAATCCAAAAGCAGCTGACAATACAAAATCACAGCGCAATATGTCACTTCAATTCACTTTACCAAATGGAGAACAATGGCTCATGGGTAATATTTCTGCGCCCGTGTTTGGTTCTGCAACACCCCAGCAGCTAATGGCTTCATTGGCAGCACGTCAGCCAGATCCAACAACTAAAGCGCCTGACCCTGTAAAAATAAAAGCATTTACTGATGCTAATCCCGAAGTACTGCTGCAGGGAAAGTATCTGGCATCACAGCCTGTTCCTGCAAGCTTTGGCAGTGTGAACTATTGGGGCGTACATGCTTTTAGTTTTACCAATCCCAGCGGAGTAAAGCAATTCGGTAAATGGGTATTTGAGCCTGTTAATGGCACGCAAGGCCTCTCCGATGAGGAAGCGAAAGAAAAAGGGGGCAGCTTCTTGTTTGATGATTTACGCCAACGTGTTAAAGATGGCAAGCTTGCATTTAATTTCAATTTAGAGTTGGCACAGCCTGGGGATAAACTAGATAATGCTACAGTGCCGCTTCCCGAAGGTCGCAAAAAAATAAATCTAGGGGTTTTAAAAATTACCTCAGTTTCAGATGACGCCAGGGGAGCTTGCCTTACTGTTAACTACAACCCTATGGTAATGCCTAAGGGTGTTGAGCCATCGAATGACCCCATGTTAAGCGCTCGTGCGGCACCTTATGCCGTTGCTTTGGGTCGGCGTTTATCTGAAGGAGCAAAACAATAATTAATACTTTCCTATCCTCACTCTACGAACTGAAATAGTTAAGAATTAAAGCTCAATTAATCAAATTAAAAAAGGTTCCTTATGTTCAATAAACGCCGAAGTTTTATTATTAGTGTAGCTGGTTCCCTAGCCAGCGGTTTTGCCCTTGCCCAAAAACCATCACAAAACTTAGTGCTTGACTCAGATCCCTCTGCAATTGCACTAGGCTATGTCAGCGATGTTAAGAAAATTGATACTAATAAATTTCCTCAATATGCATTAGGTCAAAATTGTGCTGTTTGTACCCTTTTTCAGGGAACCGCAAAAGATACCGATGCACCGTGCCTCGCATTTGGTGGTAAAGCAGTCACCTCTAAAGGGTGGTGTAGTGCCTGGGTTAAAAAAGGATAATTATTACTTCAATTTCGGCTAATGAGTACTACACTAGTAAAGCTGAAATTTGAGGAACACTTTAATTACTCATGATTTATTTATTGATCAAATAAGATGAAAAAAATGATTGATCGCATTGATCACATTGTGTTAACTGTCACTGATATAGAGTTGACGACACAGTGGTATGAATTGGTAATGGGCTTTGAGAGGGAATTCTTTGTCGGACCAGAAGGGCAGCCACGTCATGCGCTACGATTTGGCCAGCTTAAAATTAATCTTCAAGATAAAGCGACTGAAACTCCTACCAAAGCAAGGGTTCCAACTATAGGCTCAGGCGATTTTTGTTTAATAGCTTCAGGGCCATTAGATGACTTTATATCGTATCTTCAAAATATTGGGGTAGCGATTGATATGGGTCCAGTACCCAGAAGGGGTGCATTAGGACCAATCCGATCTGTTTATTTACGTGATCCCGATGATAATTTAGTTGAAGTCGCCGAGTATCTATCAATTTAGAGTAAGGTGAGTTCTTATTGAGCTGATTTTTAGTGCATATCCCTTAAGGTAAATATATTTATGATCCTATATAGCGCTCCGCCATCATATTATTCGATGATTGGTCGTTTAGCATTAAATACAGCACAGATATCATTTGAAAATCATCATATGGATATCCATATTCGTAAAGAGCAACTTGCCCCATGGTACGTAGCGCTTAACCCCCATATGACAGTGCCAACTTTAGTGGATGGAAAAACTATATTGATTGATAGTCAAGACATCTTGCGCTTATCAGCAAATCTAGCAGGCAATCAGTGGCTTGATATCGATTTAGATTTAGCCCCTCAAATTGAGTCAGTCGTTAAAGCGCACTATGCAATCCCTATTGAGCGTTTGACCTTTTGTAAGGCCATGATCCATTTGCCAATCTTGAAGTTTATTCTTCCACGTGCCTTGGGTAAAGTCATTAAAGGTCTTGAGGCACAACTAGTAAAAGCAAAAAATCCTACTGCTGTGCAAGCAAAGATTGATTTAAACCAATCGCGCATTACTTACTTTACTCAGAGCGCTAGCTTAGAGGAGAAAATGACGGTAGAGCGTAATCGAGTAAGTGCTTATTTAAGTCAACTACCAACCCCAGAAAATTTTTTATTTGGCAATAAACCTAGCTCGGCTGATGTAGTTACAGCGGTATTGTTCGGGCGCCTAAAAATGATTGGTGAGTATGCTTTAGTGACCAACAACACTCGAGGTATCGCCTTAGATCAATGGTTTGGTCGCATGCAACAAGTACCTGCTTTTCAGCTTTCTGATATCTGGTTGCGCTTTCAATGGTGGAGAATTTTACTGAGAGGTTAAAAGGGTGGGTTTCAGAAAACTAATTGCTGTCAATTAGTACTTTACTTAGTAAAGCTATAGCTTTAATTACTAACATAACAAATTCGTAGGAATAATGATAATTACGATAATTAGTGCAGCATAATTGCTTACGTACCCTAATAATTGAACGGAGACGTTTATGAACCACTCATGTAAAAGTCATGGTGGATTGCAGATTGTCACCGCACTTATTAGTAATGAATTGTTTCTTGATGGAATTAGAACATGGTGCGATAAGGTTGGCGTTTCTCCATATGTTGAAATCAGCCAAGAGCATAAAGATGAAATACAGTTCATCAGAATCTATGCAAATGATTCCTTACATAAACTTTGCCAACATGCAGATACTTCCCGTTTGGCACTAAGTCTCGGCTTGTTTTCTGAGTCTTCAGCACCAGATATGGCCCTTGAAATCGTTCTTAGCATGGCAGTAAGTCCAGTCATTTTTGACTTTTCTAGCTTAAATGAGTTGGAAGCAAATATCAGAATGAGGATAAATTTATCCGGCCTCGCCAGAAGGGCTGAATTAAATTTTGATACAAACGGACTCTCGAGGCCAGAGGCATATTGGATTCATGTTATAGATAATGGATTTATTTTGAAAGAGGGTGCTTCTTTAGTTGATGGAATTGAGCGGGCGCTATGTCCTGATATTTCAGGGGAGCATTTTTCTTTTTCTTGTCAAAGAGCTACTGAGTACTTAATGTTACATAGCTTGGCAATTGAATTGAGTCTAAGTAATCCAGCAAAATTAAAAGAAATAGAACAACAATGGAGAAAAAAAGCCTTGGTCGCCGATGATTTCTTAAATACATTTTTATTGGAAATTGGCTCATCGGTTACCCCATTTCCAATGCGCTGTTATGTGCCCGGTGATCGTGTCTGGTTCAAAAACCCTGATGATTTCTCATCCAATGTAAAGGGATATGAAGGTTCATGGGTCATTTATATGGGTGGGGGACTATTTACAAACCTATGGGATAAATCCAAACCATATACATTGGAGACTAAGTGTCTTGAAATTTACCACTGGCGATATGGTGTTAGAGAGGATAAATTAGGTAGACTGGAAATCAATGAAGATTTAGTTAGAGAATTAGTAGGGCAGACTCTAAGCTCCCCTATGAAATTGCAAAACTGTATTGATACGATGATGAAATATCGAGATCCTCAGGGGGTGTATGAGGATGGAGGTTGTATAGATCTCACTAGAGATACTTTTAAGGGGGTCTATCCTGGCCACAATAATTAGTAATCGATTATTTCTACTTATTCTTACTTTTTATTTTGTTCATTTATCTTCCGATCTTTCTCTCGCTCTTTTCGAAGGTCACGTAATTGCCACCATGCAAATAGCAACACCCCACCAAAGATCAATACTACTTCAAGTATGATAATAGGGCCGAAGTTGTCAATCATAAGATCTGCTCAAATCAATCCAATGTTTTATCAAGAGAAATTCTTAGCTAGCAATGCGGCGTAATGCCTCTATCCGCTCACTTAATGGTGGGTGACTCATAAATAAGCTTTTTATGCCCGTTGCCATATTGCCCGAGATGCCAAAAGCCTCTAATTGTTCTGGCAGATGAGGTTGATTGGATGATTTTTGGAGACGCTCAAGGGCCCTAATCATTTTTTGCTTACCTTCAAGGTTTGCAGCTCCAGCATCTGCACGGTACTCGCGATGACGACTAAACCACATCACAATTGCACTGGCTAGGATACCGAGTACTAATTGTGCAATGATTGTGGTGATCCAATAGGCAGGCCCATGACCTCGCTCTGTCTTAAAAACTGCCCGATCAATAATATGTCCAACAACTCTCGATAAGAAGAATACGAAAGTATTAACAACCCCTTGGATAAGCGCAAGAGTGACCATGTCACCATTGGCAACGTGACTGACCTCATGGGCTAGTACTGCTTCCGCCTCATCACGGGTCATGCCTCGCAATAGTCCAGTACTGACCGCTACCAAGGAATCATTGCGTAGCATGCCAGTAGCAAATGCATTGATATCAGGAGAGTCATAAATCGCCACTTCAGGCATACCAATACCTGCAGCCTGTGCCTGGCGAGCTACGGTACTAATTAGCCACTGCTCTTGTTCATTTTGAGCTTGCGTAATGACATAAGCACCAGTTGAGTGCTTAGCCATTGATTTTGATATTGCCAAAGAGATGAATGAGCCAGTGACTCCAACAACGGCTGACAACATCAGTAATGAGGTGAGATCAAGATCGCTACCTTGTGCGTCTAATACTTGTCCCAATCCAAAAATATTGATGATGATCGTGATCACCAACATAATGGCGATGTTAGTCAATAAGAAAAGGAAAATACGTTTCATATGAGCTAGCTCCTTACTAAAATAATAGTAACGCTATCAGGAAAATTCAAGTTTTGCTTGAAACCCATTTGTTAAGTGATTACAGGGGGGCTGACCTATTTTTAGCAGCACTACAAGAGGGGGTTTTGATCATCTTAAAAAGCTGATAAATACGGATTAAGCTAAATGCCTTAAGTACAGGTAAATTGTCACCATAGTGCATTAATTAATGCTTTAAATATTAATCGCAACACTATAGGCAAAGCTTGCAAACAATAAAGTGGAGCAAGCCCCAAAGTATTAAATCAGGAAAAACCCTTAGTTTGGCTAAATCAGTAATTACCAAAGCAAAAAATACGACATACTAATATTTACGCATTGTAAATTTTATTGATAAAGGCAGCCATGTTAAAAAATAAATTTATTCAATCCCTAATTTTTATTTCAGTATCTGTTTTTTCTTTTACCTTTGCTCAAGCTCAAACTTGGCCATCTAAGCAGCCAATTAAATTCATCGTTGTCTATCCACCAGGCGGCGCATCAGATGTTACAGCGCGTTTAATTGCCACAAAGCTTTCTGAATCAATAGGGCAATCTGTTAATGTGGAAAATAAGCCAGGCGCAAATGGAATTATTGCTACAGAATTTGTTGCTAAATCAGCACCAGATGGCTATACACTTTTAATGGCAAATCTTGGTCCTAATGCAATTAATCCCGTTATTTATAAGAAACTTCCTTATGATGCGATTAAGGATTTCTCAGCGATTACCCTAACTACTATTGTTCCGCAATTTATTGTGGTTTCACCATCATTGCCTATTTACTCAGTAAATGACCTAATCTCGTATGCTAAAGCCAATCCAGGAAAAGTGACATTTGCTTCTGCTGGAAATGGAGCATCCAATCATTTATCGGGTGAATTATTCAATGCCATGGCGGGGATCAAGATGCAGCACATACCTTATAAGGGTGATGCACCTGGGCTTGTTGATGTGATGGCTGGACAGGTGAACGTAGCCCTACCAACTGCTATTGCAGCAGCTCCTCACGTTCGTTCTGGCAAATTACGTGCTCTTGCCGTTACCAGCACTAAGCGCTTGCCCTCATTTCCAGATGTACCTACTGTTTCAGAAACTTTGCCCGGTTTTGAGGCGGTCTCATGGGGTGGAGTAATGGTACCTGCTGGTACACCACAGCCAATAATTAATCGTCTAAATACAGAAATCTTAAATATTCTAAAAATGCCAGATATTGCAGAAAAGTTGAATGGCCTAGGCGCTGAAATAGTTGGCTCATCTCCACAGCAGTTTGATGTATATGTTAAGTCTGAAATTGCCAAATGGGGTAAAGTTGCTCGTGATAATCAGGTAACCCTAGATTAATTTATGAACCACCACTCAATTCTTTATTTAATTACGTAAGAATATGAATATTTCATTTAAAAAACTACATCCGACTTTTGCAGCAGAAGTTAGCTCTATAGACTTACGTGAGATCAATGATGAACTGACGCTTTCTCATCTGCGAAAAGCAATGTCTGAATATGGAGTTTTAGTTTTTAAGGGTCAACAACTCTCACTACAGGATCAACTTGATTTTGCCCAGCGTCTAGATGGAGTTTTGCACACTAAAACCTCAAATTCAGTACTGAGCAAAAATCGTTTTGGTAATGATGCTTTAACTGATATCTCAAACGTAGCGCAAGATGGTGAAATCATGGCTGCTGATGATCGAAGACGCATGAACAATATTAGTAATCGTATTTGGCATACAGATGCTTCATTTGAGAATCCTCCAGGCCGTTACTCAATGCTATGTGCCCGCACAATCCCTTCGGTTCGTGCTGATACTGAATTTGCAGATATGCGAACTGCCTACGACCTTTTAGATGAACCAATGAGAGCGACTATCGAGAATTTACATGTTCATCATTCGATTGTGTATTCCAGGCACACTATGGGATTTGATTTTTCACCTGAGGAACGTGCAAAATTGCCTGGTGCAAATCAACCGTTAGTGAGGACTGTAGAAAATTCATCGAGAAAAGCACTCTACCTAGCCTCTCATGCAGATCATGTGGTTGAGTGGCCAATTCCAGAAGGGCGTTTATTACTGCGCGACTTGATTGAGCACGCTACAAAACCTCAATTTGTTTATAGCCATGAATGGACTGTTTGTGATTTGGTTATTTGGGATAATCGCACAACTATGCATCGTGGCCGTCCTTTTGATGACAAGACTCATAAAAGAGAATTAACACGTGTAACGACGCTTGATATTCCAAGGCATTAGATATTAGTTTTTTTCACAAGGGCTACCAGTACTATTAAAAAATAGTATTTCAATAAATATGCTTTTGGCTTAAATAGATTGAAGCGTTTTTAGTTGGATAGCAAAGCTTCCCGCTTGATTATTAGAGATCAGAATGCCAAACTCAATTACATCAGAAAATGATAAGGTTGGCGCATTAACAGCTTGTCCTCGTACAGTCGATTTAAATTGACTTAAATTAAAGCGATAAGTTTGCCAAGTCGGTTCAGCGATAAGATCTGCTGCATATGACACCCGTGGCGCTAACTCAGTACGTAAGACCAACTTATAGCGCTTGCCATCACCTTGTGCTAAAAGCTCAAGCACTTGAGTTCCTTGGGGAAATTTTACGGATGAACGCATGGATGCAAACCCACCGTTATTTGCAAGCGAAACCACACCTTCAAAAAACAAACCATGCAGATCTTGGCGTAGGCTCGATTGAGACAAGCCTCCCATCACACCATCATTAACAATCCAACAATCACGCATCGTATTAGGGTTAGCGTAATCCATGTACATTCCTTGTGCGCGCGATTGTTCTGCCCAACATAAAAAGTAAACACTGCAGGTATAAAGAAAGGCTCTTCTTGAGTTCAATTGATTTAGAAATAAGCTATTCAGGCAAATATTGCTTTTTTCCAAACACTTGCTAGCCACGGCTGTTGCTCAAATGGGAGCCCACTTGGCCTATAGTAGTATTCAATTTCGATGAATTGTGCATTTGTCATAAAAGATCTCCAGCCTTCCAGATCATGATATGAGCCAAAGCGATCACCGTACCAGCTTTCCTCATTATTGCCACGTGGATTTGAGCTAAACAGAATGCCATTAGGTTTTAAGCTTGTCCATAAATGACCCAGCACTTTTGGCAATAGCCTATTGGGGATATGAAATAGCGAAGCGTTGGCAAAAATACCATCAAAAGTATTCTCTGGTAGATCTAAGTTAAAAAAATCTTGCACTAAGATTTTGCAAGCACTTTTCGTTCTTGCAATTTGTGCAGCTTTTGGGCTTCCTTCAAGACCAATAGCAACATGACCAAGTTTAGTTAAGGTTTGTAGGTCTCTTCCCGGACCACATCCAAAATCGAGTAATTGAAATGGTGGTTCAGCTTTTATCGCCCTTAGGAAGGCATTGATATTTTGACTGACATCATGATCTTGTGTACCTTCGTCATAAGAAATGGCGTTTTGATCATAATGACCAATATTTTTTTGAGAAATTACTATAGATTCATTTGTGATATTTTTTAATATAGACATAGTCATTTACTGTAGATATTACCGTTAAACAGCCTAATTAAACGTTTCTGCTCAAATACCTTACTGGCAAAATGATGATAATCTGAATATAGTATTTAACTTAATAGGAGATGAAGATAAAAATGTATCAAATAATCACAAAAACTGTAATAAGCCTTTGCTTTGGCATAGCTTCTGTAACTGTCTTTGCACAGTCAATGAATGTAACTCTCGCTGGATCTCAGGAAGTTCCCCCCGTTACCACCTCAGCTTCGGGTAAGGGTTCGATTATGGTTGGCTCTGATGGATCAGTTTCAGGTAGCGTTACCACTGCAGGTGTTGATGCGACTATGGCGCATATTCATGAAGCCCCCATGGGTCAGAATGGCCCTGTAATTGTTCCATTTGCAAAAACGTCAGACAATGTATGGTCTGTTCCAGCTGGTTCTAAATTGACTGCTGCTCAACTACAAAGCTTAAAGAGTGGAAATCTTTATATCAATGTCCATAGTGCTGCAAATAAGGGTGGCGAAATTAGGGGTCAGCTAAAACCTTAATTTAAGCATCGCACATTGGTGACCCTGTTTGATCTCATATCAGGTCACACTAGAACCCTCAGACCCTCATCAGCACTGGTGGGGGTTTTTTCTTTCAAGCATTGCCTTCAGTATTGTTTTATCTCTAGTAATTTGTTAACCAGTGCCAAAACCATCCAAGACAAAGGTCGCACGCTTGAATAGTGCTAGGCAGCCCCAATTCATTTATAGATTACTTAGTCAATAAGATGTAAGCAAATTATGATAAGTTGAAGATTGTCAAAATCTAGTGCTGTAGTTTTTTAGGGCACTGCTTTAGGCAAAGACCATAACTGGTCAAATACAAGGTTAGCCCATTGAGTAGGTGCCATAACCAATGTGAACCACCAATGAAGTCACATAAGGGCATATCAAGTTGACGACTCAGTAGGGAGAATGCAAAAACGATGGCCGCCAGCCATAAGAAACGAGCTGCTGACGTATTTGAATATTGGGTCATCAAAGCATAAACCAACAGCGCTAACCAAGCGCCAAGGTAGATGCCGGAAGGTAACCATGGCAAATCTGGCTTTAAGTGACTAATGAGTAATTGAGAGCAAACAATACTAATGATTAGTAGTAGAGCAGACCCTAGTTGAATAAAAATCGAGCTTCTTGACCATTGCTTGGAGATTAAAAATGCAAAGACTAGTAAATACAGATCAATTGCTAAGACATCAAGTAGACCGGTAAGGCGATTAGCAAAAGTATGAAAGCAAAAACTACCTAGGCCAATGAGGATCATCAGAATGGCCATCAGATTTGAAAGGGAAGATCTTAGTCGCCACAGAAAAAAACCTGCAATGATGAACGACAGATTACTGATGGCGTTAAAGGGCTCAGCCCAAAAACTCACATCTAAACGCTCGCAGTAGATATCGACTGAATTGAACCAAGTACTCATTTTTATATCTTAATGGAGTAATTAATAATGCTTTTGACATAGGCTAGCGCTTTTTAGGTCTAAAGTTAGATGAACAATACAGAAGAGATCTGAGCTGTCTTTTAACCATATTCAACATTATTGTGGAAGACATTATCAAAAATCCTCCCTTTTGGAGTAGGGCTAAAAAGGATCTGTTAAAGTGATTTTAATGTCACGGAACTGTCATCTAAAGTTGTGAGAATTCAGCTTTTGTCATAACTGGAGATCCAAATGCGATTCGCTTTGTCCGCCATATTCGTCGCCGCCCTAACAACATTGGCCCCTACCATCCAGGCAATGGATCCTCGTTTTAAAGATACCAACGGTGATTTGGTGGCAGATCCACCATCTAATGCATCTGAGTTCATAGACCCAGCTACACTCGTATTTGCTTACACTCCCGTCGAAGACCCTGCCGTTTACGCCAAGATCTGGGATAGCTTTATTGAGCACTTGGCCAAGGCAACCGGCAAAAAAGTCCAGTTTTTCCCGGTGCAGAGCAATGCTGCCCAGTTGGAAGCCATGCGTGCAGGTCGCCTTCACGTCGCTGGCTTTAATACAGGTTCCAACCCAATCGCCGTCAATTGCGCTGGTTTTGTACCTTTCGCCATGATGGCCTCTAAAGATAACAAATTCGGTTACGAGATGGAAATCATTACTTATCCAGGGAGTGGTATTGAGAAGATTGAGGATATTAAAGGTAAGCGCTTAGCATTCACCTCGGAAACCTCCAACTCCGGATATAAAGCTCCGGCCGCATTACTGCGCGATAAGTACAAGATGGAAAGCGGCAAAGATTACACACCTGTGTTTAGTGGCAAGCATGACAACTCAATTCTGGGTGTTGCCAATAAGGACTATCCAGCAGCGGCCATTGCTAACTCCGTAAAGGAGAGAATGATCGGGCGTGGTGCAGTCAAAGCAGACCAGACCAAGGTCATTTACACATCCCAAACCTTCCCGACAACTGGTTATGGTTATGTGTACAACCTCAAACCAGAACTGGCAGAGAAGATCAAGCAGGCTTTCTTCAGTTTCAAGTGGGAGGGAACGGCATTGGCTGCAGAATTTAGTAAGAGTGAACCGCCCCAAGAAAAGTTCATGCCTATCAATTACAAGCAATACTGGCAAGTAGTGCGCGATATCGACCAGGCTATGAACGTGAGTTACGCCTGCAAATAAAAAACTATCGCTATGCTTGAGTTGCGTCAGCTAGAAAAACGCTACCCAACCGGGGACCTTGCGCTCAACGGGGTATCTCTAAGAGTGGGTGCAGGTGAATTGATAGGGCTAATCGGTCCATCAGGGGCCGGCAAGTCAACACTCATTCGTTGTGTAAATCGTTTGGTGGAACCAAGCGGAGGGCAGATTGAGCTAGATGGGCAAGACTTGAGCAAACTAGGCTCGAGTGGTCTCCGCAGTGCGCGCCGCCAAATTGGTATGATTTTTCAAGAGTACGCTCTCATCGAACGTTTGACCGTGATGGAAAATTTGCTGTCGGGCCGCCTAGGCTATACCGGATTCTGGGCCAGTTGGTTCCGGCGATTTAAGGGTGATGACATTGCGCAGGTTTACTCACTCCTTGAACGTGTGGGCTTGGGTGGCATGGAAAATAAGCGCGCAGATGCGCTTTCAGGTGGGCAGCGCCAGCGCGTCGGCATTGCGAGGGCCTTGATGCAAAGCCCAAAGCTGTTGCTAGTGGACGAACCAACGGCCAGCCTTGATCCGAAAACTTCTCGCCAGATCATGCGTCTGATTTTAGAACTATGTCAGGAGCGCGGGCTTGCTGCGATCGTCAACATACACGATGTTGTCCTGGCAACCGAGTTCCTGCCAAGGATTGTAGGTCTGCGTGCCGGCATTGTGGTTTATGACGGTCCGGCCGCTAATATCGATAAGACCATATTGACCAATATATATGGCGATGAGGATTGGACCGCAATTACTCAAAGTATGCAAGCATCAGCAGGAGATGATTCGAGTAACAGTAATCAAGGAAACAATGATTTAAAGCTGGCTACTTCTTTATGATCGATGCGGTAATAGAAGTACCGAAACTGCAGCGACAGTGGCGGCGCCCGCAATTCATTTCCAATCCAATTATGCGCTGGGCTTTGTATGCTGGCGCAGCCCTTTACCTAGTGTTAGGCATTGGTTCGCTGGAGGTGAACTGGGCACGTGCCATCCAGGGTCTGGAGCGCGGCTGGGCTTTTGTGCTTGGCTTTTTGCATCCGAATTTCACCAGCCGATGGAGCGACATTGTTATTGGCTTCCAGGAGAGTCTGACGATGACGGTCACATCCACTGCACTTGGCGTTGTGTTGTCGATCCCTGTTGCAGTCGGCGCCGCCCGAAACCTTGCGCCAACCTGGGTCTATCTCATCTGTCGCAGTTTTGTAGCCTTGTCCCGAACGCTTAATGAAATCATCATCGCTATCTTTCTGGTTGCTATGTTTGGGTTTGGACCATTCGCTGGTTTTTTGACCTTGACTTTCGCCACCATAGGCTTCATGGCTAAGCTGATGGCCGAGGATATTGAAGAGATTGAAGCCTCACAGCTTGAGGCCCTTCGAGCAACTGGTGCTGGGTATCTGCAGATACTCGACTTTGCGGTGCTATCCCAGGTAATGCCACGGCTGGTAGGCTTATCACTCTATCGGCTCGATATTAACTTTCGAGAATCAGCTGTGATTGGTATCGTGGGTGCTGGCGGAATAGGTGCAACGCTTAATACCGCCATGGACCGCTACGAATTTGATTCAGCTGCTGCCATTATTCTGGTCATTATTGCGATTGTGATGGTAGCTGAGTACAGCTCGGGCTGGCTCAGAAAGCGCATTCAGTGACTTTGAATACTTCCATGCCGGTATGGCAGAAACGTACCCCCCGCAATGAACTGATTGTATTTGCGGCCTGGGTTCTTACGCTCGCGTTTGTGTCTTGGACCTTCCAAGTGATGACAAAAGATACGATTTGGGCTTTCGTCACAGACGCACCTGCCCAAATGAAGGATATCGGTTCACGCATGATGCCGCCTGCATGGAGCTTCGTCAACGAACTCTGGTGGCCACTCTGGGAAACCATCAACATTGCCACTCTTGGAACATTAATCGGCCTGATCCTGGCGGTGCCAGTGGCTTTTTTGGCAGCGCGTAACACGACGCCAAGTACCCGATTTGTACGTCCTATTGCCTTACTGCTAATCGTCGGCTCACGCTCTATTAATTCGCTCATCTGGGCTTTGCTGCTAGTGGCCATTCTAGGCCCTGGGGTACTCGCTGGCGTCTTTGCAATTGCCCTGCGATCTATCGGCTTCATCGGAAAGTTGCTCTACGAAGCCATTGAAGAGATAGATGCAGCGCAAGTAGAGGCCATCGAGGCCACGGGCGCAAGCCCAGCCCAAACTATGACTTGGGGGGTGTTACCACAAATTTCACCTACGCTGGCGGGCATCAGCGTCTTTCGCTGGGATATCAACATCCGGGAGTCAACTGTGCTGGGCTTGGTGGGTGCGGGCGGAATTGGTGTCAAACTGGAGGCAGCACTCAATACGCTCGCTTGGCCCAAAGTAACTATGCTGCTAATCGTTATTCTTGCCACGGTAGCGGTGAGCGAGTGGGTGACAGCCAAGGTACGAGAGCGACTGATCTGAAGATTATTATTGTTTTGGAGCAGACCTACGATTTTTATTTTATGATGAGCTTTTCTTAGTCCTGTAATCCAAAAAATCACCTTTTACTTTTTTTTATGGAAATTCTATGAAGCATTTTAAAGTTTGGTTTGCTATTTTTAGTACCTTTTTTGCTCTAAATACATTGGCTCAAAACTATGTAGACGGTGGCGACGATAAATATAATCCTCGCATTGGTCAAGAAGGTAAAGACGTGGTTTGGGTGCCTACTGGCAATGAATTACTTGCTAACATGCTCAAAACAGCCAAAGTGACCTCCAACGATATAGTCTATGACCTTGGCTCTGGAGACGGCAGAATCGCTATTGCAGCTGCGAAAGATTTTGGAGCACGTGCTATCGGAATTGAATTTAATCCAGAAATGGCGAAACTAGCCCAACGTAATGCTGATCGCTCCGGTGTTAGTGATCGTGTGAAGATTATTAATGGCGACATCTTCAAAGAAGATTTTAGTAAGGCAACTGTGGTTACTATGTATTTATTGCCCGATCTAAATATCGCCTTACGTCCCACCATATTAAAGATGAAACCTGGTACGAGAGTCACATCGCACGCATTTAATATGGGCGATTGGGAAGCGGATATTGAAATTGATACTCCTGCTAAGGCCTACTATTGGGTTGTTCCTGCTCAAGTGGCGGGGGAGTGGGTAATTACAGGAATGGAGCCAGCTAGGACGACTTTAAAACTGTCTCAACACTATCAAAAAATAGGCGGCACTCTTCAAATTGGTAATGAATCGCAACCCATTCTCAATCCTAAATTAGATGGTTCAACTTTAAGCTTTACATACCTTGATCGTGACAAAAGTTCACATTTTGTGAGAATGGCTGTCAATAACAATGAGATCAAGGGCCTTTATAAAAGCAGGTCTTATAACGACAACGCAATTACTGGTAAACGCCTTTAACATTTCATAGGTTTTCAGCTAATAATTTAGGGTCTTCGCCTCAGCGCTCACTGAGTAGAGCCCTAAAATGGTACAAACTATTTCTTATCTTTCTGAGGAGTAAGATCCTTTCTATGCGCAGCTTAATAAAGAACCGCTAATCATCATTCGGCTTTATGATAGAAGGCATGGTGTCACTGTATATATCTTTGCACTCTAAATGGAATTTAAAATGAAAAAAATTAGTCTATATGCAGCAGTCATTGGCTCTGTTTGTTTAATTGCTGCTTGTAGTAACACGCCGAAATTGGCTTCAGAGCCGATGCCAAGATCTGGTTTTTTACCCAACTATTCACTTCTAGTATCAACCTACACCGCTGCATCCGATACCAGAGTTTGGCGTTATCGCAAGGATGGCATTAATCCCGCAATGTATACCGGCGTTATATTAGATCCCATTTATTTAAACCAAAGCGCTACTAAAGACGTTACTGCAGAATCTATTGCTAAAGCCAAATCGACATTACAAGCTTCTATGGTTGAATCTGTCAATGCTCGTGGCAATCTTAAAATTGTTACACAGCCAGGACCCGGAGTTGTAAGGGTCTCTGTTGGAATTACTGGCGCTGAAAGTTCAAATGATTATTTAAAGCCATGGAACTTTACTCCAATTGGGTTGGCTACAAATGCAGCAGCATTTGCTGCAGGCGTAAATGCTAAGACCCCAGCATTGGTGGTTGAAAATAAAATTACGGATAGTAGAACTAATGAAGTTATTGGAATGGGCTTAGTAACGGTTCAAGGAGAATCTTTTCGAACATCCTCTGGTTCTGTAGACTCTTTCATTGCTATGGCTAAAAAGGCAGTAAGTGCTGCCTTGGAAACTTCGGCTAATTAGTGTCTATGTCATTACTATTTAAGAGTCTTCTCTATTTTGCACTTGGATTATCTGTATGCACATTAGTGTACGCAGATAATTCAGTGCGTAATAAAGAGATTGCTGATCGTTTTGCAAGCTGCGATAAGAACCGTGATGGCAAGCTTACTAAACAAGAAGCAAAAGGTTGTATGCCAAGGGTCTATGACCATTTTAGCTATATCGATACTGACAATAAAAGCTATGTCACGGTTGCTCAGATTCAGGCGCTGGCATCTAAATAGATCATTATGGCCGTAGTATTTCCTGGATTTGAACAGCAGAAAATTGTCATTGCATCTGAAGATGGCCCCATAGAAATTGCCTATCAAGTTGGTGGTAAAGGTCCTGCTTTACTCTTATTACATGGTTTTCCGCAGACCAAGGCAATATGGCATCAAACCGCAACTGCTTTGGCGAAACACTACACAGTGATTGCAGCAGATCTACGGGGGTATGGAGAATCCTCTAAACCACACTGTAAGAGTGATCATTCCAGTTATTCCAAAAGATCTATGGCAGCAGATCAACATGCCTTGATGAAAGCGCTTGGACATCCTCATTTTTTCTTATTAGGGCATGATCGCGGAGGTCGAGTATCACATCGACTGGCAGCAGATTTTCCAGATAGCGTTTTGCGTTTGATGGTTTTAGATATTTCTCCCACCTTATCCATGTATGAGAACACCAGCATGGATTTTGCTAAAGGCTATTGGCACTGGTTTTTCCTAATACAGCCAGAACCCATCCCGGAAACTCTGATTGGGGCTAACCCCGAGTTTTGGTTAAAAAATCATATGGGTAGACATGCTGGAACGGGTATTTTTTCTACTGAAAACTGGGCAGAGTATTTGAAGGGTGCTAGTAATTCACAAAGTATGCATGCCATGTGTGAAGACTATCGTGCGGCGGCCACCATTGATCTTGCTCATGACCGAGAAGACCGTCAGGCAGGAAAACGTTTAGAAATGCCCTTAAGAGTCTTATGGGGTGAGCATGGGTTGGTAAATAAATGCTTTAAACCGCTTGAGGATTGGCAGAAAGTTGCCAAGAATGTTTCTGGAAAAACCGTAGCTTGCGGCCATTACATTCCGGAAGAATTACCAGATGAGCTCATAAGCGAAGCGATCGCATTCTTCAAATAAGCAATATTTACGGGGCTAAATTAGGCATTTTTTTTCCAAGTGGCGGGCAGGGCATTACCACTTCTGGATTTACCAGTAAAAGCTTCTTTTCTTTGCCTGGATAAACCATCCTTGATAAGAGATCCCTCATGAGATTTAAGTGGGTTAGCTTCTTATTGTTGGCATCAATCACTATCCAAGGGGCAAGTTTTGAGCTTGTTTTTTGGAGCATTGCATTTCGAGCTAAGCTGTATTGCTTCCACTTCTTCTGTGCTTGCTCATCTATTGGGCTTATTTTCCATTGCTTTAGGGGGTCTGTTTTACGAGACTGCAGGCGAGCAGCTTGCTCTTCTTTATCAATATCTAAATAGTATTTGATCAGCTGTATCCCAGAACCGACAATTAAGCTTTCAAATTCATTGACTGTATCCATAAACTGCTGATATTGGACATCAGTACAAAAACCCATAACCTTTTCAACACCAGCGCGGTTATACCAACTACGGTTAAAAATAACGATTTCACCGGAAGTGGGTAGTTCAGCTACATAGCGTTGAAAATACCATTCTCCATCTTCACGCTCAGTAGGTTTGCTAAGAGCTACTACACGAGTCTCACGGGGACTTAGGTGAGCTACGATATTTTTAATAGTGCCATCTTTTCCAGCTGTGTCTCGTCCCTCAAGAATGATTAATAAACGTGCTTGGCTAGAAATAATTTGCCGCTGAAGCTTTACTAGCTCAATTTGCAAAAGCCTTATCTGAGCATCATAGTCATCTACTTGGAGGGTAGATTTTAATCTTTTCCCCATTCAGCAATTAAGTAGCTACAACTGGGGCCGGGGCTGAAACCTTAACTTTAACTGCTGTTTTCTTAACTGCAGTCCTTTTTTGGACAACTTTTTTGGCCGGCATTTTCTTTACTACTACTTTCTTAGCAGGAGGCTTTTTGATGCTAGCCTTTTTATCTAATTTATCTAACGCCTTAGATAGCTTATCAATGAGCTTTTCACGATCTGATTCTAATTTGTCTAACGTCTTCATTAAGTCTTTGACCAGTTTCTTTTGACTCATTTTTTCTCCACAAAGTAAATTTTGGTATGTTTTTGGATTACCCTTTCATCCTACGATTTCTTTTTAGCTGTTTCAAGTGATTGTGACAGTTGCAGTAGCTTATTAATTGTCATCAACTATCGCCTCTTTGATCCCAATTCGGGGGAATCATATTTAATGAAAATAGCTAGAGCTAATTCAAAAGACTTAATTAGAGGGGTTCTCAATACTGACTAATATATGGTTAGCAAGCAAGATATCAAGAGCAAGATAAACTAAAATACATATATAAATCAGCTATTTGAGAAGAATATTGAAAGCTTATTCTGGGTGGAAGTTATTGCTAGCCATGAAGCTAATAGTGCGCTCAAAGCCTAAAATACGAATGTAACGCCAAGCAATATCGCGGTACTTACTGTCTAAATAGCCAATCGCTACTTCAGGGTCTACCTGCTTTGATAGATCAATTTGCTGAATTGCGCGGGCCCAACGTTTTAATCTTGTTGACATATTTGTCGCCTCCATGAGCATACAACGCACCTGAATTAGGCTGAGATGACAAGAATTTCAAAAAATCTATAAATATTTGCTGTTTACCCCTTAAATAGAGAGGACTTTATGTGGATTTAGGATATTTTGAGGATCTAGAGCCTTTTTGATACTTTTCATTAGCTCATGGGCTACCTCTCCTTTATGAGCCCTCAATTCTTCAATCTTGAGTTGTCCAACCCCATGTTCTGCTGAAATTGACCCATTACAGAGCTCTACCTGGCCATAAATGAGCTCATGAACTGGTTTCTCATTAGCGGCATTAAAGGCTATGAAATCTGCGCCTTCTGGCGGGGCAACGTTGTAATGGAGGTTGCCATCCCCTAAATGACCAAAATTGATAATTCGGACCCCTGGGTACTTTGCCTTGATGAGAGCATCGGTTTCGCTAATAAAGCGACTGAGCGAAGAAAGGGGGATGGTGATGTCATGTTTCAAATTAGCATCTTCTTGCGCTTGAGCAAGGGTGATATGTTCGCGCATATGCCAAAAGCTATTAGCTTGACTCAGATTGCTTGCAATGACTGCATCAGTAATCAGCTCAGATTCAAGAGCTTCCTCCAATATAGCTTCTAGAAGCTGTTTAACATGATCCTCACTTTCATGATCAGAAAGCTCAATCAAAATCGTAAAAGGAGGGCTTCCTTTTAATGGGTTAGCCATCTGTGGAAAATGTTTATCGATGAGGGTCAAAGATTCTTTAGTCATCATTTCAAAACCAGTGAGAAGTGAAGTAGCCCGCTGTTGAAATAAGTTTAATAAAGCTATCGTAGAGCTAATATCTTGGGTGGCCACTAAAGTCGTCCACTGAGAGATCGGTAAGGGGTACAACTTCATTACGGCAGCAGTAATAATTCCCAAGGTTCCTTCGGAGCCAACATATAAGTCTCGAAGGTCATAACCAGTATTATCTTTACGCAGACCCTTCATGCCATTCCATATTTCCCCATTGGCTGTAACAACCTCCAAGCCAAGACATAAGTCTCGGGTACTTCCATAGCGAAGTACGTTCGTTCCACCTGCATTAGTCGCCAGATTTCCCCCAATCATGCAACTGCCTTCAGCCCCAAGACTAAGCGGAAATAAGAAGCCTTGTTCAGCAGCTTTTTCCTGAATGGTCTGCAAAATACATCCGGCCTCTAAACTGATTGTTTGATTAGCTACGTCGATTTCACGTATTTGTTTCATGCGCTTCAAACTAAGAATGACTTGCTTGCCACTCTGATCAGGCGTAGCGCCACCACATAAACCAGTATTCCCTCCTTGAGGCACGATAGCCGTTTTAGTACCGGCACAGAGCTTTACTATGGCAGCAACCTCTGCGGAGGTCGAGGGTAGCAGAACGGCTAAAGCCCTACCAGTAAAGCGATTACGCCAATCAGTGAGGTAAGGAGCCTTATCTGCATCTTCTGTCAGAACATATTTTAAATCTAAGATAGTGCCTACTTGAATGAGAAAGTCCTGATTCATTTTTGCCCCTGTAATTTCTTTTTCGCTTTTGCTTCTTGTTTGATAGGCTTGAGATACATCAACAAAACAATAAATCCAGTAGTTGCCAGAATAGTTTCGAGTAGCGCCATCCAAAAGTTGGCGCCGGTTTCTAAAATTCGCACTAAACCTTCGGTAACGTAGAGCAGAATTAACATCGATGCCCATTGCATTGTATAGACATTACCCTTCCATAAACCTGGTATGGCGAATAGTAGAGGTATACCTTTCAAAATCAACCAAGAGCCACCGGGACGTAATGGGGAGATAAACCACTCCCAACAAACACACAGAATAAATAGCCCAACGAATGCAGCGGTAGCTATCAATTGATAAGGATTTTTTTCTAGAAGCTTTGTAAACATATAGATCTTTTATGCTGGGATGAGGCGCAATGCAATTTGTGCCAAGCGCTTACCTTGTGCCTTGGCTAAACGCTGTTCCATTACGCTAATGGGCGCACTCCCATCCGCATGAGAAAGATGGGTAACTCCGTATGGACTTCCGCCAGTAGAAGTTGTCATTAACTCAGGCTCGCTATATGGAAGACCTAAGATCACCATACCATGATGAAGCAGG
This sequence comes from Polynucleobacter sp., assembly GCF_040400325.1. Lineage (GTDB taxonomy): Bacteria > Pseudomonadota > Gammaproteobacteria > Burkholderiales > Burkholderiaceae > Polynucleobacter. Next base: position 30,943 of record NZ_JBBAQK010000006.1, read on the forward strand.
GGAATCATCATGGTGAGTAAGGTACTCTCCTGCCCACCATGCATGCTTCCTGTACTAGTAAAAACACAGGCAGGCTTTCCAATTAAGGCGCCGTTCATCCACTCGGAGGCGCTACCATCCCAAAAATATTTCATAGGAGCTGCCATATTGCCAAAACGTGTGGGAGATCCCAGTGCTAGGCCGATACATTGCTGCAAGTCAGCATATTCAACATATGGCGAACCCTCGCTTGGGACAGGTGCCTCGGTGGCTTCGCAAACTGATGAAACGGGTGGCACAGTTCTTAGGCGTGCATTAACGCCAGGAACTGATTCGATCCCCTCAGCAATTAGGCGAGCTAAATCCCTAGTAGCACCATGCCGGGAGTAGTACAAAACTAAAATATCGTGTTGACTCATATTCTTCTCTTATGATACGGCGATGCGCCTTATTCGTAACCCCCAATTATGGCTCTCTTTTGCCAAAGAGATCTGGGACCGCAATCGGGGTCAAAATCTAAAGCAAATTGCTGCAAGTCTGGCTTTTACTACCACCTTAGCTTTGGTGCCTATGCTAACGCTCGCCACCATATTAATTGGTTATTTGCCAAGTGTGATTCAAATTAAAAATACCTTTCGCTACTGGTTATTAGACACTTATATGCCTGGTGGATTTAATCAACAAATACTCGTTTATCTAAATCAATTCTCAACCAAGGCGCGAGGATTAACCTATATTGGTTTATTTGGTCTAGTCATTACTACGATCATGACTTTAGTTGTTATAGAGGGCGCTTTCAATCAAATATTTAAAGTTCACGAAAAACGACCGATCTATAAGAAGATTTTTATCTATGGTGCAACAACTATTTTAGGACCCATCCTACTTGGCCTTGGGATCTACTTGAGTGGTACTTTGTTTAGCGCCTCTGAAGGTTGGATCAAATCTATTTCAATGGGTTTTCGGGTTATCGCAACTGTTACACCAATATTATTAGCCATCATTGTGTATACCGTTGTTTATAAGATTCTTCCGTATTCTAAGATCTTATGGATGGACGCTATCTCCGGCGCTTTTTTTGCTGCCATTACCTTTGAATTGATGAAGTTTGGATTTGCTATTTTCCTTACCCATATAGCCTTTTATAAGACTGTTTATGGAGCATTTGCCATTTTTCCACTTGCACTGATTTGGATTTATCTAACCTGGTGGATTACGCTTGCAGGAGCAGTTTTGGTCTCTAATCTTCCGGAAGTTCGCAAGGGAGTTGTTAGGATTATTCGTTACTAAAAGCAGGCTGTTTACTCTTGATTCAAGGCGGCCTTAGGAATATATTGAATCTATAAAATCATTGTTTCGGAGAATAGATGAAAGTTCGTGACATATTACGAGTGAAGGGCAGCACCTTATTTACCGTAGCCCCTGATACTGCATTGCAGACAGCAGTATTGGTAATGAGCGAACACGATATTGGTTCTTTAGTTGTAATGGTGTATGACAAATTAGTTGGCATTTTGACATTTCGAGAAGTTATTTCTGCATTATCAAAACATCATGGAAAGTTAGATGGACTTCAAGTCCAATCAGTCATGAATTCAAAGCCACTGACCTGTAATATGGAAACAGAGATTGATGAAGTGCGCCGCATGATGTTAGTAGATCATGCTCGCTACCTTCCTGTGATAGATCAAAAAATACTGATGGGTGTTATCTCTTTTTATGATGTGGCTAAGTCTGTCGTTGAGGCTCAAGACTTTGAAAACACTATGTTAAAGGCCTACATTCGGGATTGGCCAGAAGATACTGAAAAAAGTGTCAATTAAGAAGATCTAGCCCGAAAATTCTGACAAATGACATAATGTCGGTATGTCTGGGAATACTTTAGGCCTCCTTTTTACTGTTACCACTTTTGGTGAGTCACATGGTCCTGCGATAGGGGCTGTGGTTGATGGCTGCCCTCCGGGTATGCTACTTTCGGAGCAAGATCTGCAGGTTGACCTCGATCGTCGTAAACCTGGAACTTCACGCCATGTTACCCAGCGCAAGGAAGAGGACAAGGTTGAGATACTCTCTGGTGTATTTGAAGGCAAGACTACAGGAACGCCGATTGCATTACTGATCCGTAATACTGACCATCGAAGTCAAGATTACGGCGACATCTTGCACACCTTTAGACCTGGTCATGCAGACTATGCATACCATCATAAATATGGTCTACGTGATCCACGAGGTGGGGGTCGTTCCTCTGCTCGCTTAACTGCACCAGTAGTTGCTGCAGCAGCTATTGCTAAAAAGTGGTTAAAACTTCAGTATGGCACCGAGTTCTATGGATATATGAGCCGGTTAGGACATCTTGAAATACCTTTTAAAGATGCTGGGCAAATAAATCAAAATGCATTTTTTGCAGCGAATGCTGAAATTATCCCTCAGCTGGAATCTTATATGGATCAATTACGTAAATCCGGAGATTCTTGTGGGGCAAAGATTGAAGTACGCGCACGCAATGTTCCTATCGGTCTTGGTGAACCATTATTCGACAAGTTTGATGCTGATATTGCACATGCGATGATGGGAATTAATGCTGTGAAGGGTGTTGAAATCGGCTCAGGCTTCAGATCTGTTACGCAGCTTGGTAGCGAACATGGCGATGAACTTTATCCCGATGGTTTTGCTACCAATAATTCAGGCGGTACGCTAGGTGGAATTAGTAGTGGTCAAGATCTACGGGTTTCAATAGCGATTAAGCCTACTTCTAGCATTCACAGCCCGAAACAGTCTATTGATATTACTGGTAAGCCGGTTACTCTCCAAACTAAGGGTCGACATGATCCTTGCGTTGGCATTAGAGCGACCCCAATAGCTGAAGCGATGCTTGCTTTGGTCTTAATAGATCATGCCTTGCGGCACCGCGCACAATGTGGCGATGTGTCACTTTCTGTGCCGCCTATACCTTCTGCACGTCCAGGCTCTCAATTGGATTAGCCTAGAGCAATGAAATGACACCACTGGTTCGCTGGGCCTTCGGGTCCTTTTTCTTTTTGTACTTCGCCTATATTGGTCTGGTGTCACCTTTTGCCAGCTTATTTTTTTTAGATCGCGGGTTTACGGTTATCGAGATTGCAATCTTAATGTCGATGCTGCAAGTCACACGCATTATTGGGCCATTTTTTTGGGGATGGCTCTCAGACTACCTCTCTAATCGAATTGGCATCATTCGTTTTTGTGCTTGCCTTGGGGCATTAACATTTTCTGCTATTTATTTTTTACATAGCTACATCAGCTTCTTTATTTGGATGTTTATCTTACACACCATCCTCAGTAGTCTAATGCCTCTTGGTGAGTCAGCTACCGTCCATGCTTTATTTAAGGACAATTCCTTTGATAAACGCTATGGTCGTTTACGGCTTTGGGGTTCAATTGGTTTCATCGTGATGGTACTTTTTGCAGGTGAATTATTTCAGCGCAACAGTATTGAACTATACCCACTTGTTGGTAGTGTTATTTTGATTGCATTAGCTGCAATAACGTTCTTAATGTACGAACCTAAGCTAGAACGTCATAAGATGGTGAAAGGGGAGTTTTGGGTTGTGTTGCTAAACCCAGATGTACGTTGGTTTTTATTATCTGGTTTTTTTATGCAATTTGCCCACGCAGCCCTCTATGTTTTCTATTCCCTTTATCTGGCTGATCTTGGCTATAACAAATTCCAAATTGGATTATTTTGGGCCTTGGGTGTTTTTGCTGAAGTAGTATTCTTTTACTACCAAAGTAAAGTACTTAGCAGGCTCGACCCAGAAGTTGTTTTACAAGCATCCTTTGGGATTGGGATTATTCGGTTTGTGCTGATGGCTTTCTTGCCCATTACATCTGTATTAATCATTGCGCAGATAATGCATGCAGGAACGTTTGCAGCTCATCATAGCGCGGCAACTAAGCTTTTACAGCGCTGGTTTACTGGGCCGCTTCAGGCTCGCGGACAAGCTTTAATGGCAACCGTTTCATATGGCCTAGGGGGCACTCTAGGAGGCTTATTTGCAGGATGGATCTGGGAGAGCGCTCAACCAAGAGACGTCTTTGTGGTATCCGCTTTTGCTTGTGGATTAGCGGGAATGGCGATTCATAAACTACGACCGCAGCAACATCCCGCTAGGTAGATTTCAATTATTACTGGATCTTTGCCTTAGCGCGTAACTTTTGAGTCATTTCAGCAAACTTCGCTTTTTGCCAATTCTCATCAGAAACGATCATTTGCTTTAATTGATCCTTGATCTCATCCATGCTTGGAGCCTTAACTTCTCTAACATCAAGCATTTTGATAATGTGCCATCCAAATTGAGATTTCACAGGTTTGTCTGTGATCTGAGAATTTTTAAGTTGCACCATAGCCTTTGAAAATTCTGGGACTAGGGCTTTATCAGATACCCATCCTAAATCACCACCATTGGGTGCAGAGCCAGGATCTTTTGATTTTGCCTTAGCAATCTCTTCAAAATTAGCGCCACCTTTTATCTTAGTAATAATTGCTTTGGCATCCGATTCTTTCTCGACCAAAATATGCTCTACGTGATATTCCTTGCCAGTATATTGCGTTTTAACAGATTCATATGCTGCCTTTAACTCAGATTCTGCTACGCCTTCCTTTTCAACAAAATCTTCAAATACAGCCGCCACTAATACACCCATGCGAGATTGCTCCAACTGGTCTCGAACGGATTCTTTTTGAATTAAGCCGCGTTTATCTGCCTCTTGCAAAATTAACTCACGAGTCACTAACATCTCTCTGGCTTGATCTCGAAGTTGTGGGGTATCAGGCTGATTCGACTTTTGCACCAATTTATCTAATTGGGATTTGGGGATGGACTTACCATTCACAATGGCTGCATTTTGAGAAAAAGCAGTGGAAGAGAATAGGCAGGCACTGAAAATACTAATAGAAATAAGATGATGGGTTTTTAACATTGGATTTGGTGTATTAATAGATAAATTTGTTGAACAATAAGGTAAGCGCTCTATATTAAAGCACTATTAGGTCCAGAACTCTTCTGGGGTGAGGGCGGAAATTGTGAGTGCATGAATTTCCCTTGGTATATGCTCATTTAAGGCTTTGTAAATTGCTCTATGACGTGCCACTAGATTTTGACCTGTGAATTCAGGGGCCACTATGGTTACTTTGAAGTGGCCGCCACCAGTAGCCGCTCCTGCATGACCAGCATGAAGGTGACTCTCATCTTCAATAAGAAGATGTTTTAAATCAAATGATTTTTTAAGATCTGCCTCAAAAAGCACGATTCTTTTTTGATTGATATTCATGACTCAGGATTTTCCATATGGCGACTTAACCAAACACCCTGAATAATGACAAATGCAATGAGCAATCCAGTGCTTCCAAAAAGCTTAAAATTAACCCAGGTTTCCTCAGAAAATTCAAAGGCAACATATAAATTGAGAGCACCCATCAGGAAGAAAAAAGCTGCCCAAGCGCGATTTAATGTCGACCATACAGAGCGAGCATTTTGGGCCTTTAAACTCACTTGTTTTCCCATTAAAACCTCAATCCAATTTTTCTTAAAAAATTCGGAGCTGATAAATAGAACAGCAGAAAAAAGCCAATATAGGGCGGTAGGCTTAAGCTGGATAAATGTTTTATCATGCAGAAAAATAGTCAAACTACCAAAGACTAAGATCATTACTAGGCTGACCCATTGCATGGTATCAATTTTACGGTGACGGTAGTAAACCCAAAGAATCTGACCTATGGTGGCGACCATTGCCACAATCGTAGCGGTATAGATATCGGCAAACTTAAAGGCGATAAAAAATAAAATAATGGGGAAGAGGTCAAAAAGAAATTTCATAATGAGATTATGCAGCTATTTGATTTTTAGTCTTTTGGATTGAATGCGGCATTTTCGCTGGGCTCAAAACTGAGTGAAGCAGAGTTAATACAGTAGCGAAGACCAGTTGGGGCAGGGCCATCATCAAAGACGTGACCTAAATGAGCATCGCAATTCGTACAAAGCACCTCGGTCCGAATCATCCCATGGGATCCGTCTTTAACTTCCTTAATGGCTGATTCTTGCTCGGGTGCGTTATAGCTCGGCCATCCACAACCCGCATCAAATTTTGTTCCCGATAGAAAAAGTGGCGTTCCACAACATACACATTTATAGCGGCCTTGATCCCAATGATCCCAGTATTTTCCGGTGAAAGGCCTTTCGGTTGCGGCCTCACGTGTAACTCGATACTCTATGTCACTTAAAACTTCTTTGTATTCTTGATTCGTTTTTTTCATAAAGGAAATCTTAAAAGTATGACCATTTATTAAGAGGAACAGCTTACCTCAATATGATTTTCATCAGGAGGAGGTGGTTTTGAATAATCTTCATATTGGGGTTGGTCATCAAATGGTGTAGCAAGAATAGCCATTAATCTTTGTATTTCTGAAAAATCGTCTTGTTGAGCCATTTCAATTGCCTTTTGAGCCAAATGATTACGCAGTACAAACTTTGGATTAGCTTGCTTCATTAGAGAGGACCGCTCAATATCGTTAATAGTTTCCATCTTAATGCGCTCTAGATAGTCTTTAAACCATTCATCAATTATCTCGCGATCGACAAAATCGTCTCTCATTGAAATATCTTTTACTGACGTTTGTGAACTGATGCTATTCAATCCTCTAAAAAAGGAGGTGAAATCTACTTTTGAGTCATGCATCGCTTGCAAAAGCCTCTCTACTAACAAAATATCCCCCTCAACTATTGCTTGAAGTCCCAATTTTGCTCTAAATAATTTCTGCCATGAATCTGTATATATCAAAGGAAACTCTTCAAGAGCATTACGAAGCATTGTCTGAGCGTTATTTTCAGAGTGCTTTAATTCTAGAAGGGGGAGGAGTGCGCTAGCTAGGCAGGCCATATTCCAATGCATGATCTGAGGTTGGCGATGGTAGGCATAACGACCTCCATGGTCGCTATGGTTGCAGATGTGATCAATTTGAAAGTAATCTAAAAAGCCAAACGGGCCATAGTCAATTGTCAAACCCAATACGCTGATATTGTCACTATTAAGAACCCCATGACAAAAGCCAACAGCTTGCCATCGCGCTACCAACTTTGCATTGCGTTCCAAGATATTTTTAAATAACTCCAAATAGGGCTCTTGCGCAGATTGACAGTGCGGATAATGATCCGCTATCAGAAGGTCGGCCAACTCCTTGAGTCGAGCAATACTTCTCAAGGAGCTAAAGTGTTCAAAATGTCCAATGCGAATAAAGCTAGGTGCAAGGCGAGCACATACAGCAGCCGTCTCCATTTCCTCTCTCAACACCGGAAGTTTGGATCCAACCACCGAAAGTGCCCGGGTAGTGGGAATTCCTAAGCCATGCATCGCTTCGCTACACAAAAACTCTCTGATGGAAGAGCGCAAAACAGCTCGACCATCCCCCATTCTGGAGTAATGAGTTTTACCAGCCCCCTTGAGCTGTAATTCTTGTCCAGCAATATCACCTAAAAGGATCGCTCTACCATCCCCAAGTTGACCAGCCCATACACCAAATTGATGACCACTATATGCGGTTGCTTTAGGGCTAGAAAAATCATGTTGCTTAGTCAGTAGTTGATTGCCCGCCAATAAACTTAACCAAGCAGGATCTGCTGGTAGATTTGACGCGTTTAAATTGATATTCACTAGCCCTGCAGAAGATGGCGAAAAAGCAACCCAATAGGGATCGGGTATGGGGGTAGGTAATGTGTTATGGCAAGCATCTATGCCAGTGAGGGTGAAGGCCATAAGGGACTATTCTAGGTCGAATTCCCAAACTCTGTTTAACCCTCTAAAATTACCTTATGAATAAACAAGTACAAAATAACCCTCAAACTCAGCTTGCTAATTTAGGTGAAGAACTCAATGTTCCGTTTCTGAAGCTGTTAGGTGTCCGATTCCTCAGCGCAGAAATGGGAAAAGGTGAAATCCTACTGGCTCTCAAGCCAGAACACACCAATACTTGGGAAGTAGCACATGGTGGAGTATTGCTAACCTTAATGGATGTCGCAATGGCGGTTGCTGCCAGGTCTGGTGACCCAGCAGATCGAAGCGTAGTCACTATTGAGCTAAAAAATAATTTTATGCAGGCAGCTAATGGGGTTCTTCGTGTTAAAGCCGATACTGTTCGTCACACTGCAACGATGGCATTTTGTGAAGCTAAGTTATATAACGATCAAGGTGAAGTTTGCTGTATGGCTACTGGTACATTTAAATATATTAAACGCCTAGCTACTCGGGATGCAGGTGGGGCAAGGGAAATTAATGACGATCAGCGTTCAGTTTAGGTCAGACAGACAGATTTGAGCCTGGGGCTTTGCTGAGCGCTCCAGTTACGACATCATGACCTACTGTTCCTGATGCATCAAAGCGTCTCTCAACCATTTCAAAATGACCATCTTTTCGAATTCTTAAAACGGTACTTGAACGTGTGCCATAAGAGGGCGTTCTAATAAATGCTGGTGAAAGCGCTTTTTCCCAATCTCGACTGACACCAGTATTTGGTAGCTCATGATCATTAGCTACATGGGTATCAGCCAAAAGCTTTAAATAGTGGTCTGCATTTTTTAATAGACCCTGATCCATTGCCAAGGTTTGGGCAAAGGCAGCGACACGATGATTCACTTTTGGCCATGGGGTATCTAACATTGCATTAGACAATCCATATACTCCTGGAGTTAATGCTTGCTCAGGGAATACTTTGCGTGGTCGAATATTTTGGCCCATGATCATGCGATTACTAACCCAATGCATCTCAGCATTTTCTGGGTCACTTAAATCTGCCATCAGTAAATTAAAGCCGTTGTACTGTTGAAAGCGTTTTACATTGCTTTGAATAAATTCATTTGGACGTTCAGTATTTGTGAGATACAGGAGTGAAAGTTCACCGCGAGTTCGTGCATCGGGATTCTTTTCACTTGGCGCCCTTACATTAGTCAGAGCAGCAAAACGACCAGTTTTAGTAAATCCGAGCCATGTTCCTGGACTTCCCAATACATCAGCACGATCACGGCCAGCTAAAACATGAGGGTGTTCAGGCCACCAGCTAATAGCCTCTGTGTCACGCTCATAAAATTCATCACGATTAGCCGCTACTACCAAGGGATAGTCAGGATGTGATTTCCAAGCAAAAAGAATAAGACACATAACCGATTAAATTTCTAAAAGGGAGTAGGGCAATGAATCTATTTTTAACACAGGTCCATCAATACCGCCAAGGTGTATTTTTCCAGATTCCAGCGCCTCTAACTTACATTCGATCTGAAAATCAACCCGATTGGTAATTTGAGGGTTTGGGGCTGACAAAACAACCATTCCAGCTGGCTGCGTGGGGTCACCCCCTTGATAAAGTTCAACTCCAGGCACGCAGAGGTCAACACCATAGCTACCATCAAGATAAGCTAACTGTAAGCGGCGTTTAATTGCTCCGCGATACTGACTACGAGCTACAATTTCTTGGCCAGGATAGCAACCCTTTTTAAAATCCACTCCTGCAACAGACTCAAAATTAATCATTTGCGGTACAAATTTCTCTTGCGTAGCCAATACAATTCTCGGTATAGCGCTAAGCACTTCCAGGCTATTCCATTGCGTTAGGGCATTCTCATTGCGTTTGCTTACAGATTGCGATGAATGGTGTGCTATGAGAGTACGCGAATAAGACTGCCCATCAAGCAAAACCCCAGGAAGACAAAGTCCAAAATCTTCTGCTCTTAGATTAAGCTCATCAGTTTGTTGAATGTTGCTGTAATAACCTGAAATAAACCATTCACTGGATACATCCTTAACCGTTACCTTTGAGCGCAAGACATACATAGACAGTCTTTTTGCTAGATGGGCAGCGATATCTTTAGATAAAAATAAAGCAAAAATGAGATCATCCGTAATAGAAGATCGATAAGAAGCGAGCCATCCGCTTGCTAATAAGCGACCCTTAGAATTGCAATAGCCAACAAGTCTTACAGCTGATGGAGTTTGGGCAAGCTGAGGTGGTGAAGTTGGTTCTAGGCCCATTACCGTATTGGTAAGTTGGTTTTGTAAGAATGATTTGGCATCGGGCCCTTCAATCAATATCAAGCCCCATTCAGAAAGTGAGGCGAGGCCTGATAAACCGATCTTACTAAGTGTAGGGTTATTTTTGGGGGGGATAGTCATCATCCTTTTATCATAGCCTGATGAGCAGAAAAATTCAGAATAGAAATCTATTCGTCCGTAAAAAATCCAAATTTCCTAGATTTCAGAGCTATCTGCTCGGTTTAACTGCTCTTATTTGCTTGCTTTATGCCTCTATCTTCCTGTTACCAGTAGTTCCAAAGAATGCGAATATTACAGATGTCCCCCTATATAAAATAAAGATCAAGCCACAATCAAGCTTGGCTAGTATTGCTGAGCAGGCCCAAGAGCAGGGACTTCGTTCGAACCCGCTTTTCTTTCAGATAGGTGCGCGAGCTATTTTTGTCGGGTCAAAGCTAAAACCAGGAACCTATCTTCTGCAAACTGAAGCAAGTCTTGGAAAGATTCTTCTACAGATTGCTCGGGGTGATCGTGTGAAAGAAAGTATTGCGATTATTCCTGGAATGACTATTTGGCAGTTACGAGATATCGTTGACTCGCATCCGGAATTAACTCATCAAACTAAAGGGATGAGCTCAAAAGAACTTCTGCAAACCTTAAATTTGAGCCATCCCGGCTTAGAGGGTCTTTTTATGCCTGATACGTATATTTTTGATCCTGAAGACATAGACATTAATATTTATCAACGTGCATCCCAGGCAATGCAAAAAACGCTAAATCAAGAATGGGGGCAAAAAGACCTTAAATTACCACTGAAATCCCCTTACGAATTACTTATTCTGGCGTCAATTGTTGAAAAGGAGACAGGAAGATCATCGGATCGAGGAAAAATTGCAGCCGTCTTAATTAATCGAATCCAAAAAGGGATGCCTCCTCAAACTGATCCCACCGTGATTTATGGAATAGGCTCTCGATTTGATGGAAATTTAAGGAAAGCAGATCTTCGCAAAGACAGTCCTTACAATACCTATATGAACAAAGGATTGCCACCTACACCAATTGCCATGCCAAGCCGTGAATCAATAATTGCTTCAGCGCACCCTGAAAAAAGTAATGCGCTGTATTTTGTTGCAAAGGGTGATGGCAGCAGTCATTTTTCAACTACCTTAAATGAGCATGAGAATGCGGTTGATCGTTACCAACGAAAATCCACTTCTAAAGCGAATCAAATTAAGTAGATAATTGCATGAGCACGATATTTCCTGGTTACTTTATAAGTTTTGAAGGCATAGATGGTGCGGGTAAAAGCACTCACATTGATGCATTCGGTAAACTCTTACAGGACTGCTATCCTCATCAAGAGGTAATCATGACGAGAGAGCCAGGTGGAACTTTCTTGGGTGAGCAACTGAGAAATCTATTGCTTGAGTCCCCAATGAATTTGGAGACCGAGGCTTTATTAATGTTTGCTGCACGCCGCGAACACCTTGCACAAGTGATTGAACCAGCTCTAAAAGCGGGAAAAATTGTGATCTCAGATCGTTTTACCGATGCAAGCTTTGCATATCAAGGTGGAGGACGTGGCTTAAGCCTTATCAAGCTCAATGAATTGGAGTTATGGGTACAGGGACGGGAAAATGGTGCTCTTTTACAACCTAATCTCACCATATTGTTTGATTTACCAGGCTCTGTTGCTGAAGCACGAAGGTCAAAGGTACGGGCGCCAGATAAGTTTGAAAAAATGGATCTTGAGTTTTTTGAACGTGTTCGACAAGAATACCTGCGCCGTGCAAAAGAAGATCCAAAACGTTTTCATTTGGTTGATGCCACACAAACACAAGAATCAATTTGGAATGGCCTAAAAGACTTAAGAATTAACTGATAGATGAATCAACTTTTCCATTCCGAGAAAAATCAAACCGCGCCATGGCTTAACCCTTTAAGGGAAAGCCTAGATCTGCAAAACTTTCCAAGTGCAGTCTTAATATATGGGCAGGCAGGCATTGGTAAATTTCAATTTGCTGTGGAACTAGCCAAAACATTACTCTGTGAGGGGCTTGATGCGCCTAAGCCTTGTCATCAATGTGAGGCTTGCCATTGGTTTGATAGTGCAAATCACCCAGACTTTATTGCACTTGTTCCCGAGACTCATCGTAAATTATTACCCCATGCTCTCTATGAAAGTGACGAGGCTGTTAAAAAAAGTAAGCTTACGTTTGATGATGGTGATGGAGATTCAGGCGAAAAAAAGGAAAAGAAAAATATTGCGATTGAAGAAATCCGTAAAGCTATTGAATCCCTTGCAATAGGATCACATCGAGGTGGAAATCGTGTCATCCTGATTTATCCATTAGAGTCTTTGAGACATGACTCTGCAAATACTTTACTGAAATCACTTGAAGAGCCTCCTCCTAATACAATATTCATTTTGCTTGCCGATCGCTTAGATCGTGTGATCCCCACTATTCGCTCTCGTTGTCGACTCCTTGCGGCGTCTAGACCTGATAGGTCCATAGGTATCGAGTGGCTTCAATCTCAGCTTAAAAATATATCTGGGGCTAAATTTAATGCCTCTGATATTGAATCTATTTATGACGAACAGGGTGGGGCACCTTACGCTGTATTAGAGTCATTGGTGGCCCGTCACAATCAAGATGATAAAGATGAGCTAACTATTTCTATTCAAGCATCCAGAATTTTGCTCCAATCTATGTCACTAGGAGCTCTTATTCAATGGCTTGAGGCAGCTGAGAAAATTCATAAAGCACAATTTTCAGTGCTTCTTGCAACGATGCAGCGCTGGACATCTGACCTGCAGGCGGTTACTCAAGGCGGTGTTCCAAGATACTATCCAAAGCATTTGGAAGCCTTCGAGTCACTTGCCCAACATGTACGAATTCCAAAGTTATTGCAGTTTTGGAAATCTCTCGTTCAATATCGTCGTCATGAAAATCACCCTTTAGCAACTAGGGTGCAACTTGAGGCTTTACTTTCTCTGTACCAACAAGTTTTTGAGGGTTCAGAAGTAAAATAGGCAGTCATGTTTATAGACTCCCATTGCCATCTCGATTTTCCAGAATTTCAGAAGCGCCTTCCCGAGATTTTGGCGAATATGAAAGCTGCTCAGGTAGATCACGCGCTTTGCGTATCGGTAGATTTGCTCGATTTTCCAAATGTATTGAAGCTTGCGCAAGACCACCCCCATCTATACGCATCCGTTGGCGTTCATCCCGACTATGAAGACACACCTGAACCGAGCCTCAAATTTTTAGTAGAAACTGCGGCTAAATATCCAAAGATAGTAGCAATTGGAGAAACCGGCCTTGACTATTTCAGAATGGCGGATCGAAGCTATGATTCTCTCGAATGGCAAAGAGAGCGTTTTAGAATTCATATTCGTGCTGCAATAGCATCCAGAAAGCCTCTGATCGTCCACACTCGTTCTGCCTCTGTAGACACTATCCGCATCCTCAAAGAGGAGGGCGCAGATCAAATTGGTGGAGTCATGCACTGCTTTACAGAGAGTTACGAAGTCGCCAAGGCTGCCATGGATATGGGTTTTTATATCTCATTTTCTGGAATTGTGACTTTTAAAAGTGCCAAAGATCTACAAGAGACATGTAAAAGGGTGCCAATAGATCGAATGATGATTGAGACAGATTCACCCTATTTGGCCCCAATTCCTTATCGAGGCAAGACCAACGAGCCTGCCTGGGTGGCTAAAGTAGGGGAATATATTGCCGATTTGAAAAATATCCCTGTAGAAAAGTTCGCCGATCACACTTCAAACAATTTTTTTCAATGTTTCCATATAGATAGAGCCTTATCTTGAATAGTAATGTTAAATATTTAATTCCCTTATTGTTTGTGCTATTGCATATTACAAACGTGTCAGCACAGTCTGATGCTCAAATTTTAGATTTCGCAAAAGCAGCTAAATTTAATGATGTGAAAGAAGTTAAATCGCTTCTCAGTCAGGGAATCAATCCTAATACCGTTGATAGTAATGGCAATCCTATGTTGGTTTTAGCCGTAAGAGATCGTTCTTATGCAGTTATTGAGGTCCTTTTAAGTGCAAAAGGTATGGATGTGGACTTATCAGATAAAAATGGTGAAACCCCTTTAATGATGGCTTCAATTAATGGTGACCTGCCTCTAGTGCAGACCTTAGTATTAAAAAATCGGGCACAGTTGGATCATATTAGTTGGACTCCGCTTCATTACGCTTGCGCTAAGGGGCATTTGAATGTTGCACAGTTTTTACTGGCTAATGGCGCAATAGTTGACTCATTAAGTCTTGGTGGTACAACACCATTGATGATGGCAGTCCAGTCTGGTAATGAATATCTTGTCAAACTCTTATTGGACAAAGGCTCTAATCTTCAATTGCGTAATGAAGCAGGTTTCAGTGCAATTGACATTGCGGACATATACAACAAGCCAGCCATTAGTGAAGGGCTCAGATCTAGATGGTTAAAGCTATATAAACAAGCCTATAAGGGACCTGTTAACGTGGTTAAATCCAATTAACCATTGTTACTTATTGCGTATAATCAATATTATGTCAAATAAGAAGTTATTCTTTTATTATAGCTATTGAAACTTACATGGAAGTCTTTAGCTATCTACCCACCCTACATCAGCTAGTTAGTCAGTTGAATGATGACATTGGAAATACGCAATACTATTGGATTATTGCTTTTGCAAGTGGCATGCTGGTATTCCATGGAATGTACATTATGTTGGTGGTACTTTGCTTCCATAAGTTAATTGAATGGCTTAGCAATAAACGGCATATGACAAAGGATTTTTTACATGCATTCCGTATAGCTGCCGTCATTTCATATTTCATTTCTATTCTTTTGGTAATCCTTGGGCATTTTGCTGACATCCTCATGTGGACTTATGCACTGATTGCATTAAAAATCTTTACCAGCAATCCTGAAGCATTTTATTTTGCTGGAGAGATGTATACAACTGTTGGATTCGGATCGTATCAATTAGAAAAGAATTGGCGTATCTTGCCCATCATTATTGCATTTACAGGTATCTTTGCGGCCTCAATGTCAGGTGCTGCCCTATTTAATATGTTGAGTTCCTTAATTGACAAGAGTCGGACTACGAGCGGTAACTCAAGCTTTAGTTAATTGAGGCTTTTTGCTTAAATACCAGCTCTAAAACTCTTCCGTTGGATTCTTGAGATCTGATGCGACCTGGCAACCATTCCAAATCCTTTGCGAGCCAAATATCAACTTGACGTTTATAGGGATTACTTTCTCGTTGCATCAATGCGTAATGTCTAATGGTCGTCTTTCCAAGGTTAGGTACATCCTCTGTAATGGCTTCCCCATAACTCTTGAATTGCCACATTTCTAGGGTGTTGTAGTCAACTACAGGTATGGAACGTATGCTCCCTGCCTCATCTATTTTGTTATCCCCGTTCAGCAAGGAGGCTAACTGAAACATTAAACTAAAGCGGTCTTGGGTACCAGGAATAATTTCAGGAGTGAATTCAGGTTTTTCAGAGAAATACATCTGCCCTCCTCCTTTTTCATTTCTATCAAAACGTGAATATCTTGGATTTCGGGTTCCTCTTTGGGACCAATAGATTGAGGGGGCAATCCCGTAAGCGTCAACAGTACCTCGTGATTCAAATACAAAAGGACCAACAAAGGCGTAGGGAATATTAATATATAGACGATAACTATTGCCAACGACCTCCCAGTCAATTTGACCAGCTTGAAACTGTTGCCCATCCAGAAAAGAGTCATAGTAAATAATTGCTGATTGGGGCAACCTAAAGGGAGCGCCCTTTTGATCTGCACCCCCTCCTAGATCAGCGCCAGCAGTTAGACCGCCTGGAGTATGAGCATTTGGATCCTCCACTGAAGATTGATTCTGATTGGCTTGGGAAGGACTTTTTTGTGGCGTCTTAGATGTTTGAATCTTCTTTGGGGGCTCAACTCGAAGTTCAGTTTTAATAATCAGATCTTCTGGAATCTCTGTGCCCGAGGAAAAAGATAAAAAAGGAATTCCAAAATAAAGAATAAGGTGGCCCAATAAAGATAGGGTCAAGGCAGCTATCACCACCCATATGGATTTCATATGGGGAATATTTAATTTAGACTGCGTCAACTTTGAGAACAGAAAGAGTGATCAAGTAAACGGCTATTTTTTGGCAGATTTGCTGATAAAAAATCCATTTGATCAGCCAAAATATTTCGACCCTTTAAAATCATATCTTCATAGAGGCTAGGTTGATATGGCGTATAAAGCAAACCCATTCCAGCGATTTCTGGTGTTCGATTACCTTTACGTTGATTACAAGGTCTACAAGAAATGACTAAATTCATCCAGTTGTATTTGCCACCACGACTATTAGGAATAATATGCTCAGCTTCAGCCTGACTTTCATGAATAGCATCGCCACAATAAGCACAAAGTCCACGATCACGTTTAAACAGTTTATGTTTAGTGATCGCTGGAACTACATCAAAGAGATTGATTTTAGAGCTGCCATTGATGGCAATAATTGAATGAAGGTCAATAATGGATTGTTGGCCGCTCATTCTTGAAATACCACCACGCATCCTGAAAATAGGATCACCTAATGTCCATAGAACGCTATTATCCGCATAGTGCTTGGTCGCCTCTTCGGCATTAACCCAACCCTGCGGAATTCCACCGGCGTCTAGTTTTAATATACTCAGCACAATCTCTCCTTTCTAGATCGGCCATAAGGGGCCTCAATCGTTTATATAATCTTACAGAAGATATGCTCGTCAATCAATTGCCTATTTAGATATAAATTCTAAGACCTTATATAGGTAATTTCCATAGTCAGCAATACCATGATCACTCCCCTCTAGAACCAATTGATTAGCACCTTCATAAAACTCAACCATCTCTTTCCAGTCTAGATGCTCATCACCTTTGGCAGCAATCAAAAAATATCGCTCAGGACTGGTAATTTTCTCAACCTGAAGTGCTTTTAACTCATCAATGTATTCAGGACGAAAATCAAAGGGCTCATCATTATCGTATGTGGTGAGCATTCCAACATGTGGCGCCAATTCTCGAGCAGCCCTTACCGCGGGGTTTAGAGCGACGGCCTTGCAAGCATATCTCTCAGCTAAATAATTAGCATAAAAACCACCCAAAGAAGATCCAATAATCACAATACTATCGGCTCCAGACTGATCAATATAATTTGAGACCATATCCATGCTTTGCTTTGGGGATGCAAATAGTTGTGGACAGTACCACTCAATAGGATTTTCTTTGTTAGATAACGCCCTCACGGCATCACCAGTCTTGTGAGCCTTACTAGATCTCGGAGAAGACCGAAATCCGTGTAAATAGACTAGTAAGGTTGATGGCATATTTAAGTCTTAGACTCTTGACCTATTTCAAAGTTGGCCAGCTTCTCAAGCGCCTTAACCATTGCCGAGTGGTCCCATGCTTTACCACCATGAGCAGCGCATGAGTTAAACAATTCCTGCGCAGTAGCCGTATTTGGAAGCGACACGCCAAGAGCACGTGCGCAATTGAGAGCAAGATTCAAGTCCTTTTGGTGTAACTCAATACGAAATCCAGGATCAAATGTTCTTTTAACCATCCTCTCACCATGTACCTCTAATATTTTTGAGCTCGCAAACCCGCCCATCAGTGCTTGACGTACTTTCGCAGGATCTGCACCGGCTTTTGAGGCAAACAATAGTGCCTCTGCTACCGCTTCAATATTTAAAGCAACAATAATTTGATTTGCTACCTTGGCTGTTTGTCCATCTCCATTTTTACCTACAAGGTTGATATTCTTGCCCATTAAATCAAGAATAGGCTTGATAGTTTCAAAAACTTTTTCATCTCCACCAACCATGATTGAGAGTGTGGCATTTTTAGCGCCAACTTCGCCACCAGAAACTGGAGCATCCAAGTAGTCACAACCAAGAGCATTTATTTTCTTGGCAAACTCTCTGGTAGATATTGGAGAAATAGAACTCATATCCACAATCACTTTGCCTTTACTAAGGCCAGATGCAACGCCCTTATCACCAAACAATACATTTTCCACATCAGGTGTATCTGGAACCATAATGAAGATAACATCCGCTTGCTCAGCTACAGCCTGAGGCGATGGGCATTGAATTGCTTTCGTACCAGCCAATATTTCTGGGACTTTACTACGAGTATTTATAAAAAGTTCATATCCTGCGTTGACTAGATGGTTTGCCATTGGTGCGCCCATAATTCCTAGGCCAATGAAGCCAAGCTTTTTTTGATTACTCATACAGTCTCCTTAGTTATTATTAAATGATTAAATAGATTGAATCCAACCCAAACCAGATTCAGTATTACTTAAGGGTTTGTATTCACAACCAATCCATCCCTGATATCCCAAGCGATCAATCAATTTAAATAGATAGGAATAATTGATCTCGCCTGTACCGGGCTCATTCCGCCCTGGGTTATCTGCTAATTGAATATGAGCAATTTTAGATAAATATTTTTCAATCGTATTAGCAAGCTCACCTTCCATGCGCTGCGCATGATAGATATCATATTGAACGAATAAATTGCTTGAATTTACTTCATCGATAATCCCAATAGCTTGCTTAGTAGTGGATAAAAAGAAACCGGGAATATCAAAAATATTGATGGGCTCTATCAGCAATCGAATATTTACTTTTTGTAGCTCATCGGCAGCAAATTGAAGATTTGAGATGAAGGTATCACGCAGTAGTTTAGATTCAACTCCTACAGGAGCTTTGCCTGCAAGACAGTTGAGCTGTGGGGTACCTAAAATATGGGCATATTCAACAGCCTTAGTTACTCCTGAGCGAAATTCCTCAACCCGTTCTGGTAAACAGGCGATTCCCCGCTCCCCAGCATCCCAGTCACCCGCAGGTAAATTATTAAGCACTAATTTAAGCTGATGTTGATCTAGCTTTTGCTTAATTTCGTTTGCAGAAAAAGCGTATGGAAAGAGAAACTCAACACCTTTGAAACCTGCATTTGATGCTTTTTCGAAGCGCTCCATAAATGAAACCTCATTAAAGAGCATGGTGAGATTGGCTGCTAGCTTTGGCATATGAACCTTTTACTTAGATATTTCAAAAGAATGATATTAACAAATATGTCTACGATCCGCATAAGAACTACATCTTCACTAAAAACGCTATTAATTACTAAAAGTGAGCTAATATTTGTAATAGAAGTATTTAATTACAAAGGAATTAATGAATATCAAATTTACAGCGATCGCCTTTACTCTTGTAGCTTTAATCGGAGGAACTTCTACTCTGATGGCACAGACTAAACCAATTGATACTGCCGGATCTAAACCAATGGTTATTGATGCAGCCATAACAGATAACCGTTATCAATTATATGAAGGTGAAGTTCTAAAAACTGATCCAAAAACTCGCACAATCACTTTCAAAAACAAAGAAGGTGAGTCAAAGTTTGTAGCTGGACCAGAAATTACTAATTTTGCACAAATCAAAAAAGGTGATCGTGTAAATGTAACCTATGAAACAGCGGTTGCAATAGAGCTTATTAAAACAAAGAGCACTGGTATTCGTAGTAAAGTAGAAACTAGTACGGTTACAAACTCTAAGCCTAATGAAAAACCTTCTGAACTCATAGCCAACACTACCACGATCATTGCAGATATCGTTGGCGTAGACCGTGATAAAAAATTGGTATCCGTTAAAGGACCTAGCGGTAATATAACAACTGTCACCGTGAAGAACCCAGCTCTTCTAGCAGATGTAGCTGTTGGTGAACAAGTTAAGGTGGTTTATTTTGATGCAATGGCCGCCTCTATTACAACGCCTAAGAAAAAATAGCCTTCAACTATCTGCAGGAAAAAAAGTCCCTATCTTGGGGCTTCTTTTATTAGATCATCTACATTCATATTGATGAAACGGTGTACACCTTAGGATTTATCGATATCCTTAGCAAGAATTCTTCGGATCGTCCTAATAGTAATCTCAGGGTGTATCACGATTAAATATTCCTGAATCAGCGTAGATCTTCGTGTTAATGAGTCGATATGTTCGCCGATATGTTTACTAGCCTCAAGTATGTCTTCAATCAGAGTCCGCTCTAAATAATTCTCGACCTCGTTTCTTTTTACCAAGAGGACTTTATTAGGGGCGGATTTTTTTGGATTGGACATACAAATAGTAGAGAAAAAGCCCGATTGCTCGGGCTTTTTTACTTAATCTGGCGGAACGGACGGGACTCGAACCCGCGACCCTCTGCGTGACAGGCAGATATTCTAACCAACTGAACTACCGCTCCAAATTGCATAAACAAAGACTAACTATTGCTACCAGAAATCTGGCGTCCCCAGGGGGATTCGAACCCCCGTACTCACCGTGAAAGGGTGATGTCCTAGGCCTCTAGACGATGGGGACCTGGACCACTAACTATCAAAAACTTGGTGTTGATAAGGATGGGTTATGCATGCTTCCGAAACGCTTTGATAGAAATAGGCAAAAATTTAGTTGATAAATAGATAGGTGATAGTTGCAAGAACTAAAACCCTAGAATTCGTCACCAAATGATCACATTCCTTACCAATCACCTGCTACTTAATACATCTTAATAGCCGAAATTATAGCCCAAATCTATCGCCATCGTTAAAAGTAATTGTTTTCTCTTTCTAAGAGCTATACATTTATACTTGAAATATATATATAAATCAAATTAGCAAATATTAAATGGGTAAAAAAAATGAGAACTGGGGTGGAAAACGACTCAACGCTGGAATACCTAGGATAGAGGGCGGTCGAAGAGTTTTGGTCACTCTTAAACCTGAGCATATTGAGTTAGCCACACTACTGGGAAATGGCAATATGGCCTCAGGTGTAAGGAAGGCGCTTGAATTAGTGCCAAATGGAACAAAACGCAGTAAAAGCTAATTCCGCAATATCTCAGACATCATTTAATTAGCATATCTGCTAGAGTATGATGAGTTTTATGTTTATGTAACTTGGCATATTTATGAATCAAAAATTTAAACTTCATATTGCATTGGCGCTGATATTAGTGACTTTTTTAATTAGTCTATTTGATCTTGATGCCAGCAGCATTACTGGAGTAGCTGTATTTAAAAAATATCATAGTTTTTTCCAAGTAGCATCTTTAGCACTAGTTGCCTCTCTTTTTTTCTTCCCTACTTCACAATTAATAAAATATCTTTCTATTTTTTGCGTAGGCGCACCACTGCTGAAAATTATTGTAACTATCATTCAGATTTTTTTAGACAATACATATATAAATAAATTAGTAACTGGCGCATTAGAGTGGACCCTGTGGGTAGAACTTATTCTGAGGATTTCTACAGTTATCATCCTCATAAGCTATAAACCCAAGGAATCCTCTGATCCCCAGTCTTGATCTCTCATAAAATACAATGGATGGTTTTAATGGTGGAGATAAGCGGGATCGAACCGCTGACCTCTTGCATGCCATGCAAGCGCTCTCCCAGCTGAGCTATACCCCCGAAATCTCGCAATAACACTACAAGACACTTAAAACAGTTAATTATTCTAGCCTATTTTTATGCGAACGCGCAAATTGCTAGCTGACCACCTTGGAGAGCCTTTTAATAGCTTCATCTTTGCCCAAAATTACCAATACTGAGTCAATAGCGGGTGTTTGAGTGCTAGCGAATAATGCATATCGTACTGGCATTGCCAAAGCAGGCATTTTGATTTGATGTTGAGTCAAGATTTGCTTAAAGACAGTGCTATAGGCTTCTTTTGTTGCTTCTGTATTGCCTAAAATTTTAATGAGATCTTTCAGTGCAGGAATAATAGCTTCTGGAATATTCTCAGCGATTTGTTCGGGGAGATGATTGGGTGCAGGCAAATAAAACAGTTTTGTCGCCTCAGCAATTTCGAGTAATGTATTAGCACGATCTTTCATTAGCCCCACTACTTGGACAAAATCTGGACCATTTTCAGTATCAATACCAAGCTCCTGTGCAAAAGGTTTAGTTAGCTCAGCCAGTCTAACAGCATCTAAATGTTGAATATATTGATGATTTAACCAAAGTAATTTTTCAGGATTATGTTGGGCGGGAGATCGTCCCAAACTTTCTAAATCAAACCATTGGACAAATTGTTCCTTAGTGAATACTTCAGCATCGCCATGTGACCATCCTAGGCGAGCCAAATAGTTGAGAATCGCTTCCGGTAGGAATCCAGCCTTTTGATAATCCCGAACGCTCATGGCGCCATTACGCTTACTCATCTTTTCACCAGCGTCATTTAAGACCGTTGGCAGATGCGCATAAATTGGAGGGATTCCACCCAAAGCCTTCATGATATTGATTTGCCTTGGTGTGTTGTTTACGTGATCATCCCCTCGAATAACATGCGTAATTTTCATATCCAGATCATCAACAACAACGCAAAAGTTATAGGTTGGCGTGCCATCAGGACGGGCTATGACTAGATCATCCAACTCATCATTGCTAATCTCAATCTGACCTTTAACCGCGTCATCCCAAATGACTGATCCGCCAATAGGATTTTTGAAGCGAATGACAGGAAGAATCCCTTGAGGTATTGGAGGAAGAGCCTTCCCCTCTTCAGGTCTCCATAGGCCGTTATAACAGGGCTTTTCTTTATTTGCCATTTGAACATCGCGAAGTCTGTTAAGTTCTTCTTCGCTCATGTAGCAGGGATAAGCATAACCTGCTTCAAGCATTTGTTTAATTACCTCGCGATACCGATCAATACGTTGCATTTGATAGATTGGTCCCTCATCTAAATCGAGACCAAGCCAAGCCATACCTTCGATGATGACGTCTACCGCTTCTTGTGATGAACGTTCTAAATCAGTATCTTCAATACGTAAAATAAAAGCACCCTTATTATGGCGTGCAAAGGCCCAGGGGTAAAGAGCGCTACGAAGGTTTCCTAGATGTATAAAACCTGTAGGACTGGGGGCAAAACGTGTACGAATATGCATAAGCCTTATTATCTCAGGTCGTGAATATACACAGCAAAATCTAAAAAAGTGGATACTTTGGTCTATGAATGAATTGCTTGTGTTTATATGTGATGGCGCACCAGTCCGCGGGGAAATAGTCTCAATTAGTTCTGCTTGGCAAGCGGTTCTAGAGCGGCGCACTGACCCGCCGGCCGTCCGCCGGATTCTGGGTGATTTTGTTGGGGCTGCCACCCTTTTAAGCGCAAGTCTAAAGTTTGAGGGAACCCTCATTATTCAAGCCCAAAGTAAGGGTCCAATACAGCTATTGGTAGTTGAATGTAAATCGGACTTAAGCATGCGTGCTACGGTCAAGCTATCAGTTGATCCAGCCGAAATTGCGCCTAATGCTACCTTGGGAGAGCTATTGGATGCTACTCTTACCGGAAGACTAGTCATTACCCTTGACCCCAAGGATCGAGAACCCGGTCAACAGCCATATCAAGGTATTGTTGCCCTTCAAGAACAGCATGGGACCTTTATCAAGCCTGTTACTAGTGCCTCAGAAGCGATTGCCCTATACATGCAGAACTCAGAGCAACTTGATACTCGTATCTGGTTAAGCTCAAATGAAACCCATATTGGAGGCTTATTACTGCAGCGTCTGCCAAATTCAGGCGGTCATGCACACCTTGATCCTCAAATTGCTGCTGAAGGCTGGTCAAGAATTCAGGCTTTGGGTGAAACCATTACCGAAGCAGAGCTATTAAATTTACCGCCAGCTACCATCTTACGTCGTCTATTTCTTGAAGAATCAACAGAAAATGGTGTACGAAGCTTCCCTTCACGTCCTATACGATTTGCATGTAGCTGTTCACGTACTAAAGTTGCTGATGTATTAAGAATGCTAGGAGAAGAGGAAGTCCAGAGCATCCTAGTTGAACAGGGTCATGTTGAAACCGTCTGTGATTTTTGTGCCCAGCCATACCAATTTGATGCGGTTGATTGTCAGCAGGTATTTAAAACTGATTTATTAAGTGATGCCACTAGGCCACCGTCTGGGGGCCACTAACTAAGCAACTTATTGCTTGGCAGTGGTCTGCTTAGGGCTATCATCGGAATTACTTGATGAAGGCTTGTCTCCGGGCAAAATTTGCACAAAAAATTCCCCCTCCTTGATTAGCCCATGCTCAACTCGAGAACGCTCTTCAATTGCACGAGTACCATCTTTTAAGTCTTTGACGTCACCAGCCAATTTTGCATTACGCAAAGCCAAGAGGCTGTTTTTTGCCTCTTGTAACTCAACCTGCTTCTCCATCTCGAAGACCTTAATCCAGCCGCCCTTACCTAACCAAAGTGGGTATTGGATTGCGATCAACAATAACAGCATGGAGTAAATGATTATTCGCATAATCTAATAGATCGGCTTATGGATTAACGTTTGAGATTATAGAAAACGGATTTACCAGGATAGCTTACAACATCACCCAAATCTTCTTCGATACGAAGTAGTTGGTTATATTTAGCAATACGATCTGATCGTGACAATGAACCTGTTTTAATTTGTCCAGCATTGGTTCCAACCGCAATATCTGCAATTGTATTGTCTTCGGTTTCCCCAGAGCGATGCGAAATGATGGCTGTGTAATTTGCGCGTTTAGCCATTTCAATTGCAGCAAAGGTTTCAGTCAAGGTTCCAATTTGATTAATCTTAATGAGAATCGAATTTGCAACACCCTTCTCAATGCCTTCTTTCAGAATGCGAGTATTTGTAACAAATAAATCATCACCAACTAATTGGATTTTCTTGCCTAACTTTTGAGTAATATCCACCCATCCATCCCAATCAGCCTCATGCATACCATCCTCAATGGACACGATGGGGAATTGATCTGCTAGTTGGCCTAAGTAATCTGAGAACTCACTTGATGATAATTGCAGTCCCTCACCTGATAAGTGGTACTTCCCATCTTTATAAAATTCACTTGCCGCACAATCTAATGCCAATAAGACATCTTCTCCAGCTTGGTAACCAGCACCTTCAATCGCTTTTAAGATAGTTTGTAAACATTCAGTATTGCTTTTAAAGTTCGGGGCAAAACCGCCCTCGTCACCTACCGAAGTAGGCATCCCCCGAGACTCTAAGATCTTTTTTAATTCATGAAAAATTTCAGCACCACAACGCAATGCTTCGCGGAAGCTTTGTGCACCTACTGGCATCACCATAAATTCCTGAATATCCAAACTATTATTTGCGTGGGCACCACCATTCACAATGTTCATCATGGGAACGGGTAATTGCATACCGCCAGAACCACCAAAGTAACGATACAAAGGCAATCCAGCTTCCTCGGCTGCTGCTCTAGCTACTGCCATTGAGACTGCAAGAGTAGCATTGGCGCCTAGGCGAGCTTTGTTATGAGTACCATCCAATTCGTTCAAGGTATGATCTAAAAAGGCTTGTTCACTTGCATCAAGGCCTAAGATGGATTCTGCAATTTCAATATTAATATTTTGAACGGCATTTAGAACCCCCTTGCCTAGATAACGTGACTTATCTCCATCGCGCAATTCTATCGCTTCACGTGAACCTGTTGATGCACCTGATGGAACAGCTGCGCGGCCCATTACTCCTGATTCAAGTAGTACATCACATTCAACCGTTGGATTTCCACGTGAATCTAAAATTTCTCTACCGATAATATCAACAATGGCGCTCATGCACCTTCTCCTTAAAGCAATATAAAATGGGACTATTAAATTCTTTTATTTAAAGCTATCTTCTAAATAAGAATCGCTATCCTTGATGACTGAATCAATGGCTAATAGTGACTCAAGCAATTCTTTCATGCGACCCAACGGAACTGCATTAGGGCCGTCTGATAATGCTTTGGCTGGATTTGGATGTGTCTCCATGAACAGGCCACTAATACCTACAGCAACTGCTGCCCTAGCTAAAACAGGAACAAACTCACATTGACCACCACTCGAGTGTCCTTGTCCACCAGGTAGCTGAACTGAATGGGTGGCATCAAAAACAACGGGCGCTTTAGAGGCACGCATAATTGCAAGGCTGCGCATATCAGAAACTAAATTGTTATATCCAAATGAAGCGCCACGTTCACAAACCATAAATTGATCTGGCAGGTTTTCTTCTGCGGCAGCAGCTCTCGCTTTATCAATCACATTAAGCATGTCATGGGGGGACAGGAATTGCCCTTTTTTGAAATTAACGGGTTTGCCGCTTTGTGCGCAAGCGCGAATGAAGTTAGTTTGTCTACATAAAAAAGCAGGGGTTTGAAGAACATCAACAACTTTTGATACCGCATCAATCTCGCTAATATCATGAACATCAGTTAAAACAGGAACTCCCACTTGCTTCTTAACTTTTGCCAAAATTTCTAAACCCTTTTCCATTCCTAAGCCACGAAAAGAATCGCCTGAAGAGCGATTAGCTTTATCAAAAGAGGATTTATAGATAAATGGAATCTTTAGGGCACTAGTGATTTCTTTTAAGTGTCCCGCAACATCAATAGCTGATTGTTCAGATTCAATCACGCAAGTGCCAGCTATTAAAAAAAAGCGCTGGTCTAGGCCAATATCGAAACCGCATAGTTTGAATGTACTCATAGACTCCTCTTAGGCAACTTGCTTTAAAGCAGCATTTTGATGCACTAGAGCTGCGTTAATGAATGCAAAGAATAAGGGATGACCATCACGGGGTGTCGAGGTAAATTCTGGGTGAAATTGAACACCAAAAAACCATGGATGAATGGATTCTGGAAGCTCCATCATTTCAGGTAAAGATTCATTAGGTGTTCTAGCAGAGATAATTAAACCAGATTCTTCAAGTTGCGGAACATAAATATTATTGACCTCATAGCGATGGCGATGCCGCTCATTTACTTCTGAGCCATAAATAGAACTTGCTAAGGTACCTGATTTCACTGGACAACGTTGTGAGCCAAGGCGCATTGTGCCTCCAAGATCAGATGAATTATTACGCTTCTCAACCTGCCCTTCTCTGTCCATCCACTCCGTAATCAAAGCAATTACTGGATTTTTGGTCTGGGGATCAAACTCAGTACTATTGGCCCTGGCAATGTTGGCAACATGACGAGCAAATTCAATCACCGCTAACTGCATACCCAAACAGATGCCTAAATATGGAACGCGGTTCTCTCGCGCATAGCGTATAGCCGAAATCTTACCTTCCGTACCCCGTTTACCAAATCCACCAGGCACCAAGATCGCATCTAATTTCTTCAGGCAATCAATACCATCTTTTTCTATGGTTTCAGAGTCAATATAATTAATGTTTACTTTTGTATGAGTGTGAATGCCGGCATGACGCAGAGCTTCTATGAGTGATTTATAAGATTCTGTCAGTTCTACGTATTTACCAACCATTCCAATCGTCACATCATATTGTGGATTGGCCATTTGATAAACTAAGTTTGCCCAAACAGAAAGATCAGCGGGTTTAGCATCTAACTCTAATTCTCGACAAATTAAATCGTCCATCTTTTGAGCGTAAAGCATCTCAGGAATTTTATAAATCGTATCTACGTCCCAAACAGAAATAACAGCTTCTTCACGAACATTAGAGAACAAAGAAATTTTTGCGCGCTCATCCGCCGGAATAGGTCTATCAGCACGGCAAAGTAAAACAGTTGGCATGATGCCAATTTCGCGTAATTTCTGCACGGAATGCTGTGTAGGCTTAGTTTTTAACTCGCCCGCGCTACTGATAAATGGGACTAAAGTTAGGTGAACAAAGGCGCAGCAGTGAGGTGGAAGACGCAAGCTCATCTGCCTTGCAGCTTCTAAAAAAGGTAATGATTCAATATCGCCGACAGTACCGCCAATTTCGCAAATAGCAATATCAGCATTCCCATCATGACTTGCTTTAGCCCCACGCTCTACAAAAGCCTGAATCTCGTTAGTAATATGTGGAATCACTTGTACAGTTTTTCCTAAATATTCACCTCGCCGTTCTTTACTAATCACTGACTCATAGATCTGTCCAGTAGTGAAATTATTGCTCTTGCGCATCTTCGCAGATACAAAACGCTCATAGTGACCAAGATCTAAGTCAGTCTCTGCACCATCTTCAGTTACAAAAACTTCTCCATGCTGGAGCGGGCTCATAGTGCCAGGATCAACATTGATATACGGATCTAATTTTAGAAGGGTGACTTTCAGGCCGCGTGATTCAAGAATCGCGGCAAGCGAGGCAGCTGCGATTCCTTTCCCTAAAGAAGAAACCACACCACCAGTGACAAAAACGTATTTGGTCATCGCTTAAGCTCTGTTGGAAATAGTAAGTATAACTACACCTAAAAAACCCACGGAAATTAATAAATGTGTAATATTGATAGATCTTTATCAAATTCCTTGAATTTCAGCCAAAATGCGCCTTCTTTTTGCAATCTTCATCGCCCTGCTCTCCCTTTTTTACTTACTCCCCTTCGCCATCGCATTTAATAGAAAAAGGGCAAACACAGGAGCTATATTTGTTTTAAATCTATTTCTTGGTTGGTCATTGATCGGTTGGGTAGTCGCCCTAGTTTGGGCGCTTAAGGCTGAGCAAACCTTATAGGCACTAGGCCAGATTTACCTAGACAGCTTGAATTATCCCAAAAGACTCTATTTCAGGTGTTTTTAGTTGCTTAAACTCTTATATAAGACTTAATTTAGTAACTATAATCAACCTAAGCGGGAGAAAATCCCCATTTATTCTTTCTATTGATTACTTTTACCTCATAGGAAACATTATGTTTGAAGCATACAACGCCCATGTTGCTCAACGAGCAGCCCTTGGTATTCCAGCCCTCCCATTAAGCAAGGATCAAACTGCTGAATTGGTAAAAATGTTAAAAAATCCACCAGCCGGTAAGGAGTCTGAGTTAGTTGAATTAATTACTAATCGTGTGCCCGCAGGCGTTGATGAGGCGGCTAAAGTAAAAGCTGAATTTTTAGATGCAGTAGCTAAGGGTGCAGAAAAGTCACCCTTGATCTCAAAAATAAAAGCCACTGAACTACTTGGAACCATGCTGGGTGGCTACAACATCAAGCCACTGGTTGAGTTGCTGTCGGATGTTGAATGCGGCACCACAGCAGCAGAAGCCCTGAAGAAAACTCTCTTAATGTTCGACTACTTTAATGACGTACAAGAGCTCGCAGAAAAAGGGAATGTAAATGCAAAAGCAGTAATGAAGAGCTGGGCAGATGCTGAATGGTTTACAAGTCGCCCTGCAGTTCCAAAAAACATGAAACTCACAGTTTTCAAAGTTACAGGTGAAACCAATACTGATGATCTTTCTCCAGCTCCAGATGCATGGAGCCGTCCAGATATTCCACTGCATGCAACTATTATGCTCAAAAATCCGCGTACTGGAATTGATCCTGACGAGTCTGGAGTTCGTGGCCCAATGAAACAGATTGCCACTTTACAAAAAAAGGGCAATCAAATTGCTTATGTAGGCGATGTTGTGGGTACGGGTTCTTCACGCAAATCAGCAACGAATTCAGTACTTTGGTGGACCGGCCAAGATATTCCTTTTGTCCCTAATAAACGTTTTGGTGGAGTATGTTTGGGCGGAAATATTGCTCCGATCTTCTTTAACACCATGGAAGACTCCGGCGCTTTGCCAATTGAGTTAGATGTATCTCAGATGAACATGGGCGATGAAATTGAGTTACGTCCATATGAAGGCAAAGTATTTAAAAATGGCCAAGAAATCACGAGTTTTACTCTAAAGTCACCGGTGATTCTTGATGAAGTTCGTGCAGGCGGTCGTATTCCATTGATCGTCGGCCGAGGTTTAACAGCCAAAGCACGTGCAGCACTTGGTCTCCCAGCCTCTACTGATTTCAGGGTGCCTATTAGCCCACCTGATAGCAGCAAAGGTTTCAGTTTGGCCCAAAAAATGGTTGGTCGTGCCTGTGGTTTGCCCGAGGGTCAAGGGGTTCGCCCTGGCACCTATTGTGAGCCTCACATGACAACCGTTGGATCGCAAGATACAACAGGTCCAATGACTCGCGATGAATTAAAGGACTTGGCTTGTTTAGGCTTCTCATCAGATCTCGTGATGCAATCTTTTTGCCATACCTCTGCTTATCCAAAACCAGTTGATATTCGTACGCAGCATGAGCTACCTCCATTCATGACCAATCGTGGCGGCGTTGCATTACGTCCAGGTGATGGCGTTATTCATAGTTGGTTAAACCGCTTGTTACTACCTGATACCTGTGGCACTGGTGGTGACAGCCATACTCGCTTTCCAATTGGCATCTCTTTTCCTGCGGGTTCTGGCTTGGTTGCATTCGCGGCTGCTACTGGCGTAATGCCCTTAGATATGCCTGAATCAGTATTAATTCGTTTCAAAGGAAAAATGCAGCCTGGCATTACTTTACGGGATCTCGTTAATGCCATTCCGTTATATGCAATCAAAAAAGGATTACTCACTGTTGCAAAACAAGGAAAAAAGAATATCTTCTCTGGTCGTATTCTTGAAATAGAGGGCTTACCAGATCTCAAGGTTGAGCAAGCATTTGAGTTATCAGATGCCTCAGCCGAACGTTCTGCTGGTGGATGCACGGTTCATTTGAACAAAGAGCCTATCATTGAGTACATGCAGTCCAACATCACTTTGATGAAGTGGATGATTGCCAATGGCTATGAGGATGAGCGTACATTAGGTCGACGTATCAAAGCCATGCAGGCATGGATTGCTAATCCACAGTTACTCAAGGCTGATGAGAATGCAGACTACGCTGAAATCATCGAAATCAATATTGATGAGATTAAAGAACCAATCCTGGCATGCCCCAACGATCCAGATGATGTGAAAATATTGTCTGAAGTTGCTGGTGACAAGATTGATGAAGTCTTTATAGGCTCATGTATGACAAATATTGGCCACTTCCGCGCTGCTGGTCAAGTATTACAAGGTAAGAAAGATATGCCGACCCGCTTATGGGTAGCACCCCCAACCAAGATGGACGCTATGATTCTGATGGAAGAGGGTTATTACGGCATGCTAGGTGCAGCTGGTGCACGCATGGAAAGTCCAGGTTGCTCACTCTGTATGGGTAACCAGGCACAAATCCGCAAAGGCTCTACAGCGGTATCGACTTCTACACGCAACTTCCCCAACCGCTTAGGTATTGATACACGAGTGTATTTGGCTTCTGCTGAATTGGCTGCTGTAGCAGCCTTTTTAGGTCGCCTACCTACACCTGGTGAGTACTTAGAACAAGTGAAGGCTCTCGATGCAAAGGCTAGTGATGTTTATAGATACATGAGCTTTGATAAAATCAAATCATTTAGCGACGTTGCTGACACTGTATCCGTTTAATACGCTTCATCTAAAAACCTAGTAATAGTTTGAAAAAAGCGATCAATTGATCGCTTTTTTACTATCTCGAATTCTTATATACAAAGCTTATTTTCCTGCCGTGCATTTTCACGACTAATACCTAAGACCCACTTATTAGTTGGCAGGCCAGTGTTATCTAAAATAACTCTGGCGCGTTTAGAAACATCTCTCCATTCCACCTCAAGCTTAGGTCCCTTAAAAGCGATGGCAACAACATTGCAATCATGGGACTCTGGAAACAATAAAACTCGATTATCAAAAGCCTCACAAATATTCTTGAGATTGATACCAAAACTTTTATGGCGTGAGAATAGATTAACTGTCATCACGCCCGGCTCATCCAGAATGCTATAACAGCCTTTATAAAAATCTAGCGAACTTGCAGCAGGTCCGTCACAGATAGCATCATAAAGATCTACCTGAACTGCGTCAAACTGAGCTCTATTTTTACTGGCTCTCACAAATGCTTGAGCGTCTACCTGGAGGGTTTCGAGCCTGCGATCATCATCAGGTGTAAAAAACATTGATCTTGCCGCTATGATTACTGCGGGGTTGAGTTCGACAACAGTAGTTTTGACCGCCGAGCAATAACGATGCTGAAATTTAGCTAGCGCACCGGTGCCCAGACCTAGTTGAGCAACCTTCATACCTGGCTTTGTTTCTAAAAATAATAGCCATGCCATCATTTGCTGGTTATATTCGAGGAAGATTTCATCTGGGTCTCGAATTCGCATCGCCCCTTGAATTAATTCACTACCAAAATGGAGATAGCGAATACCACCGCTTTCTGAAAACGTAACTGGCTCCATTGCAAGCAAAATTATTTAGCCCAGTGACGTGCGTTTCTAAATAGGCGCAGCCAAGGACTTGCTCCATCTGGGGTATTCAGCCAATCAGGTGGGCACCAGCTCATTTGCACCATTCTAAATACTCTCTCGGGGTGAGGCATCATCACTGTAAAACGACCATCTGGAGTAGTTACACCAGTAAGGCCATCCGGAGAACCATTTGGATTCATTGGGTAGACTTCAGTGAGATTGCCTTGGTGATCAACAAAACGTAAGGTAGCCAAGCCCTGCTTTTTTAAGTTATCTAAGTTGCCTTGTTGGCTGAAATTTGCAAAGCCTTCGCCGTGTGCAATAGCAATTGGTAGCTGGCTCCCTTCCATGCCCTGGGTAAAGATGGATGGTGAGGCCAGCACTTCTGTCATGACTAAACGAGCCTCATATTGCTCAGACTGATTGCGAGTGAACTTTGGCCATGTTTGAGCGCCAGGAATGATTCCCGAAAGATTACTCATCATTTGGCAGCCATTACATACGCCTAATGCAAAGCTATCTTGACTATTAAAAAAGCTTGAAAACTGATCACGTAATTGCTGATTAAATAAAATAGTTTTAGCCCAACCTTCTCCAGCACCAAGAACGTCTCCGTAACTAAAGCCACCGCAAGCAATCAATCCGCGGAAATCCTCTAACTTTGCTTTACCACTTAATAGATCAGACATATGGACATCAAAGCTATCAAAACCAGCCATGTTTACCGCATAGGCCATTTCTATATGAGAGTTAACGCCTTGTTCCCTCAATATGGCTACTTTAGGGCGAGCACCCTTTGAAATGAAGGGTGCTGCAACATCCTTAGTAAGATCAAAAGTTAACTTAGGTGACATCCCAGGATCAGATAAATTCTCTAGTAGAGAAAATTCAGAATCAGCACATGCAGGGTTATCGCGTAAGCGTGCAATTTGGTAACTGGTATTGGTCCATAATTTTTGGAGAACTTTGCGAGGCTCTGCAAAGATATTCTTTGCATCACACCATACCTCAATGCGGCCATTAGTATTGGTTTTAGCTATGACATGACTACAAGCGCTAAGACCTAATTTACGTAGTTTAGAAAATACTGCATCTCGATCTTCTCTTCGCACTTGAATAACGGCTCCCAATTCTTCACTGAAAAGAGCCCTTATGGTTTGCTCATGGCGACGTCCAGAAACTTGCTGTGCCCAATTCTTGGCATCCCCGTAGTCTGGTTCTTGATCAACATCGACTGCAATCATGTCTACGTTGATAGATATGCCAATGTGTGAAGCAAATGCCATTTCAGCTATACAGGCCAATAGACCACCATCAGAACGATCGTGATAGGCCAATAATTTATTCTCTTTTCGCAGTTCAATCATGGCTGCAGCCATTGCTTTTAAATCTTCTGGGTTATCAAGATCGGGGACTGACTTTCCAGATTGATTCAAAACTTGAGCCAAGATACTTCCAGCCATACGGTTCTTACCACGACCTAAATCAATCAGGATTAATTCGGTTTCTAAGCTAGAGCCATCTTGATTTTTGAGCTTGAGTAATGGGGTTGATGTTTTACGAACATCTCGTACTGGGGCAAATGCAGAAATAATGAGAGAGACTGGAGCAACTACCTTCTTGGACTCATTGCCATCACGCCATTCAGTAGACATTGACAAAGAATCTTTACCAACTGGAATGGATATTCCTAATGCAGGACATAACTCCATTCCAACTGCTTTAACTGAATCATATAACTTAGCATCTTCGCCAGGTGAACCACAAGCAGCCATCCAATTGGCTGATAATTTGACATCCTGAAGATGAGCAATATCTGCAGATAATAGATTCGTGATTGCTTCGCCTACGGCCATGCGTGCAGCCGCAGGTGCATCAATAACAGCTAGAGGCGTTCGCTCACCCATTGACATTACCTCGCCCCTATAGCCTTGGTAATCCATCAATGTGACAGCACAGTCAGCTACCGGCACTTGCCAAGGGCCCACAAATTGATCACGCGCATTTAAGCCCCCAACAGTTCTATCTCCAATCGTAATAAGGAAAGATTTGCTAGCGACAGTTGGTTGTTGTAAGACCCATGCAATGGCTTGAGATAAATCGATATCAGTAACATCTAGTTCTATGAATTCTTGATCGACCCTCTTGACATCACGATGCATGCGTGGCGGTTTACCAAGTAATACCTCCATAGGCATATTAATAGGTAATGCAGCATCGCTTCCTAGTAACTGTTTAGTATCATCCAATTGAAGCTGACGCTCTGCCGTCGCCTCACCAACAACAGAAAATGGGCAACGCTCACGTTCACATAAAGACTTAAATAAATTCAAATCTTGAGCGTCTATCGCTAAAACGTATCGCTCCTGAGATTCATTACACCAAATTTCAGCGGGGCTCATACCGCTCTCTTCCAAGGGAATGTTACGCAATTTAAATTTAGCGCCTAAGCCAGCGCCGTCTGCTAGCTCAGGAAAAGCATTGGATAGCCCGCCAGCACCTACATCATGTATTGAAACAATCGGATTGTTCTTGCCTAATGCACAACAGGCGTTAATGACCTCTTGGGCACGACGCTCCATTTCTGGATTACCTCGCTGGACAGAATCAAAATCTAAATCTGCAGTATTTGTTCCTGTGGCCACCGAACTTCCTGTAGCGCCGCCCATACCAATTCGCATTCCTGGCCCACCAAGCTGTATTAGTAAATGACCCGCTTGAATTGGCTTCTTTTCAGTATGGATGGACTCAATGCTACCGATTCCACCAGCAATCATGATGGGCTTGTGATAGCCGCGCCGAATTCCACCTAAGGTTTGTTCGAATACCCTGAAATAACCACCTAAAATTGGCCTACCGAATTCATTGTTGAATGCGGCCCCGCCCAAGGGGCCATCAATCATAATTTGTAAGGGTGTTGCAATTCGCTCTGGCTTGCCATAGAGCTCTCTTTCCCATGGCATTTCTGCACCAGGAATATTGAGATTTGACACTGAGAATCCTGTTAGCCCTGCTTTAGGGCGGCCGCCAACGCCTGTGGCCCCTTCATCGCGGATTTCACCACCCGCACCTGTTGACGCACCCGGAAAAGGAGCAATAGCAGTAGGATGATTATGCGTTTCCACCTTCATCAAGGTATGCACTAGGCGGGTATCTTTTTCGTAGCAGTGCTGAGCCCCTTGAGGAGCCCAAGTTTCAGCTTCACAGCCGGCCATAACAGCCGAATTATCTGAATAAGCAACAATCGTACCTTTTGGATTGAGTTGATGAGTATTGCGAATCATGGCGAACAATGAATGTTCTTGATCATCTCCATCAATAGTCCACGTAGAATTAAAAATCTTATGGCGACAATGCTCACTATTAGCTTGCGCAAACATCATTAGTTCAACATCACTTGGATTGCGCTCTAAACGTATAAAGCTCTTGGTAAGGTAGGCAACTTCGTCATCTGAGAGCGCTAAACCTAATTCTTTATTAGCTTTCTCAAGCGCAGATCGACCTTCAGTTAATACTGCAATACGGCTTAATGGTCGATCTTCAAGAACTCGATACAGTGCATTTGCATCATCAACCGATTGAATCACTACTTCTGTCATACGATCATGTAAAAGCGCTAAAACAATTAAGCTTTGTTCGGGACTTAAGGACTTTTTACTATGCCACGTAAATTGAATACCCCGCTCTATACGCAATATGTTTAAGCCGCATTGACGAGCAATATCAGTCGCTTTACTAGCCCACGGTGAGACCGTACCCAAGCGAGGTATGACAATGGCACTCTGATCGGACGATTTAGAAAATAAACTACTACTTCCTTGCGGCCTAAAGACAAATTTTTGTCCATAGGTCAGTAAGCTATTCAGAATTCCCTCTTCTTGTGGACTAAGTTCTTTATCTGACCATATAAAGTGAAGATATTGAGCCTCAATAGACTCAAGATTCACACCCTGCTTAACTAAGGAGCCTAAAAGTCGCTGTTGACGAAACTGGGATAGCGCATCTGCGCCGGGTAAAAAGAGAAAAAAAGCCATCCTTAGATTATAAGGTTTTGCCTACAGTAATTTCCCACCCTGAAGCTGTAATTGACGCTGACACCTGCTGGCTAAGGCTGGATCATGGGTCACTAAAATGAGGGTTGAATGATTGGCCTGATTTAGGTCAAAAAGTAGGTCAATGACCCTGTTGCCGCTTGCCTCATCAAGACTACCAGTTGGCTCATCTGCAAAGAGGATAGCGGGTTGATTAATAAAGGCCCGAGCTAAAGCCACACGTTGCTGCTCCCCACCAGATAAAGTCTTTGGAAAATGCTTCAAACGATCTATCAGCCCTACTTTGTCAAGCCAGAGAGTAGCCTTGTTTTTTGCATCTAGATCCCCCTTCAGTTCAGCGGGAAGCATGACATTTTCCAAAGCATTTAAGTGAGGTAGCAATTGGAATGCTTGGAAGACAAAACCGACATGGGAAGCCCTTAGGCTTGCACGACCATCCTCATTTAATTGATTGAGATCTTGCCCCATCATTACGACATTTCCCGCTGTAGGGGTATCTAGACCCGCCAAAAGGCTCAATAAAGTACTTTTTCCTGACCCCGAGCTACCTGTAATGGCAACGCTTTCACCTTGATAGAGATCAAAACAAATGTCGTGCAAAATGTCCAGTGCGCCATCGCTAGATATAACCTGCTTGCCCAGATGGTATGCACTAAGAACTTTGATTGAATTACTCATAAACGCCGATACTATATATCTCTTAAATAATGAATCAACAATATTACTGCCGTGTTTTTGGAAGAGGATTTATTAAACTAGCTCTATTTTGCCTGTTTATGCCGATTGTTACATTGGCTCAGGCAAATTCAACTATTTTGGTTATGGGAGATAGCCTCTCTGCTGAGTATGGATTATTACGCGGAACAGGTTGGGTAAAGCTTTTAGAAGATCAATTACAAAAGCAAGCAAGCCCATGGATTATCTTTAATGCGAGCATTAGTGGCGAAACCAGCTCAGGGGGTCTGACCCGACTTCCCACACTATTAAAGCAAAAGAAGCCTGGGATTGTATTCCTTGAGTTAGGTGCCAATGATGCATTACGAGGGTTATCGATTGATCAAACTGAAAAAAATCTTCGCAAGATGATTCAAATGAGTAAGCAATCAGGAGCAAAGGTATTACTTTTTGGTATTCAGATACCGCCCAATTATGGGCAAGATTATACAAATCGATTTAAAGCAATGTATCCGAAACTAGCAAATCAAGAAGGTATTGAATTGTTACCATTCTTTTTAAAAGATATTGCCTCTCAAAAAGAATACTTTCAAACAGACAATATTCATCCTAATGAAAAGGCACAGACATTCTTGTTTAGGAATGTCTGGGATGCCATGAGCCCTTACCAGAACTTACTAAAGAGTAAGTGAATCAATTGCAGTTAACTGCCAGTGCCTGTATTGGCTGGTTTAAGAGGATTGATGATCTTCACATTAGCAGACTCACGCCAATAGGACATGAATCCCGCAAACTCTGATTGGGCTGTAAGTGACTGTATCTGTGTGGCCTGTGCTTTATATACTCTGGCATCACCACTGGGCGGCTGACGGACTTGATTAATCCGATATAAGGTAGTTCCAACACCAGGATTAGATACCGAAACTACTGCGGGCAATTTATCAGGATTAATAGACATCACATCATCTAAGGCAGGCCCTAATAGATTAGATGGTTTATTGCGTGATACCCAAATAGGGCTAGCAAAACCAGTACTGATCTTTGGGTCTTTTTGTAGCGTTGCAAAACGCTCTGAAGCTGCTGTGATAGCCAACTTTTCGGCAGAGCGTTGGCTAACTTGACGTTTAACTTCTGTAGCAACATCCTTATAGGGGAGTGTTTGCGCTGGATGAAATGTTACTACCCTGGCGGATACAAAGACGCCTGGCGTAATCTGGACTGCTTCGATATTGCGTTTATTCTTAAGGGCTTCATCAGCAAATAGAGATTGCACAACTTTGGAGCTAGCCAGAGGATGGTCTTTAGTTAAAGAACTGATTCCGCTGCGAGTCAATCCCTTCTGACTCTGAATACTTAATCTCAATTTATCTGCTGTTGGTTTAAGGCTATCTGACTGGTCATATGTCAGATTAGCAAACTGATCTGCTTTTTCACTAAAAGCTTTGGCGTCTTCCTTGGGATCTGCTCTCAAAACGATGTATTCAACATCTATTAATTCTGAGGTCACAAAGAGCTTCGCATTAGCCTCATAGAAAGATTGCAGCTCTTCTTGACTAGGATTTACCTTAGATAAGTAATCCTTCGCATCAAACTGTAAGGTTTGAACCTGACGCTCTGTTTCATAAAGCGTAGAAATAATTCCAGCTATTTTTGGGGAGGTTAACTCCGTTCTTGCAACCGAATTTAAAAGTTGATTAATCTTTAAGTCAAAAGCCTGGCTCGCATAGAACTGCTCTTCATTGAGGCCATTATTCGTTAAGAGCTGCTTGAAGCGTACATCATCAAAACTTCCATCAGGTTTGTAGAGAGCTTTGATTTGGGGAATATTTTGAAGACTTTTAATTAAGGTCTCTTTACTAACTTGAATCTGTAAATCCGTGACAGCGAAACCTAAGATTCTTTGTTGCAAAAGCTCACTCAATACTGCCTGACGAAATTGCAAACTTTGGGAAATTTGAAGGTTGCCACCAGCACGTTCAGCTTGGCGTTTTGCGCTCACCTCTACTTCTTGAGCGGTAATTGGCTTACCGTTAACCTTCACCAAGTCAGTTTCTTTATCCAAGAATCCTGAGTAACTAGAAATACCGAAAAAAGCAAAAGAAGGAACGATGACCAGCATTAGTGCAAATTGCATTAATCTTTGGTGCCTGCGGATAGTATCAAACATGTAGTGGTTCGCTAGTCAAAATAATGAATGACATTAGTTTACTAGGCACAAGAGTATCAAGGTTGGGATACCTTAAAAAGCCAAGATAAAACTAGAAATTTGGTGGGCGCTGACGGGATCGAACCGCCGACATTCTGCGTGTAAGGCAGACGCTCTACCATCTGAGCTAAGCGCCCCAATTTAATACAGCCCAAATTGTAACCTACCCACACTAAAGAGAGAGATTTCTGATCGTATTTCCACAGAAATTCACGGCAGCAGGATCAGCACCCCTCACTCTATTAGTGCTTAAGAACATCTCCTGAAGAAACCTTCTCGCAAGCTTTACTTGCCTCAGCAGCCTTTTTAGCCAATTCTTCAGGGCTTGGGTCAGGCAAAGCCTCAGGCATACGCTCCAATGAGAGCTCTAAAACTTTGTCTATCCAGCGTACCGGAATGATTTCAATTGCGTTCTTCACGTTATCCGGTATATCAATTAAATCTTTGACATTTTCTTCAGGAATTAAGGCTAATTTGATGCCACCTCGATGTGCAGCCAGGAGTTTTTCTTTTAGGCCGCCGATAGGCAATACTTCCCCACGTAGAGTAATTTCCCCGGTCATCGCTACATCTGAGCGAATGGGTATTCCAGTGAATACCGAAACAAGCGCAGTTGTAATGGCAATACCTGCTGATGGACCATCCTTGGGAGTTGCGCCATCAGGGAAGTGAATATGAATATCTTTCTTTTCAAAGGATTCATCCGAAATTCCAAGACGTCTTGCTCTAGAGCGAACTACAGTCCGAGCAGCCTCAACAGATTCTTTCATCACATCACCAATTGAGCCAGTTCGAGTAATAACACCTTTTCCTGCCATCGTAGCAGCTTCAATAGTTAAAAGATCACCACCGACCTCTGTCCAAGCAAGTCCTGTTACCTGACCCACTTGATTCTCTTTGGCAGCCAATCCAAAGTCATACATACGAACAGAGAGAAATTTTTCCAAATTATCGGCATTGACTACGATTGGCGCAGCTTCTTTCTTGAGAAGTAATAGCTTAACTACCTTCCGGCAGATTTTACTGAGCTCACGCTCTAATGAGCGGACACCTGCTTCTCGCGTGTAATAACGAATTATATTTCGAACTGCGCTTTCTTCAATTTTCAGCTCATCTTTTTTCAAACCATTATTTTTAATTTGCTTGGGGATAAGGTAATTGACTGCGATGCTTGTCTTTTCATCCTCCGTATATCCAGCTAGACGAATAATCTCCAAACGATCAAGTAGCGGCCCAGGGATGTTTAATGAATTCGATGTTGCTACGAACATGACATCGGAAAGATCAAAATCAACCTCAACATAATGATCTTGGAAAGTGTGATTCTGCTCTGGATCTAAAACCTCAAGCAATGCGCTCGCTGGATCGCCCCGAAAATCCATCCCCATTTTATCGACTTCATCTAATAGAAAAAGTGGATTACGAACCCCTACCTTGGTCAAACTAGATAAAATCTTGCCAGGCATAGAACCAATATAGGTTCGACGATGTCCACGAATCTCAGACTCATCACGGACACCACCTAAGGCCATACGAACGAACTTTCGATTAGTAGCGCGTGCAATAGATTGACCTAAAGAAGTTTTACCAACTCCTGGAGGTCCAACTAAACACAAGATCGGCGCCTTAACGCGATCAACTCTTTGTTGAACCGCAAGATATTCCAAAATACGTTCTTTCACCTTATCTAGTCCGTAGTGATCTTCATCTAATACCATTTCTGCATTAGTAAGGTCATTGTTGATTTTTGTTTTTTTCTTCCAAGGAAGATTCACTAAGGTATCGATGAAGTTACGAATTACTGTTGCTTCTGCAGACATAGGCGACATTAACTTTAGCTTTTTGAGCTCAGACTCCGCCTTCTTGTTTGCCTCTTTAGGCATACGGGCAGCTTTGATGCGTTTTTCTAATTCTTCTAGGTCGGCTCCCTCTTCACCCTCTCCTAGCTCTTTCTGAATAGCCTTCACTTGTTCATTGAGGTAGTACTCGCGTTGACTCTTTTCCATCTGGCGTTTAACACGGCCACGAATACGCTTTTCTACTTGCAGAATATCGATTTCACTTTCTAGATCTGCTAGCAGGCTTTCTAAACGCTGCACAACATCCACCATTTCTAGAAGACGTTGCTTTTGCTCAAGCTTGACAGGCAAATGTGCACAAATAGTATCGGCTAGACGACTTGGATCATCGATGCCGCCCAAGGAAGACAATATTTCTTGGGGAACTTTTTTGTTCAGCTTTACGTACTGATCAAACTGAGCCATGATGGCGCGCCGAAGTGCTTCGGTCTCGTGTGCATCAATCCCATCCATAGCTGTGGGAGTCGCTTCGCAGTTGAAGTAGCCCATGCTATCTTCAATTTGACTTACTTCAGCACGTTGTACGCCTTCAACCAGCACCTTCACAGTGCCATCTGGCAATTTAAGCATTTGCAAAATATTGGCGATGCAGCCAACTTCATACAGATCTTCAATGACGGGCTCATCTTTCGCCGCAGCTTTCTGGGCTACCAAAAGGACATTTTTGCCAGTTTCCATGGCTGCCTCTAGAGCCTTAATGGATTTTGGTCGCCCTACAAAAAGGGGAATCACCATATGGGGAAAAACAACTACATCCCTTAATGGGAGCAAAGGTAGTTGAATTGGTTCAGAGGGTAGTAATAAGTGGCCAGGCATAGGGCGAATCCTCCAAAGTAATCTATTCTCAAGTGTCTTTCTCTAGTGCTATCAGATTCAATAGCTACTAAATAGAGACATTATTCTTAAGTAGCATACTACCTATATGGGTAGCACTTTGGAAAATTCAAGGGAAAAAAGTGCAAAAAAGGGTTAAAAGTAGCAAGAAAAGAGAGAAAACCCTAAGTAACTAGGCTTTTTTGCTCAAATCTGGCTGTTCTAGATCTTGCTTGTAGACCAGTAAGAGCTTGCCACCCTCAGCAATGCTAGATTCGTCGATCACCACCTTCTGGACATTCTTCAAAGATGGCAAATCGTACATTACGTCCATTAAGGATCCCTCAAGAATAGAACGTAGACCGCGAGCACCGGTTTTGCGAGCTATCGCTTTTTTGGCGATAGCAGACAGGGCCTCGAGACGAACTTCAAGCTCAGAGCCTTCCATTGTTAGAAGTGCCTGATATTGTTTAACTAAGGCATTTTTGGGTTCAGTCAGAATCTGAATCAGGGCTGACTCATCTAATTGGACTAATGTTGCTACTACAGGTAAGCGACCAATTAATTCTGGGATCAGGCCAAACTTAATGAGATCTTCTGGTTCAACTTCTATCAAAAGGTCGCTGATACCACGATCGTCTTTACCGGGTACAGCAGCGTTAAATCCAATGCCCGTTTTTGCAGTACGTTGTTGAATCACTTTCTCGAGGCCATCAAATGCACCACCGCAAATAAATAGAATGTTGGTGGTATCCACTTGTAAGAAATCTTGATTGGGATGCTTGCGCCCACCTTGCGGAGGAACAGAGGCCATCGTACCCTCAACAAGCTTTAACAAAGCTTGTTGTACCCCTTCACCCGAGACATCTCGGGTAATTGATGGATTATCCGATTTACGAGAAATTTTATCGATCTCATCGATATACACTATGCCACGCTGTGCTTTTTCAACGTTATAGTCACAAGCTTGTAAAAGCTTTTGAATAATATTTTCAACATCCTCACCAACATAGCCAGCTTCAGTTAGCGTAGTGGCATCAGCCATTACAAAAGGGACATCCAGCATGCGAGCCAAGGTTTGCGCTAGTAATGTTTTTCCTGAGCCAGTAGGTCCGATCAATAAAATATTACTTTTAGCCAACTCAACACCATCTACCATTGCTTTAGCAGGTAATTTCGATTCTTTTTTATCGCTACCCTCTACTGGCTTGCCGTCTTTATCTAACTTTTCCTTTTTAGGCTTAGGTAAATATTGCAAACGCTTGTAGTGGTTATATACCGCAACAGCCAAAGTCTTCTTGGCATGATCTTGGCCAATCACATACTGGTCTAGATTTTCACGAATCTGATGTGGGGTTGGTAGGGAT
The DNA here is from genome assembly GCF_040400325.1 of Polynucleobacter sp. GTDB lineage: Bacteria > Pseudomonadota > Gammaproteobacteria > Burkholderiales > Burkholderiaceae > Polynucleobacter. The sequence continues at coordinate 74,097 of NZ_JBBAQK010000006.1, forward strand.
TCAGTCCCTGATTCTTTAGGAAGCTTAGCTATTTCTTCTTGGATGATATCGGTACATAAATCAATGCATTCATCGCAGATAAACACAGAGGGACCTGCAATTAACTTCTTGACCTCGTGCTGGCTTTTTCCACAAAAGGAGCAATACAACACTTTTTCTGTCGTACTAGTAGAGTTGATATCGCTCAAGTATTTTGCCTAAGTTTCTGATGTGAATTAAGGGCGCTTATCGATGACTTTATCGATCAGGCCATATTCGCGGGCTTGCTCAGCTGACATGAAATTATCGCGATCCGTATCTTTTGCAATCGTTTCAATTGTTTGACCTGTACGATCAGCCAAGATCTGATTTAATCTTTCCCGCAGATAGAGAATTTCTCTTGCTTGAATTTCAATATCGGATGCTTGACCACGAGCACCGCCCAAGGGTTGATGAATCATTACACGTGAATTAGGAAGTGCGTAACGCTTGCCTTTTTCGCCTGCACACAATAAAAATGCCCCCATACTAGCAGCCATACCCATGCATAAGGTACTGACATGAGGTTTAATAAATTGCATGGTGTCATAAATTGCTAGGCCAGCAGATACTGATCCTCCAGGAGAGTTGATGTACAAAGAAATTTCTTTATCTGGATTTTCACTCTCGAGGAATAACAACTGCGCGATCACTAGGTTAGCCGTCTGATCATTTACTTCGCCAACTAAGAAGACCACCCGCTCTCTTAATAAGCGAGAGTAAATATCATATGCACGCTCACCTCTTCCAGAGGTTTCAATCACCATCGGAACCAAACCTAAAGCCTGAGGTTCTAAATTTTCAGATTGAAAACGATTCATGATGAAAGCCCTTTAAGAGTAATGGATAGCAACTAAATAAATTTAGTTAAGTTTGCTTAATTCTTCAAAGCTTACGGCTTTATCGGTAACTTTAGCAAGTGATGTGAAGTACTTAATGACATTATCTTCAAGAACTAGATTTTCGATGTCCTTAAGACGGCTTGGGTTACTATAGAACCAACGAACAACCTCTTTAGGATCTTCATAGGTAGCAGCTTGTTCATCAATTTCAGCTTTAATCTGATCTGCAGTAGCAGATAAGTTTTGCTTCTTGACCAATTCACTCAAAATGAGGCCTAAACGAACGCGCTTTAGAGCTTGATCTGCAAATATTTCTACCGGAATTGGGGCATCTTTAGCATTCGGAACACCACGTTGCATGAGATCCTGGCGCGCGCCCTCCACTAAACGCTCTTGCTCTGAAGTGACTAAGGATCTCGGTACATCTAACTCACATAAGAAATTGAGCTTATCCATCACTTCACCTTTCAATAATGAAGTGATACGTCTATTCACTTCACGATCAAGATTTTCTTTGACTTCTGCACGCATTTTAGTAACACCACCATCGGTAACCCCCATTGATAAAGCGAATGCATCATCAACGACTGGCATATGAGGCCAATTTACTGACTTAATAGAGATTATGAACTCAGCTGTTTTTCCAGCAACATCTTTACCGTGGTAATCAGCTGGAAAACTTAACGGAAATGATTTACTGTCACCTGCTTTTAAGCCCAGGGTTGCTGACTCAAATTCTGGAAGCATTCGACCTTCACCCAAAACATACTCGAAATTTTCAGCCTTACCACCTGCAAACTCGACACCATCAATTTTGCCAACGAAGTCAATAACAACCTGATCACCAGCTTGAGCTGCCGTATTAGCACCGCCATCGCCATGGTCACCGGCTTGGCCACGTGGATGGTAATGTACATGCTGTTTACGCAAGACATCGATAGCGCGATCTATTTCAGCATCGCCAATTTCTGTAGTGTATTTGCTGACTTCTGCCTTTGAAAAATCGCCAATCTTAACCTCTGGTAATACTTCAAAGAAAGCATCAAATACAACCTTGTCAGCATTAAGCTCACTTTTGGGTTCAAGACGAGGTTGACCAGCAAGCGCTAATCCTTCTTTTTTACTTTCTTCATAGAAGAGCTCCGCGGCCTTATCAAATTGAAGTTCAAAATCAACTTGCATGCCATGCTGTTTTTCAACTATGTTCTTGGGAACTTTGCCTGGGCGAAAGCCCGCAATTTTCATGGTCTTGCCCATTTTTGATAAGCGAGTTTCACGTGCTTTTGCCAAATCGGCGCGAGCGAATTCCAAAGTCATTTTGCGTTCCAAGGAACCTAAGTTTTCTATTTGCACAGCCATTCTCGTCTCTTAATTAAAGATCAGGTTATGTGAAGTCCAGGCCAAGTAGTAATCTTTTGGTGCGAGGAGGGGGACTCGAACCCCCACACCATTTCTGGCGTCAGGACCTAAACCTGGTGCGTCTACCAATTTCGCCATCCTCGCGAATATCCGCTAACACTGCCAAGCCTAAACTTCACTCTAAAGACCGTAATTCTACATTGCTTGGGGGTTTAGAGGATCTCGTAGGCTGTGGGCTAAGCCCAATATGGATAAAAAGTCAGGTTTGCTCATTTATTAGGCTTTATAGAGTAAGGCTACGGCATGGACTGCAATGCCCTCTCCTCTGCCTAAATGACCAAGCGATTCATTAGTCTTAGCTTTGAGATTGACATGACTTGGAGTTACGCCTAAATCACCAGCAATATTACGGACCATTTCAGGCAAAAATTCGGCTAATTTAGGTTTTTGGCAAATAATAGTGGCATCCACATTTCCAATATGAAAGCCCGCAGCTTGGACCTTCTGTAAAGCGGCACGAAGTAAGATTCTGCTATCCATATCTTTAAATTGTGGATCGGTATCAGGAAATAATTGACCAATATCATTTAAACCGGCTGCACCTAATAAGGCATCAGTGAAAGCATGCAGCAATACATCTGCATCTGAGTGCCCCAACAATCCTTTGTCATAAGGAATATGTACACCGCCTAAAATAAGATTGCGACCTTCTATTAGGGCGTGTACGTCATAACCTTGGCCAATACGAAACTGTGGAATATGTTGAGCGCCTTGAGTCATATTGTGATCATCATCATTATTTGGTTGGCTGGAGTAGTAATTGCATTAAATCCCAATCTGCAGGATGGGTTACTTTGAAATTACGGGTTGCACCCTCTATTAATAAAGGCTGAAAACCTGCTAACTCCATTGCGCTCGCCTCATCTGTAATATCAGCTTCTAGTCGAATGCCATTGACTAGGGCCTCATACAAATCATTAACAGCAAACATCTGTGGAGTCTGAGCTTGCCATAAATGCTGACGTGGAATGGTCTTTTCTGAATGTGGAATATTGCCTGCAATCACAGAATCTAAATCAGCCTGCTTCAAGGTGTCAGCTAAAGGGATTGCCAGAAGGCCACCTTTGCTTCTTGCTCCCACAGCAGCAATCAACTTTTTAATTAAATCTGGGGTAATGCCAGGCCTAGCTGCATCATGGACCAATACCCAATCATTTCCATTAATACCTGACTCAAGCATAGCCGCCAATGTATTGCGGACAGTTTCTTGACGCGTTACTCCACCTGAAGGCAGGAATTGAATGGGTTTACCGCCATTAGTAAAGCTTTTTAAGATCGGATGATCTGCAAATACTGGATTGATTCCAACCCAAATTGATGCAATATTCGGACACTGCAAAAATGCCTCAACAGCGTATGCCAGCATGGGTTGACCAGCTAATTGCTGAAATTGCTTAGGGAGCTCACCCCCAAGGCGCAGGCCTGATCCCGCCGTAGGGATTAGCGCATGACATTTTCTGTATGGTTGATTTGCAGAGCTCATACCTGATTCTATAATGAGCGTAGATGTCTGATGGATTAAATCTAGCGCCCCCCATACCCGCTCCACGGGCTGGGCAGCGCTTTACCTTTTCTGGCCTCATTGGGTCAGCAGATTCAGCTCTTATTGCTCAATCTGCCCTTCAGTACCGAAGTCAATTTTCAGTAATGGTCATCTTTTGTGCTCAAGCTCAAGAGGCGCAAAGATTACTTGAGGAAATACCTGCTTTTGCCCCTCAATTAAAAACTCTGCTTTTACCTGACTGGGAAATTCTGCCTTACGATCATTTTTCACCGCACCAGGATTTAGTCTCAGAGCGTTTAGCGACCCTGTATGAGTTATTGAATGGAAGTCGCGATATTGTTTTAGTTCCAATCACTACAGCTTTACAAAGACTGGGCCCACCTCATTTTTTATCTGGCCATACCTTTTTCTTTAAACAAGGTGACAAACTGAATGAGGCTTCATTAAAACTACAGCTTCAACAAGCTGGTTATGATCCAGTAAGTGCAGTAATGCGTCCCGGAGAATATAGTATTCGCGGTGGATTAATTGACTTATACCCGATGGGCTCAAGTCTTCCTTATCGCTTGGATTTATTTGGGGATGAAATTGAACAAATTCGAGCATTTGATCCAGATACTCAACGCAGTCTCTACCCTGTCAAAGAAGTCCGTTTACTACCCGGACATGAATTTCCATTTGATGATACCTCGCGAACTTCCTTTAGAAGCAAATGGCGTGAAGTCTTTGAAGGTGACCCAACTAGATGCTCAATTTATAAAGATGCTAATTTGGGTATTCCAAGCGCAGGAATTGAATCTTATCTGCCGATGTTTTTTGAAGAGCAGTCAAATTTATTTGATTACTTTCCTCGTTCAGGAGATCCAGTATGGATATGGAATACCGGAGCTATTGAAGAAACAATCCGTAGTTTTTGGAAAGATACGCAGACACGTTATGAATTTTTAAAGCATGATCTTGATCGACCGATCCTACCCCCTAAGGAACTATTTTTAGATGTAGATGAATTCTTTGCATCTTCAAAGCCCCATGCACGAATTACTCTTGAACATCAATCAACAGATCAAGTTCAGTTCTTGCCAGTACCAGATATTGCGGTTCATCGACGTGACGCAGATCCGCTTGCAAAACTCAGAGTCTTGGTGTCATCGGAAAATGTGCGCATACTCATTTGCGCAGATAGCGCTGGACGAAAGGAGTCGATTCGTCAACTATTAGAAGAAAGCAATTTAGTTTCAGGGCCAAACGGAAATACTTTATACCCCCTAAAGCCTGAAAGCTATGAGGGCATTGCGGATTTTATTAAGAGTAATAATCCCTTCGGGCTAGTCATTGGTCCGCTGTTAAATGGATTTTCATGGCCTGAACAACATTTAATCGTTTTAACAGAAGCAGAATTATTTACCACTACCGCAAGACAAAGGCGTAAAGGCAAAGGATCTGAGCAAGTTGATCCAGATATGCTTTTTAAAGATTTATCAGAGCTCAAGATCGGTGATCCTGTGGTTCATGCCGAACATGGAATAGGTCGCTATCAAGGGCTTGTATTGCTGAACATAGCAGCCCCTAAGGATGAGCCCATTTTTGAAGAATTTTTGCATCTCCAATATGCAGGGCAAGCGACTCTATATGTTCCTGTTCAACAATTACAAATGGTTACACGTTATGCCGGTTCTGACCCAGATTCCGCGCCTTTACATCAATTAGGTTCGGGGCAATGGGATAAAGCCAAGCGTAAGGCTGCACAACAAATCCGGGATACTGCCGCTGAACTACTGAGTTTGTATGCGGCAAGAGCTATTCGCAAAGGTCATGCTTTTGAGTTTTCAGCCCATGATTACGCTGCATTTTCTGAAAGTTTTGGCTTTGAAGAGACTCCGGATCAAGCCAATGCAATTGCTGCAGTCATTGGTGATATGACTAGTGGCAGTCCAATGGACCGTCTGGTATGTGGGGATGTTGGTTTTGGCAAAACTGAAGTGGCCTTACGAGCTAGCTTTGTAGCAGTCATGGGCGGCAAGCAAGTTGCCATACTGGCGCCGACTACTTTATTGGCCGAACAACACGTAGCTACTTGGAAGGATCGCTTTGCAGATTGGCCTGTGCGCATCGTTGAGCTTTCTCGCTTTAAAACAAGCAAAGAGATTAATGCAGCATTAGAAGCTATTACTAAAGGTGAGGCTGACATCATCATTGGCACCCATAAATTACTTTCAAAAGAGACTAAATTTGCTAATTTGGGTTTAGTCATTGTCGATGAAGAACATCGCTTTGGAGTTAGACAAAAGGATGCCCTCAAAGCACTCCGGGCAGAAGTGGATATCCTAACCTTAACTGCAACGCCTATTCCACGAACGCTGGGTATGGCTATGGAAGGCCTAAGAGAATTCTCTATCATTGCAACCGCTCCACAGAAACGACTTGCGATTAAAACTTTTGTGCGTCGTGAAGGTGACAGCATCATCAGGGAAGCGGTACTGCGTGAAATTAAACGTGGCGGACAGGTTTACTTTTTACACAATGAAGTGGAAACCATTCAAAATCGTAAACTGGCCCTACAAGAACTGATTCCAGAGGCAAGTATTAGCGTTGCTCATGGTCAAATGCAGGAACGGGAGTTGGAATCGGTGATGCGTGAGTTTGTAACGCAGCGCACTAATATTTTGCTGTGCACTACCATTATTGAGACCGGCATTGATGTGCCTACTGCCAATACCATCATCATGCATCGTGCTGATAAATTTGGCTTAGCCCAATTACATCAATTAAGGGGTCGTGTTGGTCGCTCTCATCATCAAGCCTATGCCTACCTTTTAGTTCCAGATCCTGAGGCACTGAGCAAACAGGCTCAATTACGCCTCAATGCTATTCAGGCAATGGAGGAATTAGGTTCTGGATTCTATCTGGCAATGCATGACCTTGAGATCCGTGGTGCGGGCGAAGTGTTGGGTGACAAGCAATCAGGCGAAATTCATGAAATTGGTTATCAGTTGTATACCGAGATGCTGAACCGAGCCGTGAAGTCCTTGCGCAGCGGTAAAGAGCCTGATCTTCTAGCACCCCTACAAGCTACCACAGATGTTAATCTGGGCGTACCTGCCCTTCTACCGAGTGATTACTGTCCTGATGTGCATGAGCGTCTCTCCCTGTATAAACGCTTTGCAGGAACGCATGACTTTTCAGAACTAATGGGCTTACGAGAAGAGCTAGTTGATCGCTTTGGGGGCCTACCAGATCAAGCTAAATCATTCTATGAAACCCACCGTCTACGCTTAGAAATGACAGGCTTTGGTATCAAAAAGATTGACGCCTTCCCAGCCTCTATTCAGATTCAATTTATACCAAATCCACCGATTGATCCCATGAAGATTATTCAGCTAATTCAGAGCTCAAAGCATATTTTGCTAAACGGGCAGGACAAATTAAAGATACTTCCTCAAAAAGATCGTGAATTTGATAGGCTCGAGCAACGCTTAGAAGCTATTCGAAAGGTCTTGCGCCGCCTAAATGAATCAGCCATGCTCACTACTGCTCAGATTGAGTAATGAATCACCATTAATATTGATGCCATGTCCTTTCAAACACTGATCGCCATTTCCCGTGAACCAATTGCCCAAAAATTGATTTTTGAGCTAAAGGAAAAAGCTCTCATATTTGCTATAAATTTACATACTGAGGATAGCCCAATATTCAATGGTAGCTATCATTCGGAGCGGTGGTCTTGTAATCAACAACTAGATTCACAACAGCGAGAATTACTCCGCTCTATTGCCAGTCAATTTAATACCGACTTATGTTTTCTAAAGCCTGAATATTCATCTCATTCAATCCGTATTTTGGCAATGGATATGGACTCGACTTTAATTAATATTGAATGTATTGATGAAATCGCTGATTTCGCTGGTAAAAAAGGGGCTGTAGCCCAAATTACAGAAGCTACTATGCGCGGTGAAATCAAAGACTTTAAAGAAAGCTTGCGAAGGCGAGTTGCTTTATTAGAAGGTGTATCTGTAGATTGCTTAGAGGCTGTTTATCGCGAGAGATTAAGACCAAATCTTGGAGCGACAGAGCTCTTGGCCAGTGCGCATGAACGTGCTGTTCATACATTGCTGGTTTCCGGGGGTTTTACTTTCTTTACAGAAAAACTAGGCCAGCAGTTTGGGATCAAACAAACCCAAGCCAATACTCTAGAAATCATTGACGGCAAGCTGACTGGTTTGGTTCTAGGAGAGATTGTGGATGGCTTAGCCAAAGCAGCCTATTTAGACGAGGCCTGTAATGCGCTGGGTTGTACTAAGATCAATTCAATCACCATGGGAGATGGCGCTAACGATCTCATCATGATGAATGGTTCGGGTATCAGCATTGCTTACAGATCAAAACCTGTTGTCAAAGAAAAAGCCGACGCGGCTTTTGACCATGTCGGCTTAGATGCTGCTTTACTGCTGATGACTTAAGATGCTGCTCTCAATAATCAGCGTAATTTAGTTCACATACGCTCAAATATAGCGGCAATTCCTTGGCCGCCACCAATGCACATAGTTACTAAGGCGTACTTTCCTTGAACACGTTGTAACTCGTGGATGGCTTTTGTAGCGATAGCTGCACCAGAGCATCCAATTGGGTGGCCTAAAGCAATAGCGCCGCCATTGACGTTTGTTTTTGCAGGATCTAATCCTAGCCCTTTGCTTACTGCAAGTGCTTGAGCTGCAAAAGCCTCGTTCGATTCAATGACATCCATTTGATCAAGCTTGAGGCCGGCGCGCTCAAGGGCAAGCTTAGTTGCTGGAATAGGACCTTCACCCATGATGTGATTAGGAACACCTGCCACCGCATAAGACACTAAGCGAGCAATTGGCTTATGACCAGCTTTTTTAGCGGTCTCTGCATCTGCAAGCACAAAGAATGCAGCGCCATCGTTAATACCTGATGCATTTCCTGCTGTAACGCTACCGCCCTCTTTTTTGAAAACTGCTTTCATCTTGCCAAGGGTTTCCATGGTGGTTTCTGGCTTGCAATGCTCATCGGTATCGAATACGACATCACCTTTACGGGATTTAATAGTAATCGGTACAATTTGGGATTTGAAGCGACCCTCTTTAATTGCATGTGCAGCCCGGCGGTGCGATTCCATCGCAAATGCATCTTGCTCTTCACGAGTTAATTTCCATTTTTCTACCAGATTTTCAGCAGTGACTCCCATATGGCCAACGCCAAATGGATCTGTTAGAACGGCAACCATCAGGTCGAGCATTTTGGTATCACCCATGCGTGCACCACTTCGCATTGCTGGGGAGCCATACATACCGCGAGACATCACTTCAACACCGCCACCAATACCGTAATTACAATCACCCAACATAATTTGTTGGGCTGTAGTAACGATTGCCTGAAGGCCTGAGCTACAGAGACGATTTAAAGACATCGCCACAGATTCCATTGGTAAACCTGCCTGAATAGATGCTACCCGTGCCACATAGGCATAACGGCTATCAGTTGGAATGGTATTACCAACGGTGATGTAATTAATTAATGCAGGATCTACACCAGAGCGAGCAACCGCCTCTTTCATGACGATCCCACCAAGTTCTGATGGCTCAAAACTACTGAGGGAACCATTAAAAGTACCAATTGCGGAACGAACTGCGCTTAATACAACGACATCACGACTCATATCAATCCCCTTAGCTATGCCTAAAATTAGGCTTTATTACACATTTTAAATACATCAAAACAATATTAAATAGTAATCTTCAAGTTTCGGCTATTAGATCATGCCCTTGGGAGCTAATCACTGTGGCCCGAATGATTTCTCCGGCCCTATATCGCTTGGAAGGTTTACTGGGTGGTAATACCCTGACCAAGCCATCAATTTCCGGGGCATCTCCTATACTGCGACCAATTCCACCTGAATCATCTACTCGATCAATCAATACTTGGATACGTTTACCAACTTTCTTAGCAAGGCGCTGAATAGAAATTTGTTCTGCCTTAGCCATAAATCGAGCTCTACGCTCCTCACGAATTTGCTCAGGAATAGGATTGTCTAATTGATTAGCTAATGCACCATCTACGGGTGAATAAGCAAAGCATCCAGCTCTATCAATTTGAGCTTCATCTAAAAAATCCAACAAGTACACAAACTCTGACTCGGTTTCACCAGGAAAGCCTGCAATAAAGGTACTGCGAATCACTAAGTTTGGACACGCTGCTCGCCATGCCAAAATGCGCTCTAAATTCTTTTCACCACTAGCGGGACGCTTCATTCGCTTAAGAACATCGGGGTGCGCGTGCTGCAGTGGTATATCAAGGTAAGGTAGGACGCCATAACCGTGCTCTGAGAACTCTGCCATCAACGGCAAGATGTCATCTACATGAGGGTATGGATATACATAATGAAGCCTTACCCAAGCTTGGTGCTTGCGAGCTATTTGATTTAATGCATTAACCAAATCAAACATTCTGGTTTTGACTGGTTTACCATCCCAAAAACCAGTGCGATATTGAATGTCAACTCCATAAGCGCTGGTATCTTGCGAGACTACTAAGAGTTCTTTGACGCCAGATTCAAACAGGCGGGTGGCTTCTAGCAAAACTTCACCAATTGGCCTAGACACTAGATCTCCGCGCATACTCGGAATGATGCAGAATGTACAACGATGATTACAGCCCTCTGAAATTTTCAAATAGGCATAATGTTTTGGTGTGAGCTTAATACCAGTAGGCGGCACTAAATCAGTAAAAGGATCATGCGGCTGAGGCAAATGCAAGTGAATAGCGCGCATCACCTCGTTTGTAGCGTGGGGGCCTGTAACAGCCAGTACCTTAGGGTGAATACTTTTTATGAGGTCACTGCCATCTGGATTTTTACGCGCGCCCAAACAGCCCGTCACAATCACCTTGCCATTTTCAGTAAGAGCTTCACCTATTGCAGCAAGACTTTCCTCAACAGCGGAGTCAATAAAGCCACAAGTATTGACAACAACTAAGTCAGCACCAGAGTAGTCTTTAGCTGTCTCATACCCTTCAGCGCTGAGCTGAGTCAAAATCAGCTCTGAATCGACCAATGCCTTTGGACAACCCAAGGATACAAAACCAATTTTTGCAGCCACAACTATTCTTTTTCAGTTTTATCAGGCTTGGGTGTAAATGGAAAACCACCAAACATATTTTGTGAACCCTGCATTTGCTCTTGCATCTTTAGAAATAAGTCTTTGCTTTGGTCCATGTAGCTACCCATCAAATTTTGCATCAATGGATTTTGAATATTGAGCATTTGTGACCAAGCCTCAGGGGTGCTCCCTACTCCTAGACCTTTGGTCTGATCACCCAATTTGTTATGAATGTCCACAAAAGACTGCATTGTCTTCTCTAAGTAATTTCCCATCAAACCTTGCATGGAGTTTCCGTAAAAACGAATTATTTGAGAAAGCATTTGCGAGGAAAAAACAGGCGATCCACCGGCCTCCTCCTCCAAAATGATCTGCAGCAAAATATTGCGAGTCAGATCCTCTTCAGTCTTAGCATCAACCACCTTAAAGACCTCACTAGACATTACTAAGGCTTTTATGTCCGTCAAAGTAACATACGTACTTGTTTGAGTGTCATATAGACGACGGTTAGGATATTTCTTTATGAGTCGCTCTTCGCCTACTCGCTTTGCTCTTGTAGCCATCATTTTCCTTGCTTAGTATTGCAACGCAACATCGGCATAGTTTATCCCTAGTTTGGTCAAAAGGTAAATAAGCCGTGTTGCATCACTCTAAAATCTGCAAATGCAGTATTAGCCAGTATGAATACCGCCATTTAAGGAGAAATCAGCGCCTGTTGCATAGGCACCATCCTCAGAAGCGATCCAGCAGCAAATTGAACCAATTTCATCTGGAGTACCCAAACGCTTAACTGGGATTCCAGAAACGATTTTCTCTAGGACATCCTCTCGGATAGCTTTAACCATATCTGTGCCTATATACCCAGGAGAAACTGTATTCACAGTAACGCCTTTTGTCGCTACTTCCTGAGCTAGGGCCATCGTAAATCCATGCAAGCCTGCCTTAGCAGTGGAATAGTTAGCCTGTCCAAACTGACCTTTTTGACCGTTTACAGAAGAGATATTGATGATTCGACCCCAATTGTTATCGACCATTCCATCAATGACTTGCTTGGTGACGTTAAATAAGGAATTCAGATTTGTATCAATCACTGCCTTCCAAGCATCCGGTGTCATTTTGCGAAAAACACTGTCACGAGTGATACCGGCGTTATTCACTAAAACGTCTACACGACCAACTTCAGCCTTTACCTTATTAAACGCTTCAACGGTGCTATCCCAATCGGATACATTTCCTTCAGAGGCGATAAAGTCATAACCCAACACCTTTTGCTCGCCAATCCAGCGATCCTTACGTGGAGAATTAGGGCCACAGCCAGCAATAACTTTAAAACCATCTTTGGCAAGGCGCTGGCAAATAGAGGTACCGATTCCACCCATACCACCAGTAACATATGCAACTTTTTGAGACATTACTTTCCCCTTTTAAAAACCTTCGTTAATAACTATGTTTGTTGAATTGCAAGATCTGCTTTTTCTTTTACATAAATACCAGGCGCAGCTTCCATCTTTTTGTGCTTAGCATTACCAAATATTTTGCTCGCAGGCTTCTGTTGACCACCAAATTGCTCAAGCCATTTTGTATAGTTGGGCCACCAGCTACCTGTGATTTGTTTAGCGCCCTCTAGCCATTCTTGTGCCGTGGGTGAGATCTGATTATTCTCAAAGTAATAGCGTTTATTTTTTGCAGGTGGATTAATAACGCCTGCTATGTGACCTGAGGCTCCTAAAACAAAATGATTTTTACCTTTTAGTAAGTGTGTTGACTCATAAGCAGATTGCCATGGGACAATATGATCTTCTTGAGACGCATACACATATGCTGGACATTGAATCTTACCTAGATCGATTTTTTCTCCGCAAATACTGACCTTATCAGGCTTCACTAAATCATTTTGTAAATAGGTATGTCTTAAGTACCAGCAGTACATTGCGCCAGGTAAATTCGTGGAATCACCATTCCAGTAAAGAAGGTCAAATGGTGGCGGAGAATTACCCTTTAGATAATTTTCAACAACATAATTCCACACAAGATCATTTGGACGCAAGAAGGAAAAGGTATTACCCAGATCAAGCCCAGACATCATGCCGAACTTACCACCTTTACCTCCAATAGAATTTTCACGCATCTCGACCATACCTTCATCAATGAAGACATCTAAGATGCCGCTATTGGCAAAATCAAGTAAGGTAGTTAATAAAGTAAGGCTCGCAGCAGGATGTTCATTGCGAGCAGCCAGAACCGCCAAAGCTGATGCAGTTAGTGTTCCGCCAACACAAAAACCAAGAATATTAATTTGTTTGGTATCACCAATCTCTTTAACAACATCAATCGCCTTAATCACACCTTTGCCAACATAATCATCCCAACTGATTTTTGCCATTGATGCATCAGGATTTTTCCAAGACACTAAAAATACCGTGTGCCCTTGAGCAACCATATGTCGCACAACTGAGTTATCTGGCTGTAAATCTAGTATGTAATATTTATTGATGCAAGGAGGCACCATTAAATAAGGTCGTTCAAATACTTGCTTGGTCAGCGGTGTGTATTGAATGAGCTCAAATAAGTCATTACGGAAAACGACATGTCCTTCGGTAGTAGCGATATTTTTACCAACCTCAAAAGCACTCTCATCAGTTTGAGAGACCTTACCCTTTTTCATATCCCCTAATAAGTTGACAATACCTTTTTGGATTGACTGTCCTTGAGTGCTAATAATACTTTCCAAGACTTCAGGATTAGTAGCAATGAAATTAGATGGCGACAAAGCATCAATCATTTGCTCAGTGGTAAATAAAATCTTTTGCTTTGATTTTTCGTCTGTTTCAACGGCCTTAGCCAAAGACATTAAATGCTTGGAATTTAAAAGATAAGTTGCCGCAATCACCTTGCTCCATGATGAGTGCCAAGCTTTACCAGCAAAGCGCCGATCTTTAACTTCTATCGCTTCAGGATTAGTAGCAATCTGTGCTAATTCAGTGAAATACTCTTTTTGAATTTCTGCCAAACGATCTGGCGGAATGAGGGCCATATGGTGCGCTGCCAGAGATGGGGTAGCGCTTGGATTCATGCCTGCAAACATATTATTCTCGTAAATTAATAGTAGACATTTTCCATCGATCAGGAATATAGGGTTATACGCAATAACCCTAGCCCAAGGGCAAATGTAGTAATAACCCGAATGAACCCCAGGATCTGTCTATTTCGCAATCCAAATGAAGGATGCAAATCGTCCTGTTATGCCATTGCGACGGTATGAAAAAAAGCGTTCTTGATCAAGATAGGTGCACGATCCTCCCCCATCAACCCGATCAATGCCAACAAGCTTTAACCGAGCCTTTGCCAAAGAATACAAATTGACTAGATATTTTCCATTTTTATTTGGTATAGCTACAAAGTCATTTCCATTTGGTTTTATTGAGGATTCTTGAAAAGTCTTAAAAACATCCTCACCTACTTCATAGCAACTTGGCCCAATTGCTGGACCCATATACGCCAATAAATCTGCGCTGGACAAATGTGGGCTTAGTGACAGCATTGCATCAACTGTATTTTCAAGCACACCTGAAGATAAACCCCTCCAACCAGCATGGGCTGCGCCAATAACTGATCCATCATTAGCAGCAAATAGAACTGGCAAGCAATCTGCAGTCATGATGGCTAATACTTCGTCGGGCTTGGTTGTGACTACCCCATCAGCCACTATTAGCAGATTAGGATGACTTGAACGTTCGGCTGGAGTACTCACAATTGAACTGTGAATTTGTTTTAACCATAAAGGCTCAGATGGAAGATACGCTCGCAATAAATGACGATTTTGAGCAACATATTCTGGTTTATCACCCACGTGCTCTGCAAGATTGAAGGTGTCATAAGGTGGCTGACTGACACCTCCCAAACGAGTGCTCATCAAAACATGAATTTGAGGGGGCGCGTCCCAATCGAGCTTGATGAAGTTCATCAACGACGCTCATTCGCAATAGATGCCAATAGCGCATCTTTCTTAGGCAAATCTTCGCTACTCAAAGCAACGTAAGGCAAAAGCGCTAGCAAATCTTCTGGCGGCAACTGAAACCAGGTTATAACATCGTGAGTGGCAGGGTGCTCTAAGGTAAGTGCATAAGCATGTAGCGCTTGACGAATTAATGGCAGTGTTTTTGCGGCACCCGGGGTTTTTTTCCGATAAATAGGGTCTCCCAGCAGTGGAAAACCTAGTGACTCTAAATGCACCCGAATTTGATGAGTACGGCCCGTCTCCAATCGGCACTCGACTAAGGCCAATGAAGCATCACTAAACAATCCTTTAGCAAGGCGACGAAATACAGTTGCGGCCGGCTTTCCTTGGGGGCTACCAGCAGCCATCTTTAATCTATCGCGTTGATCCCGCCCAACTGTTGCTAATACTTTTCCTTGGCTCGGTAGGTTGCCCCATACCAATGCCAAATATCGCCTACCCACAGTCCTCTCTTGTAGTTGTTTAACCAGAGCAGTTTGTGCTTGAGAAGTTCTTGCTACCACCATGAGCCCAGAAGTATCTTTATCGAGTCGATGAACAATACCGGCGCGAGGAAGGCTTTGAAGTTCAGGATAGCGAAACAAAAGGCCATTTAATAGGGTACCAGTCCAATTCCCGGCAGCAGGATGAACTACTAAACCAGGGGGTTTATTGATCACAATAATTGATGGATCTTCGTAAATCACATCTAGCGCAATATTCTCGGAATTAAAGGCAAACTGCTCCGGCATATCTTGTGGAAAAACCTTAATGCTTTCTCCCCCATGAAGTAAATAGCGAGCTTTTGTTACCTTTCCATCTACCGTTACGGCCCCTGCCTCCACCCAGGTCTTTAGTCGATTACGAGAATAATCAGGCAAAAAAGTCGCCAAGACCTTATCTAGACGTTCTCCCGCCATATCATGGGAAATCTCTAGGGCAATAAAATCCTCATCATCGATATAATCAATGGGATTCGAATCAGGAGTTTGCGGCAATGCCACGCTTAAGAAGCCTTTTAGTTATATCCAACGTAGTTTCAGACGCCAGTGTAAGGCTTACTGTGAAATCTGTACCGCCAAAATCCCCCTTACCTGCTAGCTTCTCTTCTTATGCTCTATTTTTAATTAGTTTTTTAGCGATCATGCTGTTAAGTGCTTGTGCCGGTAGCGATGGTCAAAAAGACGATACTGATATTTGGTCAGAAACAAAGCTGTATTCTGAGGCGATCGATAAGCTCAATAGTGCTGACTTTGCTAAATGTGGCAAGTATTTTGAAAAATTAGAGGCCAGGTTTCCTTTTGGCCCTTATTCGCAGCAAGCACAAATTAATGGTGCTTATTGCTACTGGAAGGCACAAGAAACAGCACAAGCCTTGGTTGCAATTGATCGCTTTATCAAATTACACCAGGGTAATGAGAATTTAGATTACGCCTACTATCTTAAAGGGCTCATTACATTTAATGATGATCTAGGATGGTTGGGTAGATTTACTGGTCAAGATCTCAGTGAGCGTGATCAAAAAGCAGCAAAAGATGCATTTGAGTCCTTCAAGGTTGTAGTGGAGCGTTTCCCAAATAGCAAATATGCGCCAGACGCCTTGGATCGGATGCGCTATATCGTTAACTCTTTAGCCGAAGCTGATGTGATCGTTGCTCGCTTTTACTATCAAAGAGGCGCTTATTTAGCATCTGCTAATCGCGCTCAGCTAGCAATTCGTGATTATGATCGCGCACCCGCAGTTGAAGAGGCTCTTTATATACTTTATAAGTCGTATGAAAAACTTGGTATGGTCGAGTTAAGTAACGATACAGCGCGAGTTTTCAAACTCAATTTTCCTGACAGCCCTATGCTTCAGACTGGCATGCGTAGCAAAAAAGAGCGTAAATGGTGGCAAATTTGGAATCAATAATTATTTAATGACAACAGGCACTCGGGGTGCGACTGCGCACAGTAACTCATAACCAATCGTGCCGCTCATTTTCGCAACATCATCCACCGGCACTTTTTCACCCCATAACTCGACTACCGTTCCAATTGCTGCATTGGGTGCTTGACGAAGGTCAATCGCTAACATATCCATCGATACGCGACCAACAATCGGGCAGACTAGACCGCTACCATCATCTCTTGCATTAAAGACCCAAACAGGTGTCCCATCTTTAGCATGACGTGGATAGCCATCAGCATAGCCACAGGCTACTATTCCGACCCTCATTGCTTCTGGTGCTAAATAGCGACCACCATAACCAATTCGATCACCTTTTACCAGCTCTTGAATATCGATAATTTCACTATGTAGATGCATTACTGCATTTAATTTTGAATTCTTAATATCACTAAAATTACCAGTAGGAGATGCGCCATAAAGCATGATGCCGGGTCGTACCCAATCCCCCAGTGCATTTCGGTGCCACAAAATAGCCGCAGAATTAGCTAAGGATGTTGGAGCCTCTAGACCATCAATCGCTTGACTAAAAATCTCCATTTGATTGCCAACTGATGGTTGCTCATCAACCTGATCAGCATTGGCAAAATGGGTCATATGGTGCATGTGATATCCCGCACTGTGAAGGCGATGAAATGCAGTTCGATAGTTGGATGGTTTAAATCCCAAGCGGTTCATTCCGGAATTCATCTTCAAAAAGACATTAAAGGGCTTATGGGCTTTACCTTCAAATTGCTCCAGCCATTGAACTTGGGCCTCGCAATGAACCACAAGATCACAGCCCAATTCTTGAGCAAGTTTTAATTCATTCTCATGAAAAAGGCCTTCTAACAGCAAAATACGGCCATTCCAGCCATGTTCTCTAAGCCAGCTTGCATCTGCAATGTCAAGTAAGGCAAAGCCATCAGTAGATGCTAAACCGATAATTGCAGCATCAAAACAGTTGCCATAGGCCCTTGCCTTAATGACGGACCAAATCTTAGCTTCGGGCGCTAATTCGCGAACTCTGTTTAAATTGTGTCGGAAGGCATCGGTGTGAATAGATGCCACAATTGGTCTATTGATTAGAGAATCAGCTGGACTACCCATTTTTACCCCTCCTTTCATGCTTTAATTACTTTAATGACTAGATTGTACGAATGAACCGCAGTTTTTACACCATTATGGCGGCGCAATTTTTTTCGTCGCTTGCTGATAATGCTCTTCTAATAGCGGCTATTGCCCTCTTGGTCCAGCTGAACGCTCCGGCCTGGATGACGCCATTGCTCAAATTGTTCTTTGTATTGTCTTATGTATTACTAGCTGCGTTTGTTGGTGCCTTTGCGGATTCCCGTCCCAAAGGCAATGTGATGTTCATCACAAACACTATCAAGTTTGTTGGTTGCATCGCCATGTTATTTGGTAGTCACCCTTTACTGTCTTATGCCATTGTTGGACTTGGTGCAGCTGCCTACTCTCCTGCTAAGTATGGAATTTTGACAGAATTGCTTCCCCCTGAAAAATTAGTTGCTGCCAATGGTTGGATCGAAGGATTAACAGTGGGTTCCATTATTTTAGGTACTGTATTAGGGGGAGTCCTCATTAGTAGCAGCGTTTCTCAAAGTCTTTTGTCTTTGGATATTCCTATTTTAGAAACAGGCGTTGATACCCCTGCTGAATCTGCCGTCATGATCATCATGATGATTTATGTCATTGCAGCACTGATTAATCTTAAAATCCCTGATACTGGCGCGCGCTATGTATCTCAGAAAACGAATCCCATAGAGTTGATCAAGGATTTCTCAATCTGCTTTAAGACTCTTTGGAATGATCGCTTAGGTCAAATCTCCTTAGCTGTTACCACATTGTTTTGGGGTGCCGGCGCTACCTTACAGTTCATCGTGATTAAATGGGCTCAAGTCGCTTTGAATATGAATCTCTCTCAAGGTGCGATCTTGCAAGCTATTTCGGCGGTTGGCGTAGCAGGTGGTGCAGTTTGGGCGGCCTCGCGCATTCCTTTACGTAATTCATTAAATGTCCTGCCATGTGGTGTGATGATGGGATTGATTGTTTGTATTTTGGCCATATACAACAGCGACATGTTGCCAAATACCACCATCATGATGGTAGGCAAATTTGAAATCCCACTCAATTTATTGCCTGCCTATTTTCTTCTGATTTTAGTCGGCTGGTTAGCTGGTTACTTTGTGGTACCGATGAATGCTCTATTGCAACATCGAGGCCATGTTCTGATGTCGGCTGGGCACTCGATCGCCGTTCAGAACTTTAATGAAAATATTTCTGTTCTCTCCATGCTGCTCGTCTATTCCATACTGATTTGGCTTGATGCACCGATCCAATATGTCATCATTGGTTTTGGAATAACAGTCAGTACCATTATGTGGCTAGTCATTAAACGCCATGCTAGAAATCAGGCGGAATATGATTCAATGCATCTCATCGGTGAGCATAAGCACTGAAAGACTGCAGTCTCTCTTTTAAAGATTCAAGAGCACTGATTTAGCTAATAGTAGATCTTGCCAAAGCAAGGCCTTATCTTTTGGTCTACTCAACAGATGTGGCAAATCGAAAGTGGCTAGTACCGGAATGTCTTCAAGGCCCTCGCCATTTAAAGACAATACAGTCTCGCGTAATTGAGGTAATGAATCACGCTCTCCGGTAATCTTCTGAGCTGCTGGTCCCCCAAAAGCAATCGCAACGGTCGGCAAATTGGGGTTAATCTTACTCAAAAGGTCCGACTTGTCTGATGGATTTACCCATAGCCATTCATGAGGGGCTAATTCCAAGAGGCGCGTAATATTCTGAAAAAGTAATTGCGCATCACCTTGAACTTGATCACCAAAGAAGCACCATTGGTAACGAGCGGGAATATCTACTGCAGGTAAGTCAATTGGTTTTGATATCTGCTCAACAGGCGTTTCAGAGATCTCTAGATGACTAGATGAATCACGGCTATGCCATGCAGTGATTCCCATTTCTTTCAGAAAGCTAGCGTTTGTATTGCTCATATATCAAGCTTAATCGATTTTGCTAAAACCAGAGCATCTTCGCGAGATCCTGTAATGGCATCAGCTGGATAGTAAGCTTTGCGAAGACCAATTTGCTCGTAAGCTAATTTTTGATAAAGATTGACGGCAGCAAGATTTGAAGGCCTTACCTCCAGAATGATTCTGGGGATATTTTGTACTGCAGCTATACCCTCAATGGCGGCCATCATTCTGCTACCTAATCCTAGCTTACGCAGATTTGGTGATACGGTAATATTTAACAAATGCAACTCATCAACTGCAGGATATAAGATGCAATATGCCCAAAGTACATTGGTATCTAAAAAACTACCCTTAATCGCTTGATCTACTTGAGGACGAATGCAATAAGCCCAATGCCCAACTTTGAGTGAATCACGAAAATTTCCACTGGTCCATGGATGTAAATGTGAAACCAATTCAATTTTTAAAACAGCATCTAAATCCGCTATCTGCATTGGCATGAATGAGAGCTCAGCAACGCCATCGACTATAGAGTGGTCTTGGCTTGACATCACCGTGTTATCTCGGCTTTATAAAGTATTGAGCGCTCCTCAGTAGTGAGAGCTACCTTATTTCGTATATATAGTGGCTCTAGATCAGAGATCACAATTTGTTTGCCATCCAACAAGTCTTTTTTTCCACAATCTAATACTCCAAGAGCAGATATACCAATCTTTTTATCAAGAAATGGTGCAGATAGCTTTAATGAATTTGATGTAAAAAGCCGCTCACCATATTCATTAATAGCACTACCAGCAAGAAATTGAACACCGCTTAAATCTAATTTTTCAGGCTTTGTTAATTGAATATTACCAAGCCTGGAAGGTAATCCTAGAGCGGTCGTTTGGTATTTGACCCAGTAAATCTCATCCATACGAGCATCTACTGCAACAGAAAAAATACTGGCATGGCTTGATTTAAATTGAGGGGATAGAACAAGTTGTGAAGCAATCGCGTCTAAGCTAGCTATCGGTAGCACTGGTAATTGTGCGCTGATTGCCAGCCCTTGAGTTACGGCAAGGCCTAAACGGATGCCCGTAAATGCTCCGGGACCAACGCCAATGGCGATGGCATCTAAATCATGTAAAGATATATCTGCATCAATAAGTATCTCTTCAATCCATGGCAGCAATAATTGGCTAGCTCCAGCAGAAACTGGCTCATGCCGAAATAGCGGTTCATTGTCATCCAAACTCAAAGCCACCGAACACCAAGCAGATGAAGTATCGATAGCTAATATACGTGTCAATTCAAGCTCTTATATTTTAGAAGCAAGTGAGGATGATGAACTTAATCCCGCAATCACTTCTGGGGGTGCTTGCACTAACTCAATTAATACACCCTCACCACTAAAAGGAAATTCATCGTTAGCTTTGGGGTGTACGAAAGTGATATCAAAACCACCGGCTCCTCTACGAATACCGCCTGGAGCAAAACGTAAACCCTTAGCAGTCAGCCATTCAACTGCCTTTGGCAAATCATCAACCCATAAACCAATATGATTTAGAGGGGTCTGATGAACTGCAGGCTTTTTCTCAATATCAAGCGGTTGCATTAAATCCACTTCAATTTCATTAACGCCTGTTCCAATAGAGCAAATATCTTCATCAACATTTTCGCGCTCAGAGATAAAAGTACCTTTAAATTGGAAGCCCAAAAGATCAATCCATAATTTTTTGAGTCGTTCTTTATCCTCGCCACCAATAGCAATTTGCTGAATTCCCAAAATATTGAAGGGTTTAAGGTTTATATCTGACATACTATTCCCTGTTATTTGAAGCGAAGGATTAACTGATCGACCGCCAAGCTGTCGCCCTCGTTGGCACAAACTTCAGCGACCACTCCACCCTGACTGGCAGAAATTGTATTCTCCATTTTCATGGCTTCAATTGAGGCTAATTTCTGACCACCAGTAACAATATCGCCAACCTTGACAGCCATCTTAGTGAGAAGTCCTGGCATAGGAGAAACCACTAATTTAGATGTATCAGGCGGTAATTTTACTGGCATTCGACGTTGCAGCTCAGCACCTAATGGGCTTAAAACCATGCATTCATAATGTGCACCATCTAAAACTAGTAAAAATTTAACCCCACGACGCTCAACTTGGGCAGTTACTTTTTGAGTGCCATTAATCGTTGCGTACAAACAAATTTGTCCTGGTCGCCAATCGCTGATGATGTCATAACGGCTAATACCATCAGGCTCTTCAATATAGATTGAGTAGATACTGTCTTTGAGCTCTACCCGAATAGGAACTTCGTACGGATCTTTCATGGATCCAACTTGAGCACCAGTAACTACTACAAATTTCTTGGCAATCACCATTTCATGGCCTGCTAACTGCCCATCGATCATCTTGATATGCTCAAGATAGCGATAGCGCATAAAAGCAGCCAAGGCAGCCATCCGCTTTGGATCTGCAGGTTGTACCGAGTCCTTCTTAAAGCCCTCGGGATATTCCTCTGCAATAAAGCCCGTTGTAAAGTCACCAGAAACAAACCGAGGATGCTGCAATAAAGCGGCCTGAAATGGGATATTGGAGTGAATTCCACGAATCACAAAATCGTTCAATGCTGCACGCATTTTATCAATTGCTTCATTACGATCCTTGCCATGCACAATCAATTTAGCAATCATCGAGTCGTAATACATTGGGATTTCACCACCCTCATAAACGCCGGTATCTACGCGTACTCCATTGATCGATTCTGGAGGGCGGTATTTGACTAGGCGTCCGGTTGATGGCAAGAAATTACGAAATGGATCATCTGCATTAATACGACACTCCATAGACCAGCCATCGAGCTTAATGTCTTCCTGTTTAAATTCCAGCTTCTCACCTGCAGCGACCCGAAACATTTGCTCTACTAAATCAAGGCCAGTGATGCTCTCAGTCACTGGATGCTCTACCTGCAAGCGCGTATTCATTTCAAGAAAATAAAAAGACTTATCTTTGCCCACAACAAATTCAACAGTGCCCGCTGACTGATAGTTCACCGCCTTTGCCAAGGCTACAGCTTGTTCACCCATGGCTTTGCGAGTAGCAGGATCGATAAAAGGTGAAGGGGCTTCTTCGATGACCTTTTGGTGACGGCGCTGTAAAGAGCAATCGCGCTCATTCAAATAAACCACATTGCCATATGAATCACCCAATACCTGAATTTCAATGTGGCGCGGACCTTCAACAAACTTCTCAATGAAAATACGATCATCACCAAAACTATTCATCGCCTCTGTCTTGCAAGCAGCAAAACCTTCTGCGGTCTCTTGATCGTTAGAGGCTACACGCAGTCCTTTACCACCCCCTCCAGCTGAAGCCTTGATCATGACGGGGTAACCAATGCCTTGGGCAATCTTGACAGCTTCTTCGGTAGTAGCAATAGCTTCATTATGACCAGGAATCGTGTTTACCTTAACCTTTAAAGCAAGCTTTTTAGAGGCGATCTTGTCGCCCATTGCTGCAATAGATTGATATTTAGGCCCAATAAAGACGATGCCCTCATCTTCGCAGCGTTTAGCAAACTGTTCATTTTCAGATAAGAAACCGTAACCTGGATGGACTGCTTCAGAACCTGTATCTTTACAGGCTTGAATAATACGATCCATCACTAAGTAGGATTCACGAGAAGGCGCTGGTCCAATGAAAACAGCTTCATCTGCAAGCTGCACATGGCGTGCTTCTTTATCAGCCTCTGAGTAAATCGCAACCGTTTTAATTCCCATCTTTTTGGCTGTTTTCATTACGCGGCATGCAATTTCGCCGCGGTTAGCAATCAATATTTTCTTAAACATTTTCGTGGCCATAATATTTTGGCGCCTTTACAGAGGGATATTGCCGTGTTTACGCGCTGGATTTTTTAAATCCTTATCTTTAAGCATTGCTAAAGAGCGTGCAATGCGCTTGCGAGTCTCATGCGGCAGGATGACGTCATCGATATAGCCTCTTCGACCAGCAACAAAAGGATTAGCAAATTTAGTTTTATATTCCTGCTCACGTGCTGCAATCTTTTCTGGATTCGATTTTTCTTCTCTGAAGATGATTTCTACAGCGCCTTTAGGTCCCATTACTGCAATCTCAGCAGATGGCCAAGCAAAGTTCACATCACCACGTAAATGTTTAGAAGCCATCACATCATAGGCACCACCGTAGGCTTTTCGAGTAATCAATGTGACCTTAGGCACAGTGCAATCAGCATACGCATAGAGTAATTTGGCACCATGTTTAATGATCCCACCGTATTCTTGGGCGGTACCTGGCATAAATCCAGGCACATCTACCAAGGTCACCACAGGAATATTAAAAGCATCACAAAAACGAACGAAGCGTGCTGCTTTGATGGATGCTTTAATGTCTAAGCAGCCTGCTAGTACCAGCGGTTGATTAGCAACGACGCCTATTGAACGACCTTCCATACGAGCAAAACCAATCACAATATTTTTAGCGTAATCGGGCTGTAGCTCGAAAAATTCGCCATCATCCACAATTTTTGTAATCAACTCCTTCATATCGTAAGGCTGATTTGGATTGGAAGGCACCAATGTATCTAAGGAAAAATCAGGCTCCTCGGTACGGTTTGCACCTTTAATTAATGGTGGCTTTTCACGGTTTGAGAGTGGCAAATAGTTAAAAAAGCGACGCAGCATCATGATGGCATCGACGTCATTATCAAATGCCTGATCACAGACTCCGGATATCGTGGAGTGGGTAACTGCCCCACCCAGCTCTTCTGCAGAGACATCTTCGTGGGTTACCGTCTTGACCACTTCAGGGCCTGTAACAAACATATAGGAACTGTCTTTCACCATAAAGATAAAGTCTGTCAATGCAGGTGAATACACTGCACCACCAGCACATGGGCCCATAATTAAAGATATCTGCGGAATAACGCCAGAGGCAGTAACGTTGCGCTGGAAAATTTCGGCATACCCACCGAGAGATGCAACACCCTCTTGAATGCGTGCACCACCAGAATCATTTAATCCAATCACTGGCGCGCCTACTTTTAGGGCCTGATCCATGATCTTGCAGATCTTTTCTGCATGAGCTTCAGACAAAGAGCCTCCCAGGACTGTAAAGTCTTGTGAGAATACAAATACCAAGCGGCCATTAATCATGCCATAACCAGTAACAACACCATCGCCTGGAACAGTTTGCTCACCCATGCCGAAATCATGGCAACGATGCTCTACGAACATATCCCATTCTTCAAAAGTACCGGCATCTAACAGAAGCTCAATTCGTTCACGGGCGGTTAATTTACCCTTAGCGTGTTGTGACTGGATTCTTTTTTGACCACCACCTAGACGAGCAAGCTCACGCTTGGCCTCTAGCTGTTGAATGATTTCCTTCATATTGATTCCTTAGAAAAATTCATGGCCCATGGATTCCAAGAGCCTTCTTGCTGCTACAGACGCTGTCATTCTTCCCTGATTGACTTGAGCGGTTAAAGTAGGTAGTAACTCTTGCACCGCCACATTGTTTCGAAATGCGTTTTTTAGGCCCGCCTCAATGCGATCCCACATCCAGGCACCAGCTTGCTGTTGACGACGCACATCAAATTTGCCATTTGTTTTTTGCAAATGTTGAAAATGCAAAATCTTTTCCCACAACTCTGGAACGCCTTTACCTTCGAGTGCGCTCATTGTCATCACGGTAGGATGCCAAAACTCTTGATCGTGTGATGCATGATCAGGATTGCCCTGAAAACCTAGCAAGCGAAGAGAACTAGTGATAAATGCCTGGGCTCTCATGGCGGCATTGGGATCAAGATCAACTTTATTGATAACAATCAAATCGGCAATTTCCATTACACCTTTTTTAATTGCCTGTAAATCATCGCCCGCATTTGGAAGTTGGAGCAATACAAACATATCGGTCATACCTGAAACGGCAATTTCACTTTGACCGACCCCAACGGTTTCTACAATGACAACATCAAATCCTGCTGCTTCAGCAACTAACATCGCTTCGCGAGTTTTTTCAGCAACGCCGCCCAGAGTGAGTGATGATGGGCTAGGACGAATAAAAGCGTTCTCTAGGACAGATAAACGCTCCATGCGAGTCTTATCGCCCAAAATAGATCCACCTGATAGGCTAGATGTAGGATCAATCGCCAATACTGCGACTCGATGGCCTTTATCTATCAAATAGAGACCTAGTGTTTCAATCAGGGTGGACTTACCCACACCCGGCACACCTGAAATCCCAATACGAAAAGATTTACCTGTTTTAGGGAGCAACGCATTGAGCACTTCATCTGCACGCTTACGGTGATCTAAGCGTGTGGACTCGAGTAAGGTGATGATCTTAGCAAGAGCCCGTCGCTGTGATAGCGAAGGTACACCTACTAAGTCATGAATCAGGGCTTGATCAGCCGCATTTAGCATGGTCTTTAGATGCCTTATTGAGGCTTAGCAGATTTACGAATTAGCTCAAGTACATCTTTTGCCGAAGCAGGAATTGGGGTCCCAGGACCATAAATCCCTTTTACTCCTGCCTCATATAGAAAGTCATAATCTTGTCGGGGAATAACGCCGCCAACAAACACAATAATGTCGTCAGAACCTTGTTTTTTGAGTTCAGCAATAATGGCGGGAACTAATGTCTTATGACCTGCCGCTAAAGTAGAAATACCTAAAGCATGTACGTCATTTTCAATGGCTTGACGAGCGCACTCTTCAGGAGTCTGAAATAAAGGCCCGATATCAACGTCAAAGCCTAAGTCAGCAAATGCAGTAGCTACTACTTTTGCCCCGCGATCATGACCATCTTGACCCAATTTAGCAATCATCACTCGCGGCCGACGACCAAAGTCTTTGGCAAAATCAGCGATTTCAACTTTCAACTTTTCCCAGCCTTCAGCTGAATCATAAGCGGCTGCATACACACCGGTCACCTTTTGAGTATCAGCGCGATGGCGCCCGTAAACTTTTTCCAAAGCATCAGAGACTTCACCAACTGTAGCCCTTAAACGAATTGCATTAACCGCCAATTCCAAGAGATTTCCAGTGTCCTCTTCTGCCGCTTTTGTTAAGGCCTCTAAAGCCGCTTGAACCTTCTTCGAGTCACGTTTTGCTCTAATTTCTCTAAGGCGTGCGACCTGATTTTCACGGACTTTGTCGTTATCAATCATTAATACGTCAAGCAGATCTTCTTTTGCGAGCTTGTATTTATTAACGCCCACAATGACATCTGAACCAGAATCAATCTTTGCCTGCTTTTCAGCGGCTGCAGCTTCAATCTTTAACTTTGCCCAACCACTTTCTACAGCCTTTGTCATGCCGCCCATTACATCGACTTCTTGAATGATTTCCCAAGCTTTATCAGCCATCTCTTGAGTCAGATTTTCCATCATATAAGAGCCAGCCCATGGGTCAATTACGCTAGTGATGTGAGTCTCTTCTTGCAAAATGAGTTGGGTGTTACGTGCAATGCGACTGGATATCTCAGAAGGCAAAGCAATTGCTTCATCAAAAGAATTGGTATGTAAGGATTGGGTTCCGCCAAATACTGCTGCCATCGCCTCAACTGTGGTTCTCACTACGTTGTTATAGGGGTCTTGTTCAGTGAGCGACCAACCTGAGGTTTGGCAATGTGTACGCAACATCAAAGACTTAGAATTTTTCGGCTCAAATGACTTCATAATGCGCCACCACAAGAGTCGTGCGGCACGTAGCTTGGCTACTTCCAAGTAAAAGTTCATACCAATCGCAAAGAAGAATGAAAGTCTTCCAGCAAAACCGTCTATGTCAAGACCCTTTGCTAATGCTGTTTTGACATACTCTTTGCCATCAGCCAAAGTAAAGGCAAGTTCTAATACTTGATTCGCGCCCGCCTCTTGCATGTGATAACCCGATATTGAAATCGAATTAAATTTAGGCATGTATTTGGCGGTGTACTCAATGATGTCACCGATGATGCGCATCGAAGGCTCAGGCGGATAGATATAAGTATTTCTGACCATGAACTCTTTCAGAATATCGTTCTGAATAGTTCCTGAGAGCAACTCCTGCTTAACCCCCTGTTCCTCACCGGCTACAATGTACCCCGCTAATACCGGTAAGACTGCGCCATTCATCGTCATCGATACTGAAACTTTATCTAGCGGAATACCATCAAACAGAATCTTCATGTCTTCAATGGAATCTATTGCTACACCAGCCTTACCAACATCACCCGTTAC
Source organism: Polynucleobacter sp. (assembly GCF_040400325.1). GTDB lineage: Bacteria > Pseudomonadota > Gammaproteobacteria > Burkholderiales > Burkholderiaceae > Polynucleobacter. The sequence goes on from NZ_JBBAQK010000006.1 coordinate 102,152, forward strand.
GCGCGGATGATCGGAATCGTAGCCACGATGGGTTGCTAAATCAAAAGCAACAGAGACACCTTGCCCACCTGCATCTAATGCTTTGCGATAAAACGCATTGGATTCTTCAGCAGTAGAAAATCCTGCATATTGGCGAATTGTCCATGGGCGAACCGAATACATCGTCGCCTGGGGACCGCGAATAAAGGGTTCAAAACCTGGAAGTGAATTTTTATATTTCAAGTCCTCAGTGTCGGCAGCGGTATACAGTGCTTTTAGGAGAATTCCATCGGGGGTGTTCCAACCCAATTGATCGACATTTCCATTGGGCGCTGATTTCTCGGCAGATTCTTTCCAGCTTTCTAAATTACTTTCTGGAACGGATGGCCATTCACTATTTGTAGTATTTCTTGGATCTGTAGTCACAAACCACTCCCATTAGGTTTTGTTGCATTGCATCTAATTTTTTCTATTTTGCTTGACATTATCTGATTTGTCTACATAATGTATTCATAATTATGGATACAAAATTGAATAACAGGCCCCTATATGAAGACGTAGCGGATAAGTTGCGTGAGCAGATTTTTAGCAAAAAATTGCATCCTGGTAGCTGGTTGGACGAACAAAGTCTTGCAGATCAGTTTGGAATTAGTCGCACTCCTATGCGTGAAGCTATTAAAGTTTTGGCCTCTGAAGGGCTTGTAACTATTAAAATGAGACGTGGCGCCTATGTAACCGAGGTGTTTAGAAGTGATTTAGAGCAAATTTTCACAATTCTGTCTCTTCTTGAAGGTCAAGCAGCTAAGGAAGCTGCTACCAAGGCAACTGAAGCGCAATTAAACCTACTTGATCACCTTCATCACAGACTAGAAACAGCTGCAGCAGATCGTGATATTGAGCAATTCTTTGAAATTAACGTGAAATTTCATGAATTAATACAAGAAATTGCCGGAAATCGCTGGATGAGTGGTGTCGTAGGAGACCTCAGGAAGGTGCTAAAACTTCATCGCCGCGACTCTCTGACGAGTACAGGAAGACTCCAGAATTCTCTGCTTGAGCATCGAGAAATATTAAGAGCTCTTCTAAAGCGTGATGAAGCGGCTGCTGAAAGTGCTATGCAAAAGCATCTTGCAAATGGGCTTGAGGCTGTACGTTAAATAAGAAATCTCATAAAAAACAATAGCTTGAAGAATTAGTCTAAGCTATTGTCTTAAATAAATAAGATTTACTTTTTAATCACAAAGTTCCCTGGCAAGGATGCAATATACGCTGAGATATCTTGTAAATCTGCATCCGTATACGCCTGAACTTGAGAGCCCATTACTGCGTTATTACGACCATACTGGGCATTACTATTGCCTACCTTGTATGCCTTTAGGGAGTAATACAAATAATCAACGTATTGGCCTGCAAGCTTAGGATAAGCAGGCAGAATCGGTGCATTTAAGCCAGCGCCATGACATGCAGCGCAATTAGCCTTCTCTACAATCACCCGGCCTTTATCAATATTGCCTGCATAAGCAGGATTCAATAACCCGAAACTAGCCATTATTACTGTGCTAACTAGTACAAATTTCATAACATACCTCTATTACTTCAATTTATTGATAGGTGAGCTAGCAGTTTGCGCAGCATAGTATTCACCAAGATTAGCCATATCCTGCTCAGAAAGACTGCCAGCAATAGCTCGCATTGTTGGATGCTTTCTCTCGCCTTTCTTATAGGCGGCTAATGAACTAGCGATGTAGGCAGCACTCTGGCCACCCAACATGGGCACTTTATAGACCAAGGGATAGTCAGCACGATAATCAGGAATGGAATGGCAGCCAACACAAAGCCACACTTTGGCATTGGCAGCAGCAGCATTACCTTTGACCTCATCAGCCTGAGCCAACCCAGCTAAAGCCATGCCAGCACTAAGAAGCAAAAAAGGAAGAATGGGGAGTTTTTTCATGGAAATTATTATTGATAGGTTTGATTTTAATCAATTTGAAAATATTATAGCGGACAGCAGCCAGCCTAAGCTTTTTGCCAATTGGTCATTTCCAAAATAAGTAAAAATTTGGTAAAAATATCCAAATATTCTAGGCTTTACCTATACTTAAGTGCTTAAACAAGGACTTATTGACTGCCCTATGAATCAAACCAATACTCAAAATCCCCATCAAGCTCAAAACCGTTTTGATGGCAGCCAAAGCTATGTAGCAACTGATGATTTAAAGCTCGCTGTCAATGCAGCCATTGCTCTTGGGCGGCCTCTTTTGATCAAGGGTGAGCCAGGAACAGGCAAGACAATGCTTGCAGAAGAAGTGGCTGGTGCATTAAAGATGCCCTTATTGCAATGGCATATTAAATCGACAACCAAAGCCCAACAAGGTTTATATGAGTACGATGCCGTAAGCCGCTTGCGCGACTCACAATTAGGCGATGAAAAAGTAAACGATATTCGTAATTACATTGTGAAGGGTATTTTGTGGCAAGCGTTTGAGGCAGAAGAACAGACCGTATTACTGATTGATGAAATTGACAAAGCTGATATTGAGTTTCCAAATGATCTTTTACGCGAAATCGACCGGATGGAATTTTATGTCTACGAAACAAGAGAGTTGATTAAGGCAAAAAAACGTCCACTAGTCATCATTACGTCCAATAATGAAAAGGAATTACCAGATGCCTTTTTGCGTCGCTGTTTTTTCCATTACATCAGTTTTCCAGATGCTCAAACAATGCAAAGCATTGTTGATGTTCATCACCCCAATATCAAACAAGAATTACTCGAAGCAGCCTTAAAGGCTTTTTACCAAATCCGCTCGTTACCAGGGTTGAAAAAGAAACCCTCTACTTCGGAATTGATTGATTGGTTAAAGCTTCTTCTTGCCGAGGATATCCCCCCGCAAGCCCTTTATAGCGATGATGAAAAAATAGTTGTGCCACCCCTTCATGGCGCCTTAATCAAGAATGAGCAAGATATTCAGCTATTTGAACGCTTAGTCATGATGAATCGTAACCATCGTTAATTTGTTGAAAGAGCCTTAATCGATGCTGATTCAATTCTTTCTTCATTTGAAAGAAGCAAAGATTCCTGTTTCAGTAAGGGAATTTTTAACATTATTAGAAGCTCTCAAAGCATCCGTCATTCATCCTTCGATTGATGAGTTTTATCAATTATCCCGCATGACCTTGGTGAAAGATGAGCAATACTTTGATCGCTTCGATCAAGTTTTTGGGAGTTACTTCCAGGGCGTTGAACAAATCATCGCACTCTCACCAGAGATACCTTTGGAATGGCTAGAGAAAAAATTACAGCGGATACTGACTGATGAAGAAAAGAAGGCGCTTCAAAAATTAGGCGGTCCAGAAGCACTTCAAAAACGCCTAGAAGAACTTCTGAAGGAGCAAAAGGAATGGCACGGAGGTGGCAAGAAATGGGTTGGCGCTGGTGGCTCATCTCCATTTGGTCATAGCGGATACCATCCAGAGGGCATTCGGATTGGAGGTGAAAGTGCCGGCAATCGTAGCGCTATTAAGGTTTGGGAAGCAAGGGAATTTAAAGACTATGACAGCAATCTAGCTATCGGCACTCGCAATATCAAAGTAGCTCTACGTCGCTTACGTCGCTTTGCTCGCGAAGGCTCAAACTTAGAGTTAGATTTAGATAAAACCATCCATTCAACTGCTGCAAATGCAGGAATGCTAGACATTCAGATGCGCCCTGAGCGACATAATCAAGTCAAAGTTCTATTGCTGATGGATGTGGGCGGATCAATGGACGACCATATTCAACGAATTGCAGAGCTGTTTACCGCAGCTAAAGCCGAATTTAAACATTTAGAACACTACTACTTTCACAACTGCGTATACGAGAATTTATGGCAAAGTAATCGACGTCGTAGAGATCAGGTGACGCCAACTCAAGAAATTATGAATCTATACGGTCCTGACTACAAGCTGATTTTTGTGGGGGATGCCACGATGTCTCCCTATGAAATATTGAGCCCTAACGGATCAGTGGAGTTTAATAACAAGGAGTCTGGCGCCGCTTGGATCAATCGGCTATTAGGCCATTTTCCTCACTTTGCTTGGTTAAATCCAGAGCCAGAATCTGTGTGGCAATATAGGCAATCGATCGACATCGTGAAAAATTTAATGAAAGATCGTATGTATCCAGTCACCTTAAATGGTTTGGAAAGTGCTATGAAGCAACTTTCTAAGTAAGATCATTACAAGCCTCCCAGTTCATTTTTAATCTTTTATTTGAAAGCCAGCATGAGCAAGATTCTCGAACGTATTAAAACTTTAGGTATTGATTTACCTCCTCCTGGATCAGCAGCAGCCTATGTGATGGCCGTGACTACAGGCAATACTGTCTTTTTATCTGGTCATATTGCCAAACGAGATGGTAAGCCTTGGGTTGGAAAGCTCGGGCAGGACATGGATACGAATACCGGGAAGGCAGCAGCTCGAGCTATTGCAATTGATCTGATCGCTACATTACAAGATCACTTAGGTTCATTGGACAAAATCAAGCGCATTGTCAAAGTAATGGGTCTAGTGAACTCAACTGCACAATACACAGAACAACATTTAGTGATGAATGGCTGTTCTGAATTGCTACTCGAGATTTTTGGGGATGCTGGAAAACATGCCCGCAGTGCCTTTGGTGTTGCTCAAATACCTTTAGGTGCTTGCGTTGAGATTGAGCTCATCGCAGAAATTTGAATCCATTTTAAAAAGTTATTTAGTGAGTCCTAAAGCTTGGATGTCTAATTCGGTATCAGCATCCAAGATATAGGCTTGCTTGTCAGTATTCATGGTCAAGACTAGTTCAGGGTATTGATCCATATAAGGTCGGCACGCCATTTTTGGTATTGCTAGGATGAAGTCAATAACCTTCCTTGAAAACACAACTGGGTTGCCTCGTTGGCCATTGACCATCGGTAATACGATTTCGTGATGGGTATCACGACGCGTAAATAGCTCTAACAATGCTTCGATTTCCAAAGCGCCTATATCAGGTTGATCACATAAGGCGACGATAAGGGCATCGTAATTTGATTTAAGGGCTTCAAGCCCATATCGAACTGAAGCTGCTTGACCAGCTTCAGGATGAGGATTGCGAATCATCCTTACGGGCAATTGGCTTGTATCTATTGATGCTAGCTCACTATCAATCTCCTGAGCATGAAAACCAGTCACGATCACTATCTCAATGGGAGAAAGTGCCTGCATTGATAAACAAAAAGAATGTAGCAATGTTTGCCCATCTTTTTTTAATAAGGCCTTTGGAAAGCCCCCTAAGCGACTCCCCTCACCTGCAGCGAGCAATAAAATTGCCAGCTGTGTTTTGGTCTTATTGGTAGATTTACCGATAGTCGTCATTAGAGAGATAATAAATAGGAAATTCGATTCCATCACAAAGATCCTAGCAAGCATGAATAGTACTGATTTAAGCGTTCTCAAAGCTGCCGTTCGTTGGCTTAAAGAAGGTCATCATGTGGCAATTGCCACAGTAGTTCAAACCTGGGGATCTGCTCCACGTCCTGTTGGCTCTTGGCTTGCCGTTAGGCAAGATGGACAAGTCGCAGGCTCTGTCTCCGGGGGCTGCGTCGAAGATGACCTGATCCGCCGTGTCCAAACTGAAATTTTGACCAGAAATACACCGGAACTAGTGGTCTATGGTGTAAGCCAACAAGAAGCCGCGCGTTTTGGCCTACCTTGCGGGGGCACTCTTCGCTTACTAGTAGAGCCAAAACCTGAACTAGCCATTTTAGAGAAATTGCTCGAGTTGATCTCAGCACATCTAATCACATTGCGATCGGTAGATCTAAGTTCTGGTAAGTCGACATTGACTGCCGGAACCCGTCATGATGAATTTACTTGTACCGAGCAAGAAATGCGGACGAGCTATGGGCCTCGTTGGCGAATGGTCATCATCGGTGCAGGGCAGCTTTCTCTTTATACGGCCGACTTTGCACTCGCCTCTGACTTTGAAGTTATCGTAATTGATCCTCGTGAGGAATATGCAGAAGGAATAGATCGTTCAGATATCACCTTCTTTACAGGTATGCCAGATGATGTTCTGTTAGAGATTGGAGTTGATGCCCATACCGCGGTAGTTGCGCTGACACATGACCCCAAGTTAGATGACATGGCTCTCATGGAAGCATTAAAGTCACCCGCCTTTTACGTCGGTGCCTTAGGCAGTCGTAATAACACCCAAAAACGTAAAGAGCGACTACTAGAATTTGATTTAAGCCAAGATCAGATCAATCGTCTACATGGACCGGTTGGCATCTATATCGGCGCTCTCACTCCACCAGAAATTGCAGTTTCTATTTTAGCCGAAGTGATCGCCCTCAAATACGACGTGAGTATTCCAAAAAAACAGTAATGCTTAAAGCAAGCATTCAATCGCTTAGTTTGCTTTAAGCTTGCCATCTTTTAAACGGGGTTCAACAAAGTGCCCCTTGCGCGCACGATTACCAGCAAATGACTTCAAGGTCTTTGCATCTAAATTAAGCTCAGTAGTCTTATCGCCTCGGCCAGTTCCATAGTAGGCTGCCCCCTCTGGGCCAACTGCAATGGCAGAAGCCAAGGCCTCTTTATCATCTATACCCATTAAGATCACGCCTTTGCCTCCGGTTGGCAAACGCTTTAGCTCATTTAATGGGAATACCAGTAATTTAGAGGCTGCAGACAAACATGCAACCTGCTTCATGCCAATTTGAACTTTGGCGGCGCCTAAGGGAATATCTCCCTCAGATTTACTATCAATGCTGATAAAAGACTTACCAGCCCTATTACGTGTGCTCATATCAGCAACATTAGCCAAGAAGCCATAGCCTGCTCTTGTAGAAATGAGAACAAGATCATCAGCCTGGCCTGCGTAATAGGCAACCATTTGCGATCCTGGTGCTAAGTTCACGAAACTGGTTAAGGGTGAACCGTCGCCGCGTGCACCGGGTAATTCGCTTACAGCTACGGTGTAGACGCGACCATCACTACCAAACCCTTGAATCACATCTACTGTGCGAACCTCAAAGGTGGCGTAGAGGGCATCACCGGCTTTAAAGCTAAATTGAGTCATATCATGCTCATGGCCTTGGCGAACTCGAACCCAGCCCTTTTGAGAAACGATCACCGTTACTGGCTCATCAATTACTTTCGTCTCAGCAACTGCACGCTTATCTTCCTGAATGAGGGTGCGACGATCATCACCAAAATCCTTCATATCGGCTTCAATTTCTTTGATGATGCGTTTACGTAAAACCGTATCGCTTTGCAATAAGCCTTCTAGATCATTACGCTCAGACTTCAGTTCTTTGAGCTCTTGCTCAATCTTAATTCCTTCTAAACGCGCTAACTGCCGTAAGCGAATATCTAAAATATCTTCAGCCTGACGATCGGTCAGTTTAAATTCTTTCATCAGATCCGCTTTAGGCTCATCGCTATTACGAATGATCTTAATCACCTTATCAATATTGAGAAGGACGGTTAAGCGGCCCTCCAAAATATGCATCCGATCTTTTACTTTACCCAAGCGATATTGAGTACGTCGCGTTACTGTGCCAACTCTAAATTCAACCCATTCTGAAAGAATATCTTTGAGATTCTTTTGACGGGGACGCCCATCATTACCAATCATGACCAAATTCATTGGTGCATTGCACTCTAATGAGGTGTGGGCTAACAGCAGGTTCACAAATTCATTAACATCAATATTCTTACTTTTGGGTTCAAGTACCAAACGCACTGCAGCACCCTTACTAGATTCATCGCGCACTCCATCTAGGACATTCAAGATGGTAGATTTAAGATTATTCTGGTCGGGTGTCAGCGTCTTCTTTCCAACCTTCACCTTGGGATTGGTAATTTCTTCAATCTCTTGTAAAACCCGTTGAGATGAAGTTGCTGGCGGTAATTCATTGACTACGATTTGCCATTGCCCACGAGCCATCTCCTCCACTGACCAACGAGCACGAACTTTGACACTGCCTCGTCCCGTTTCATAAATTTGCGCAATTTCAGCTACAGAAGAAATAATTTGCGCACCGCCTGGATAATCAGGTCCTGGCATGATTTCTAAAAGTTGTGCCTCAGTCATTTTGGGCGACTTCATTAAGGCAATAGCGGCTGCCGCTACCTCCCGCAGATTATGCGAAGGTATCTCGGTAGCCATACCAACCGCAATACCAGATGCACCATTGAGCAAAACAAAAGGTAGGCGCGCCGGTAATAACTTAGGCTCTTGAAATGATCCATCATAATTTGGCGCAAAATCGACAGTACCTTGATCAATTTCATTCATTAGCAAGCTGGCAATCTTAGTAAGACGTGCCTCGGTGTAGCGCATTGCAGCTGCACCATCTCCATCTCGAGAACCAAAGTTACCTTGACCATCAATCAGGGGGTAACGTAATGAAAAACTCTGAGCCAGTCGCACTAAAGCATCATAGGCAGATTGGTCTCCATGTGGGTGAAACTTACCAAGTACATCACCAACAACTCGGGCGCTCTTAACGGGTTTGGCTTCCGCCCGTAAACCCATTTCACTCATCGAGAATAAAATTCGACGCTGCACCGGCTTCTGACCATCAGCAACATCAGGCAAAGCGCGACCCTTGACGACGCTAATGGCGTAATCCAAATAAGCACGCTCAGCATAGACAGCTAATGTCAGGCTATCTTTACTATCTTCATTTAATTCAATGGTGTTGGGATCGTGTGGATCACGTGGAGTATTAGATCCACCACTAGCAGCGACTTTTTTCGCTTGATCTTTTGACGCTACAGTAATCTCCACGTCCACTGCATCAGAGAACAAATCTGCTTGAGGATTGCCAATTCTTTTTTTAGGGGTTTTTTTCGTTGCCATTAAATATCTGCCTCTACTTCGTTACCGCGCTCTTCAAGCCAATCGCGACGCGCTCCAGATTCCGATTTACCCATCAGCATATCAATTGTCTTAAATGTCTCATCTTCGGTCCATGAACCTAAAGTCACTGGCAGTAGACGACGAGTATCGGGATTAAGAGTGGTATCCCATAATTGTTCGGCGCTCATTTCTCCTAAACCCTTAAAGCGTGAGATTTGCCAACCTGATTCTTTAACACCATCTTTACGCAACTTATCTTCAATCGCTTGCAGCTCATTAGCATCTAGGGCATAGATCTTTTGGGCAGGTTTTTTCCCACGCGCGGGTGCATCTACCCTAAAGAGAGGCGGACGAGAAATATGAATATGACCTAATTCAATCAACCTAGGAAAATGCTTATAAAAAAGAGTTAGTAGTAAGACTTGAATATGTGAACCATCAACGTCCGCATCCGACAAAATGCAAACTTTTCCATAACGTAAATTGGATAAATCGGGGTTGTCATTGGCACCATGCGGATCAACGCCAATTGCTACAGCAATATCATGTACTTCATTATTCGCAAATAGACGGTCGCGCTCCGCTTCCCAAGTATTTAATACTTTGCCGCGCAAAGGCAAAATAGCCTGATATTCCTTATTACGCCCCATCTTGGCAGAACCGCCCGCAGAATCTCCCTCTACTAAGAAGATCTCGTTTAATGCGATGTCTTGGCTTTCGCAATCAGTTAACTTGCCAGGCAGCACAGCTACACCAGATGACTTTTTCTTTTCAACTTTTTGTCCTGCACGAGTGCGTGCCTGCGCTTGCTTAATCACTAAATCGGCTAGCTTACGACCATAATCAACGTGTTGATTGAGCCAGAGCTCTAAAGCAGATTTAACGTAAGCGGAAACTAAACGCACCGCATCGCGAGAATTCAAACGCTCCTTAATCTGTCCTTGAAACTGTGGGTCAAGTACTTTGGCAGACAAAATAAATGAAGCGCGGGCAAAGACATCTTCAGGCATTAACTTAACGCCCTTAGGTTGTAAGGCATGCATTTCAATAAAGCCTTTGACAGCATTAAACAAACCTTCACGTAATCCACTCTCATGAGTGCCACCTGCAGGAGTCGGTATCAGGTTGACATAGCTCTCTCGAACTGGAGGGCCATCCTCCGTCCATGAAATCACCCAGGCAGCACCCTCACCCTCGGCAAAAGAATCTTCATCACCCACACCAGTGGCATATTGCTCACCTTCGAACGGTGGGATCACTTCAGGACCATGCCCCGCTTGCGCTATCGCTTCATTTAAATATCCGCGCAAGCCTTGTGCGTACTGCCATGTTTGCGTATCACCCGATTTTTCTTGGATAAGAGTGACTTTGACACCTGGCAATAACACTGCCTTAGAACGCAACAATCGAATGAGCTCTGGCATTGGGATGGTTGCACTATCGAAATACTTTCCATCTGGCCAGGCTCGTACACTCGTGCCGTGAGATTTATCACCCTTTAATGAGGCTTTCGTTTTGAGCTTTTCGATGACTTTACCGTCTGCAAAAGTCAAAGTTGAAACTTGGTCATCACGCCAAACAATGACCTCTAAACGTTTGGAAAGTGCATTGGTTACGGATACGCCAACACCGTGCAAACCTCCAGAGAAAGCATAAGCGCCTCCACTGCCTTTTTCAAACTTACCTCCCGCATGTAGCTGAGTAAATACAATTTCCACTACGGGTAACTTCTCCGAGGGATGCATTCCAACTGGAATACCTCTACCATCGTCTTCGACACTGACACTGCCATCAGTGTGCATCGTTACGCTAATGTGCTTGCCATATCCACCTAGAGCCTCATCAGAGGCGTTATCGAGCACCTCTTGAATGACATGCAGGGGGTTATCAGTGCGGGTGTACATTCCAGGCCGTTGACGGACTGGTTCCAGACCTTTAAGGACTTGAATCGATGATTCGCTATATTCGGAAGTTTTACGGGTAGCCATGCGCGCAAATTGTAGTCATGTCTGTAGCTTAACCTGAACTTTTCCTCAATTGCCCCAACATCCATGCCAAAATTAGACTATGGGAATTTTCTATCAACAATGGGTTTTAAATCTTTGCCATGCCTTGATGGGTAAGGGTTCAAAGCTATATTTAGCTCTTTATACTTACATAAGAGCTAATCTGCCTATTTTATTTGCAGCAAACTCTATAAGTCCCTGATTACATTCAATATGACCAATTCTCTGACAAAACCCTCTCTCTCGATCAGGCAGGTCCTCATTTTTGGCGGACTGATGGTGACCTTATCCATGGGAATTCGTCATGGCTTTGGATTATTTAACTTACCCATCACCCTAGAAAACGGCTGGGGACGAGAAACATTTGCCCTGACCATGGCATTGCAAAACTTAATTTGGGGAATATTTCAGCCAATTACAGGCGCATTAGCTGATCGTTTTGGCGCCCTCAAAATTATGGTGGCTGGAGGCATCTTGTATGCCCTAGGCTTAGCGGGAATGGCCCTTTCGACTGATGCGCTGAGTTTCACAATGGCAGGGGGGCTGCTCATTGGTCTTGCCCAAACAGCTACCACCTACAGCATCGTTTACGGCATCCTTGGTCGCAATGTGCCTGCTGATAAAAGGGTTTGGGCTATGGGTATTGCGGCGGCCGCTGGATCATTTGGGCAATTCCTCATGATTCCAGTTGAGCAAGGCTTCCTCAGCATATTTGGTGCTCAAGATGCCCTACTTTTATTGGCACTCATGGCCAGCCTCATGATTCCCGCCGCCTTTATGTTACGTGAGAAAAATTTTAGTCACCAACATCAATTAGGCGATCAAACCATCAAAGAGGCTCTTAAGGAGGCGATGAAGAATCCGAGCTTTCGTTTGCTCACGCTGGGATATTTTGTCTGTGGTTTTCAGGTGGTCTTTATTGCGGTTCATTTGGCACCATATTTAAAGGATATGTCGAGCATTTTTCCTGCCGTGGGTGCTCCAGCAGTAGCAACGACAGCCTTAGCTTTGATTGGATTATTTAATATTTTTGGAACTTATAGTGCAGGTGTATTGGGACAGCGCTTTCCAAAGCGATATTTACTATCCGCTATCTATCTAGGTCGCTCTATTGCGGTTATTGGCTTTTTAGTGATTCCTCTCTCGCCTCTCACAACCTACATCTTCGCAGCGATCATGGGTTATTTATGGTTGTCAACGATTCCATTAACCAATGGCATCGTGGCGCAAATTTTTGGAGTGAAATATCTCAGCATGCTGTCAGGTTTGGTATTTTTTTCTCATCAACTAGGTAGTTTCTGTGGGGCCTTCTTTGGCGGATATCTATTTGATCGCACTGGCTCTTATCTCATCGTATGGGAAATTGCTATAGCGCTAGGTATTTTTGCTTTCTTAGTAAACCTACCTGTTAAAGAGCGTGCCCTAGCTCGTGTTGCCAATGCTTAAAAGAAGTCTTTGGCAATGGCTGATCTATCTGCTGATGGGGGGTGTATTATTCTTCATTTTTACAGCCTACTTTGCACCTGACATGATGATTGCCATCACCAATCAAGTTTGGGCTTTGTGTGGATGGTAGGATCCTGTGATCTGATTTATCCTCACTAGCATACTTTTAGTGTTTCTTCACCTCGCCGTAGCACAATGGATAGTGCACATGCCTCCTAAGCGTGGGATACAGGTTCGATTCCTGTCGGCGGGACCAAAATTTGTATGAACTTATCCACAGGTATTGTGGATAAATCGGTAAAAGTTTACGTAAGTCGCAGATTTATATAGACCTAGCTAGAATGCTCAATTGTTAAGCAATAATGACAAAGCACTAGGAAACGATTTACATTCTATTAAAGATATAAAAATATAATTCATTTCACTTAAAAATGTGATAAACAGATTTAATAACGGAGACATTGATGCAAGAAACCCACTCTCACCCTATTAGAAAAATTGCAAAGATCGGTTCAGCGCTCATCAGTAGCGTTTTCTTTCTAGCATTCTCATCACCATCTTACTCACAGAGTAACTATCCGAATAAACCGATTCGATTAGTGGTTCCCTTCCCTGCAGGTGGTGCAACCGATAACATCGCAAGACCACTGCAAAATGAATTGCTCACTACTAATAAATGGAATGTTGTAATTGATAACAAGCCCGGTGCAGGCGGTAATATTGGCGCTGAAATTGTTGCGAAGTCCGCACCTGATGGTTACACCTGGTTGATGGCTTCAGTGGGTACCCATGGAATTAATCTACCCCTCTATACGCAAGGCGGCGGAAAGTTACCTTTTGATCCAATTAAAGAATTCACGCCCATTACTTTGGTCGCAGAATTACCAAACGTATTAGTACTCAATCCTGACTTTGCTGCGAAGAACAGTATTAACTCTGTTAATGACCTCATTGCCTATGCCCGAAAGAACCCTGGCAAGGTCAATATGGCCTCTAGCGGCAATGGCACCTCGATTCACATGGCTGGAGAGTTGTTCAAGTCCATGACAAAAACCTATATGGTGCATTTGCCTTATAAAGGTAGTCCACCTGCAGTCATTGACTTGATGGCGGGCAATGTAGATATTATGTTTGATAATCTGCCTTCATCAATTAACTTTATCCGCGCAGGCCGCCTTAAAGCATTAGCAGTCACTAGTGCAAAACGCTCACCTGCTTTCCCAGATCTTCCCACCATTGCTGAAGCTGCAAACCTTCCTGGATATGAAGCAACCTCTTGGTTTGGTGTTGTTGGTCCTGCCAATATGCCTGCAGATATCTTAAGTAAGGACAGCGCAGAATTAATGGCAGCCATTAATAGTCCCTCAGTAAAGGAGAAGTATCTATTGATGGGTGCACAACCTGTAGGCAACACACCAGCCCAGTTTGCCAATTTTATTAAGGCAGAAATTACCAAGTGGACTAAGGTTGTAAAAGAATCTGGCGCCAGGGTTGACTAAGTCTCATTGCTAAAGCATTCGAACTGAAAATATTAAAGAGGAGCTTTGCTCCTCTTTGTCATTTAGCCAGCTTAGATAAGAGTTTTGTAGGCGTGATCACCTCGGGATCTAAAACCAATTCAATGAGAGCGCCACGTTTGCTTTTCAAAGCATTAGTGAAGGCAGATTCAAATTCTTCAGTTTGAGTAACGCGATACCCAGGGATACCAAAGCTATCTGCAAACTTGATAAAGTCTGGATTTGTTAAGCCAGTACCCATGATGCGCTGTGTAAATTCTCTCTCTTGGTGCATTCGGATGGTTCCGAGCATACCGTTATTCACCACCAAAATGATTGGATACGATTCGTATCTTGCAGCAGTTGCCAGCTCCTGGCAATTCATCATAAAGTCACCGTCACCACAAACTGCTATGACGACGCGCTTTGGATCAGCAATCTTTGCAGCAATGGCAGCTGGCAAACCATAACCCATCGAACCATTAGCTGGGGCTAACTGACTTCGAATTGGACCATAAGGATAAAAGCGATGCACCCAAGTAGCAAAGTTACCTGCCCCGTTAGTAACAATGGCATCTCGCGGAATTAAATTAGGTAGTGAGGCCATGATTTGCGCTAGCTGCAAATTTCCAGGTACCGTTACTGGGGCAGACCATTCTAAATATTCTGTATGAGATGTTTGCATCCGTTGGGCAGAATATTCCTTGGTCATTTTAATTTCAGCAAGGGCGATGCAGAAATTTTCAGGACTGCAATTGATGGCAAATTCTGGGCGATAAACACGGCCTAATTCATCTGGACTTGATAGTACATGTATGAGAGTGTTATTTACTTTAGGCGGCGTCAGCACAGTGTAACCAGCGGTAGTCATCTCTCCAAGGCGTTCGCCGATCACCAGTAAAACATCAGCCTCTACAATTCGTTTAACTAATGCAGGATTAGCTCCAATACCAAGATCACCAGCATAACAAGGATCACGATTATCAATCAGATCTTGGGAGCGAAAACTAGTGGCTATGGGAACACCTTCGCGATTTGCCCAAGCTCTTAAATTATCACAAGCTACCTTATTCCAATTACCACCACCAGCCAATACCATTGGATTTTTAGCGTTTGCAAATTGCTTCATTGCATCTGCAAAGATCACTCTATCTAGTCCAGGTTGAACGATATGCGCTGCAGCAGTTGGCTTTTCTTCACCAGTAAGATACAAAACATCTTCAGGCAACGCAAGGACAACTGGCCCTTTGCGACCTGATTGAGCGATATGAAAAGCATGAGAAACAAATTCATCAATCCGGTTCACTCGATCAATGCTGCCGACCCACTTAGCACATTCAGAGTACATACGACGGTAATCGATCTCTTGAAAGGCTTCACGCTCAACCATGTCTGTACCTACCTGTCCCACTAAAAGCACCATGGGTGTGGAATCTTGATAGGCAGTATGAATACCAATCATGGCATTTGAAGCGCCAGGACCACGAGTCACCATTACTACGCCAGGTTTGCCTGTAAGCTTCGCATAGGCTTCACCCATATAGGCTGCACCACCTTCTTGGCGACAAGTTATAAAACGAAACTGAGGATGATCAACCAAGCCATCAAGCAGGGGCAAAAAACTCTCTCCCGGAACGCCAAATGCGAAATCAACTTCTTGTCTAACCAATGCATTGGCCAATATTTGTCCGCCATGCAAATTTTTTTTGGCTGTCACCATCGTTTTCTCTTACACTTTCTTTATGAATACACTTTCCACCAGCACCTTAGCCGCATTGGAAGAGCTGCTACAAAATACAGCGCGCTCTGCTCCGCCAGATTTTCTTCCGATTATGCTGATCGGCGGCAGTGCTGGCACACAGACTATTGGACATCTTAATCCTGAATTTATCGCTTTCCTTCAAGAATCCTTAGAAAAAGATCCAATCCCATTTATTTCTATTGGCAATGATCAAATCAGCATTTCGCTGACTCGACCTCAAGAATTATCGAAAAGCCTATATCAACTCGCTCAAACGATGCGTTTGGCAGGCTTTATTCCTGGATGGCGTCATGAAGATTTTGCCTGGTTGGATCAGAATGGCCATCAATATTTTCGCCTTGAGCGCGCCGCCTTTCGTACCTTCGGCTTCCAAAGTATGGCCACCCATATTAATGGCTACACAAAATCCAATTCGATTTGGTTAGGTCGACGTAGTGAATCGAAGTCTACTGATCCCGGCAAATTGGATAACATCGCTGCGGGCGGCATTACTGCTGATGAAACCCCGTGGGTCAGCGCTCGTCGAGAGTTATGGGAAGAGGCCGGCGTACCCGAGCAAATTGCTGCGAATATTGAGCCGATTGGCAGAATACACATGCGTCGACCTATTGTAGGACGTGGCTTTCATGATGAGTTGCTCTATGTCTATGATTTAGAGCTAACTGATCAATTTGTGCCAACTAACCATGATGGTGAAGTGAGCGGATTTATTGAGACTTCTCTGCCTGAAGCGGCTGCCAGGATCCTAGCTGATGAATTTACTGGTGATGCCGCCTTTGTAACCGCTGACTTTATATTGCGACGCACCAAATAATTATTGTTTCCATACTATTTTTCCTGTTTCATGGTTAAATCTAAATTAAGGATGAAACAGGGGTGCCCTGATTATTGATTTAGATAATCAGGCGCTGAGAAAGACCCTAAAACCCGATCCAGATAATGCTGGCGTGGGAAGTTACATCAGACCGACACACCCGGTTTCGTCCATCTAAAACAGTCAGGAGATGGGCATGAGCAAAAGTAAAAATCAAACCAAACATGAAATACCTAGTCTTAAAAGTTTAGAGCGTGACTTTGGGCAAAAGTTTGCCTACCCAGCCTCAACTAAAACCTATTTACAAGGTTCTCGCGCAGATATTAAAGCGCCGATTCGGATGATTGAACAATTACCAACCCGCGTTGGTGAAGAGTTGATATCCAATCCACCTGTACCGGTCTACGACACTTCTGGTCCATATAGTGATCCTGAAATTGTGATTAACCTTGAAAATGGTCTACCTAGACTACGTGACTCTTGGATTAACGAGCGTCAGGATACCGATCAACTTGCAGGGCCAAGCTCTGAATACGGTGTCGCACGATCTCAGGATGAGGCTACGCAACAATTACGCTTTTCACACATTAGCGCTCCGCGGGTTGCTAAAGCCGGCAAAAATGTCAGTCAAATGTATTACGCACGCCAAGGCATCATTACTCCAGAGATGGAATATGTGGCTCTGCGCGAGTCGATGGGTTTAGAGCAACTTCGCAAAAATCCGGAGTACAAACAATTACTCAAGCAACACCCAGGTAAAAGCTATGGTGCAAATCTTCCAGATATCGTCACGGGAGAATTTGTTCGGCAAGAAATTGCTGCTGGTCGCGCCATTATTCCTGCCAATATTAATCACCCTGAATTAGAGCCAATGATCATTGGTCGTAACTTCCGCGTAAAGATTAATGGCAATCTAGGTAACTCAGCCGTAACTTCCTCCATTAATGAAGAAGTGGAAAAAATGGTGTGGTCGATTCGCTGGGGTGCTGACACCATCATGGATCTCTCTACTGGTAAGCATATTCACGAAACCCGCGAATGGATTATTCGTAACTCCCCAGTACCAATCGGGACTGTTCCGATTTATCAAGCGCTTGATAAAACTGGTGGTGTTGCCGAAGACCTTACCTGGGAAATGTTCCGCGACACATTGATTGAGCAAGCTGAGCAAGGTGTGGATTACTTCACGATCCATGCTGGAGTATTACTGCGTTATGTGCCTTTAACGGCAGATCGTATTACTGGCATCGTCTCAAGAGGCGGCTCTATTATGGCTAAGTGGTGTTTAGCACACCATAAAGAAAATTTCCTTTATACAAAGTTCGATGAAATTTGCGAAATCATGAAGGCCTATGATGTGTCATTTAGTTTGGGTGATGGTTTGCGCCCAGGTTGCATTGCAGATTCAAATGACGCTGCACAGTTTGGTGAGCTCCATACCCTTGGTGAATTAACAGCCAAAGCTTGGAAACATGATGTGCAAGTCATGATCGAGGGTCCTGGTCACGTTCCAATGCAGCGCATTGAAGAGAACATGACTGAAGAGTTAAAGCATTGCTTAGAAGCGCCCTTCTATACACTGGGACCACTCATTACCGATATTGCTCCAGGCTATGATCACATCACTAGTGGTATTGGTGCAGCCCAAATTGGTTGGTATGGCACAGCCATGCTGTGCTATGTCACACCTAAAGAGCATCTAGGACTTCCCGATAAAGAAGATGTCCGCGAAGGCATTATTACCTACAAGATTGCCGCTCATGGTGCCGACTTAGCTAAGGGCTTACCGGGCGCCCAAGTACGTGATAACGCCCTATCAAAGGCACGCTTTGAATTCCGCTGGGAAGATCAATTCAATCTTGGCTTAGATCCTGAACGTGCTCGTGAATACCATGACGCTACATTGCCAGCTGAGGGCGCTAAGATCGCACACTTCTGCTCGATGTGTGGCCCTAAGTTCTGCTCGATGAAAATTACACAAGAAGTACGTGATTACGCTGCGACCTTAGACGCTGATGGCAATCCTAAGGTACCTGGCAAAGTGATTCCAATTGCCCAAGACGCTAGCCAAGTCGATAAGGGTATGGAAGAAATGTCAGCCGAGTTCCGTAAGCGCGGTAGTGAAATCTATCAGTAATCATGACTAAAGCTGCACTCTCGCAAAGCAAGCTTGCTATTGTTGGCGCTGGCCTCATGGGCCGGATGCTAGCGGTAGCACTTGCTAAGCGTGGTGCTCAAGTCGATATTTTTGATCAAACTGGACCAGAGGCCAAACAAGCAGCCGCCAGAATTGCTGCCGCGATGTTGGCGCCTCTAGCAGAATCGGCCATTACTGAAGATGCTGTTGTGCAGATGGGCATCTATAGTCTGCCTCGATGGAAAACACTGATTAGTGAACTGCACATCCCGGTATTCTTTCAACAAGATGGCACAATCATTGTGTGGCATCGTCAAGATAGTAATGAAGCTGAACGTTTTACTGCACACTTACATAAAAATAGTCTACGCAATCCACGTTTAGCCAATGCTCAGGCTCTTGATCATGAAGCCTTGCAGAATATTGAGCCTGAAGTAGCAGAACGATTTAACCAAGGCTTGTATTTACCCAATGAAGGCCAACTCGATAATCGTCAACTTCTAGATGCCCTAGTAGTTGAGCTAGATCTGCTATCGGTCAATTGTCATTGGCACAGTCCGGTTAGCCCCGAATCTCTTCGTGATTTAGGCACTTACAAGCAAGTAATCGATTGCCGTGGATTAGGAGCTCAAGCTGACTGGAATCAATCCAGCAAGATTTTGCGCGGAGTTCGCGGAGAAGTCATCAGACTTTATGCCCCAGAGGTAAAACTACGTAGACCTACCCGTTTAATCCATCCGCGCTACCCTATTTACATTGCTCCTAAACAGAATGATATTTATGTTGTGGGCGCAACTGAAATTGAATCAGACGATATGTCTGAAATGAGCGTTCGTTCTGCCATGGAATTATTGAGCGCTGTTTATACAGTCCATAGCGGCTTTGCCGAGGCTCGTATTTTAGAAATGGCGACTCAATGTAGGCCCACCTTACAAGATAATTTGCCTGCAATCCACATCCAAAAAGATAAAGGAAAGTCGGATTTAATGATGATCAATGGCTTATATCGCCATGGTTTTATGATTGCTCCGGCTATGCTAGATTGCACGCTAGAGCTCATTTTGCATGGCGAAAGTAAGACTGCGCTTGATTTGGGCTTAAGTATTACTACAGAAAAGAGTTCTCTTGGAGTCGCTGCATGCGTGTAATGGTGAATCAAAAAGAATATGACTTACCGCATCAAAGCATGGTGAGTGATGCCTTAACGTTGATTGCAGCGAAACCTCCCTATGCTGTGGCCGTTAATTTACAGTTTGTACCGAAAAGTCAGCATGCTCAGTATCCACTGAATGAAAATGATCAAGTGGAAATTATTACACCAGTCACAGGCGGTTAATTTCACAACAACTCTTATGACAGCCCCACTTCCTCAAACTATCAATCGCGCAGATCCATTAGTGCTTTATGGAGAAAGTTTTGCTAGTCGCTTGCTATTGGGGACTTCTCGCTATCCATCTCCGCAGGTCTTAGTAACCGCTGTGAATATAGCCAAACCTGCAATGATTACGGTGAGCCTGCGACGCCAAGGAAGTGCTACAACAGAAGTGCATAGTGGATTTTGGGATCTTCTGAAGAAAATGGCTGTTCCTGTTTTGCCGAACACTGCTGGATGTCATAGCCCCCAAGAAGTCATCACAACTGCACAAATGGCGCGTGAAGTCTTTGAAACCGATTGGATCAAGCTTGAGCTGATTGGCGATGACTACACTCTTCAACCCGATACATTGCGCCTAGTGCAAACAGCAGAAATCCTCATCAAGGATGGATTTAAGGTGCTGCCTTATTGCACCGAAGATTTAATTTTGTGTCAGCGTTTGGTCGATGTCGGTTGTCAAGCGGTAATGCCCTGGGCTGCACCCATTGGCACCGGTCAAGGCCCACTCAATCCTTATGCAATGAAACTCTTACGTGATCGCCTAAAAGTGCCCTTATTAGTTGATGCCGGTCTTGGTCTTCCATCTCATGCCTGTAGCGTGATGGAATGGGGTTTTGATGGTGTTCTTCTCAATACCGCAGTTGCCTTGGCTGATGATCCCGTAGCTATGGCCAAGTCTTTTGCCATGGCAGTTGACGCTGGCCGATCTGCTTACTTATCAGGCGCAATGAAACCCCAAACATCTGCCCAAGCGAGCACACCCTTAGTAGGCACACCGTTTTGGCATCAAAGCTAAATCAAATCATCACATGAGCCTAATACGAGATCTTGCAGACCAAATTGTTGCGGCACATCGCAAGGATGATCTATGTATTCCTATTCCGAAATACAGCATTCACTCGCCTACACCTCAAGTTGACAATGTGGCTGCTTCCGACCACTATGAATTAGCAGGAGCAGTAGCCGCAATAGAAATGGGCTTCATTGAAAAAGACGCTCGAATTTTGGGTAAAGCTTGGTCGCGAATGACAATACAAGATGGCGGTTTTGATGCATTGAAATGGCCTAATAGGCCCGAGCATTTTGATCTTTTACCTTGGATGCGCAATATGAACCCCAAGGCGTTTGCAGAATGCCCTAAGCGCTTAGGCTTATACGGTGTAATGCCAGATGCCGATTGGGTGAAACGGATGGTTGATGCCGAAATTCCGACTGTGCAATTACGCTTTAAATCTGAAGACCGTAGAAAAGTTCTAAAACAAATTCGTGAATCCGTCAAAGCAGTGCAAGATAGTAAGACCCTCTTATTTATCAACGATCATTGGCGCGAGGCGATTGACGAAGAGGCCTATGGTGTTCACCTAGGTCAAGAAGATTTAGAAATAGCCAATTTAGATTCGATTAGAGAGGCTGGCTTGAGGCTTGGTTTAAGTACTCATGGCTATGCAGAAATGGTGTGCGCGGATCAATATTGCCCTAGTTATATTGCCATGGGGGCTGTGTTTCCTACCAACCTCAAACGGATGCCTACTGCCCCCCAGGGATTAGGTCGCCTTTATCAATATACAAAACTATTAAGTAACTACCCCTTAGTAGCCATTGGTGGTATCGATCAAGATAGCATTCCTGCTGTCGCAAAAAGTGGCGTGGGATCTGTGGCAGTTGTCAGAGCCATTACGGAAGCGGTAGACCCAAAGGCAACAGTAAAACACTTACAAACTTTAATGCAGACTTAACTGAGCAAGCTCTATCCTAATTACTCTTGATTTGTTTCATCCAATAGCGCGCTTGGGTAAAAATCGTGCATATGCCAAAGCGGCCCAGGTCCCCCTCCAATACTAAGAAAGCGTCCAGCTTTTAAACCCGCCTCAACATATGCAATGGCTTTAGCGACAGCATGACTTAAATCATGGCCATCCGCCAGGTATGTAGCAATTGCAGAGGCTAAAGAACATCCAGTACCATGCGTGTTAGCAGTATTGATACGATCATGTTTAGATGCTTTTGATTGAACGACCTCAAGACCATCTTCTACAGAACGCCATAATAAGTAATCAGTTATCTGAGTATGCGTTGCATCAAGATGACCGCCTTTGATTAGAACAGCCTGAGGCCCCATCTCTAGTAGCTCTTCTGCGGCTAATTTGAAATCATCTACACCTAATAGCTCTCGACCTAACAGCAAAGAGGCTTCATCCATATTGGGAGTAACAATACTAGCCATCGGAAATAATTCGGTGATCATGGCCTGAGCGGTATCATCACCCCCCAAACTAGCTCCAGATGTTGCTCGTAAAACTGGGTCTAGCACGATACGTTTTACATCATGTCGTCGCAAGGCTTTGGCAACAGTGCGGACAATTTCAGGGCTTGCCAACATTCCAATCTTGACAATATTGGCCCCAATATCAAGAAGCACTGCGTCGATTTGTGCTTCGACTACATCTAAATCAACATCCTGTATGCGCGTAACTCCTAGGGTATTTTGGGCAGTAATAGCGGTAACAACCGACATGCCATAGCCCCCTAATGCAGTAATGACCTTGAGGTCAGCCTGTAGGCCAGCGCCGCCGCCGCTATCAGATCCAGCAATCGTCAGTACTCTAGGGATCTGTGCTGATGTAGGACGAAATGATTTCATATTGCTATAATATCGGCTTATTCCTTGATAGCTCAGTTGGTAGAGCGCCGGACTGTTAATCCGTAGGTCCCTGGTTCGAG
>NZ_JBBAQK010000007.1:0-116747 GCF_040400325.1 Polynucleobacter sp.
TTCGATTCCGCCCCGGGCCACCAAGAAACACCAAAACCACCTTCGGGTGGTTTTTATTAATAGAGTCTAAAATAACCAATGTTGTATTTTTTACTAAGGCTATTTAGCTCTCTTCCGCTAGTGATGCTTCAAGGCATCGGTGCCGCTATTGGTTTATTAACCTATTTCAGTTCTTCTCGGTATCGAAAACGGTTAAATGAGAATCATCGAAACGCGGCTAGCATTGCTGGATTTAAGCCAGCCCCCTGGAAAGTGGCCGCCGAGTCAGGGATGATGTTTGCGGATACTCTTTGGATTTGGCGACATCCAAAATCTTCTATAGATAAAGTAACAGTAGCTAACTTAGAACAAATTATTGGTCTTGCTAAAAATGGAAAAGGGCTCATTATCTTAGCCTCACATTTGGGTGGTTTTGAAATAGTGCCGCGATTTTTTGCCGCGCACATCAAGGCTACAGTAATGTATAGGCCAGCGAGAAAGCCCTGGGTTAATGAATTAATGCTTAAATCTCGGCAGCATTCTCAAATAGACTTTGTTGAAGCAAACTTGGGCGGGGTTCGAAAAATGAAGAGAGCATTAAAAAATGGTGAAGTCATTGGCATCTTGGCTGATCAAGTCCCCAGCAAGGGCGATGGTGTGTGGGCTAAGTTCTTTAATCAATACGCCTATACAACTACATTGCCAATCAAGCTAACGCATAAAAATGAAGTAGCCACGATGTTTGTGAGTGCAGAAAGATTGAGTTTTGGGCGGGGCTGGGAAATCAAGCATCATCTGATGTCAGGGGGATATCCGGAGTGTTCAGTAATGGCTGCCACCCTTATGAATCAATTCTTTGAAGCAAGTATTCTTTCCAAGCCCAATCAATATATGTGGTCCTACAATCGATACAAGAAACCGTCTGGCTCAGAACCAGTCCCAGCGGGATAAATCATCCTCTGCCTTGCTTGATTTCGTTCAAGGCCACCAAGAACACCAAAATCACCTTCAGGTGATTTTTCCATTTGAATGATTGGAGTCGTAGAATGGGTTCTTATGAATTTTTATAGAGTTTTCTGAGATGAACATTCTTCGGGTATGTAAATCCATTATTTGTTTTTCGCTTGCCATTTTCGCTCTTTTAGTCTGCTTGAATAATGTCATGGACTACGGCTCTAATTACGCTTTTGTTCAGCACACCCTTTCTATGGATACAGTTTTTCCAGGCAATACTTTGAAGTACCGAGCCATTCTCGACCCCTTGGTTTGGAGTCTTGCTTACGGACTAGTCATATTTGCTGAATTTTTAACAGGAATTCTCTTGCTCATAGGCGCTATTAGCCTACTCAAAAATATTCATTCCTCGGTCGCATTTACTAGGGCCAAGAATTGGGTTTATCTTGGCTGTCTAGCTGGTTTTTTACTGTGGTTTTTTGGTTTTATTGTTGTTGGTGGCGAATGGTTTTGTATGTGGCAATCTGAGAAGTGGAATGGTGTAGAGGCAGCTTTCCGTTTTGTTGTCCTTATTATGTTTACATTGCTATTGACCGCAATGCCTGAATCTGAAAACGATCAGAAATAGAGTCGGGCATCCTAGGCCCTTGCTCATTTCGGCCCCGGGCCACCAAGAGACACTCAAACCACCCTCGGGTGGTTTTTTCTTTGGTTGGGATGACAGCTCAGAATATAATGTATGTTCAAATAAAAAATAATGAAGCATCTTAGAATCTATTAGGTTTTTAATTTTATGACAACAGTAAAACAAGTTATTAAACAAAAAGCTAACACCCTTTTTTCTGTCCGATCGGGTGATAGCGTAGAAAATGTCTTGATGCTGATGCGCGATCATCGAGTAAGGGCTATTTTAGTTATTGATGATGGTAATTTAGTGGGGATCGTTTCACAGGGTGATTGCGCTATAAAAGTGCTGTTGCCGCACAATAATCCAAAACAAGTTGCCGTTTCAAAAATAATGACAGTGAACCCACTAACTGTGATGCCATCTAACTCATTAGAGGAGTGTATGGCAATAATGGTTCACAAACATATTAGACATTTGCCTGTGGTGGAAAACAATAAAGTGGTTGGAGTGATTTCTGTTGGAGATCTGGTAAAAAGTATTATTGAGCTTCAAGGTAGTCAGATCAAGTTTTTAGAAACTTATATTAATGGCCATGGTGCTTAGCCTTTAGAAGAGATAGATTCTTATTCCCAGGTGATTCCGCCCAGGGCCACCAAGAAACACCAAAACCACCTGCGGGTGATTTTTTCATTTGAACTTTTATGTATAAGATGCTCTTTTCATATAATGACTTTTTAAACGATACTGAATGAAGTAGCCATGTTCAACTTTTCTAAGTTAAGCATCCCGATTATTCAGGCGCCCATGGCTGGCGGCATCAATAACCCAAGACTTGCTTCGCAGGTTTCTAATGCTGGAGGTGTAGGTAGTTTCGGTTTCTCATACAGCACCCCACAAAAAATCAGTGAAGATTTAACTGCTACAAGAGCTTTAACAAATGGCCCCATTAACGCCAACTTTTTTGTGTTCAGTCCAGTTGATTTACCAGAACAAGCCATTCAAGAAAAGGCCATTGAAGCAATACAAAGTTTACTTATTGAAGCTGAGTATTTAGTTTCGATACCAGAGGCCCCTTTTTATCCTGATATTGAGGAGCAACTGAATCCTGTGTGGGAACATTGCCCAGAAATTCTAACTTTCCATTTTGGAATTCCATCGCTGAGTGTCATTGAAAAGGCGCATTCATTAGGAATTGCTGTTGGCATTACTGCGACAAGTCTTAAAGAGGCAAAGGCAGGTGAAAAAGCTGGCGCTGATTTTATTGTGGCGCAAGGTATTGAGGCGGGTGGACATCGGGGTATATTTAATCCTGATGAGGAGGATGAAAAATTAAGCGCGATTGATTTGACTAAGCTATTAGTGGGGAATTGTTCAATTCCTATTGTTGCAGCAGGCGCAATAATGGATGGGGTAGATATAGCTAATGCTTTGAAGTCTGGTGCTGTAGCCGCTCAACTGGGAACAGCCTTTTTATGTTGTGAGGAGTCAGGCGCCTCGCCCGCCCATAAAGAGTATTTACTGAATCACCATAGTAAAGGCTCAGTATTTACGACAGGATTTTCAGGAAGACCTGCTCGAGGTATAAACAACGAATTTATTCGAATGATGGAGGGCAAAATGGTTTTGCCTTTTCCAATACAAAATACGATGACAATATCGCTAAGACAATTGGCAGGAAGAACCAACAATGGTGAATATCAAAGTTTATGGGCTGGACAAGACTATTCCAGAACGAGAAAGCTCAACGCTCAGAATCTGATGTTAGCCTTAAAAGAGGAGCTTTTTATTGCTCTTAGCTAAAATACGATCAGACATTCTTACGCTTGGTCGACTCCGACCGGGCCCATCAAGAAACGCTAAAACCTAGTGGTTATAGAAAAAGCTAGCGCAAGGCCTGTTTGATAATTTGTGTTGTAGGGCGTGGCACCATTCACATCTGTCACAGATAGTCTTCCGCCGACATTGGCTGCTAGATATAAATTAGCACTAGTGCTTCGATCTACTGAGTAGCTCAAGCGAGTGAAGACTGGAATAAAAGTGTTTTGACCAATGCCGTTGGGTGTGTAATTAGAATTGCTTAATCTAAAGCGATAGGATCTATAAGCGGCACCTCCAGCAATATTCCATTTATTTGCCAATGCATAGGAGAGCTCAAGTCCAGCACCACCGGATGGACCTGCTGGCAGAGGATTATTTAGGGTCC
This sequence comes from Polynucleobacter sp., assembly GCF_040400325.1. Classification (GTDB taxonomy): domain Bacteria; phylum Pseudomonadota; class Gammaproteobacteria; order Burkholderiales; family Burkholderiaceae; genus Polynucleobacter. Next base: position 3,765 of record NZ_JBBAQK010000007.1, read on the forward strand.
ACTTATCATTGATCTTCCAATTGATTAAAAGGAAAGGAAACACCCTTGTTTTATCAACTTGACGAAATACGCCCGTACCAAGACCAATAGTCAAATCATTGGAATATGTTTTGGCAGCACTAGCAATGGCACCATACGTAGCAGACCCTGCCGTTCCAACACCATTTTCAGCAACCCAATCAACAGTCGGGGCAAATCCAGCACTCCACCCTGCATCAAGCTTTTGAAAATAGCTTAGCCCTATGCCAGGGCTTTGAATCCCCTTCCATGGCGTTTTATTTCTATAGCCACTAGGATTGCTCCAAGACCAATCTTGATAGCCATCTCGCAAATTTAGTCCAATGCTTGAATTTGTATCAAGTTGGTAGCGATTATTCAGGTTTACATTAGCATCTTGCCAATTAAAGCTGCCACCCGAACTAATGTTGGTATTAAATTGGTTAATCGCATTGACATTTAAAGAGGTCACTACTGAACCAACAGGAAGATTTTGTGGCCCAAAGTTTTGAGCTAGTGCCATGGGTGTGCTTAAGATTGCTGTAACCAAAAATAGTTTATGGTGAGTTGAGATTTTCATGCCTTTGAACTTTCGGGGGGCGAATTTGTTTAATATTAATGGAAATTCAAAAGAGGATTTACCCTTCAATTTATCTTGGGTATACCCTCAAGAAGAACCCCTTAAATGGACCCATCTGGAGGTTTAGTTTTTGTGATGTAGTTTAAAACAACATTATTAATAATCTTTAGTACTATCTAGATCATGGAAACAGCCAATCAAATTTTCTTTATTGTTTTTGCGCTAATTGGTTTGGGATTATTTTTAAACGCCCTGCATCAATATCGCGCCAATAGAGAAAGTGAATTCAGCATCTATTGGCCCTTAAGCCTAGGACTTTTTTCCCTATCCTCTTTTAGTTTTGGTATTGCCTTGTGGACGCATCAGTTTTTTCTCACAATAGCCAATACCTCATTTATTGTTTCGGTTTTTCTTCTCATATTCTTATATCGCTCTTGGAATCAACGCCCATTTACCAAAATTCAAGCTTTGCTTTTGTGGATCATTCCAGTATTCGTTTACTTTTTCTATGACTACTTGAGAGTAATACCAGGGACCTTTAAACAACGTGTGGCTTTAATAACCATTACACAAGAGCTATTTTTGATATGGCAAGTATGGGAATTACTAAAGTACTACAAGACAGACCGAACGATATTGGTAAGGTGGCTAATTTTTTTATCAGTATTTACTTTGCTTGGAGAAACTTGTAGAACCGTTTGGGTATTGTTTGCAAGTACTCAAACTAATTTCTTTCTATATGCTCAAGACGCTGTAGCCTTAACCCTTTTATGGATTGGTTATGGCAGTACGATACTAGTCTATGTGGCCTTAGGCAGTTTTTATTTAGAAAGACAGATTAAAAAAGAAAATCTAATTGCCAGTTCCTTAAGGAGCGCTAAAGAAGAAAATGAAAAAATTACTGAACTCTTAAAAGAAAAAGAGCGACTTATTTACGGCCTACTAAAAGCCAATAAGACTTCAGCGACTGGCGCTTTATCGGCATCGATTGCTCACGAACTCAATCAACCGCTTGGTGCCTCAAACCTCAATATCCAATTTCTTAAAATGAAATTGGAAAAAGGGGTGCTCAATCCTGAATTAGGTAAAGAGATTTTAGATTCTCTAGAGCAGGATAATAAGAGAGCCGCGACGATTGTCAAATCTTTAAGATCCATATTTACAGAAGGCGAATCCAATGCTCAAGTAGTTCAATTGGGTGATTTGATTTCAAGAGTCCTGGATATTGTTAAGCCTGAACTTAAGGGCAAGAACATTCAAATTCAACTTCGAGTTGATGATGATTTGGTGATCATGGTGAACCCATCTGAAATCGAGCAAGTTATATTAAATCTACTGAATAACGCAATTCAGGCCTTAGCTAATTCAGGAACTCTCCAGTGTCGTATTGCTATAGAGGCGATTAAAACAGGTAAGTCAGTTCAATTAAGTATTTCGGACAATGGCACAGGCGTTGCCCTTGAGTTCAAACCACATCTCTTTGAGCTATTGAGCACTACCAAGCAGACGGGAATGGGCCTAGGCCTATGGCTTTGTAAGCATATTGTCACTAGATATGGTGGTTCGATCTATTACGAAGACGCTGTTGGTACTGGCGCTAAGTTTGTCATTAAATTTCCATCTAGTTAGCCACTAAGCTAATTGACTAGAGCCTCCACGGGAGAGACGATAGAGCCCTATATTTGTATAGGCTCTTATGAACTTAGCAGAAATTCAATCTTTTAGGCAAGTGGGCAGGCGTCTTCGTAATGCTCGAGAGGCTCATGGACTGACCTTGCCTGCAGTTGCCGGCACTTGTGGCTTAGCAATTTCAGAATTGGTTCGTATTGAGAATGGTGAATTACTTGGATTCAAACAAGTACCTCAAAATACTTTAAGTAATGCCGAGGTTTACGCAAAAGCATTAGATGTTGAATTGGGTAATGCGGGGAGACAGTATTCTGGGAACACAACAATAAACGCGCAAAGCGATGAGGTCTTTATCCCAGTCTTTTTAAGAAAAAAATAATTATTTCGGCCTACCCGCTCCTACGGGTTTGACCACTTTTAGTGAAAACTTAAAGTGGTTTTTTATTGCCTAAATGCCACTCCTACTGTTTGCTAAAAAATCCCGACTGGTGAGGAATATTCTTCAAGAATGAGGTAGAGTTTGTTGTCTTCTAAATCTATCCATATAAACTAAGGGTACTTAAATGAAATGGCTATTAAGCGTCTGTATCTTGGTATGCTTTAATCAAGTCGCTGCCCAAACAATGACCCCTATTTTGATAGAGGCAGATGTTGGTAGAGAGTTCGGCGTTTTTTCCAAATCTCCAGTTGTTCAAAGGGCAATTCTTTTGAAGCCTTCAACTTCATCAGATACAGCATTAATGTTTTATCGCGGCTGGTCTGGTATTGCTAATATCAAGACAGAAAATGATTGGAAAAGAAACTTAAACTACTTACAAAACAATACCGATCTGTTTGCTCAGACAGGCATAGCCTTAGTGGTGATGGATTGCCCAAGCGATGAAAATCGAATTGCTCCAGGAAACACTCCGCTAGCTTGTAATGATGACTATCGCTCTTCTATGAAACATGCCGATGATGCCAAAAAGATCATGGCGGTGTTAAAAGAAAAGTATGGAATAATTAAGTTTTATATAATGGGACACAGCTACGGAACAATCTCATCAAAATGGCTCGCTAAAAATCTAGGAAATGAAATCATGGGTAGCATTCATTCGGCTGCTCAGACGGTAGCAAGTCCACGCATGCGGGCCTATGGCTACTCTGCTGAGTCATTTGACGTGGGTTCATTAAAGGCCCCAGTTCTAAATATTCATCATGGCGATGATCAATGTGTCTACACCCCATACTCAACCGTCTTGGCATACTCAAAAAATAATTTAATCACCGTAAAGGGTGGTGAGGGTACGGGGGATGTTTGTGGCGGAACCCACCTACATTCAATGGGAGGTAGGGAGGAGGCGACCTCAAAAGCCCTTATTCAGTGGATTAAAACGGGCCAAGTTCAATCTAGTGTTGGGGAGTAGCCTCCTCAAGGATCAGGCATTCTGGGGCCCTCTTAGATTCCGCGCCAAGCCACCAAAAATCGCTAAAAATACCTGTGGGTGGTTTTTTTATTTGAGGTTGGGTATTATGGGTGAGCTGGTTCTTGCTAAATTGGCAATGTAGGCTGAATAAAAAATCCCTAGGAGAAAAGAATGAATAAATCAGAATTAGTAGAAAAGATTGCCAACGATGCAGAAATTTCTAAAGCATCCGCAGATCGGGTCCTTAACGCAGCAATTGAAACAATTATCAAGGCCGTTACTAAAGGTGACGATGTTCAGTTAATTGGCTTTGGTACTTTTAAATCTGGCAAGCGTGCAGCTCGTATCGGACGCAATCCACAGACTGGTGCCGAGCTTAAGATTCCAGCGGCTAAGACTGTTAAGTTTGGTGCTGGTAAAGCATTTAAGGATGCAGTTAATAAGCGTAAGTAATTACTAGATTAGAGATCCTTGGCTCAGCACGGTTTCGCTCTGGGTCATTAAGAATCATCAAAACCACCTTCGGGTGGTTTTTTTATTTATAGGTTAGCAGGCAAGACCTTTGCCAATAATGATTAATTAAAGCAAAATCATTGAAATGATTCGACTAATTTTTTGCCTCCTGTCTGCACTCTTTTCCCTTCAGTTATTGGCGGCAACGCAATTGAATGAAGAGGTGATTTTTGTCCCAAAAAAAATGTTGATTGGTTCGATTCCTCTTGAAACAACAATATTTAAACCGAATGGGGATGGGCCATTCCCATTGGTAATTATTAATCATGGGAAAAGCTTTGGAAATTCACACTTTCAGAATCGCTATAGACCTCTATCGCCAATAAGATATTTCTTAGAACGGAACTATGTAGTTTTTGTTCCAATGCGCCAAGGATTTTCAAAATCGGGTGGAAATTATTCTGATGGATCTTGTTCAATGAAAGCAAATGGCTTACTTCAAGCTGAAGATATTCAGCCTGTAATTGAATATGCTCATAGACTTCCTTATGTAGATAAAGTCCAGACATTAATAGTTGGCCAATCGCATGGTGGTTGGACAACCCTAGCTTATGGCGCCAGCAAGCCAGACCAATCTGTTAAAGGCCTAGTAAATTTTGCAGGTGGCTTAAAAAATGAAAGTTGTGGCGGTTGGCAGTCAGATCTATATCGTACGGCTGAGGATTTTGGCAAGGCAACTAAAGTCCCAACAATATGGTTCTACGGGGATAACGACTCCTTTTTTTCTAGGCAAACCTCAGACGCTATGTTTGAGCGTTACAGGGCAGGAAATCCTCAGTCTCAATTTGTAGCCTATGGAACTTTTGGCAGTGACTCACATCTATTATTTACAAGCAATGATGGGAGAGCCATTTGGGAGCCCTACCTTACAAAGTTTCTTGAGTCTATTGGCATGTCTTCTAAAGTTGTTAACCCTCAGTTTCAGCCTTTACCGCGCACGGAAGCCCCATCTAAAACCCACTTTGCTGAAATTGGGGAGCTTGAAAAAATTCCCTATTCAACAGATTCGATGAGAAAAGCATACAGCCTATTTTTAGAAAAACCCTTTCCAAAGGCATTTGCTATTAGTGAAACTAAGAATTATGGGTGGGAGTATGGCAGTGATGATCCCTTAGCGAGCGCCTTAAGTAGGTGTGAAAAGAAAGCAAGCGCTAAATGTAAGTTATATGCCGTTGATGACTATGTGGTTTGGTAGTCAATGAGCTAGAAATACCAGTTAAGCTCTTCAAACCGCGCAATGGTATGTAGGATACTCCTTCCAGGGGATATTTTTTCACAACCATTTTTTTAAAATGGCTTTTATTGAGGTATCTTATTAGAAATCATTGCTCATGTTTTACTTAGACAGATTAAGCGATTAGCGTAGTCGAATTCCAAATTAAAAAAGGTCAGCGTATGAATGTAAAAAATATTATTGGCTTAGTCGAAAAATTATTTCTAATTATTATTGCAATTTTTACTGTTGCTGCAATGGGCCAAGAAATTTTTTCTCTTATTGAAAATCGTCGTGTTGAGCTGCAGGACCTCTTGCTCATGTTTATTTATGCCGAGGTACTTGGTATGTTGGCAGCCTTTTATTCTAGCCATCGCATTCCAATCACCATACCTTTATTTATTGCAATGACTGCATTGAGTAGATTAATTATTCTTCAGGGTAAGGATGGAAATCCTGCAATCTTGCTCTATGAGAGCGGGGCGATCATCATGATTGCTGGAGCTTGCTGGATTATTAGTCGTGTCAATATAGCTAAAGAGAATGATTAGCACCATATGAATTAAGGTGATTAAGCGAACTGCGGACCCTGGTTGATTAGGCTTTAATTTTGGTCTGGGTGGAGAATTCGGCGGCCTAGATTTTATGAGCCCTAATGTCATAATTTCGTGCTCTAATTCTACTTAATATGATTACTGTCGTTATTGCCTCCTACAGATACGGACACCTTGCAGCGCATTGCATCGAGTCACTGCTCTCCCAAACTACTCCGCCCGCAAGGATTTTATTTGTTGATGATGGCGGCTTAGATTGCAATCATTTGCCAAGCCTATATCCTGAAATTGAATATATATTGAGACCTAAAAATTTAGGTGTTGTGGATAACTTTCAAGACATACTATCTCAGATCAATACAGAGTATGTTTTATTCATAGGTGCTGATAATTGGCTGCGTTCAGACGCAATCGAGTTGTTATCAAAAGCCAGCGCAGATATTGTCACATACGACATTGTTGTTACAGGTGAGTTAAAAGAAGAAATATTAGTTCGGGTGCCCGGTGAGACCCAGTCTTACCAGGGCGACTTATATTGGGATCGTCAAGATCAGCACCATGGGTCAATGATGTACCGCACGTCGTTTGGGCAAAAAATTGGCTATAAGAAACGCTACGAAGATGGCGCTCATCCCCAAGAAGATTGGAACCTATGGGACAAGATGATCGAACAAGATGCGACAGTGGCTAGTCTCAAAGAGGGACTTTTATTCTACAGAAGACATCGAGAAAATTTTTTGAAATATTCTCATGAGGCATCGCGTACACAGGAGTTTAAAGTCAGCTACGCCCTTGAAGAGTGATTAGATAAAGATTCAATAAATAAGAGCATGTAAGGTTGGTCCTGTTAATTTTCCCCGAGGCCACCAAGAAGCTCTAAAACCACCTTCGGGTGGTTTTTTATTAGCTAAGTGAGCATGTCTTTTAAAACGAGACTTTTTCTCTATTTGATCTAAATCAATTAGGGGGTCATTGGATCTCATCAGACAAGTCGATACTTCAGTAAATTAACAAAGAAATTGCTAATCTTAAAAAGACCCAGTAAGTTAAAGGGCATTTGCTGTCTTAATGATTCTGTTGGGCAATATCATCTAAGATAAAAGAATGAATTTTCCACTTAGTCATATCTCATCTCTTTGTAAATACACGGGTATTAGCTTTACTGCTGGTGCTATTACGCATGGATTTTTTAGTGGCGAGCGAGCCATCTGGACCGCTATATTTGGAGTCGTCATTTATCTCGTTGGCGGCACACTAGAAAAGATTGCTAATCCCGATAAAGATCATAGTTGGACAGATATTTTGTTGATTGGCATTGTTGCCTCAATTGGTTTGGGCTTCTTTACTGGAGGACTCCAGCATTTTCCAGACTCTCCCGCTAGAAGTTCTTGGGTAGTTCCGGTTGGCTTTGCCATGTCTCTATTGGCCATGTATTTGATGGAAGGTAAGGGCAAGATAAAAGTAAAGGCGCCCTTGATTTATGGGGGGAACTAGCTTAGTTATTGTTATTGCGGCATCAATATATTCCTTTTACTACTTTAATGAGCATGGCGGTGATGGTCATAGTCATGATCATGGAGCTCCGGCACAAGTAGTTGCCCGATCAATGAAAGAGGTTCGTATAGAAGTTGATAACATTATGCGTTTTACTCCCGCAACATGGGAAGCACAGGTAGGCGAGCCCATTCGCATCATTTTGGTTAATAAGGGCAAGGTAGATCATGAGCTGGTGATTGGCACAGAAAAAGAGATCATCGCTCACGCTAAAGAGATGGCCAACCCCAATACCAAAGGGCATCACCATACAAATGAAATCTCAGCTAAACCAGGACAACAAGCAGAATTAGTTTGGACTTTTAAAAAGCCCGGGCAATACGCTATGGCATGCTTTGAGCCTGGTCACTATGAAGCTGGAATGAAGGGCGTTATTAATGTAGTAGCGCAGAAGCACTAGATTTATTTATAGGACATTTATGCCGATGCACATTGTGTTTAAAGAATGTGCATCGGATTCATTTGTCTTGGGACTAGTCTAGTTTGATCCCGAGCTTTTTAATGATACTGCCGTATTTGCCCACTTCATTTTGTATTAAGCTTGCAAATTGTTCGGGCGTATTACTGGTAGCATCTGCGCCATTTTTATCCATCGCTGCTTTGAAATCAGGCGTTGCCGCAATAGCGACTAGTTCTTTATTCAGTCTATCAATAATAGGCTTAGGTGTTCCGCTTGGCGCTAATACTCCCAGCCATAAGGCCGCTTCAAATCCAGGGTAACCTAGCTCTGCAACGGTAGGGATCTCTGGTAACGCTGGTGAGCGCTTAGGACTCCCTACGGCAAGCGCACGGAGTTTATTGGCTTTAGCGTGTTGTAGTAAGGCTGGCATGGACCCAAAGAGAACTTGCACTTGATTAGAGACGATGGCTAAGTCTGCATCGGCATTGCCTTTATAAGGAATGTGAGTCATCTTCATACCAGTAACATCATTGAGCATTTCCATTGCAAGCTGGGTAGTAGAGCCATTACCCGCTGATGCAAAGTTCAATTTACCTGGTTGACTTTTAGCTAATGCAACCAATTCAGCCAAGGAGTTAGCGGGAACTTGTGGATTAACTACCAACAAGTAGGGAGTCACAGCCACGAGGGAGATTGGGGCAAAGCTCTTGATTGGATCATAGCCAAGCTTAGAGTAGGCGCCAGGAGCCACTGCCATTGTGCTGGTTGTTCCCAGTGTGAGAGTGTAGCCATCTGGAGCCGCCTTAGCAGCAGCATCGGTACCAATCGTGCCACCAGCACCGCCTTTATTCTCGACAATAATAGTCTGACCTAAACGCTCGCCTAATTTTTGTGCAACGACGCGTGCCACAATGTCAGTTGAGCCTCCGGCAGGGAAGCCAACAATAAGACGTATGGGTTTATTGGGATAATCAGATTGGGCATGGGCTAGCAGGGGTGAGCCAACCAAGATGCCTGCAGTCAAAAAAAGGCCTATGAGCCTGGATAATTTACGCTTCATTGCATTAGTCTCCTAATTGTTATTTTGGGAAAAGTCGCCTGACTAAAATAGCATAATCTTTGGCTACCCACCACCAATTTGGTATAGTCACTTTTTGGTAGGGGACCATATCTTTTATTCAAACTAGAACCCCAATAGAGAACATTTAATTAACCTGGAGAGAACAGTAATGAGCACCGAATTTGTGATTGATCCCCCTAAAGTGAATTCCATTCCTGTGGAAGGCGATATTCGCCGTTTTGCAGTAAATCGAATTTTTTGTGTTGGGCGAAATTACGCAGATCATGCTCGTGAAATGGGACATGACCCCGACCGAGAGCCCCCCTTCTTTTTTATGAAGCCAGCTACTGCGATCGTGACAGACGGTCAGGATATGGCTTATCCAAGCTTATCGAAGGATGTTCATCACGAAATTGAAATGGTTGTGGCGATTGGCAAAGGTGGCACAGACATTGCTCCTGGAGAGGCTCTTAACCATGTTTGGGGTTATGGGGTTGGTTTAGATATGACTCGTCGTGATTTGCAGGGTGAAGCAAAGAAAATGGGTCGCCCTTGGGATACCGGCAAGGCATTTGATCAGTCTGCACCTTGTTCTGCCTTGATGCCTGTTAGTCAATGCGGCCATCCAAGCAATGGTGCCGTACGACTTTTTGTCAACGATGAGTTACGTCAAGAGGGTGATTTAAATCAGCTTATTTGGAATGTGCCAGATACTATTGCCTACTTATCGACATTATTCGCGCTTGAGCCTGGCGATTTGATTTTTTCTGGAACGCCAGCAGGCGTAGCTGCAGTTAAAAAAGGCGATGTTCTTAAAGGTCATGTCGACGGACTTCCAGATTTAATCGTTCGGATTATTGAATAATTAGGAGCTCTGGGATCATTTTTTAATGCTTTTGCATATGCACATCATGTATGCGCAAAACCACCTTCGGGTGGTTTTTTCTTTTGCCCTGGCTTTGGCAGAAATTACAGAATCGGTTTATAAAGACATATTCTTCTCTATAGGCGCTCAAATGAAAAAAATATTCCCCATCCTTCTATTGCTCTTTTTGACGATTGGACTATCTCAAGCGGCAGATACAGAGCCTGCTAAGCCAGGCTCGATTTGGTTAACTGATGTAAGGGCAAGCATTAAGGCTCAAAAATACGATCAGGCTATAAAGCAATTACAGGACGCTAATGAAACCAGTTCAGCTGATTGGAATAATTTATTGGGCTACAGTCTTCGCAAAAAACAGCCGCCTGACTTAATTGGTGCTGAAAAATATTATCTAGCCGCATTAAAAATAAATCCAACGCATCGCGGGGCTCTCGAGTATTACGGAGAGCTAAAGTTAATGAATAATGATTTGCCTGGGGCTGAGGCACTATTGGCCAGATTAGATAAAGCTTGCACTTTTGGTTGCGAGGAATACTCTGATTTAAAAGGGTCTATCCAAAAATATAAGTCTAAAAAGTAGTGATGGAGTTAGATGGTAGAGGCAATGAATCCCGCTGCAGGGTCTAGTAAGTATCAGCTCATTGCTTTTGATGCTTATGGGACATTATTTGATGTTTACTCCATGGCGCAACTAGCAGAAGAATTATTTCCAGGTCATGGGCAAGCATTAACTTTAATGTGGCGTGATCGACAGATTGAATATACCCGCCTAGTTACCTTGAGTGATCCCAGCCCTTCCGGCAGTAAATACTATTTGCCATTTTGGGACTTAACGATACGATCACTGCACTATGTTTGTAAGCGAATGAGTTTAGAGCTCAACGCGGTAAACGAAAAGCGCTTAATGGATCAGTATGCCAAGCTCACGGGCTATGATGACAGCTTAACGGTGCTCAAGAGTATTAAAGAAAGAGGCCTTTCTACTGCTATTTTATCTAATGGCAGTAAAGATATGCTGGCAACAGTAGTGCAAAGTAACGGTTTGAGGCCTTATTTAGATAAGGTCGTGACCATTGAGGATGTTCGTTTATTTAAAACAGCTCCACAGGCCTACGAGCTTCTATTAAAAGAATTTTCCGTCAGTAAAAATGAAATTTTATTTGTCTCTAGCAATGCTTGGGACGCCCTAGCGGCGAAGTGGTTTGGTTTCGATGTATTTTGGGTGAATCGCCTTGGACATCCATATGAAGAGATTGGAGACAGGCCAAACTATGAAGGCCGTTCCTTAAGCAAGGTACTAGAAATTATTTAAGGTAGTAATATGCTACTAAGTACTTTACGCAGACAAGAATGGGGTAGCAATGAATATTCAAGGCGTTTTATTAGCAGTCATTTTTCTGTCACCATCGTTAACGATGGCTCAATCACCAACCCCGCCAGATATCAGTAAAACAAATCCACCTCCTCGTTCATTCGTTGTGATTGATAAAAATAAAGATGGTCACATTTCTCGCAAAGAAGCGAAGCAGGCCGGCATCCCAACTCTCAATTTTGATGCTGCAGATAAAGATAAGGATGGCAAGATTAATCTGAGCGAATGGACTTTGCTCAAGTTTTAATCTGTTGATAGAGCGGTTTTAATTTATCCCACTGCTTAACTTCATTAGTATGGAGTCTTGTATGATGATCCCAATACATTGAGGGAATCATATGAATCAGCTAATGTCTCAGAGTGGGCTTGAAAATTTAGCCGAGAAATTAGAGCGTCTTTCAGTTCAATACATACAAGATAAAAATTGGACGGCACTGGAGCGGATGTTAGATCCAGCCTGTCAATTTGTTGGCATGGATGGGGCTTGTGATCGTGAAAGCGCCATGACTTTAATGAAGGCGATGAATCTTGGGCCGGTTAAATTTAAAGACTTTAAGATTACTCAATCTGGAGATAACCTGGTCGTGAGCTTTTGGCTTGCTGCACTTGAATATCAAGATGGTAAAGAGTTGTCACCAGATTATTCACCTCGCTTAAGTATTTGGAAAATGGTGGATGGTCAGTACTTATGCATTGCCTATGCGGACCTCATAACCCAAAAGAGTCCCGATAAGGCCTAAATGATTCGATTTAATATTTGCTTAGTTCAGCCAGATAACTACATACACTCTTATGCTTTTTTAGAGCTGGGTGAGTTGCTGCACTTTTCATTAAAAGATCTTGGGTATGAGGCAAGCTTTGGCTTTAATAATCCTGACCCTAATGCCACCAATATCTTGATTGGTTGTCACCTCCTAGATCCTAGATTTATTTCTGAGCTTCCAGCTTCTACTATTTTGCTCAACACAGAGCAGGTATACGGCGAAACGGATTGGAATAAACCCATATTTGCTTGGGCAAAACATTTTCAGATATGGGATTACAGTCCCAAAAATATCGAAAAATTTACACAACTTGGAATAGATAAAACAAAGCTTTTAAAAATTGGTTATCAGAAAGAGCTTGCTCGACTTGATTTAGGTAAACCAAAAGATATTGATGTCTTATTTTATGGCTCAATAAATGAAAGAAGAAAAGCAATTTTGGATGAGCTCGAGCTCAAAGGGCTTAAGGTAAAAGCCTTATTCGGCGTCTATGGTCAAGAGCGAGATCAATGGATAGAGCGCTCCAAGGTAGTGTTAAATCACCATTATTACGAATCGCAAATTTTTGAGATTATCAGAGTTTTCTATTTGCTCACTAATTCTGTAGCAGTTGTTGGAGAGGTCAATGAGGCAACGTCAATAGACTCTATTTATAAAGATGGTATTTGTGCTTCGAAATATGAAGATCTGGTAAGCCACTGCGTGGCGCTAGTACATAACGAGCAACTCAGGGAGCAATTACAGCTAAAGGCGTTTGATTCGATTGCTCGATATCCTCAATCTCATTTTACTCAAGAGGTTTTAGCTTGAACGCTGACATTGATAGTCTGCACCTGGCGGCCTGTAATGCTGGACGCGATACCTATATAGATCCTAGCTCGGGATATCAGGTTCTGACGAGCAAGACCCTTCTGAAGCAAGGCGCCTGTTGTGGAAATTCTTGTAGGCATTGCCCTTATGGCCATATTAATGTTGGCGATCCCAATCTTATCAAGCAGTCATTTTCTGCGCCCGCGCTCATGAATTGGTCTGGCAGTGATGAGAGTGTCGATATTTTATTTTGGTCTGGTGGTAAAGATAGTTTATTGGCCTTACAGCACTTGCTTCAGGAGAAAAAGAAGGTCATCCTACTAACAAGCTTTGGCGCATTGACTAGCAGAGTCTCAATTCAAAATATTCATATTAAAAACATTGCAAAGCAAGCAGAATTTCTAAAGCTACCCTTATGTCTCGTACCATTATTTCCCAATACAGATTACAAGACGAGCATTGAGGAGGCATTCAATTTAATTGTTACGCAAACAGGCGCTCAGATTGGTCGTTTGGTCTTTGGCGACCTGCATTTAGAGAGTATTCGTCAGTGGCGTGTCGATACTTGGCCTCAATATCTTATCCACACCCCCCTTTTTGGTCTTCCTTATGAAGGGCTCTTAAGTCAATTGTGGCAATTACAAAAAACGATGGATTTGGAGATTACTCTTTCATCAGAGCTCACAATGCCGAAAGAAGTATTGGCGGTAGGAACACCCTATACAGAAGAGCTGGTGCAGCAGATTAAAGAGATCGGCTTAGACGCCATGCTAGAAAATGGCGAGGCTCATACTTTAGTTTTTCCTAAGGGCTGGAAAAAATATTAATATGAGTCAATATGCTTGCTCAAAAATTTAAATTATTCATTACTCTGTTTTGTGAGGCTACCCCAGCTTGCTTATTGGTTATGGTTCAGGGCAATATTTGGTTAGCCACCATGGGACACCTTCAAAAGGCGCTTGAAACAGGTTTTCTGACTGGGCTTGGGGTATTAATTTTCTCCCTTTTTTCTCGTCGCTGGTTTAACAATCAATATATTGTTGCTGCAATCACAGGCGCTACAGTATTTGTTGCTGATTTGATTGTGCACCCAAGTCACTTTGGGGGCTTTGCTACAGAAGCAATTGTCACGGGTATTTTTACTGCAATCATTTCTTTGGCTTTGAATATCACCGGCAAAAAATTATTTCTGCATGCAAAAGATCGCATCAGCAAAGATTGAAAATATCTGCAATACTCTATTTTTTAATCTACCTTAAGTTCAACCTCACCCTGTAAAGTGCCGACATGAAAAAAAGACCCCTACTGTTGATAACACTGCTATTCACGCTTCTTTTAAGCGGCTGTCTTGCAAGAAGCTATTCGCCTAAGGGTGTCAATTGCGTTCCTGGCACTCCAATTGGAGATATGCCAGTTGCTTGTATTGGTCATTAACTTAGAACTGGTAGCCCAAGCCAAATAGTAGGTTTGTGGAGGTGGCAGTGACGGTTGAATTAAGTGTGGCTGGAACGCTGACGTTTGCGGATGTTTTTAAATTACCACTGAGTGAGCGATTGAGGCTTCCATAGTTAACATAGTTATATTCAGCAAATCCATAAAAGCCTTCGCTAATAATCTGTTTATAACCAAAACCAAGGCTGGTGCCGCCCATATAAAAGTCGGTATTTACGCCATTGGCGCTTGAGCCGGTATAGCCCACCTTGCCATATAAAAGCTTGTTTTGATCCAGCGCCAATCCTGGGGCTATAAAAATATTTAACGAGTTATTGACACGGACTGAGGCGGAGTCTTGATAAGTACCGACGCTCCCGCTATAGCTTGCAGAGGCAGTCGCATTCGAAGTTGGAAATGGGGTGTATTCAATGCCTAGCCCTAGCAATAAGGGCGTGCCTGAGAAAAAGTTATATCCTGCTGCAACTGTGCCAGTAAAGCCGCTAGCATTTGAAACGGAAACAGTCGGCGTAAGAGTCTGCCCTACTGCACTTAGGCTTGTATTGGAAAAAGAAGGCGATGCAGTTTGATAGCCAATACCAAATTGCGCATAGGGACCAGAAAATTTTGAGTTTTGTGCAAGTGTGGCGGATGAAATACAGCACAAGATCGAACTATAAACAAAGGACCGAATTTGCATTGACGTCTCCTGATGAAGTGATACTAATTGCCTATAGAAAATGAATATACATCATTATTGACCAAGAAAAACCATCCTTAGGGCGCTGGATTTAGGCGTAGTATTTCAGGCATGAATGAGTGTGATGCTAGTTACCGCATCAACAGAAATTCTGGTAATCATTTCAGATGTAATTTCAAAATTGCTGATGTCTTCTGAAGTCAAGGAAAAGGTTGGCAGCCTAGGTAGCAAAATTTATTGAAGCACAAGCGGCAGAATGGACAAAGCTGGTTAAAAATCGGAAAAAATAACGGTTGATTAAAAATATGATGAACGCTTTTAAAAACACAGCATTTTCTTTTCTTCTTAGCACTTTACTCTTAGGCAGTGCACTTGCTGCTGATATTCAGGTCATTACTTCGGGGGCTTTTGCTGAAGCATTAAAAACTTTGGTTCCTGAATATGAAAAGCAATCTCCTAATAAGGTCATCATTTCATATGGGTCCTCAATGGGGGCTGCTACCGATTCCATTCCTACAAGATTGGGACGCGGAGAAAAGTTTGATGTACTGATTTTGGCAAGCCCTGCTTTGGAGGGTTTTATAAAAAGTGGTGCTGTGCAGTCTGGCACCAGGGTAGATTTAGTAGCCTCCGTAATGGGGGCGGTCGTCAAAAGTGGCGCACCTAAACCGGATATCAGCACTATGGCAGGCCTAAGGCAAGCTTTGCTGAAGGCTAAGTTGGTTGCTTACTCTGCCAGTGCTAGTGGCGTGTATTTATCTACCGAATTATTTCCTAAAATGGGCATTGCAGAGCAAATGGATAAAACGGCCAGAAAGATTTATAGCGAGCGAGTTGCTTCCGTTGTGGCTAGAGGTGAAGCAGAATTAGGCTTTCAGCAAGTGAGCGAACTGCTGCCCATCCCCGGGGTAGATTTTATTGGGGAGCTACCCCCGGAAGCCCAAAAGACGGTTTTATTTTCCGCGGGCATTACAAATGGCGCAGTTAACTTAGCCGCATCTCGAGATTTGATTGCATTTCTAGCGTCGCCTAAAGCAGCGCCCACGATTCAAAAGGCGGGACTTAAGCCTGTCCTACCAGCCTTGCCTTGGTAGGCTCAAAAGACGATAAAACTAGCAATTTTTTATAAGTATCAGGATATAATTTATCAAAGCAGGAGAGTGAGGGGTATCCCTCCACCGAAGGCGCAAACTCCCATGAACGCTCAGGTATCCACCAGGAAGGTACTGCTTATCCTAAATAGCCGTCTGGAGAGTCGCCATCTTTATGGCGCACCGAAGGAGCAAGCACTAAGCTAGGCTTAGTGTGAATCTCTCAGGTATCAGGGACAGGGGGAGCGGCATCCATCTACATGGATTTCATGTATCTGATGGGCTGTATTTGGGAGAATTTGTATGCACACTCTAATGACATAAGTTGGTAATTTATAGCGACCTACATCAGTGGGTTTAAGTTCATTTACATGATTCATTTTGCTCAATAGCTTTTTGCAATTGGGCGCATGCTAACTTAAGGAAAAACACATGACTAACAAATTTGTTGAAGAGGCCCCATATCATCCAGGCTATGAGGACGCTGGATTTAAAGCCCAAGCATCTCTTCTTACTTCAGAGCTTGATAGCTTTAGAAAAAGCAATGTACGGTATTTAAATTTTGCTGATGTGATTGTGGATTTCTGTGCCTCTGAACAGGCAAAGCATTCTCTTAAATAAGGCCAGTGTCCTAATCAATACGCCACTTCAGGTCACTGCAGTGGCGTATTTGATTTTCAGGGCTATAGGTCTAAGTTATCTAGAGCGAGCGTATCGAGGTGGCTAGTATCTGCCCAGCGATCTACTTTCCACGAGCTGCCATCGTGACTAATCCAGTTCAATGATGCATTAGGCACAGAGATTGCTCTTTCAGCGTCAAGAGCTTGATTACTGGCGAGCCTATACATCATGTCAAGGGTACCGCCATGGCTCACCACCAAAATGGTTTGACCTAGATGTTGTAGGCGAATTTTTTCAAGAGCTTTTTGAACGCGCAGTGCAAGCTGGGCAATACTTTCACCGCCACGTAATTCTTGATGAATATCTCTGCTGATATGACTTTTCCAAAGTTCAGCGTCAAACTGTGGAGCCTCCTTGGTCGTGATCCCCTGAAATGCGCCGAGATGCCTCTCTCTTAATGAGCTATCAACAATAGCCTTTGTATTAAATAATTTTTCTATAGCATTTGCAGTCTTAGCAGCACGCTGCAAATCGCTGGTGTAGAGCACATCAAATTGGAGATTAATCGCCTTGATAGCCTTCGCCATCTGGGCTGCTTGAGTAATTCCACGTTTGTTCAGGTCGACATCAGTGTGGCCTTGTAAGCGGCCCTCAACATTCCAATTGGTTTCCCCATGACGCACTAAGCAAAAGCGAGTTGTATTCATAACGAGATCATAAAGGTTAATTTATTTCTTTAGCGTCCATGCTCGCGGATTGTGCTCAAAGCCAATATGTTGATAGTAATCATTTGCATTAGGGGCTGCTAGTAACACAATCATGCAGTCTGGCCCAAGGTGTATTTGGGTTTCTTCAATGAGTTTTTTCCCAATACCTTGCTGTTGGTATTTCTGATCGACTGCTAGGTCTGCCAGGTAGGCGACATAAGCAAAGTCGGTCAAGGACCGAGAGATGCCTATCAATTGATCACCATCCCAGGCGGTGATGGTGAGATTGGCATGTTTAAGCATCGACTTAAAGGTTTGTAGATTATCTACAGGCCTGCGTTCAGCAAGGCTTGAGCGAATATAGAGATCAATGGCCTGTGCCGCGGTAATCTGGGCCTCATCACGATAAGTAATCATCTTGATTCCTTGGGTGCTGCTGCCATAGGGGAGGTAAATAAAGCATCAATGTGGGCACTTCTTTCATCAACAAACATATATTACAGGCCCATTGAGAAGTTTGTTAATACAATCTATTGAATAAGACTAAAAGGGTAATAGTGAATAAAGAGACTAAGGGAATGCTGATTGGATTTGTGGGCATTCTTATTTTTAGTCTGACTTTGCCAGTAACTAAGATCGCGGTACTCAGTTTTGATCCATATTTCATTGCATTTGGCAGGGCTACTCTCGCAGGCGCGCTTGCATTAGCTTACCTTGTTATTCTTAAAGAGCCTATGTTGGCTAAGGCCGATATTGGTAAGCTTGTCGTAATTGCCTTAGGGGTCGTTTTTGGTTTCCCCATTTTGACAACTGTCGCTATGGCATACGGATCTTCATCGCATGGTGCCGTGATTCTTGGCATGATGCCTTTAGCTTCTACCGTGATTGGGGCAATTCGCTTTGGGGAGCGACCATCAATAGGATTTTGGATGGTATCTATATTAGGGGCAGCTTTAGTGGTCACCTATGCCCTTTTAAAAAGTTCCGGCAGTTTTACTCTGGTAGACGTATTGCTAGTACTCGGAGGTATTTGTGCTTGTATAGGCTATGTTGAGGGTGGTGAGCTTTCAAGAAAAATGAATCCTCGCGCAGTCATTTCTTGGGCTTTAGTGATTTCTTTACCCGCCAATATTGTTTTTAGTTATTTGACTTTTGATTCTGCCTATCTAAATGTTGGTGCTTTTGCGTGGTCCATATTTATTTATCTAAGCCTTTTTCCAATGTTCCTCGGATTTTTCTTTTGGTATGAGGGTCTTGCAATTGGAGGCATTGTACGGGTAAGTCAGGTGCAGTTAATACAGCCATTTTGCACCTTGATCGTCGCGAGTATTTTACTGGGCGACTCGCTCACATGGATGAATGTGGTCTTTGCAGTTTTAGTTGTGTCTACGGTGATATTAGGAAAAAGAACGTTAATTAAGAGGGCCTAGATATTAAAAAGCCCCGAGAGTGCGGGGCTTGGTATTTAGGCTGATGCCACAGTGAGCTTATTTAGTGCCCGCTGAATCTTATCTTTTTCTTTTGGTTTAGTGCTGGTCTCTAATAACTTGGTCAGTTGAGCAAGATTCAGAGGACCTAAGCGCGTCTTCCCAGTTTTGGTGAGCATGGGATTACTTTTTCGATTCTTTTGGTTTTGGTTTACAGCCATTTGATTTTCCTAGAGTGATTGAATGATAGATCTGTGAGCTATTTTGACATGATTTCCCTATCTAGGGCGCAGAATAGTGATCATCATTCAGAATAACAGCTAAAAAGATAGTTGCTATGATTAGGGCATGATTAATCTACCAGACTTCATTTTTTCTATTGTCATGGGCTTCTTAATGTCAGTTAGCATTACGCTGGTCACGACTGCTGTCCATACCGGCTTTACTAGCAATTTCTTTTGGGAGTGGCTAGAAGTTTGGCTGCTGGTTTATCCAGTAGCGATAGTTTGCATAGTGATCCATAAGCCTTTAGCTAGTAAGATTACAAGCGCCCTTGCTGAGAGGTTCAAATGAAGGCTTATTTATTGATATCGCTTGCTGTAACCTGCTTGGCCTCATGTGCTGCTGTATTTACCGATGCTTCAGACGCGAATCACGTTACTTTTCTGAATAGTAACGGCGAGTCGATTGAACAGTTGACAGTCCATGCAAAGGCTTATTGCGCACAGTTTGGCAAGATGGCCGCCTATAGAAGTAGCGATACTCAGTTTGTAGCAGTCTTCGACTGCAAGATGCAGCGTTAACCAGCTAATTCAGATTGATAGATTAAGCCGGCATGCTCTCTTAGAGCATGAAATTGAATGGATTCCCAGCGTTGTTGTGCAACCACTAGCTCTGACTTATGGGTTGCCAAGAAAACAGCGGCACCGACAACATCCTCAGCCATGCGATGTATATTTTCTTGTGTGAATTTTTTCAATGCCACAGGATCATCCGAGCTTACCCAACGAGCCAGACTATATCTAGCTGGTAATAAGCGCACTTCAGCCCCATATTCGGTTTGAAGGCGATGACTTACCACTTCAAACTGCAATTGGCCAAATGCGCCCAGTAGCATGATGCCGCCTCCCATAGGCCGAAATACTTGAATAGCACCCTCTTCACCTAATTGCATTAAGCCGGTTCTTAATTGTTTGGTGCGCAATGGGTCTGCAGATTCAACCATGCGGAAAATCTCAGGGGCAAAAAAGGGCAAACCAGTAAATTGTAGTTGTTCGCCCTCTGTGAGGGTATCGCCTAGTCGCAAGAGGCCATGATTAGGCAAGCCTATGATGTCGCCAGGGAAAGCCTCATCCAAAATATCCCGTCTTTGCGATAGGAAAGATAAAGCATTGTTTGTACGAATCTCTTTATTATTGCGGCAAATTTTTAATTTCATACCTCGTTGAAAGTGGCCTGAGCAGATGCGCAAGAAAGCGACGCGGTCACGATGTGCCGGATCCATATTGGCCTGAATCTTAAAGACCACTGCTGAAAATTTACTTTCAGCAGGGATGACTTCTCGCTGCAGTGCTTTTCGTGGTCCCGGTGATGGCGCCAATTCAACTAAGGTATTGAGAATTTCGCGTACACCAAAGTTATTAATTGCAGAGCCAAAAAATACAGGCGATTGATGTCCTGCTAAGAATGCCTCTCGATTGAATGCGGGCATGGCACTTTTAATTAAGTCTACTTCAGCTAAAGCATTTTCGAGATCGCTACCAAGGCGCTCTTTTAGGGCTGGATCATGAATATCAATAATGGCATGTGAATCTTCGGTAACACGATCTTCGCCGGCTTTAAACATGCGCATTTGCGAGTTAGCAATATCAATCACACCCGCGAAAGATTTACCCATCCCAACGGGCCATGTAAAGGGCACCACTTCAATGCCAAGGGCTGATTCAATTTCATCCATCAGCTTCATTGGTGGCTTTACTTCTCGATCCATCTTGTTGATGAAGGTAACAATAGGCGTATTGCGGGCTCGACAAACCTCGAGCAAGCGTAATGTTTGAGATTCAACACCATTAGCTGCATCAATTACCATCAGAGCAGAATCAACGGCAGTTAATACACGATAAGTATCTTCTGAAAAATCTTGGTGTCCAGGTGTGTCTAGAAGGTTAATAATGCAATGACGATATTCCATTTGCATTACCGAGCTAGCCACTGAAATCCCCCGCTGCTTTTCAATCTCCATCCAGTCGGATGTAGCATGTCGTGTTGCTTTGCGAGCTTTTACACTTCCCGCAATTTGAATGGCCCCTGCATAGAGCAGCAATTTTTCCGTAAGCGTTGTCTTGCCCGCATCTGGGTGAGAGATGATAGCAAAGCTACGGCGTCGTAATACTTCTGCTCCTGGAGCGCTTGGGATGTTGGTATCGATGGTATTTCTGCGCTTATTAAACTGGGTTTGGACAGCATTATAAGCGGGCAGCCTTACTTAAAACTGTTCGCCAGGCTTTAAAAATCGCCACTTCCCAGGTAGAAGTGGCCCTAAAGAGATTCGACCCATTCTGACGCGTTTTAGACCAATCACTTTTAATCCAACCATCTCGCACATCCGTCTAATTTGACGTTTGCGACCTTCGCGCAATACAAAGCGTAGTTGATCTTCATTTTGCCAGCTTACTTGAGCTGGTTTCAGTGCAACACCATCTAGCGAAAGTCCATGTCTGAGGCGATCTAAATCTTCAAATGAAAGCATGCCTTCTACACGTACTAGATATTCTTTTTCAATTGGACTGCTTTCGCCGATTAATAACTTGGCTACTCGACCATCTTGGGTTAAGACCAGCATACCACTCGAGTCAATATCTAAGCGGCCAGCTGGGGCAAGACCCTTCGTATTGAAACGCGGATTTTTACCTTTATCCAAGGGGCTTGCAAAGTAGTTATCTGGGGTAATTAAGGAGGCAGCTGGTTCATATTCTTGCTCGTCATCATAGTGAGAAATAAAGCCTACGGGTTTGTTTAGAATGACGGTGATACGCGATGCCTGTTGGGCCTTTGCTACTGATTGCAATGCAATCTTTTGATGTCTAAATGCGCGGACCCCTAGTTCATTAACGACTTCACCATCAACAGTCACTAGACCCTGTTCAATATAGGCATCTGCTTCACGACGTGAGCAAAGCCCTAATTCAGATAAGAGTTTGGAGACACGAACTTTTTCTTCCATCACTGCATTATCCGACATTAGTGTACTTTCTTAGCCATTGAAAGAAAAAGTCTTGATTTGAAAAAGCTCAATAGGGGTTTGCTTCACCCTGAGGGCGATTTTTAAAGCGCTTGTGGACCCAATAATATTCAGCAGGTCGCAAGCGAATTTCATTTTCAAAACATTGACTTAGTCGAGCCGTATCCGCTATAGGGTCTGACCCTGGAAAATTTTCTAAGGGCTTTGAAATTTCACAAAGGTAGCCTGATTCATCCTTTTTTAAAGTGGTAGTCATCAAACAAACTTCAGCGCCCGTAATTCTTGCCAATCGTGAAACTGCAGTAATCGTATTTGTTGGAATGCCAAAAAAAGGAACAAATACAGAATCCTTCAATCCTAAATCGATATCAGGGGCGATGATGATAAAGCTGCCCCGACGTATTTCTCGAATGATTTCGATTGAATTGCCCTGGCGATCAATTGAGTTACCCCCGAAGCGATTACGCCAGTCGATCATTTTTTGATTAAAGAAGGGATTTTTCATTCTTTGAAAAAATCCAGAAGTGCGCGGCCAATTCTTTTCTTTAGCGAGGGCGCTCAAAATAATACTACCTTCAATTCCAGTGAAATGCATATTGACTAAGATGCGGGGTTTTCTACTGGAAAGGTCAACCGCTGACTTGACCTCGATCATCTTACTTAATTGCTGGATATTACCAAGCCAAATAAGGCTTTTCTCAGCAATGCTGCGGCCTAGTAAGCGCCAGTGCTTTCTAGCTAGGCGATCAATTTCAGCAGCATCATATTCAGGAAAGCAGAGCTGAAGATTAGTCTTCACAACTCGATTACGCTCTCCGGGGACGCGGGCGGCGATAAATCCTAGGCTATGACCAAATGCCACTATAGCGTTGTAGGGCAACAATGACACAAGCTTTAAAAAGCCTAGCCCAGCATAATTAACAATGGGTTTTAGCAATCTGGCTTTACTCGTCGTCGTAACGTATGAGTGTTTTAGCGTAACGCTTTTTCATTTCTTCTATAGAACTACAGGACATTCCTAAGTCGTTCACGATCCCAGTATCTAGTCGGTAGGTCCAGCCATGAATTGTTAGATCTTGACCATTGGCCCAAGCATCTTTAACAATAGTGGTTTCACATACGTTGACAACTTGCTCAATGACATTGAGTTCGCATAAACGGTCTTGACGTTTTGGGGTGGCTAGCACCTCACCGAGGTAGCGCTCATGCTTTTGGTGAACATCTTTGACATGCCGTAGCCAGTTGTCTGCTAGTCCAATGCGGCGATCGCTCAGGGCAGCATGAACACCTGCACAACCATAATGGCCCACTACTAAAATATGTTTAACCTTCAGTAGCTCAATTGCAAATTGGATGACTGAGAGACAATTTAAGTCAGTATGCACGACAACGTTTGCAACATTACGATGAACAAATAGCTCTCCAGGAAGCAAATTGACGATTTCATTAGCGGGTACACGGCTATCAGAGCAACCTATCCAAAGGTATTCGGGAGCTTGTTGGTTGACAAGACGCTTAAAGAAATCGGCATCTTTGGCAATCATTTCATCTGCCCATTCGCGATTATTTGCAAATAGGTGCTCTAATGCCATGGAATTCTTCATAATCATGTATTGAGTTTAAAGTACTTTAATGACGCCCATTTGGTTAAAGCAAACCCCTACCGGAATTATCCTAAATTTGCATTGCCAGCCTGGGGCTAAGCAAACTAAAACAGTCGGTACTTATGGCGATTGTTTGAAGATATCTCTGCAAGCTCCAGCCCTGGAAAATAAGGCCAATGAGCTTTTATTGGCATGGTTATCTAAACAGCTCAAAGTCCCACAAAAGCAGATTCAGTTTATTTCTGGTCAAAATAGCCGTAAAAAGTGCTTAGAAATTTGGGGGCCGATTAGTCCTGAGCAAATTGTGCAGATTCTGAAGCCATAAATCTTGATTCATTTGCTTTGTGATGTCGCTGACTTGCTGATGAAATAAGCGCCAGTAGGCAGTGCGAATATACTTAAATGGGGCATTTAAGCGCCCAATAAGGGTTAGTGTGGATGAGTAACTAGGGAGAATATCGCATGAATGGCTTTACAAAATGGCTCTTAAGCCTTGTTTTAATTGGCTTAGTTGGTCTCGCAGGCTATACCTGGTTGATGCTGACATGGAGTTATGGAAGTGGTGAGCGAGCAGGCTATGTTCAAAAATTCTCTCACCGTGGTTTTATATGCAAAACATGGGAGGGTGAATTAGCCATTGTTTCAATGCCAGGAACTATGTCGGAAAAATTCCTTTTTACGGTGCGCGAAGACTCGGTCGCACAAAAAATAAATGCTAATCTAGGAAAAAAAGTAGCACTAAAATATGAACAGCATATTGGCCTACCTACGAGCTGCTTTGGAGATACAGAATATTTCGTTTCCGATGTCCTTGTTTTGGATGAATAATCAGCAGTGGTTTTAATATTGTTGTAATGCAGCTTTATTTTTGTAATTTTTTGTGGTTAAAATAATGTAAGCGCAATGTGCGCCTACATCAATATCTATAAGGAGCTTCACTTGAACAAAGCCGAACTAATCGCAGCGATTGCTGACGACGCGGAGATCTCAAAAGCCAAAGCTGAATTCGCATTGAATTCAGCTATTGAGCAAATCATTAAAGCAGTTACTAAAGGCGATTCAGTACAACTGATCGGCTTCGGTACTTTTTCCTCTGGTAAGCGTGCTGCACGTATGGGACGTAATCCAAAAACTGGTGAGCCACTCAAAATTGCTGCTGCTAAGACTGTTAAGTTTTCTGCCGGCAAAGCATTTAAAGATTCAGTTAACAAGCGTAAGAAGTAATTTCTGCTTTGTTAATAAAAATGCCCGGCTTGCCGGGCTTTTTTATTTCATGAAAGATTAAGGTTTGAATTAGCTTTGTACCAAGCGACGATGTCGATGAATACTCATTAAGATACCAGCCCCGAACCCCAATGTCACCAACGCTGTTCCGCCATAGCTGATAAAAGGTAGCGGTACTCCTACAACGGGAAGCAATCCACTAACCATGCCAATGTTGACAAACGCATATGTAAAGAAAATCATCGTAACTGAGGCACCCAAGAGGCGCGTAAATAAATTTGGCGCACTTGCAGAGATTGCAAGACCCCTTTTAATCAAAGCAAAAAATAAGCCAAGCAAAACGAGATTGCCTATAAATCCAAATTCTTCAGAGAAGACCGCAAATACAAAGTCAGTATGTTTTTCTGGAATAAATTCTAAATGTGCTTGTGTACCTTGGAACCAGCCTTTACCAAAGAATCCCCCAGATCCAATTGCAATCATCGACTGAATAGTATGAAATCCTTTTCCTAGTGGATCACTACTGGGATCTAGTAGTGTACAAATACGATTTTTTTGATAGTTGTGTACTAATGGCCAAATAACATCCTGAGCGCAAATAGTACTGCCAAAAATAATGATGAGAAGAATGCCAATAACACCTAATACAATAAAAGGCAGAATCCATTTCCAGGGCAAACCTGCCAAGATAATGACATATAGCCCAGCTGCAAATACTAGTAAAGCAGTTCCAAGATCAGGTTGGCGCGCTATTAGGAAAACAGGAATTGCGAGAATGATTGCTGCTACAGCATAGTCCCAAGCATTTTGAATCCCTTCACGTTTATGAAAGTACCATGCCAGCATTAAAGGCATAGCAATTTTCATCAGCTCTGATGGTTGGATGACGATGCCAAGGTTTATCCAACGTCGCGCACCCTTTTTAATTAAACCAAATACAGCCACCGCAATGAGTAAGGCTATACCAATACTATAAATCCACACCGCAGCCATCTCGAGCCATTTTGGAGGAACGCGAGAAACTACCCACATTACTGCAAATGAGAGTGCAAGATTGCGTAATTCATCGGTGATGAGTGCAGGAGTATTTTGACTTGACGATAGAAATGTAAAAAAACCAGTAGCTGCTAAGCCAAGTAGAATAAAGCCTAGCTGGCGGTCAAGACCAGAAAATAGGCCATAGAAAACAGATTTTATTTTCTTTACGGAGCCCTTTTCCATTCTGGAACCTCCTTAGGCCATTTACCTTCAATATAAAAATCTAAGGCTTTGCGTGCGATTGGTGCAGCGTACTGCGCGCCAAAACCAGCATTTTCTACCACCAAAGCGATGACAATAGTTGGCTTTTCTGCGGGAGCAAATGCTACGTATAAGGCATGATCCCGTAAGAATTCTGCCGTAGAGCTGTGGTTATATTCTTTCGAGTTCAAACTAAAGACTTGCGATGTTCCTGTTTTCCCCCCTACTGTATAACTTATGCCTTTAAATGCAGTTGCAGAGGTACCTGAGTTATTCACTTCAACCATTGCCTTTTTGATTACCTCAATATTCTCTTGATTAAAGTTAATGCGATAACTTTCTTTTGGTGTAGTTAAAGTTCTTTTACGTGTAAAGGGGTCTTCGACCGCTTTGACAAGATGGGGCTTCATGACAATGCCATTATTAACAACGTTTGCCATAGCGTGGGCTAATTGCAAAATAGTAAAAGAGTTATAGCCTTGACCAATGCCTAAAGAAATCGTTTCGCCTTCGTACCATTTTTGTTGTTCTGGCTTTTTGAAGGTATTTTTCTTCCATTCTGTTGATGGGAGCACTCCTTTAGCTTCACCATTTAGGTCGATGCCGGTGATTTGGCCAAAACCTAAGGGCTTCATGAAGTCATGCATCATGTTAACGCCCATATCTCTAGCCAATAGGTAATAGTAGGTATCGCAAGACTCAACAATAGACTTTTGCATATCAACGACGCCATGACCACCTTTTTTATCGTCTCGAAAAGTGTGGTTACCAAATTCAAAGTACCCAGGATCAGAAATGCTTTGTGATGGCGTACGCTTCTTATTTTCCAGGGCCCCCAAGGCCATAAAGGGTTTATAAGTCGAGCCAGGAGGATAGATTCCTTTGAGTGGACGGTTATATAAAGGTTTTTGTGGGGAATCGTTTAATTCTTTCCACGTCACTGAATCAATGCCTTCCACAAAATCATTGGGATTGAAATTGGGTTTGGAAACAAATGCAAGTACGTCACCGGTTTCTGGTTCGATGGCAACAAATGCACCACGAAAATTGCCATATAACTGCTCAACCAAATATTGCAATTTGATATCAACCGAGAGGATAACGTTTTTGCCTGGTACCGATGGCGAGCTCGCTAAAGTGCGCACTGGCTTTCCACCAGCAGTAATTTCTACTTGATCATATCCAGGTACGCCCCTTAAGATACTTTCATAACTTTGCTCCAAACCAATTTTTCCAACATATTGAATGCCAGAAAGAAAAGACGTTTGCAATGCATCAGGATCATCCGCCTTAGCCCCTTCAATTTCAGTTTGCATCCGCTCTTTATCTCTTTGCGAAACGCGGCCAATGTACCCCAGGAGATGTGAGGCGAGATCGTTATAGGGATATTCTCTAAAGCTCCTGGCGCGGATTTCTACTCCCGGGAAGCGGTAGCGATTCGCCATAAATCGGGCTGTTTCTGCTTCGGTTAACATGGAGCGCAAGGGAAAAGTCCCCATATTTCTGGAATCTTCCAAAGATCTCTTGAAGTTACGTCGGTCCCGAGGAGATATCAGCACAATTTGAGAAAGATCGTCAATTAACTGATCTACATTCCCCTTTACCTCCCCAGCATTCACATCGAGGGTCAGTGCAGAATAATTTCTACCGATCACAATGCCATTGCGATCAATGATGAGTCCACGATTTGCCGGCGCAGGCACTAAGGCAATACGGTTACTCTCAGCAAGCAAGTGATATTTGTTATGACTTACCAACTGCAGCCATGCTAAACGAACAACTAAAAGTAAAAAACAAAACGTGACAAATAAAGTCGCAATATGAATGCGCTCTTGAAATGAGCTGAGATTAGATTTTTTAAAAGAAACCATTCTGTTTCTTAGAGTGGCCGATTATGGTCAACATCTCTGGGACGTCGCTGAGGTGCCAGCAAAATGCGATTGGCTAATGGCCACAGTAGTGCCTCAATCAAAGCCTGTATGGCAGCCGTTAAGCCCGACCAGTAAAGGCTTCCACTTAGTATCCAATGCACTAGGACTGGAAATAAAGAAACTAATAAAAAAATGGGAAGAAGATGCAAGGCCTGTGAAAATACTGTCAGCGCTACGATTCTTCTGTGCCACGAAACGGCAACGTAAGCGACTAGTGAATAACAAAAAGCATGCAGCCCAAGCAAGTCTGAATTGTGTACGTCCATCATCAATCCAAGAATAAATGCTGTGAAAACATTCACGTAGCGATGTTGTTGGATATTCCAAAACACAATGCAGAGAATTAGCCAGTCAGGTACCCAACCGTAGTTTCCAATAGGAAGCAGATTGAGTAAAAGCGCGCAAAATAAACTGAAATAGATAAATAGCGGATTAACCGGACGCAGAATGTAGCCGCTCTCTAGATCAATCATTGCATTCCTCGCGCACGAGTTTGCCGACGACCTGGAGTATTTGTTGAAGAAGCGCCTGCTTTATTCGTCTCGCTAGGAGCTTTAGTATCTATTTTGGGGTCATACAAAAAAGCCAAGGCCTGACGATAACGATTCACTGGAGCAATCGGCGTGCAAAATACGTTGGACGAGTTCTTGTCGAGATTGCGTTCTATTTTGCTGATAACCGCAACTGCAAAACCGGGTGGGTATACGCCATCGATACCTGAGGTCAGCAAAATATCACCTACTTCTAGATCGCTCGCGACGGGTAAGTAACGCAATTCCAGTGGATTGCCTCGTCCAGACCCGAAAACAGCTGCTCTTAAGCCATTACGGGCCACTTGGACTGGCACAGCGAAATCGCGATCTTCCAATAATGACACTTCAGCTGAATGGTCATAAAGACGAACTACCTGCCCCAAAATGCCAGCGTCATTAGCAATTGGGTTGCCAAGCTTCAGCCCTTCTTCGCTGCCACGATTAATCACAATACGTTGTGAGATTGGATTACTTGGATTAAACAGAATTTCAACAGGCAGTGTTTTAAAGGGAACTTGTTTTTGCAAGGACATTAGCTCTCGCAAATTTTGGTTTTCCACCATCAAAAATTCAGATTGATTTGCGAGTAAAGAGAGTTCAGCTTGCCGAACTTTTAAGGTTTGGTTTTCATTATCCAGTGTTCCACGTGTAGTGAAATATTCTGAGCTTGCTTCATAAAGGCTACGCGGCATCATCATGACGTATTCAAGAGGGCGCAAAATCCAATTTACATTATTGCGAATTGGATCAAGAGCTTTGAAGCGAAAATCGATCAGCATTAGTGCAATGCTGATCGATAGACAGACAATCAGTTTAAGTAAGGCCGGAATGCCCTGTCTGAAAAGAGGTGGAGCGCTATGTTGCAATTCCCTGGTCGACGTGTATGTCGCTTACTCGTGCGAGAACACTCCGCCTAACTTATCCATGCGCTCGAGAGCAATACCGCAACCACGAGCGACGCAAGTTAAAGGATCTTCAGCCACATGAATTGGCAAGCCAGTTTCCTCTAGCAAAAGGCGATCAAGGTCACGCAATAGGGCTCCGCCGCCAGTCAGCATCATGCCGCGCTCAGCAATATCAGAGGCTAACTCAGGGGGGATCTGTTCGAGAGCTGCTTTAACTGCAGTCACGATTTGATTTAATGGATCAGTCAGCGCTTCGAGAACTTCATTGCTGGTTACGGTAAAGCTACGTGGAATACCTTCGGCAAGATTACG
Organism: Polynucleobacter sp.; assembly: GCF_040400325.1. GTDB lineage: Bacteria > Pseudomonadota > Gammaproteobacteria > Burkholderiales > Burkholderiaceae > Polynucleobacter. Next base: position 33,466 of record NZ_JBBAQK010000007.1, read on the forward strand.
ACCTTTTACTTCTATCTCGCGTACTTCTCCGCCAGGGAATGCAGAGCCAATCGTTTTCTTAATCAACTCAGCGGTTTGCTCACCAATAAGCATGCCATAGTTACGACGAATGTAATTTGTAATAGCTTCATCAAACTTATCGCCACCAACGCGAACCGAGCCTTTGTAAACCATGCCGCCCAATGACATGACGCCAACTTCAGTTGTGCCACCACCGATATCAACCACCATAGAACCTGCGGCTTCTGAAACTGGCAGACCAGAACCAATTGCTGCGGCCATCGGTTCTTCAATCAAAAATACTTGTGACGCACCAGCGCCTAATGCAGATTCACGAATGGCACGACGCTCAACTTGGGTAGATCCACAAGGAACACAAATGATGATCCGTGGACTCGGCCTTAAAAGCCTGCTTTCATGCACAAGCTTGATAAATTGCTTGAGCATTTGTTCGGTAATCGTGAAGTCGGCGATAACGCCATCCTTCATAGGGCGAATTGCCTCAATATTTCCGGGAACACGACCCAACATCGCTTTTGCCTCTTTTCCAACTGCCAAAATGGTTTTTTTGCCATTTGGACCACCTTCTTGGCGAATTGCCACAACAGAGGGCTCATCGAGGACAATACCCCGCTCACGCATGTAAATTAGAGTGTTGGCAGTTCCTAGGTCGATGGCTAGGTCATTGGAAAAGTAGTTACGAAAAAAACCAAACATGATGTAGTGGGAAAATAGTAGATGTTAATAAAAATATATAGGAATGATACTCCAGCGCCCCATGAAACTAGATGATGTTCAGCGCATTGCGCACCTTTCCAGACTTGAGTTAAGTCAGGCAGAAGCTGAGGCTCTTTTACCTCAACTACAGGCTGTTTTTTCATTGGTCGAAGAAATGCAGGCCGTTGATACATCAGGCCTAGAGCCACTTGCTCACCCGATTCTATTTTTGCGGGAATTAGCTCAGCCACTGAGGGCAGACCAAGTGACTGAGTCTGATCATCGGACTGAAAATATGCAGTCAGCACCCGCTCAGCAAGAGGGGTATTTCTTGGTGCCGAGGGTGATTGAATGAGTTGGCATAACACCCCTATCACCTTAATGGCTAAAGCATTGGCCGCTAAAGAGGTTTCTAGTGCTGAGCTTACACAGTACTTTTTAGATCGAATTGAGGCAGGAAAGCGCTTGAATGCTTTCCTTGATGTGAATGCTCACTTAAGCTTAGAGCAAGCAAATAAGGCAGATAAATTGATTGCTGCAGGTAAGGCGGGCAAGTTAACCGGTATTCCGCTGGCGTACAAGGATGTCTTTGTAACTCGAGGTTGGAAGTCCACAGCAGCCTCCAAAATCTTAGCTGGTTATCAGAGTCCTTTTGATGCTGCAGTAGTTTCAAATCTTGGTATTCCTGACGAATCAAATCCCCATGGAGCAGGCATGGTTTGTCTTGGCAAGACCAATATGGATGAGTTTGCCATGGGGTCATCCAATGAAAATTCTGCGTATGGACCCGTCTTAAATCCATGGAATATTGAGCATGTTGCTGGCGGATCTTCCGGCGGCTCCGCTGCCGCCGTTGCTGCTGGTCTGGCCCCAATTGCGACTGGTACCGATACTGGTGGCTCAATTCGTCAGCCTGCTGCATTTTGTGGCCTTACCGGCATTAAGCCTACTTATGGGCGCGTTTCTCGTTACGGCATGATTGCATACGCTTCTTCGCTCGATCAAGCAGGTCCCATGGGCAAATCTGCTGAAGATTGCGCACTACTACTTTCCGCAATGTCTTCCCATGATCCTCGCGACTCCACATCACTCGCTGACTCTGGCGAAGATTATGGGCGCTATCTCAATCAAGCTTGGCAAGAAAGCAATACCCATTCTGAAAAACCATTAGAAGGATTGCGGGTAGGACTGCCAAAAGAATTTTTTGCAGAAGGTTTAGCAAGTGATGTTGCGCAGTCAGTAAACGAGGCAGCTAAGGCTTTAGAAAATTTAGGCGCCAAACTAGTCGAAGTAAGCTTGCCGAAGACGAAGCTATCTATTCCGGTGTATTACGTTTTGGCTCCAGCAGAAGCTTCGAGCAACTTAAGTCGTTTCGATGGTGTGCGTTACGGCCTGCGTGCTAGCGAGTACAAAGATCTCGGTGACATGTATCAAAAGTCACGTACTGAAGGTTTTGGAGCTGAAGTCAAGCGCCGCATCTTGATAGGTACCTATGTTTTGTGCCATGGATATTACGATGCTTATTACTTACAGGCCCAAAAAATTCGTCGTATTATTGCGGCGGATTTTCAGGCAGCATTTAAAGAGTGCGATCTTATCCTTGGGCCCGTAGCTCCTGATGTAGCTTGGCGCTTGGGGGAAAAGTCAAAAGACCCAGTGCAGATGTATTTAGAGGATATTTATACGCTCTCAACCAATTTGGCAGGCTTACCGGCGATGAGTGTGCCTTGTGGGTTTAATGCAAACAACTTACCGATTGGCATGCAATTGATTGGTAACTATTTTAGTGAGGCGCGCTTATTGCAGGTTGCTCATCAATATCAGCAAGCCAGTGATTGGCATTTACGTCAAGCAAGTGGGGTGGCATGATGCAATGGGAAGTCGTCATTGGTCTAGAGACTCACGCACAGTTACAAACTCAGTCCAAAATATTTAGTGGCGCAAGCGTCCGTTTTGGAGCTGAACCCAATACACAGGCCTGTGCAGTTGATTTAGCTTTGCCTGGCGTTTTACCTGTACTCAATCGTCAAGCAGTAGAGCATGCTATTCGTTTTGGTTTGGCGGTGGATGCAAAGATTTCACCCACGAGCATCTTTGCGCGCAAGAATTATTTTTATCCTGATTTACCAAAAGGCTATCAGATTAGTCAGATGGAAATTCCGGTTGTCATAGGCGGACATCTTGAAATTTTGGTTGGTGACGAGGTCAAAGTAGTTCAACTGACTCGCGCCCACATGGAAGAAGATGCCGGTAAGTCAGTTCATGAAGAGGGCTATATTGGCCCGCACGGAGAAGCTTCTAGTGGCATTGATCTCAATAGAGCGGGCACGCCGCTTCTTGAGATTGTGACTGAGCCTGTCATGCGCAGCGCAGCTGAAGCAGTGGCTTATGCCAAGGCTTTACATACCTTAGTAGTTTGGCTCGGAGTTTGCGACGGAAACATGCAAGAAGGATCTTTCCGCTGTGATGCCAACGTATCAGTGCGCCCTAAAGGCCAGACAGAGTTTGGTACGCGTTGTGAAATTAAAAACTTGAACTCTTTCCGCTTTTTAGAAGAAGCGATTCAGTATGAGGTACGTCGTCAAATTGAGCTGATTGAAGATGGCGGTACTATGGTGCAGGAAACGCGTTTGTACGATCCTGATCGCCAGGAAACTCGGAGTATGCGAAGTAAAGAGGACGCAAATGACTATCGCTATTTCCCCGATCCAGATTTGCTACCGGTAGTCATTGATGATGCATGGATAGCTGAAGTTCGCAATCAAATGCCAGAACTTCCTGCCCAGCTTCGTGAGCAATGGCAGGCTGAGTATGGTTTGAGTGCCTACGATACCCAATTGTTAACCCAAGATCGTGACACTGCCAAAGTGTTTGAAGAGGTATTGGCAATCGTTGGCAAGCCATTGGCTAAGGCAGCCGCTAATTTAATCGCTGGTGAATTCGCCTCTGCTGTAAACCGTGCAGGAATTGCTACTGCAAATGCACCACTCAAGGCAGCACATTTTGCGCCCCTGCTGACTCGTGTTGCAGACGGAACGATCTCCAATAAGATTGCTAAAGATATTTTTGCCCTCCAGTGGGAAGAGGCTGTTGCTGCTAAGGCCATCAGTTCAGTGGATCAAATGATTGACGCCAAGGGTTTGAAGCAGATCAACGATAGCGGCGCAATAGAGGCAATTATTGATCAAGTGCTGGCAGCTAATCAGAAGTCAGTTGAAGAGTTTCGTTCTGGCAAAGAGAAAGCCTTTAATGCCCTGGTTGGACAGATCATGAAAGCTTCTCAGGGCAAGGCAAATCCTGGCCAAGTGAATGAGCTGTTACGTAAAAAATTAGGTTGATACATTCGACTGCAAAAAATCAAGAAAGAAATAAATGAGTGCAATTGATCCAAAACAAGCAGAGCAAGAAGAATTAGTCGCTGAATGGTTGCGTGCAAGCCCCGCATTTTTTGAGCGCTATGCGGATCTTTTTAATGAAATTCGGATCAAACATCCGCATGAGGATCGCGCTATTTCTTTGCAAGAGCGTCAAATGACTGTTTTGCGCACTCAAAATCAAGAGCTCAATCGACGTTTAAGTGAGATGCTGCACTTTGGAACTCGTAACGATAAAACCCAACAAAGTTTAGTGGCCTGGCTATTGCGCATGATGAAGGCAAATAAGCAAGCGGATATTGAGGCAGCGATTACTGTCGGATTGGCTGAAGTATTTGAAGTTGATGCGGCGAAATTACTTTCTCCCAATTCTGCTTTTGGCCCATGGATTGATGCTCCTTTGTGTGGATCAGCTAAAGAATTAGCCGCAGCAAGTGTCGATTTATTGGCTAGTCAGACTAATATTGATCCCGAATGGCACAGCATGGTTGCAATTGGTTTGCCTTTAGGGAAAAGCATCGGGATAAATCAATCTCCCGCAGTCCTATTGTTAGCCAGCAAGGATGAAACACGCTTTACTGCTGATATGGGCGCATTCTATTTACGCCAGATTGCTGAATTAACAGCAGCAGCTTTGGATCGTATCCAAGCATATGAAGTTACAGTCGACTGACTTACACCCCCTCATGCAAGAGTATTTGCATGAGCTGCATGTGCTTCGTCAACTTTCTAAAAATACGCTGACTGCGTACCGATTAGATTTAAGTGAACTACAAAATTTTGCACAGGAAGACTCAATCGACTTACTAAGAGTGACTAATGGCCATGTGCGTCGTTGGGCCGGTCGTTTGCACTCTCAAAGTAAATCGTCTCGAAGTATCGCTAGGGCGCTCTCTGCATGGCGTGGTTGGTATTCATGGTTAACTGAGAAAGATGCCAGACGTGATGCACGTGCCGGAAAGGTGACAAAAAATCTGATTGCTAATCCAGTAGATGATGTTAAGGCACCTAAGCGACTCAAATCTCTACCAAAAGCTTTATCAGTTGAGCAAGCACTAGCCCTAGTAAATCAGGCGCTAACAGAAGCCAATGAAAAAAAAGATATGGAGTCCATCCGAGATGCAGCCATGATTGATTTGCTCTATTCATCGGGTTTGCGTCTTTCAGAGCTACTAGGCATAGATGTTATGCAAAGCAAAGATCGCCAGCATGAATCTGCCGGTTGGTTAGATTGGGATGCGGCTGAAGTAACCGTCTTGGGTAAGGGAGGTAAAAGGCGCTCCGTGCCTGTTGGAGGGCCAGCCATGAAATCTTTATTGGCATGGCGAGAGGTTCGAGATGCAGGAAGTTACCCAGAACAATCTATCGGTTTATTTCTGTCTGCTACCGGCAAAAGACTTTCCCCGCGTACTGTTCAGGCAAGGTTGCGTACTTTAGCCATCCGCGCTGGCTTGCCAACCCATGTACACCCCCATATGATGCGACACAGCTTTGCAAGCCATGTATTGCAGTCATCCCAGGACTTACGTGCCGTTCAGGAGATGTTGGGCCACGCCAGCATTGCGAGTACCCAAATTTATACCTCTCTTGACTTCCAGCACCTAGCTCAGGCATACGATAAAGCCCATCCACGTGCAAAGGCTGGTAAAGGTTGAGGAACTCGGTAAGATACAAGATTTCCCGCTTTGGGCATGCATTTTTTTAGATTTTGATTGGATCGTTGATGGCATTAATTCCAGTAACCATTTTGACGGGCTTTTTAGGCAGCGGCAAAACTACATTGTTAAAGCACATTCTTACAGAAGAGCATGGCAAAAAAATTGCGGTCATTGAAAACGAGTTCGGCGAAGAAAATATTGATAACGATATTCTGGTTCAAAACAATCAAGAAAATATCGTCCAGATGAGTAATGGTTGTATTTGTTGTACCATTCGTGGCGATCTTGTGGAGGCTCTAAATACACTATGGGAGCAGCGCAAAGACAAAAAGATTTATTTTGATCGGGTCGTGATTGAAACTACAGGCGTTGCTAATCCGGGGCCGGTTGCGCAAACCTTCTTTATGGATGATGACGTTGCAGATCATTATGTTTTAGACGCCGTTGTCACGCTAGTGGATGCCAAGCATGGCCCACAACAACTGACTGAGCATGAAGAGGCCCAACGTCAAGTTGGCTTTGCAGATCAAATCTTTATTACAAAGACAGATTTGGTGACGCCCGCCGAAGTAGAGTCTTTACGTAATCGTTTGATGAATATGAACCCAAGGGCCCCTATTACTGGTATTTCTAAAGGGGTTGTACCTCTGAATGCTGTTTTGGATCTCAAAGGCTTCAACCTCAATGCCAAATTAGATATTGACCCCCATTTCCTGGAGCAGGATAACCATCAACATGATCATGATCACAGCACTTGTGGGCATGATCATAGCCATGACCATCATCATGGCCATGCAGGGCACACAGATCGTATCCAGTCATTCGTTTTTCGTAGTGATAAACCCTTTGATCATCAAAAGTTAGAAGACTTCTTAGGGGGTATCTTGGAAGTCTTTGGCGAGAAGATGCTGCGCTATAAAGGCGTTCTCTATGTCAAGGGTAGCAACCGAAAAGTGGTCTTCCAGGGGGTTCATCAGATGATGGGTAGCGATATGGCTGGCCCCTGGGGTGTTGAGCCCAAACAAACCAGGATGGTCTTCATTGGCATTGATTTACCTAAAGACACTTTATTGGCAGGGCTTGAGGGATGTTTGGTGCAGTAGATTCGGGTACAATCCGCCGCCATGGTCATTATTGATGAATATTGAACAATATTGATTGAGGGGCTGTAAAACTTTGGCAGAATGAGGCAATAATGCTTCAAATCCAGGAAAGAATGAAATGACGGTAAAAACAGCAACAAAAACAACTACTACAGCAAAAACAAGCACTAAGGCAACGAGTCCTAAGGCCCACAAGGGTGGACCTTCCACTGAGGCTGAATTGCTTAAGATGTCCGAAAAGGACTACATGAATGCTGGGCAGTTAGATTTTTTCCGTCAAAAGTTGTTGACCTTAAAGAATGACATTTTGAAGAATGCTTCAGAGACCACAGAACATCTTCGTGAAAATATTTTGGTGCCAGATCCAGCCGATCGCGCAACAATTGAAGAAGAGCACGCTTTAGAACTGCGGACGCGTGATCGTGAACGTAAGTTACTGAAAAAAGTAGAGCAAGCATTGGCTCGTATAGAGTCTGGTGACTATGGTTGGTGCGAAGAAACAGGTGAGCCTATTGGCCTGAATCGTTTAATTGCGAGGCCTACCGCCAACCTATCTCTTGAGGCCCAAGAGCGTCGCGAACTCCGTCAAAAATTATTTGGCGAATAAATTCAAGCTGCGATGACTAAGCCATTACCTACTATTAGTGACATCTCTCCTTTATTAAAGGCAGAGATTCTTGCTGAGGCTTTGCCTTACATCCGCTCTTATCACGGTAAAACTATTGTGATTAAGTACGGTGGAAATGCCATGATAGAAGATCGCCTCAAAGAAAGTTTTGCGCGCGATGTCATTTTGCTTAAGCTAGTAGGCATGAATCCTGTAGTAGTTCATGGCGGTGGCCCACAAATTGATGAGGCGTTAAAGAAGATTGGTAAGACTGGAACTTTTATTCAGGGTATGCGTGTCACCGATGAAGAAACCATGGAAGTTGTAGAGTGGGTTCTTGGTGGTGAAGTGCAGCAAGATATCGTGATGCTCATTAATCACTTTGGTGGTCAGGCAGTTGGCTTGACAGGTAAAGATGGCGGACTCATTCGTGCTAAAAAAATGTTGGTTGCTGATGAAAAGAACCCTGGTGGCTTGATTGATTTAGGTTTCGTCGGCGAGATTGATGCAATTAATCCAGCAGTTGTTAAAGCCTTGCAAGACGATGCTTTTATTCCAGTCATCTCCCCTATTGGCTTTAGTGAAGAGGGCCAAGCCTACAACATTAACGCTGACCTAGTTGCCGGGAAGATGGCTGAAATTCTGCATGCAGAGAAATTGGTCATGATGACTAATATTCCAGGCGTGATGGATAAGAACGGTACGCTCTTAACTGACTTAACTGCACGAGAGATCGATGCTCTGTTTGCTGACGGCACGATTTCTGGAGGCATGCTGCCCAAGATTTCATCAGCCTTGGATGCCGCCAAGAGTGGTGTGAATTCGGTTCATATCATCGACGGGCGAATTGAACACTCCTTGTTGTTAGAGATTTTGACCGAGCAAGCATTCGGAACCATGATTCGTTCAAGATAAGTAGAGACTATGCGCGAATCTTTACAGCCCAAAGATATTGATGACGGTATTGCTGATGCTGGTAAGGCACGCAAGCGCCCACGTCCTGGCGAACGTCGCTTGCAAATCTTGCAAGTACTTGCAGAAATGCTGCAAAACCCCAAAGGAGAGCGCGTAACAACGGCCGCCCTAGCTGCCAAAATTCAAGTTTCTGAAGCAGCCTTATATCGCCATTTCGCAAGTAAAGCGCAAATGTTTGAAGGCCTTATTTCTTTTATTGAGCAAACTGTTTTTGGCTTGATAAACCAAATCAATCAAAAAGAAGAATCTGGCCTTGCGCAGGCGCGCGGTATTTTACAAATGCTCTTATTCTTTGCTGAAAAGAATCCTGGAATGACTCGAGTTCTATTGGGTGATGCATTGTTACAGGAAGATGATCGCTTACAAGAACGTATTACTCAGGTACTAGATCGGGTTGAGACTTCACTTAAACAAGCATTGCGGATTGCTCAAACCCAAGGGGGTGCATGGGCGCAAGTAGGCCCAGAAGAGGTCAGCATCCGAGCTGCGATGTTGATGGGCTATGTTTTAGGGCGCTGGCATCGATTTGCGCGTAGCGGCTTTAAGAAGCTGCCAACCGAAGCCTCCGATATTAGTTTGCGCATCCTTCTTTCAGAATGAGCGAGTTAAATCTCTCTAGAAATACTATCCACTTTGCCGAGCCACTACCTTTGCAGAGTGGCGCCATGTTATCTGGCTATGATTTAGTGATTGAAACATATGGCAAATTGAATGCTGATAAAAGTAATGCTGTATTAGTTTGCCATGCATTAAATGCGTCACATCATGTTGCCGGCCCTAGCCCTAACGACCCAACAGATATTGGTTGGTGGGACAACATGATTGGCCCTGGTAAACCAGTCGATACCAATCATTTTTTTGTCATAGGTGTTAATAATTTGGGCTCATGCTTTGGATCAACGGGTCCAATGAGTATTAATCCAGTCTCTGGAAAGCCCTATGGCGCTGACTTTCCGGTTGTTACAGTTGAGGACTGGGTCAATACTCAGGCACGCTTAGCTGATAAATTAGGAATTCGTAAATTTGCTGCAGTGATGGGTGGAAGTCTAGGCGGTATGCAGGCTATGGCTTGGGCCATTCAGTTCCCCAAACGCTTGGATCATTGCGTAGTAGTGGCCTCTACCCCTAGGTTAAGTGCACAAAATATTGCTTTTAATGAAGTAGCGCGCAATGCTATTTTGTCTGACCCTGATTTTCATGGGGGCAACTACTATGAATATGGCGTAGTACCAAAGCGTGGTTTGCGCTTGGCGCGTATGGTTGGACACATAACCTATTTGTCTGATGATGATATGGCTGAAAAATTTGGGCGCGAGTTACAGCGACCCAATGGTGAGTCTAATGACTACCGATTTAGTTTTGATGTGGAATTTGAAGTTGAAAGTTATTTGCGTTATCAGGGCGATAAGTTTTCAACCTACTTTGATGCTAATACCTATTTGCTAATTACCCGAGCTCTGGATTATTTTGATCCTGCTCGTCGCTATGAGGGCAGTCTGGATCGTGCCTTAGCTGAAGTACAGGCTAAATTTTTAGTAGTGAGTTTTTCTACAGACTGGCGTTTCCCGCCTGATCGTAGTCGTGAGATTGTGCAGTCGCTTCTAAGTAATAAGAGTGAAGTGAGTTATGCAGAAATTGATGCACCTCATGGCCACGATGCTTTCTTGCTGGATGATCCGAGGTATCACGACCTTGTACGTGCTTATTTTGAGCAAATGCTTGAGGTTCAGTCATGATCACCAAGAATATTCGTGCTGACTTTACTGCAATAGCGAACTGGATTGCACCAAATTCTAAGGTTTTAGACTTGGGTTGCGGCGATGGCAGTTTTTTGGAATTTTTACAAAAACAAAAACCAGTACATGCCTATGGGGTAGAGATTGATGATGCGCGCGTGCTGTCTTGCGTGCAAAAAGGCTTGAACGTTATTCAGCAGGACTTGGAAGGCGGTTTGGCTCTTTTTGAAGATAGCAGTTTTGATACAGTGGTACTCTCGCAAACCCTTCAGACGATCCATCAAACTGAAAAAATCCTGCGTGAGGTAGTGCGAGTCGGAAAGGAGTCCATTATTTCTTTTCCAAACTTTGGCCATTGGTCCCATCGTATGGCGGTTGGATTGGGCCGTATGCCAATTTCTAAGAGCTTGCCTTATCAGTGGTACAACACTCCTAATGTACGTGTACTCACGGTTGAAGATTTTGAAAAGCTAGCCTCCAGCATTGGCTTGCAAATATTAGATCAATGTATTTTGCACGAGGGTCGACAAGTGACTCTCTTGCCTAATTTCTTTGGTAGTTTGGCGCTGTTCCGTATTCGTAGTGCCTAGCATCGTGCCCAAAGCAGTCCATTCTTGGTTAAAAGATTTTCGGGTTTACCTTGAATGGCCCTGTTTGCGGATGTTATTTCTAGGCTTTTCTGCAGGTCTACCACTTTTACTCATACTGGGAACGCTCAGCTTTTGGTTGCGTGAAGCCGGTATTGATAGAAGCACTATTGGCTATCTCACTTGGGTTGGGTTGATTTACGCCTTCAAGTGGATGTGGGCGCCTTTGGTGGATCGCCTGCAAATTCCGGTGTTAACCAAATTATTCGGCCGCAGGCGTAGTTGGTTGCTTTTTGCTCAAGCATTAATTGTGATTGGGCTGGTAGGAATGTCTAGCGTTGATCCAAAGCTTGAGTTAAACATGGTGGTCTGGTGTGCACTATTGGTTGCATTTGGATCTGCCACACAAGATATTGCATTGGATGCATTTCGCATTGAATCTGCCAATAGCGATCATCAAGCTGCGCTTGCAGCCACTTATCAAACTGGGTATCGATTGGCTTTAATCTGGGCCGGTGCAGGCGTTTTATGGCTGGCTGCTCGTGCTGAAGCTGGTTCGGGAACCTATGATCCAGGCGCTTGGCAGTTTGCGTATCTTTGCATGGCCGCCTCTATTGGTGTTGGTGTTCTGACTACTCTGTTGAGTAAAGAGCCTGCTCGTGTTGATCTTCCCAAAGCACGTAATGCCAAAGCTTGGCTTCACCAAACTTTAATTGAACCTTTTGCCGAATTTATTCACCGTTATCATTGGCATGCTATTTTAATTCTGTCTTTGATTGCGATCTATCGGATTAGCGATGTCGTGATGGGTATTATGGCCAACCCCTTTTATGTAGATATGGGTTACACCAAAGATGAAGTTGCAGCAGTCAGTAAAGTGTTTGGCGTCATCATGACTTTAGTCGGTGCTTTTATAGGCGGCGTCTTAACGCTACGATTTGGTGTCCTAAGAATTTTATTTTTGGGGGCAGTACTGTCGGCCCTCAGTAATGTACTGTTTGCATGGTTAGCAACCCAAGGTCATGATTTACAAGGCTTAATTTGGGTCATCTCAGCAGATAATCTGAGTTCTGGCATTGCCAGCGCAGCCTTTATAGCCTTCTTGTCAGCACTAACCAATATTCGTTATTCAGCCACGCAATATGCTTTATTTAGCTCGATGATGTTGTTGCTTCCCAAGTGGTTAGCTGGATTTTCCGGTGTCTTTGTAGACTCATTTGGTTATCCAGCATTCTTCTATGGCACTGCCATTATTGGTGCACCTGTGCTCTTATTAATTTGGGCGACGATTCATTTCAAAGTAGTGCAGATTAAAAAAGATTCTGACTAGTAATAAGAGTTAGATTTTCCAGTCGTAATCTACGATCAGAGGCGCATGATCTGAAAAGCGCTCATCCTTATACACAGCTGTTTTTTTGGCAGAGTTAGCGATACCAGGCGTGCTGATATGGTAATCAATGCGCCACCCAACATTCTTGGCGTAGGCTTGACCGCGATTGCTCCACCAGGTGTAGCAAGACTCCGCTGCTTTAGGTTCTAGCTTGCGATACACATCCACATAGCCCACCTTGTCAAATAAATTGGTAAGCCATGCGCGCTCTGCTGGTAGAAACCCAGAATTTTTCAAATTACCTTTCCAGTTCTTAAGATCAATTTCTTGATGAGCGATATTTACATCGCCGCACAGAACAATCTCACGCCCGGATTTCTTGAGCTTGACGAGGTGGGGTAAGAAGCTATCGAGGTAGCGGTATTTAGCTTCTTGCCTTTCAGGCGAACTCGAACCTGAGGGCATGTAAACCGAGATGATAGAAAGCCCTTTGAAGCGCGCCTCAACATAACGACCTTCGGCATCAAATTCTTGGTTGCCATAGCCATAAAGTACTTCGTCTGGTTTGTGCGGGGTATAGATCCCGCAGCCGCTGTAGCCCTTTTTCTCGGCATGATGAAAAAAGCCATACAGACCATCTGGGTTCAGAATGGCATCTTCCAGGTCATCTTGTTGAGCTTTAAGCTCTTGCATGCAAATGAAGTCTGCTTTTTGCTTTGCCGCCCATGGCAAAAAGCCTTTTTTAACTGCAGAACGGATACCGTTGAGGTTCGCGGAAATGATGCGTAACATGTAGTCCTATGGGCTCAAAAAATTCTAATCAAGATAACTTTATTCGTTTTACCTTAGAGGCAAAGGTTTTGTCGTTTGGGGAGTTTAAAACCAAAGCGGGACGACTTTCACCTTATTTCTTTAATGCCGGTGGTTTTAACGATGGAACACGATTAAGTGCATTAGGTCGTTACTATGCTAATGCCTTAAAAGAATCGAAGATTGAATTCGATATGCTGTATGGGCCTGCCTACAAGGGAATCACACTGGTAGCAGCTACTGCCATCGCTTTAGCAGATGATGGAATCAACGTGCCCTTTGCCTATAACCGCAAAGAAGCCAAAGACCATGGTGAAGGTGGTTCACTCATTGGTGCTCCTGTTAAGGGCAAAGTAGTGATCATTGATGATGTCATTTCAGCCGGAACCTCTGTGCGCGAATCTGTTGACCTCATTCGTGGAGCAGGGGCAGAGCCTGCGGCTGTTCTGATTGCCTTAGATCGCATGGAGCGCTCTGGCAATGCAACTGAGCTTGGTGATCAGTCTGCGGTACAGGCGGTTGAAGAAGAGTTTGCTTTGCCCGTGATTGCAATTGCGAACTTGGCCGACTTAATGTCTTTTTTAACTGCCTCAAGCGATACGGAGTTGACAGCCTATCTACCAGCAGTTAAAGCCTATCGAGAGCAGTTCGGCATCTAAACAGAAGTACTCTTTAGATTTCTGTTTCACCCTCGAACACGGTTGTCGCAGGGCCGGTCATGATCACTGCTTGTGCTACATCATCAACCATTCCACCCCAAGCTATTTGTAAATCTCCCCCACGAGTGTGGACTGTGACTGGTGAATCGAGTAAGGCTCTACGAATTCCTGAAACCACAGCTGCACAAGCACCGGTGCCACAAGCTAAGGTTTCGCCGGCGCCACGTTCATATACGCGCAACTTAATTGCATTGCGGTTGATGATTTGCAGATACCCTGCATTCACCTTATTTGGAAAAGCAGGATGATTTTCAATCGCAGGGCCTTCTTCTAAAACGGGGGCGCTATCGACATCGCCTACCACTTGGACAGCATGGGGGTTTCCCATCGACAATACGGCGACCCAATCGTCATGTTCAGCAGGCGATTTAAGAGCAAGGGCATACAGCATTTCATGAAATTCTTGCAAACTTGCTAATCCCTCAGGATTAAAGGGAATAAGAGCAGGTTCAAAAATAGGAGCGCCCATATCTACTTCAACTTGATCATCGGCTTGAGATGTAAGAGTCAGAATGGTATGAGCTACCTCCACCCGCAGTGGATTTTTAGTGGATAGCCCATGTTCTAATACATAGCGGACAAAGCAGCGCGAACCATTGCCGCATTGCTCTACTTCGCCGCCATCAGCATTAAAAATACGATAGCGAAAGTCAGCATCTGGGCGAGTGGCTTTTTCTATCAGCAGAATTTGATCGGCGCCGATACCAAATTGACGATGCGCTAAGGCTTGCCATTGCTCACGAGTGATACCACTGAGATCTTGATCGATTCCATTGAGCACAATAAAGTCATTGCCAGCTCCATGCATTTTGGTGAAGCGAAGCTTGCGTGCGATCCTTGAAGTTGTGCTCAAAAGTATTTCCGTTTACTTGTAAAGGCTGGGTTCACTAGGCGGTCTATGTTTAAAACGCTTATGAACTCAATATTACTCTGCTGGTCTTTGGCGAACAAGCTCGGCGATGAATCCATTCTCTGACGCGCTCAGTCTTGCTGGGCATGAGACGGATGTGATGGAGGTAATTCTGCATCAGTTGGATGCTTGTAGCGGTTGTAGGACCAAATGAATTGTTCGGGTGCAACTAAGACCGCATGCTCAATGGCGATGTTCATTTCAGCGGCGCCAATCGTCGCATCTTCTGATAAAGGCAAGAGTCTTGTGGCTTGCATTAACCAGCCCTGACCTAAGCCTTTACGCTTGGCAGTAAACATCACTATTGGTGTGTTGTTTCGGTTAGCTAAACGTGCGGGTAGCGGCGTGGTGTATGCGGGTCGCCCAAAGAATGGCACCCATACTCCTTCACCCCCACTGGGCACTTGATCGGGAAGCATGCCGATGGCCTCACCACGAGTTAAAGCGCGAGTCATTTGACGAACCCCATTTAAGTTCGTTGGTACAAAGTGCATATTGGGATAGGCTCTGTCTTCCTCAACCACTTCATTTAACCAATCTTGGCGTGATGGCCTGTAAAGGATGGTTGCTGGAAAATGCTGCGCCAAGACACGGGGAATAATTTCAAAACCACCCAGATGCGGGGTCAACATCACTAGTCCATGACCTTCATTGATGGCCGCCTCGACTAAATCCCAGTTTTGCACTTCCACTAAAGCGAGTGCTTTTTGCGGGTTACGCCAAATCCATAAGCTGTCAGAAAACAGCATTCCAGATGCTCTAATGGCCCCCCATAACTTAAAAGGCAGGTTTTTAGCAGTTACAACTGCTTGGTATTGAGGGCGAAAGAGGGAGCGATATTGGCGAGACCCTAAGTACGCCAAGACCCCCAAAGAGGCGCCAATTACCTGAACGATTGATAAGGGAAGCCCAGCAATCAGATTGAGGCTCAGTTTTTGTAGGGGTTTTCGCACCTCCTAATGATATTCAATGATGACGTAAGGGCCAAATTTGATTGGGACTTGGTGGATTTGACGTTTTTCAGATAAAATTCACTTATCGCTGAGTTAAGACAACTTGCAGAGCGATTCAAAAATACTGCTAAAGCGTCGCCGTTGTGGTTCCTGGCACGTCGAGTTGTCCAATTGATTGTGTTAATTTTTTAAGGAATATGCAATGGCAAACGATTACTTCTTTACCTCAGAATCTGTTTCTGAAGGTCACCCCGACAAAGTTTCAGACCAAATTTCTGATGCAATCTTAGATGCCATCTTGGCTCAAGACCCTACTGCACGTGTTGCGGCAGAAACCTTGTGTAACACTGGCCTTGTTGTTTTAGCTGGCGAAATTACTACTAACGCTAACGTTGACTACATTCAAGTAGCACGCAATACCTTGCGTGAAATTGGTTACGACAATACTGCCTACGGTATTGATTACAAAGGTTGTGCAGTGCTAGTAGCTTATGACAAGCAAAGTCCTGATATTGCTCAAGGCGTTGATAAGGCGCATGACGATGGTTTGGATCAAGGAGCCGGAGACCAAGGCTTGATGTTTGGCTATGCGTGTGATGAGACTGCAGAGCTCATGCCTTTGCCAATTCATTTATCGCACCGTTTAGTTGAGCGTCAATCTCAATTGCGCCGTGATGGTCGTTTGACATGGTTGCGTCCTGACGCTAAGTCACAAGTAACCTTACGTTATGTTGATGGCAAACCCGATTCAATTGATACAGTTGTTTTATCAACCCAACACGATGAAGATATTAGCCTTGAAAAATTGCGAGAAGCAGTCATTGAGGAAATCATCAAACCGGTACTGCCTAAGCATTTAATTAAAGGCGCGATTAACTTCTTAGTGAATCCAACTGGCCGTTTTGTTATCGGCGGGCCACAAGGCGATTGTGGCTTAACTGGCCGTAAAATTATTGTGGATACCTACGGTGGTGCTGCTCCTCACGGCGGAGGTGCTTTCTCAGGCAAGGATCCGTCTAAGGTTGACCGTTCCGCTGCCTACGCAGGTCGCTATGTTGCTAAGAATATTGTTGCTGCAGGTTTAGCAAGTAAGTGCTTAATTCAGATTTCCTATGCGATTGGCGTTGCTAAGCCCACTTCTGTGATGGTGAGCACCTTTGGCACTGGAAAAGTGTCAGATGAAAAGATTGCGCAATTGGTATCGGATCACTTTGACTTGCGTCCAAAAGGCATTGTGAAGATGTTGAACCTGTTGCGTCCTATTTATCGTAAGACCGCTGCTTATGGCCATTTTGGTCGTGAGGAGCCAGAATTTACTTGGGAGCAGACCGATAAGGCGCCAGCATTACGCGCAGCTGCTGGGCTCTGAGCATCAAGTAGGCAGTATTGAGTTGTTTTGAAGCAAAATATGGAGAAATTGATTACAATTTCTCCATACCTTCAAGGAGCGTTGCAAGGAGTGCTGAATCCCAGTACTTCCCCAGGCTTGAAGGGAGTAGGTTCCTAAACGGGGTTTACTCATTGCAACCGCGCTCGCTAACCCATGATTCAATGGCTAGCGAGTTTCTACTCCAGCATTGGATCGTTATTAGCTGGAGCATTAATGAATACCGTAACTGACTTGAATAATTTTGTTGCAACTCGTTGCGCAATTGCCGATATTTCTCTATCTGACTTTGGCCGTAAAGAAATTGCCATTGCAGAAACGGAGATGCCTGGTTTGATCGCCATCCGTGATGAGTTTGCTGCAGGGCAGCCCCTTCGTGGTGCGCGCATTACTGGTTCATTACATATGACCATCCAAACAGCAGTACTGATTGAGACGCTAGAAGCACTAGGTGCTGAAGTGCAGTGGGCTTCATGCAATATTTTCTCAACCCAAGATCACGCTGCTGCTGCAATTGCTGCTAATGGCACCCCTGTATACGCTATCAAGGGTGAAACCTTGGAGCAATACTGGGACTTTACGCATCGCATTTTTGAATGGGCTGATGGCGGTTATACCAATATGATTTTGGATGATGGTGGCGATGCCACTCTGCTATTGCATCTTGGCGCGCGCGCAGAGAAAGACCAAGCCTGTTTGAATCATCCAACCAGCGAAGAAGAAACCATTTTATTTTCTGCTATCAAGAAAAAATTAACACAAGATCCAACTTGGTATTCCACTCGCTTAGAAAAAGTAAAAGGCGTTACAGAAGAAACGACTACTGGCGTGCATCGTTTGTATCAAATGTTTGCAAAAGGCGAATTGAAGTTCCCATCAATTAACGTGAACGACTCAGTAACAAAGAGTAAGTTCGATAACCTATACGGTTGCCGTGAATCTTTAGTTGATGCGATCAAGCGCGCAACGGACGTCATGATTGCTGGTAAGGTGGCTGTGGTGTGTGGTTACGGCGACGTTGGTAAGGGATCTGCACAAGCTTTACGTGCTTTATCTGCTCAGGTGTGGGTAACTGAAGTAGACCCAATTTGCGCATTACAAGCGGCGATGGAAGGCTACCGTGTTGTCACCATGAATTATGCCGCTGATAAAGCCGATATTTTTGTTTCAGCAACTGGAAACTACCATGTTATTACCCATGATCATATGGCGAAAATGAAGAATCAGGCGATTGTTTGTAATATTGGCCACTTTGATAATGAGATCGATGTTGCTGGTATCGAAAAATACAAGTGGGAAGAAATTAAGCCACAAGTTGACCATGTGATTTTCCCAGCAGCGAATGGCTTGCCTGAAAAGCGCATCATCATTTTGGCAAAAGGCCGTTTAGTGAATTTGGGCTGTGGAACTGGTCACCCTTCTTATGTCATGAGCTCATCATTCGCCAATCAAGTGATTGCGCAGATTGAATTATGGAGTGCGGTTGGCACAAATAAATACCCCGTCGGTGTTTATACATTGCCTAAGCACTTGGATGAAAAAGTAGCCCGTTTGCAGTTGAAGACCTTGAATGCCGAGTTAACCGAATTGTCAGATCAGCAAGCTACTTACATTGGCGTAACGAAGGAAGGCCCATACAAAACCGACCACTATCGTTATTAACCCATTCTAGAAAAATAGGCCCAAGATCATGGAATTAAGCGTCGAATTTTTCCCGCCCAAGACGCCTGAAGGCGAGAAGAAGTTGCATCTCGTACGCGAGTGTTTGAGTGAAACTCTCAAGCCCGCGTTTTATTCTGTGACTTTTGGTGCTGGTGGCTCTACACAGTCTGGCACTTTAAAAGTAGTGAGTGAAATTCACGCGGCTGGTGCTGCTGTAGCGCCACACTTATCTTGCGTGGGTAGTTCTCGAGATAGTGTTCGTCAAATATTACAGCAGTACAAAGACTTAGGTGTTAAACGGATTGTGGCTTTGCGTGGTGATTTGCCTTCTGGCATGGGTCAGTACGGAGAGTTTCATCATGCCAATGAATTGGTTGAATTTATTCGTGCTGAAACGGGCGATTGGTTTCATATTGACGTAGCTGCCTATCCAGAAACCCATCCTCAAGCTAAATCTCCTGCGAGCGACGTTGATTTTTTTGTGCAGAAGATGAAGGCAGGGGCAAATTCAGCTGTTACTCAGTACTTTTATAATAGTGATGCTTATTTTCGCTTTGTGGATGAAGCTTATCACCTAGGTGCAGGACAACCGGTGATCGCTGGCATTATGCCCATTACAAATAGTACTCAGTTGCTGCGTTTTTCTGATGCTTGCGGTGCAGAGATTCCGCGCTGGATACGTTTGCGCCTCCAGTCATATGGAGATGATATTGCCTCGATCCGTGCTTTTGGTGAAGAGGTAGTAACTGATTTATGTGATCAGCTTTTAGTAGCGGGTGCTCCTGGGCTGCATTTCTATTCTTTAAATCAAGCAGACGCAATTTTAGCGATTGCTGATAATCTGGATTTAACGAAAAATCCCTGATTCGGTAATCAGAATATCGAGCGGCTCATCATGTGTTTGGGCTGTCCACTGAGCATCATCTAATTTTTGCCAATCATAGCCAATCCCGATACAGATTAGGGTTGGCTTATCCTTTCTCAGTTGAGCTAAGGTGCGGTCAAAATATCCTCCGCCATACCCTAGACGCCAGTAGTGTGTATTTAAGCCAAGATTTGAGCTAGACCACCCTACGCAAGGGATCAAAATGCAATCTGGGGTGAAGGCTAGTCTTTTGGAATTGCTTGGATCGGGCTCTGGTACCCCGTGCTGACTGGGGATGAGGCGATCACCATATTGCCATTGATAAAAATCGAGATGCTTGTCAGGACGCGCAAATGGCAAGGCTAGCTGTCTATTCGATTCTGAATTTGCCCATGCTAATAAGGCGGGACGTAAATCCACTTCATCCTGAATAGGCCAGTAAAGGGCGATAGATTGCAAGGAGTTACCAGCGCCGATTAGGAATTGATTGAGTTTTGCGATCAGGTTTTCAGTTGTACGGGCATGATTTTCCCCGGCCGCAAATTCTTTGCGTCGTCTTAACAAATCCTGCCTTAGAGTTTTTGGCGAATTACCGTGCATATCTATGATTATCAGGCGAAAATTACCATTTATAGTAAGTACCTTACCACCAAGTAAATATATAGGGCTAGATTGTGAATATGAAGTCTGCTGTTCAGAAAAGCAAATATCAGCGCATCGCGGGAGCCCTCATTTTGGGCCTGGCTTTAGCTGCTAATAGCGCTTTTGCTGAAAAAATAAAAAAGCCCAAACTACCGAAGTCCTACGAGAGTAAGGTAGCCTCGATAGAGATTACTGATGCAGACCGGATGTTTATTGATTTGCGTGAAGCAGCAAAAAAGAATGATGTGTTTCGGGCCCAGCAACTTGCAAGCAATCTAGTGAACTATCCATTTGACGATTACGTGGCGTACTTTCGCATCAAACCCCAAATGTTTGATAGTGCTGGCGGCCCAAGAGGTGACTATAGTGCGGATGCTCAGGTAGTAGCATTTTTGAATCAATACCAAGGTACAGCTTTGGCTGATCGTATGCGTAATGATTGGTTATTGGTTTTGGGTAAGAGAAAAGACTGGGCACGTTTTGATTCAGAGTATGCCAAGTTTGTTTTAGATGATGACACTCAAGTGAAATGCTATTCCTTACTTTCTAAATTATCTCAAGGTGAAAATCCCACAAAGTTGGCAATAGATTCGCGTTCGGTGTTATTAGATCCTAGTTATTTTGGACAGGCATGCCAAGAGTTGGTTCCTTCATTAGTTGCTGCTGGTGGCATGACTCCAAGTGAGGCTAAAGCAATTGGGCGAGCTGCGAGTGAAAAAGGCTTTGATACTATGGCTAGGCGCCTTGGTGGTGAGGATCCAATTACCGAGATTGTAAAGGCTGCAAAAGCAGACCCTGCCAAGACGTATCGAGATTTTTCTCAGAGCGCTTCTCGGTATAGCAAAGAGAATCAAGCAGTAGCGTGGGGTGTGATTGGCCAATTCCTAGCAAAGAAATTAGATCCTAAGGCTGATGATGCTTATCGTTTCCAACAAGAGCTTGGATACAACGAATTGTTATCCGCTGAAAGTCAGGAATGGAAAGTGCGAGCAGGCTTACGCGCCAAAGATTGGACCTTAGTCAAGAATGCCATTGAGGGTATGAATCCTGTAGTGAGAGGTCGAGATCCTGCTTGGACCTACTGGTATGGGCGCGCTTTAAAAGTTGAGGGTCAGGACGCTAAAGCCAAAGAGAGTTTTGAGTTGATAGAAAACCAATACAACTTTTATGGCCAACTTGCACGAGAAGAGCTGGGTAAATCGAATCAAGCTCCAGCACGAACCAAGGTTGGTGATCAAGAAATCGATACGATGGCAAGTCGTAAAGGTTTCATTAGGGGTGAGCGGCTTTATGCCATGAATTTGCGCTTCGAGGGTAAT
Organism: Polynucleobacter sp.; assembly: GCF_040400325.1. GTDB lineage: Bacteria > Pseudomonadota > Gammaproteobacteria > Burkholderiales > Burkholderiaceae > Polynucleobacter. Next base: position 54,820 of record NZ_JBBAQK010000007.1, read on the forward strand.
CGAGAGTGGAATTGGGAATTGCGCAATATGACTGATAAGCAATTACTTGCAGCATCGGAATATGCCAAACGTATTCATTTGTATGATCGTGTTGTTAATACTGCTGACCGTACAAAGGAAGAGCATGATTTTAGTTTGCGCTATCCAACTCCTTTTCGAGATGAGTTATCTCCTATTGCACGGCAGATCGATTTAAATTTAGCTTGGGCTTATGGCCTTATTCGTCAAGAGTCTCGTTTTATCATTAATGCATCTTCTTCTGTGGGAGCATCTGGTTTAATGCAGGTCATGCCTAATACGGCTAAGTATGTTGCCAAGAAAATTGGGATGACTAATTACACCAATGACAAATTAAGCGATACCAATACGAATTTAACTTTAGGCAGCAACTATTTAAATATGGTGTTGATAGATTTGGATGGATCATGGGTCTTGGCATCTGCGGCATATAACGCAGGCCCATCCCGCTCAAAGCTGTGGCGAGAAAAATTAACTAGTCCAACTGAAGGTGCCATCTTTGCTGAAACCATTCCCTTCACTGAGACGCGTGTCTATGTAAAAAACGTACTCTCAAATGCAAATTACTATTCATCGGTAATGCATGGAAAAGAACAATCATTGAAGCAGCGACTTGGCACGATTGCCCCCAAGACCGCCACCCAAACTGAATTACCATAAAGATACCCCATTAATAAAAAGGTCTCAAATGAAATACGACATTCTTCTGATTGGCGGCAACGGTTTTGTTGGCCGTGTTTTAACAGCTAAATTACAGGCTGCAGGCTATTCAGTTTTAATCCCTACTAGTCATTTGGCTGCTGCGAGAGAATTGCGTATTCTGCCAAAAGTGCATTTAGAAGATGCAGATGTCCATGAGTTTGATGTGTTGCAAGATTTATGCTCGCGGATTGAAGCAAATGGTGCAGTAATCAATTTGGTTGGCGTATTACATGACAAGCCTGCAGAGCCTTATGGCAAAGTATTTAAAGCTGCGCATGTCGATTTACCAAAAAATATTCTTACTGCAATGCAGATGCATGGTTTAAAGCGATATTTGCATATGAGCGCATTAGGCGCGGATTCTCATGGACCTTCAATGTATCAGCGAAGTAAGGGCGACGGGGAGGCCGCTGTTAAAGCAAGTCATTTAGATTGGACCATCTTTAGACCCTCGGTTATTTTTGGTTCACAAGATCAATTCATTAATTTATTTGCTAAGTTAACCAAGTTATTTCCGGTAATGCCGTTAGCTAACCATACCGCCCGATTTCAGCCAGTTAGCGTCGATGATGTTGCTAGTGCTTTTCTAAATTCTCTTACGATGCCAGAAACGATTCATCAGTCATATGATTTAGTGGGCCCTACGGTTTACACCATGAAAGAGATCGTGGAGTTAGCTAAACATAAGGTCGGAGCCTCTTGCCTCATCATTCCAGTGCCTGCATTTGTTGGGTATATTCAGGCCTTAGCTTTTGAGTTTTTACCTGGCCCAACTTTAATGTCGCGTGACAATATTGCATCTATGCAGCAGCCTAATACTCTTCCTCTTGGTGGTAGAGATGCATTGAAAGAGGTCTTTAAAGTCAGTCGGCGTACCTTAGAGGGCATGCAGTAATGAAGGTGTATGCCGTAGGTGGTGCCATGCGGGATACCCTGATGGGCCTGCCTATAAATGATGTTGATTACGTAGTAGTAGGCTCCACTGTAGAAGAGATGACCGCAAACGGCTATCGCCCTGTTGGTAAAGATTTTCCAGTATTTCTGCATCCGCAGACTCAGGCTGAATATGCCCTTGCTAGGACCGAACGTAAATCAGGCATCGGATATAAAGGCTTTCATTTTTATGCTGATCCAACGGTTAGTCTTGAGCAAGATTTAGAGCGCCGGGATTTAACCATCAATGCAATGGCTCAGGAAGTGGGGGCTGATGGCAAATGGATCGGCCCGATTATTGATCCTTTTAATGGGCAAGCAGATTTAGCTGCGAAGATATTTCGTCATGTTTCAGATGCTTTTGCTGAGGATCCATTGCGCTTACTACGCGTAGCACGTTTTTCCGCGCGCTTTCCGGAGTTTTCAGTTGCTGAGGAAACTTTGCTGGCACTCAAGGCGATTATGAATTCAGATGAATTGAGTGCATTGTCTGCAGAGCGTATCTGGCAAGAGCTTGCCCGCGGTTTAGTTGCAAGCAAACCAATGCAGATGTTTCAAGTCTTGCTCAATACGAGTGCAGCTAAAACTATATTGCCATCTAACTTAACTGCTCTCTTAGCAAAAGAGGGATTTCGTGAGGGGTTAATAGAGCATTATGACAAGGCAAGCAATCATTTAGAAGAGCGTTGCGCAATCACTTTAATGGGTTTGTCGGCGAGTGAAATTCGCTCATGGGCCGATGCCATTCGTATGCCAATTGAAGTGCGTGACTTTAGTGAAATCTTTAGTGATCTTGGGCAGCTAGTCAATCAATATCCTGATGGTCAATATCCTGCAGTCGATGTCTTGGCTTGGTTTAATCGTGCTGATATTTGGCGCAAGCCAGATCGCGGACAGATGCTATTAGATCTTGCTAAGAGGCTTGGATTTAAAGTATCTGTTTTAATCGCAGCGATGCGTCATGCACAAGCATTAAGTACTGCCGATATTATTTCTGGCATTGCGGTACAAGATCGTTCAAATGGTGAGCGCATAGGCAGTGCTTTTGAGTCTGCAAGATTGGCTGCAATTACTAGCGCCCTTCTATCTTTGGCGAATTAGAGCCTATTTCTACTGCCCAAGCCAGGCAGGTCTTCTAAGGAATATCCAGGCAGAAAATGACCAATATTTTTAGAGAATGCAAAGACTTTAAATAATTCACCCATCTCGGCTTCAGATAATAACTTTTGTAATGCATTTGAAATAGGCAAAAAGATTTTTGGATTTTCAGGATTGCCTATCTCTAGTGCAATATCTCCAATCCCTGCATTAAGTAAGTAGCCCGCTTGGTTTGATAGATAAACATCATCTGCATTTTGAGCAAGGGCGCAGCGAGCAATTTGTGACCACTCGACATGAGTAGTGATGTCACATAAGCCAGGTAAATAAAAGGGATCCTGAATGGCATGATGACGATGGTGTGCCATCAAGGTGCCTTGATGTCTTTGAGGGTGGTAGTACTCATTCTCTGTAAAGCCATAGTCAAAAGTTAAAAATAAACCTATATGCAAATGCTGAGTCACTTGATGCATCCAGGCATTAGCAGGAGTATGTAATTCAGTGACATAGTCCTCTGAGAAATTTCCAGCCAACAAGCTCTCTGGTAGCAAGTCTTGCTTAACAGGGTTTCCTGCCTTCCAGATAAATTTTTCATTTTCGTAAGCAACCCCATACCAATACCAAAAACCGTCTTGAAAAATAATCACATCACAGGGAATCGCATCAATGACTTCATTTGCCAAAATAATGCCCTTGTAATTATCAGGCAAGGCGTTTAACCAATTGCATTGAGTGGTGGATTTCAAATTAGATAGACTCGCTGTTAAAAGCTCTTTTTGGCGCTCAGCCAAGTCTGGTGAAATTTCAATAATGTCGTAACGATCTAATGAAAAGCCGAGGGCATCCAAGCGCATCAGTATAGATTGGGCCAGCTTGCCAGTTCCTGCCCCAAACTCCAAAATCTGAGTAGGCAAACCTTGTGCTTTTAAGCCCTCAAGCACGGGCAAAAGGGTTGAGCAGATGGCAGCACCAAAGAGTGGGCTCAGTTCAGGCGCAGTCGTGAAATCACCACCAGCCCCCAATTTATGTGCCCCAGCACTGTAATAGCCCATACCTGGCTCATAGAGGGCCATCTCCATAAAGCGAGAAAAGCCTATCCAACCGCCTTCTAGGGCGATTTGTGTAGCTATTTTGTTGCTTAGAAGCTGGCTATGCTCCGTTTCAAGGCTGGTCAAGGTAATATCCATAGCTCGCTAGTCTAAGAGAATTTAATTGAACCCTAGTTCAACACCATCATCCCAGCAAAATAAAGCCGTTTTAGTGACTGGCGCCGCCAAGCGTCTTGGTCGAGAAATTGCCTTAGAGTTCGCACGTCAGGGCTGGGATGTTGCTGTTCATTATGGGCGATCTGAAGCGGATGCCCAAGAAACCGTGAGTCAAATTCAGGGGCTTGGGCGCAAGGCTCACGCTTTTCAGGCAGACCTTTGTAATGAGAGCGCTATTGCGAGCTTATTTCAAGCTGTCATTGGGCAATTTGTGGATTTACATTGCTTAGTCAATAGTGCGTCTATTTTTGAATACGATCGCGCTAATTCTGCAAGTCCGTTGAGTCAAAAAAGCTTGCAAGAGCATATGCAGGTCAATTTAGTTGCTCCAATGTTGCTTTCGCAACTGATGTTTGAGTATCAAAAAAGTCATCAGAAAAATAAGTTAGAAAAAATAACAGATGACTCACTGCCATCCGTTATTCAATTGCTGGATCAAAAACTCATTAATCTCAATCCCGATTATTTATCTTACACACTATCTAAGGCAGCACTTTCAAGCTCAGTCGAAATGTTAGCCTTAGACTTCGCCCCACTTCTTCGAGTTGTAGGTTTAGCGCCGGGCATTTCTTTGCCCTCTGGCGATCAAACTGAAGAAGGTTTTTCAAAAGCACATCAAATGACGCCACTCCAAAGATCGTCTGAACCGATTGACGTTGCCAAGGCCGCAGTATTTTTGGCGCAAGCCAGTGCTATTACAGGAACGACTTTGTATGTAGATGGTGGGCAGCATCTTTTGCCCTCTACCCGCGATGTGATGTTTAAAACCAATTCATAAAAATAATAAAGTTAATAAATCATGCATACCATCCTTTCACATCCTGCCCTAACTGACTGCCGCCGTTTATTTTTACGAGACTATGAAATTTATATCAATATCGGCGTACATGATTTTGAGAAGAAGGCTGAACAACGCGTTATCTTGAATGTTGATTTATATGTACCACTATCAATGAATACGCCGAATAATGATCAACTAGATGAGGTAGTCGATTACGACTTTATGCGGGAAACCATTAAGGATTTAGCTTCTCAGGGACATATTCATTTACAAGAAACCTTTTGTGACGATATTGTTGCAGCAATGTTGACGCATCCAAAAGTATTGGCTGCGCGCGTCAGCACCGCTAAACCAGATGTTTATCCAGACTGCCATTCAGTGGGAGTTGAGGTATTTCGAATCAAGTCGGCTTAATTCAGAAAAAAGAAAAGAATTTAGAAATCATGGGCGATATTCGTAAAGTTATTTTCGAAGAAAACAAGCTTGAGAAAAAACTCTGTCGCTTAGTAGGTCAAGCCATCGGCGATTTTGTCATGATTGAAGATGGCGATAAAGTGATGGTTTGTGTTTCAGGTGGAAAAGATAGTTATGCCATGCTCGATATCCTGCTCAAGTTACGTGAGCGTGCGCCAATCAACTTTAAGATTGTGGCAGTCAATCTAGATCAGAAACAGCCTAACTTTCCTGCTGAAATCCTTCCAAACTACTTAAAGAGCTTGGGCGTCTCATTTCATATTGAAGAACAAGACACTTATAGTATTGTGAAACGCGTTATTCCAGAAGGAAAAACAACTTGTGGACTGTGTTCACGTTTGCGGCGTGGAATTTTGTATCGTGTTGCTGATGAGTTAGGCGCCACTAAAATTGCATTGGGACATCACCGCGATGACATTCTGGAAACGCTGATGCTCAATATGTTTTATGCTGGCAAATTAAAGGGCATGCCGCCTAAGCTGCGCTCCGATGATGAAAAGCACATTGTGATTCGTCCATTGGCATATGTCCCGGAAAAGCTACTAGAGCGTTATGCAGCTGACATGAATTTCCCCATCATTCCTTGTGACCTGTGCGGTAGTCAGCCTAATTTACAGCGTCAGGCTATGAAGCAAATGTTGCGGGATTGGGAGAAGCAATACCCAGGGCGGGTTGAGAATCTCTTTAGATCGATGCATCACATCGTGCCATCCCATCTAATGGATGGTGAGGCCTTTGATTTCCAAAACTTAGAGGTTTCCACGCAGCTATCAGGGATTGCCGCTAGATCTGCTGGAGATAAGGCAATTGATGAGGCTGAATTAGATGAGCTGGCCTGTGGAACCCTTACCCCGAGGATTTATAATCTTCCTTTATGAATATCGTCATATTGGCTGCGGGGCAAGGAAAGCGGATGAAGTCTGCATTGCCAAAGGTTCTGCAAACTTTGGCTGGGAAACCCCTTCTTCAGCATGTGTTGAACACTGCTTTATCGATCCAGGGGAAGGCGTCTAAACAGGGTCCTATCGTTGTAGTTGGTCATGGCGCGGCGGACGTTAAAGAATTTTTGGCAAATGTCAGCAAGGTAGATCCTCTATTTAGCAAAGTTAGTACCGTACTTCAAGCTGAGCAAAAAGGTACGGGTCATGCGCTATTGCAGGCTCTTCCTAAATTAGATCTACAAGAACCAACCTTAGTTCTCTATGGGGATGTTCCGCTCACGAGCAAGAAAACATTAAATAAGCTGGCAAAGTTAGCCGATGGTGCACGCGCCAAAGATTGTGCCCTGGCACTTCTGACGCAAAATCTGAGTAATCCCAGCGGATATGGCCGTATCGTGAGAGATGCTGATGGTTCAGTACAAGAGATTGTTGAAGAGAAAGATGCCACGCTTGTCCAAAAAGTGATCGAAGAAATCAATACCGGCATCATGGTGCTACCAAGCAACTCTTTGAAGAAATGGTTGAAGGCATTGAGCTCTAGTAATGCACAAGGTGAGTACTACTTAACTGATGTGATTGCGATGGCAGTAAAAGACGGTGTACCGATTCGTACCACTCAGGCTGATGATGAATTTGAAACAATTGGTGTGAATAGTCGCGATCAGTTAGCTGCACTAGAAAGGCTTCATCAACTCAATATTGCCAATCAATTAATGGATTTGGGTGTATTACTGGCTGATCCTGCGCGTATTGATGTGCGCGGCTTGCTTGAGTGTGGCACAGACGTATTGATTGATGTGGGATGCGTATTCGAAGGTAGCGTTACTGTGGCATCCGGTACTAAGATTGGGCCTTATTGCGTAATACGTAACAGCCTGATTGGTAAAGATGTGGTGATTCATGCCTATAGCCATATCGATGGTGCCAAGGTTGGGCAGCAATCGATCATCGGCCCTTATGCTCGATTACGACCCGGTGCAGATTTAGCAAATGATGTTCATATTGGCAATTTCGTTGAAGTGAAGAATAGCAAAATTGCAGCCAATAGCAAAGCCAACCACTTAGCTTATATAGGCGACTCAATTGTTGGATCAAGAGTCAATATTGGTGCTGGTACGATCACCTGTAACTACGATGGTGTAAATAAACATCAAACTATTATTGAAGATGATGTCTTTATTGGATCTGATACGCAATTGGTTGCGCCGGTGCGCGTAGGCCGTGGCGCAACCCTTGGAGCCGGTACGACGCTCACGAAAGATGCACCACCAAATCAACTTACCATATCTCGAGCAAAGCAAATTTCATTACAGTGGCAGCGCCCTTTTAAAAAAGAAAAAAAGCTTGTGGCTAAAAAGGTAGCAAAGAAGAAAGTATCGTCTAGGAAATCCGCACCAAAATCCGTAAAGGGTAAAAAATAATGTGTGGCATTGTAGGCGCAGCATCACATCAAAATATTGTGGAAGTTTTGGTTGAGGGCCTGCGCCGTTTAGAGTACCGGGGATATGACTCCTGCGGTTTTGCTGTCATCAATGGTGATGATGCTCAACATCTAATCGAAAGAGCGCGGACTACTGCGCGAGTTTCAGAGTTGGCTGAGCAGGGCAAAGACTTCCATGGCACCTTAGGTATTGCTCATACCCGTTGGGCGACCCATGGGAAGCCAGATACACAAAATGCTCACCCGCATGTTTCTAATGGTCTGATTGCAGTGGTGCATAACGGCATTATTGAGAATTATGAAAATCTTCGAAATGAACTAAAGAGTGCCGGCTATATATTTACTTCTGAGACGGATACCGAAGTCACTGCGCATTTAATTCATCAAGCATATGTTGCACAAAGCAAGCAAGATTTGCCAGCCGCAGTGCGTTCAGTATTGCCACAATTACATGGCGCCTATGCAATTGGTGTGATTGCCCAAGATAGTCCTAAGACTTTAGTTGGTGCACGTGTTGGATCCCCCTTAGTAGTTGCCCTTGGTGATCATGAAAACTTTTTAGCCTCAGATGCTCTTGCATTAGCAGGCCGCGCCCAGTCGATGATGTATTTGGAGGAGGGCGATGTTGCCATCCTGCAAGCAGAAAGTGTGCAGATTATTGATCAGAGTGGTAAGCCTGTGCAGCGTGATCGTAAGGTAATGCCTGCGCAAGCAGACTCAGTTGATCTTGGGCCTTATCAGCATTACATGCAAAAAGAAATCTTTGAGCAACCAAGAGCAATTGGCGATACCTTGGCCAATATTGTAGCTTTTGGTCCCGAATTATTTGAAGCGAACCCCGAAGATTGGAAGGCTTTCGATCAAATTCTGATTCTGGCATGTGGGACGAGTTATTACTCTGCCTGTGTTGCTAAATATTGGCTGGAGGATATTGCTGGCATTCCAACGCAAGTGGAAATTGCGAGCGAATATCGCTATCGCATTACAGTGCCAAATCCTAAAACCCTGATTGTGGTGGTCTCACAGTCTGGCGAAACTGCAGATACCTTGGCCGCATTGCGTCATGCAAAAGCCCTAGGCCATCATTACACTTTAGCAATTTGTAATGTCGCAAGTAGCGCAATGGTTCGTGAAACCGATTGGCATTTTTTGACCAAGGCAGGCACAGAGATTGGAGTTGCTTCTACAAAGGCATTCACTACACAATTACTCGCCCTTTACCTTTTAGCAGTTTCTATTGCAAAACGAGCGGGCAAGATTTCTCCTGAAAAAGAAAAAGAGTTGCTTCGCGAATTACGTCACCTCCCTAAGGCACTCCATGCTGTACTCGCACTTGAGCCACAAATCATTGCTTGGAGTGATGCGTTTGCTAAATGTGAGAATGCCCTGTTCTTAGGCCGTGGCCTGCATTATCCAATCGCCTTAGAGGGCGCATTAAAGCTCAAGGAAATTTCCTATATTCATGCAGAAGCCTATCCTGCCGGCGAGTTAAAACATGGCCCCCTAGCCTTAGTCACCGACAAAATGCCAGTAGTGACAGTCGCCCCCAATGATGTTTTATTGGAAAAGTTAAAGTCAAATATGCAAGAGGTCAAAGCACGAGGTGGCAAGCTTTTTGTATTTGCTGATCAAGATACCGAGATCGTGAATAGCGAAGGTATTAATGTGATTCGCCTTCCAGAGCACTATGGCAACCTTTCGCCAATTTTGCACGTTGTTCCATTGCAGCTCTTGGCTTATCACACGGCTTGCGCGCGTGGTACTGATGTGGATAAGCCTAGAAATTTAGCTAAGAGTGTCACAGTAGAATAGTTTTTTTCTGGGCTTGACTCTTACCTATAGTTGTGAACAAATTTAGCTATAAAATCAGAGTGTTACAAGGCTATGATTTCAAAACTGTGTTCAAATAACTCTTCTATAAGGGGATATTTGTTACAAGTCATGTTTTTTTCAAAAACACACCTGCCATCACGACTTCATTTTTTTCTGCTGATTTCTGCAGGACTATTGTCTGCGTGCGCAGTAGGGCCAGACTTTAAACAACCTGATCTACCTAAGGCCTCAAGTTATACAGAGAGTTCTCTGACTCAAAAACTCACAACTGCCCCTGGAGTGCCTGGTGGAACCGCGCAAGAGTTTGTTGCCGGAGCGGATATTGAGGCGCAGTGGTGGGAGCTCTATAAATCACCCGAGCTAGATGTATTAATTAAAAAAGCACTTCAACAAAATCCTAGCCTTGGTGCTGCTGATGCTGCATTGCGCTCTGCTCAAGAAAATGTCAATGCGCAAATTGGCGGGCAATATTTTCCAGCCATTGGTTTAAATGGTAGCGCAGCTAGGCAGCTTCAGCCAGCAGGAATTTTTGGCTTACCTTATGGCTCTGATATCTATAACGTCTATAACACCTCTGTCAATGTCAGCTATAAGTTAGATGTATTCGGTGGCGCACGCCGTGCTGTCGAAAGTGCTAGGGCACAAGCTGAAATTACACAATTTCAGTTAGAGGGCGCTTACCTTTCTTTAACTGCCAATATTGTTACTGGGGCCGTTCGTGAGGCTGCCTTGCGTGCCCAGATGCAGGCAACAGAAGAAATTTTAAAAGCCCAAACTAACTTAGCTGAGTTGACTGAAAGACAGTTAGACATTGGAACTGTTTCTAAGGTGGATGTCACTTCACAAAGAACATTAGTTTCTAGCTCACAAGTAGATTTAGTGAATTACGAACGAAATCTCGCCTTTGCTCGAAATCAATTGGCAGTATTGGTTGGTGAATTACCAAGTAACGCTAATATCACCAAGTTTGATTTAAGTACGCTTCGCTTGCCAGAGAAATTACCACTCTCAGTACCGTCTAGCCTAGTCCGTCAGCGCCCTGACGTTCGTGCAGCAGAGGCTCAATTAAAGTCAACGAATGCCTTAGTGGGGGTGGCAACAGCTAACTTATTGCCACAATTGAATATTACGGGTGCAATTGGTTCAGCCGCTTTAACTAGCAGCGCTTTATTTGGGCCAAATGCAAGCTTATGGGCAATTGCAGGTGGAATTTTTCAGCCTTTTTTCCAGGGTGGGCAACTATTGGCGCAGCGTCGTGGTGCGATTGCAAATTACGAACAAGCGGTTTACCAGTACCAGGCAACAGTTCTTAAGGCATTTCAGGAGGTGGCTGATGCACTGCGCGCTCTTGAAACGGGCTCACAAGCTTTAAAATCTGCTTCGGATGCAGAGCGCTATGCTTATGAAACACTAGATCTAGTTCAGCAGCAATACAAACTAGGTACTGCAAGTTATTTAGCAGTTCTGTATTACCAAAATCAATATCAATTGGCTAAGGTGAAATCAGTCTCTGCACAAGCGACACGTTTTGCTGATACCGCAGCACTATTTGCAGCATTAGGTGGTGGTTGGTGGAATCGTACTGGCCCTGCTTTTCAACCAAAAGACATAGCGAATAAAGATCACAATGAAACTTCTGGAAAAAATTAAGACTAAGTTGCTTGCTGTCATTGTGGCCGTATGGTCATGGCTAAATCTCAAGGCGATGGGTGATAGGGTGCATGCTCTTTGGACTCGCATGGGTCAGAAATGGCGTAATACAAAGTTACATAAAAAATTGATGGCGATGGAGCCACTGCCACGTCGAATGATCATCATGTTATGTGGTGTTTTTCTGTTGTTAGGATTGATTTTTGCCTTTAATCAATCTAAGACCATCCTGATTAAGTATTTCATTTCAGGCATGGGTTTACCGCCAGCAACCGTTTCAACAATGGAGATTGGCACATCTGAGTGGCAGCCCAAGTTAAGTAGTGTTGGAAATATTCGTGCCTTTAGGGGTGTTGAGCTGAGTACAGAACTTGCTGGATTGGTTGCAGCCGTACCGATTAAATCAGGTCAAGATGTTAAAGAGGGCGAACTGCTCATCAAGCTAAATGACACATCAGATGTCGCCCAGTTAAATTCATTGATGGCCATGGCTGATTTAGCTAAGGTGATTAATGAGCGTGATAGACAGCAGCTAGCCATTCAGGCAATTAGTAAAAACGTATTTGATACCAGTGCAGCTGATGCGAAATCAAAGCAGGCACAAGTAGAGCAGCAAATAGCTTTGGTTGCCAAGAAAAACCTCAAAGCACCATTCTCGGGGCGCATCGGTATTGTTTCGATCAACCCTGGGCAGTATGTGAACTCAGGTGACAAGCTGCTGACTTTACAAACTTTAGATCCGATTTTTGTAGATTTTAATTTGCCACAAAATAATGCTGAGCAAATTAAGGTGGGCCAGGAAGTGGAGGTCACCACAGATGCCTTTAAGGACGCTAGCTTTACCGGCAAGATTACTGCTGTGAGCCCCAAAGTGGATACCAACACTCGAAACATTCAAGTGGAAGCTCGACTGACGAATCCTGACAAGAAAATTCTTCCCGGCATGTTTGCTAATGTCAATATTAAGTTGGGTGATCAAGTGAAGTTACTAACTTTACCGCAAACTTCTGTGACCTATAACCCATATGGCTCGACAGTCTTCCTTGCTAAGACTACTGGCAAGAAAGATAAACAAGGTAAAGATATTTTGGAGGCACAACAAGTCTTCGTCACTACGGGCGCAACCCGCGGTGATCAAGTGGCAATCCTGAAAGGGGTTGAAGAGGGTGCAACAGTTGTTACTAGTGGACAGCTGAAGTTAAAGAACGGTACCCCTTTGATTATTAATAACAAGGTGCAGCCAGCTAATTCGCCTAATCCAAAGCCTCAGGAATAAGTAGCAGATGAATTGGACTGACATATTTATTCGAAGACCGGTGCTCTCACTGGTAGTCAGTGCGCTTGTCCTGGTATTTGGTTTGAAGGCGGTTGGTAGCCTACCTGTTAATCAGTACCCCCAAACTCAAAATGCGATTGTCACCATTACCACTGCTTACTTTGGCGCTGATCCTGAAACAATCGCAGGGTTTATTACGCAACCCTTAGAGGCTTCTATTGGACAGGCGCAAGGCATCGATTACTTGTCCTCTGCAAGCGTGAGTGGCGTTTCCACCATCATTGCTACTTTGAAGTTAAATTACGACTCCAATGCAGCGCTAACCCAAATTCAAACCCAGATTGGTGCTGTCAGAAACCAATTGCCCCCGCAGGCTCAGCAGCCTGTATTGACTGTACAGGTTGGGCAATCTACTGCGGCAATGTATATGGGTTTTTACAGTGATGAGATTCCGAATAATGCGATTACTGACTACTTGCTCCGAGTAGTAAAGCCAAAACTAGACTCTGTTGACGGTGTTCAAAACGCAGAAATTACTGGTGGTAGAAAATTTGCTTTGCGTGCTTGGTTAGATCGCGAAAAGATGGCTGGTCTTGGTGTTGGGGCTGACGATGTTTATAACGCCATGGCAGCGAATAATTACTTATCTGCGGTAGGTAGCACGAAAGGTGATATGGTGGCCGTTGATCTGGTTGCCGGAACAGATTTACATACTCTTGAAGAGTTTCGTAAGTTAGTGATCAAAAAAGATGGCGTGAATATAGTCTATCTAGACCAAGTTGCCAATGTAACCCTTGGTTCTGAGGACTACAACACCAACGTTGCATTTAGCGGTAAGCGGTCAGTGTTCATCGCTATTAAAGTTGCCCCCCAAGCCAATTTATTGGATGTCGCGCAACGTATACGGGACATTGTTCCTGAGATCCAAAAGCAATTACCAGTCGGTATGACTGGTAAGGTGGTTTATGACTCAACTATGTTTATTACTAGTTCGATTGATGAAGTAATAATCACTTTACTAGAAGCTTTATTAATTGTGACGGTAGTCATCTACCTCTTTTTGGGTAGTTATCGTGCTGTGGCGGTACCAGTAATTGCGATGCCACTCTCATTAATTGGCACCTTCTTCATGATGCAGGTATTAGGCTACTCAATTAATTTATTAACGCTCTTGGCTTTAGTGTTAGCAATTGGATTGGTGGTTGATGATGCCATTATTGTGGTGGAGAACGTTGATCGTCATATGAAAGAAGGCAAGTCGCCATTAGAGGCTTCTTTAATTGCTGCCCGAGAATTAGGTGGTCCGATTTTAGCAATGACGATCGTTTTAATCGCGGTATATATCCCAATTGGCTTTCAGGGAGGCTTAACGGGCGCTCTGTTTACTGAGTTTGCCTTTACTTTGGCTAGTGCCGTAGCTGTCTCGGGCCTGATTGCGTTAACACTTTCGCCAATGATGTGCTCTCGCATTTTTACTGAAGAGCAAGAGGCTTCTCCATTTGTACAAAAGATTGATCGCATCTTTGATAAGGTTCACCACAGCTATCAAAGTACCCTACGAGATTTATTAAGTACATGGCAAGTCATTATTGTGATGGGTGCCATTCTATTGGGGGGTGTTGCATATTTATATGCAACTGCACGTGCAGAATTAGCGCCTACTGAAGATCAGGGCATTGTATTGATGCAGGCTTCCGGACCGCCTAACAGTACGGTAAATCAAATGCAGACTTATGCTGATCAGATTTATCAGATATCTAGCGCGGAACCCGAGTATGAACAAATGTTCCAAATTACCAGCCCTACCAGTAGTTTTGGTGGCGTCTTGCTAAAAGATTGGACTCAACGAAGCCGCAATGCCACCAAGTTCCAAGAGGATATGCAAAAGAAGTGGAATTCAATTGCTGGTGTTCGGGTTGCAGCATTCCAATTCCCTGCATTGCCTGGAGCTCAAGGATTCCCAGTTCAAGTGGTCATTACTACAACAGAGCCATATGATCAGTTGAATGAAGTTTCACAAGCAGTATTAGATAAGGCACGTCGTAGCGGAAACTTTTTCTATGTTGATTCAGATCTAAAAATTGATAAACCGCAAGATGTTTTAGTGATTGATCGCGAGAAAGTAGCGGCCCTAGGAATGACGCAACAGCAGGTTGGCGCAGCATTGTCAGCAGCCTTAGGCGGTGGTTATGTGAATTATTTTTCTGTTTCAGGGCGCTCATATAAAGTCATTCCTCAGGTCAAGCAAGTCGATAGATTAAACCCCGATCAAATCTTGGATTACTACATTCGTACTCCCAGTGGTGCAATGGTTCAAGCCCGCACTATTGCAACTATTAAGAAAAGAGTAGTACCCCAATCAATCAATCACTTTCAGCAATTGAATTCAGCCACCATTGCTGGTGTGAATACACCATTTATTTCACAGGAAGATTTATTGGAGTTCATGCGTCAGACTTTGAAAGAGGTCGCACCAAACGGATATAGCATGGATTACGCTGGACCCTCACGTCAGTTTATGGCTGAATCTGGTGGTTTCTTGGTAACCATGTTCTTTGCGATTTTGATCGTGTTCTTGGTGCTAGCTGCTCAATTTGAGAGCTTTCGCGATCCCATTGTGATCTTGGTCTCAGTTCCCCTTGCCTTATTTGGTGCGCTTATCTTTATCAACTTAGGATTCACTACGCTAAACGTTTATACCCAGGTGGGCTTAGTTACTCTCATGGGCTTAATTAGTAAGCATGGAATCTTGATTGTGGAATTTGCTAATGAATTACAAGGGGCTGGTCGCAGTAAGCTCGATGCTATTGTCGAGGCAAGTAGCGTACGTTTAAGACCCATCCTAATGACTACTGCGGCGATGGTTCTGGGAGTGGTTCCTTTGGTGATTGCCTCAGGAGCAGGTGCTGCAGGTCGTCAGTCAATGGGTATCGTGATCTTTACCGGATTATCAATCGGCACCCTCTTCACCTTATTTGTTGTTCCAGCAATGTATCTATTGCTAGGCGCTGACCACCATAAAAATAAATTTAAGCAACCGTAAGCTTTCCTTATTTGATGATGTTGAGCTGTTTCTCGACAATTTCATTAAATAAGGTTTCTGTTTCCAAGCGCTTCAGCCATGCATCAATATTTTTTAGCTTGATACGACCGCCAGTTTTTTCTGGAAAGGTTTCATCTACCAATATCCAACGAGCAACGCAGAGCCCTAGAGCAATATCGCCAATGTGAAATTGCTTACCAGAGCAATAGTCTTGATTTGCTAGAGTAGTATCCAGTAGTTCTAACAAGTTATTGGTGTCTTGATACCCTTTTTTAATGGCATCGTACTTACGTTCGTTTTCAGGTACGCGAGTTAAGCCTAAAAATGGTGCACGTAAAGCTGGCCATAAAGTTCCAACTTGCCAATCAAGCCATTTTTCTGAACCATATTGACTGGCAATGTCACTTGGATAACGGCCCTGCTTATCGTATTGGCGCGCTAGGTAGCGCATGATGGTATTCGATTCCCAAAGTACGATATCACCATCTTCCAGGGTTGGGACCAGCCCATTAGGGTTTAATTTGAGAAACTCAGGAGTGCGATTCACTCCAAAGTGAAGTCCTGCATCAATTCGCTCGAAGTCTTTACCTTCTTGCATTCCAAGTTCAGCCAGACACCACAAAACTTTTTGTACATTGATCGAACTTTTACGGCCCCATAAACGCATCATGACTTTTCCTTCATTTGTATTTACTTGAATTAAATTGTTTTAAGTTCGGCGAAATCAAGACCAACAAATTTGCTGCGTGCAAAAATGAGCGGTTCTTTTTCTGGATGATTTGTTAGGCTTATTACTTTGGCAACGATGATGTTATGGTCCCCACCGGTATGGACGTAAACAGTTTCACATTCGTAATAAGCAACACAGTCATTGATCTGACAAAGACCACTATCAGCAATTTGATGATCCACACCGATCAACTGATCATGCTTAACAGTTGCAAAGTGCATGGCTAAATCTTCTTGTGCGCGTTCAAGTACATGAATCAGATGTTTTTTCCCAAGACCCATCCAAGGCATGAAGCGCGACTGTTTTTTTAGGCTCCAAAGAATCAGTGGGGGTTCTAAGGAAACCGTATTAAATGAGCTGATGGTGATGCCATGATGCTGCTGCTGTTCATCAAGGCAAGTAATGACGGTAACCCCTGTTGCGAATGAGGCGAATCCTTTGCGTAACTCCTGGGAGGTAAATGGGGCCATTGACTATGAATTACTTGCTTACAGGAGTAATAGTGGTTCCAGGAATAGGCATCAAGATTTCATTCTCTTCGGCTTTGACGCATTTAAAGCGATACTCCTTGTTAGCCTTGGAGAGAAAGCTTGCTCCTTGGTAAAAGTCGTTCCGGCAAGTGTTTGTAGCAAAGTCCATTACCTCTTGAGGGGGAGCGCTAGAATTAATCAGGCGCATATTGCCCATAGACATGCCGAGTTGGGTTGAGGAGCAGCCAGCTAGTAGTAAGCTAGAAAGCGCAGTTAATAGTAGAATTTTTTTCATGGAAACCCCCATAATCATCAATGCTCGCTAGGATAAACCTATTACGCATTTGTTGCGGGGAAAAGCTTCGATCTAAAAGGAAGATGCATGTTTAAGGCTATTTTGGTAAAAAAGGATGATCAGGGCTATCGCGCTGAGCTGGCAGAGCTTGATGAGGCTAGCTTGCCCGAAGGTGATGTAAAGGTGAGGGTGCTTTACTCCACCCTCAATTACAAAGATGGTCTAGCCATTACTGGTAAAGGCCCTGTCGTACGCAACTTTCCGATGGTGCCGGGGATCGATTTCGCGGGGGAAGTAATAGAGAGCAGTAGCCCCGACTTTAAGGCTGGCGATATGGTCCTTCTTAATGGTTGGGGCGTTGGAGAAGGTCACTGGGGTGGTTTAAGTCAAATGGCGCGGGTCAAGGCCGAGTGGCTCATTCCATTGCCTAAAGGCTTTACAGCCAAGCAGGCTTTGGCCATTGGCACTGCAGGTTATACCGCCATGCTATGTGTGATGGCGCTGCAATCTCATGGTCTTAAGCCAAGTGATGGTGAAGTTTTAGTCACTGGTGCGGCAGGTGGCGTCGGTAGCTTTGCGATTGCGCTCTTAAGTAAATTGGGATTTACGGTGGTCGCTAGTACTGGGCGTTTATCTGAAGAGAATTATTTAAAGCAGCTTGGTGCCTCAGAGGTCATTGAGCGCACTGCCTTATCTGCCCCTGGAAAGCCCTTGGCGAAAGAGCGTTGGGCTGCTGTAGTGGATAGCGTTGGAAGCCATACCTTGGCGAACGCCTGCGCCCAAACGAAGAGTGATGGCGCAGTTGCTGCTTGTGGCCTTGCGCAAGGCATGGACTTTCCTTCTAGTGTGGCACCATTTATTCTTCGTGGCATCACTTTATATGGTATCAATAGTGTTACCGTGGCACGTGCAAAAAGAATTGCTGCTTATGAGCAATTAAGTAAGCTGATTGATTTAAAAACTCTTGATGAGATTTCTCATGAAATTAATTTGGAGGAGTCCTTAAAATATGCACAAGAGCTCATGGCAGGTAACATCCGAGGGCGGGTGATTGTCAACGTCAATCAATAATCGGTTAAATAAATATATGAACAATAAACCTCCGTTAGCTTCTGAAAGCGCTCTTCATTACCCCCTTGGAGATCAGCTTCCAGAGTTAGGTAGTAGCATTGAAGTAGCCCCAGGAGTTCGTTGGCTCAGAATGAAACTGCCATTTGCTTTGGACCATATTAATTTATGGCTCTTGCGCGATGAAATTGATGGTGTGGATGGCTGGACCATCGTCGATTGCGGTATAGCCAATGATGAAACTAAGGCTGCATGGGACAAAATATTTGCAAATGAACTCAATGGATTACCAGTATTGCGAGTCATTGTGACGCATATGCATCCTGATCATGTGGGGCTTTCACAATGGTTATGTGAAAAATGGAAGGCGCCCTTATGGATTTCGATGACAGATTATTTAACTGCTCAATGGTTAAGTCATAAAGAGGGTGGTGCAGCCATTGGCTCAAGGGCTGGCGGCGACGGGTCTGCAGACCATTTTCAAAAACATGGTCTGACTACACCGGAGGATTTAGAAAAGATTCGGGGCCGCTCTAACTACTATGGCAATCTGGTTCCCGGTGTTCCAAGACAATATCGGCGGATTATTAATGGTGAAAACATTCTGATCAGTGGCCGAGAGTGGCAAGTCATTATGGGCTTCGGTCATGCACCAGAGCACGCCTCGCTTTTTTGCAAAGATCTTGGAGTATTAATTTCTGGAGATATGTTGTTGCCACGAATTTCCACTAACGTCAGTGTCTTTGATGTGGACCCTGATGCAGATCCTTTGGGGCTCTATCTAGACTCTCTAGATGAATATTTGCCACTGCCAGATGACACCTTAGTGCTGCCTTCACACGGTAAGCCTTTTACAGGAATGAAGATACGGATTACTCAGCTTAAGACACACCATGATGAGCGTTTAGCCGATACCTTGGGCGCATGTCAAAAACCGGCACATGCTAGAGAGATCGTGCCGGTTTTGTTTAAGCGCGAATTAGATATTCATCAGCTTACTTTTGCCATGGGCGAGGCTATTGCCCATCTGAATTACCTACTTCGTCGAGGTAAGTTGCATCGCCAGCTTTGCGACGACGGCGTGTTGCGGTTTTCCGTGGTTTAGCACTGGTTTTGGTTTTTGAATTTTCAGCGGTTTTAGAGGCTGTTGCACCAGCGGCAGAAACAGCTTCACCAAAAGACTTTAAGGCCATCATGGTGGCATGCTGAACCTCTAAGCCTTGAATGGTTGATTTAAGAATATTGAGGTTGAGATTTAGCCAGCTTTCAACGCTCTTGAGATCCTTGATGCGCTTTTCTAATTCCTCTACATCTAGGCCTGGAAAGGCGGAAGTAAAGCCGCCAGCAGCCTTAGATGCGTCTGTAGTAAAGGGAAATTGCCCGGCTTGAGCTGCCGCACCTTGTCCCCACATGGTTTTGAACATATCAAGGCTTTGATTAAATTCAGGAATAGTTCCGAACATATAAGGCTCCAAGTAAATAAAAAGTGGCTTTTCCAATAGAATAAGGGATTCTAGAGATTATTCCCGGTTAAGTAATGTTATTTAAAGGTTTATCCCAGCCGTACACCCGTGGTCAGGCGCTTCCTGAGCTGCTGAAGCAGCGCATCCTCATTTTGGATGGAGCAATGGGAACCATGATTCAGCAGTACAAGTTTTCAGAAGAAGATTACCGAGGCCTTCCTGGAAATCCTCGTTTTTTAAATCATCCTGGTGACTTAAAAGGCAACAATGAATTGTTAGTGCTGACCCAGCCAGAAACTATTAGCAAGATTCATGAACAATACTTAGATGCTGGTGCAGACATTATTGAAACCAATACCTTTGGTGCTACTTCCGTAGCGCAAGACGATTACAAAATGCCTGGTTTGGCCCGTGAAATGAATGAAGTTTCAGCAAAGCTAGCGAAGGCCGCATGCGAAAAATACAGCACGCCTGATAAGCCACGTTTTGCTGCTGGCGCGATTGGACCAACACCAAAGACTGCAAGCATTTCTCCTGATGTAAATGACCCTGGTGCACGAAACATTACTTTTGATGCGTTGCGAGCATCTTATCGCGAGCAAATTGAGGGCCTATTTGCTGGTGGCGTAGATTTATTTTTAGTAGAGACGATCTTTGATACGCTCAATGCTAAAGCCGCTTTGTTTGCTTTAGATGAATTTTTTGAAGAGACAGGCGAACGTTTGCCAGTGATGATTTCTGGAACAGTAACAGATGCATCAGGCCGTATTCTGTCTGGTCAAACGGTTGAGGCCTTTTGGAATAGCTTGCGTCATATTAAGCCACTTACTTTTGGATTAAATTGCGCTTTAGGTGCTGCACTCATGCGCCCATATATTGCTGAATTGGCACGTATTTGTAATGTAGCAGTTTCCTGCTACCCCAATGCAGGCCTACCTAATCCTATGAGCGATACGGGCTTTGATGAGACGCCAGAAATTACTTCGAGCTTAATGGATGGATTTGCTAAAGATGGCTTGGTCAATCTTGTAGGCGGCTGCTGCGGCACCACACCCGAACATATTCGTGCAATTGCAAATGCGGTTTCCAAGCGTAAACCCCGTGCTTTTTATCGTGAAGATGCGGGGGCAGTGGCGTGAGCACCATAGAAAATCAACAACCGAAACCTGCAATGAAGCTGTCTGGGCTTGAATCATTTAATGTCACGCCAGTTGTGGGCTTTGTCAATATTGGCGAGCGTACAAACGTTACGGGATCTAAAGCGTTTTCTCGCATGATTCTGAATAACCAATTTGATGAGGCGCTCGTAGTGGCCCGTCAACAGGTTGAAAATGGCGCCCAAGTGATTGATATCAATATGGATGAGGCAATGTTAGATTCAGAAGCAGCGATGACGCGCTTTTTGAATTTGATTGCCTCAGAGCCGGATATTGCTCGTGTACCGATCATGATCGACTCTTCTAAATGGACCGTGATCGAAGCCGGGCTAAAGTGTATTCAAGGTAAGCCGATTGTTAATTCTATTTCTTTAAAGGAAGGCGAAGAGTTATTTAGAAAACAAGCTCGACTCATTCGCCGCTATGGGGCCGCCTCAGTAGTAATGGCCTTTGATGAAGTTGGGCAAGCTGATACGTTCAAGCGCAAAACGGAAATTTGTCAGCGTTGTTACGAAATCTTAGTGAATGAAATCGGTTTTCCAGCTGAAGATATTATTTTTGATCCGAATATTTTTGCTATTGCCACGGGAATTGAAGAGCATGATAACTATGCAGTAGATTTTATTAATGCCACTCGTTGGATTAAGGAAAATCTTCCAGGCGCCAAAGTAAGTGGTGGCGTTTCTAATGTTAGTTTTTCTTTCCGCGGTAATGACCGTGTCCGCGAGGCGATTCATACAGTATTCCTTTATCACGCCATCAAGGCAGGCATGGATATGGGTATCGTGAATGCAGGACAGCTTGGAGTCTATGCAGATCTAGACTCAGAACTTCGTGAGCGCGTTGAAGACGTTGTACTGAATCGTTTTAAAGAAAAAGACGGAAAAACACCAACAGAGCGCTTATTGGATATTGCTGACCAATTTAAGGGTGGCGGAGCTAAGCAAGTTGAAAACTTAGTCTGGCG
This sequence comes from Polynucleobacter sp., assembly GCF_040400325.1. Lineage (GTDB taxonomy): Bacteria > Pseudomonadota > Gammaproteobacteria > Burkholderiales > Burkholderiaceae > Polynucleobacter. The sequence goes on from NZ_JBBAQK010000007.1 coordinate 76,425, forward strand.
TGAAGAGTTGGTGCGTGAGCGCCTAACGCATGCTTTAGTGCATGGTATTACTACTTTTATCGAAGAAGACACTGAAGAGCTTCGTGCACAAATTATGGGTGGGGGTGGTAGGCCGATTGAAGTAATCGAGGGCCCACTCATGGACGGTATGAATGTGGTTGGCGATTTGTTTGGTGAGGGCAAAATGTTCTTGCCACAAGTAGTAAAGAGTGCGCGGGTAATGAAACAGGCTGTGGCTATTCTCATTCCTTATATTGAGGAGGAAAAGCGCTTACACATTGCTGGCGGCGGTGAGGCGAAAGCTAAAGGCAAGATTGTCATGGCTACCGTTAAGGGCGATGTGCATGATATTGGTAAGAATATTGTGACTGTAGTGTTGCAATGTAATAACTTTGAAGTAGCTAATATGGGGGTGATGGTTTCCTGTGCTGAAATTCTCAAGCGCGCTAAGGAAGAGAAGGCCGATATAGTTGGCCTTTCTGGCTTAATTACACCTTCCCTTGAGGAGATGACTTACGTTGCCCAAGAAATGCAACGTGATGACTATTTCCGTGAGCGACAAATTCCACTAATGATTGGCGGCGCTACCACCTCTCGAGTACATACTGCTGTAAAGATTGCTCCTCATTACGATGGTCCAGTTGTTTATGTGCCTGACGCATCGCGCTCTGTCTCGGTTGCCTCCAGTCTGCTTTCGGATGAGAGCGCCAAAAAATTCATTCAGGACCTTCGTGACGACTATGTTCGTATTCGTGAGCAACACGCTAATAAAAAAGCAGCGCCTACCATTTCTCTGCAGGCGGCACGCAAAAATCGCGAGTTAATCGATTGGGCTAACTATGTTTCTGAGAAGCCAAAGTTTATTGGCCGCCGAGTTTTTAAAAACTTTGCCTTAGCCGATATTGCTCAATATATTGATTGGACCCCCTTCTTCCAGACTTGGGATTTAGCTGGGAAATTTCCGGCCATCTTAGATGATGAAGTGGTGGGCGTGGAAGCGTGTAAGGTATTTGAAGATGCTAAAACCCTGTTAGATAAATTAATTAAGGGCCAATGGTTACAAGCAGATGCGGTAGTTGCTTTTTACCCTGCGAATGCTGTCGGTGATGACATTATTTTATATAGCGATGAAGCACGCGAGCATTCATTATTTGTGTGGCATAACTTACGTCAGCAAGCTGAGCGTCCAGTGATTGATGGCGTGCGTAGACCAAATCGTTGTTTGGCAGACTATGTTGCACCAAAGGAATCTGGGGTCTCTGATTATCTAGGTTGCTTCGCGGTGACAACAGGCCATGGCGTGGAGAAAAAGGTCGCAGAATTTCAAGCAAAGCATGATGATTACAGCGCTATTATGTTGAAGGCTTTGGCTGATCGTTTAGCGGAAGCTTTTGCTGAGCTGATGCATCATCGCGTGAGAACCGATTTATGGGGCTATGCTGTCGATGAGGTTTTGACAAATGACGAAATGATCCATGAAGAATATCGTGGCATTCGACCGGCGCCTGGATATCCTGCCTGTCCTGCACATGAAGTCAAAAAGGATTTATTACGCGTGATAGGCTCAGAAGATATTGGGATGACTTTGACTGAGTCGATGGCAATGAACCCTGCATCGAGCGTGAGCGGATTCTATTTGGCTCACCCGCAAGCTCGTTACTTTAATGTTGGTAAGTTGTCTACTGACCAGATAGAGGACTTGGCCCAACGTCGCGGCGAATCTATTGACGACGTGCGTCGTCAATTATCTAGCTCTCTGGATTAAACGCCCCACATCACAGGCTCACCTTTGGCATTGCTTTGCTTTAAAAGCTCAAGAAAGGGATACGCTCTTTGGCCTAGCCGATCTGCCAGTTTGGGTATTTCTGAGTTTTCTTGATTTCCTGTCTTGATCTGTGACCGCTCTTCCAAATCTTTTAGGATGGCAGTTTCTAGGGTGCTAATCAGGCCTGGAAGTTGTTCGATTGTGAAAATTCCCCTAGGCTCCAATGGACGGCCCAAGATGTCAAAAATTCGCTTGCTTAAATCCGCCAGCATGATGACATCTGCCCCTGCTTTGGATCGAAATTGATAGATCATTTTGATAGCTTACCACCTGATAAACTCACTATCCTATGTTGTTGACTAATAAAAACCACCTAATTGAGATGCTGACTAAGGCTTTACAGGGCTTAGCTGATGAGCGAGGCTTGGGTGAGGTGCCGCAAGTACGGCTAGAGCGCCCTAAGTCTGCTGATCATGGAGATGTGGCGTGTAATATCGCTCTCCAGCTTTCTAAAGCTTGGAAACTGAACCCAAGAGAGTTGGCTCAGACGCTTGTGGAGCGCTTACAAAAACAATCTGGCTTTGACCAACTGATCGTTGCTTGTGAAATTGCTGGTCCAGGCTTCATTAACTTCAGACTGAGCAATGCGGCTAAAACTTCAGTAGTAAAAGAAATTTTGTCCTCGGGTTCTCAGTATGGAGAAATATCTCTGGGGGCTGGTCCTGTTACTAGTGCCATGATTGAGTTTGTTTCAGCAAACCCAACTGGGCCTTTGCATGTGGGGCATGGTAGACAGGCTGCTTTAGGTGATGCATTAGCCAATCTTTTGGCAACCCAAGGCATCAAAGTGCATCGTGAGTTTTATTACAACGATGCTGGAGTGCAAATCGCCAATCTAGCGCTATCGGTACAGGCTCGATTAAATGGATTAAAGCCTGGCGATACCGCATGGCCAGAGCAGGCCTATAACGGTGAATATATTGCTGAGATTGCTACTGCTTTTAAAGCATCACCTCAGTTTAAGGATGATCTTGAGGCGATTCGTCAATTTGCAGTAACGTATTTGCGGAATGAACAAGATATCGATTTAAAAACGTTTGGCGTCCAATTTGATTGTTACTACCTAGAGTCCTCTTTGTACACCGATGGTAGCGTTGCTCAAATTGTTGAAGATCTACAGAGTATCGGAAAAACCTATGAGGGTGAAGGTGCTTTATGGTTAAAGACGACAGCTGACGGTGATGATAAAGATCGTGTCATGCGCAAATCCGACGGTAGTTTTACTTACTTTGTTCCCGATGTGGCTTATCACGCGAGTAAGTGGAAGCGTGGCTTTGAAAAAGTAATTAATGTCCAGGGTAGCGATCACCATGGCACGATTGCTCGCGTTCGCTCAGGCTTGCAGGGAGTAGCCCAAAAGCGTGGATGGGATATTCCGAAAACTTATCCAGATTATGTTCTTCACAAGATGGTGACGGTGATGCGTCACGGCGAGGAAGTCAAAATTTCAAAACGTGCAGGATCTTATGTGACTGTGCGAGATTTAGTTGAGTGGTCAGGTGGCGTCACCCCTGAGATGACTCCGCAAGAACGAGATTTGGCATTGCAGCGAGGCCGTGATGCTGTACGCTTCTTTTTAATCTCTCGTAAGGCGGATACAGAATTTGTATTTGATATTGATTTAGCGCTACAGCAAAATGACGAGAATCCCGTTTTCTATGTGCAATATGCTCATGCTCGTATCAGCTCAATCCTGAGCCAATGGGGTGGAAAAACAAGTGATTTGGCGGTGGTCGACTTATCGCTCTTGGATAGTAAAGCATCCGACCATTTATTAAGACGTTTAGCAGAGTATCCAGAACTACTGACTGATGCAGCTGCTGATCTAGCGCCACATGCATTGGCATTCTATTTGCGTGATTTGGGGGGTGATTTCCACACTTTCTACAATGCCGATCGAGTATTGGTTGATGATCAGCATTTGAAATTAGCGCGGCTAGCCCTTCTATCAGCGACTCGCCAAGTCTTACAAAATGGTTTAAAAGTATTAGGTGTATCCGCACCAGCTAAGATGTAGTGACTACTTATGAAGTGACATGTAAGATGAGGAAATCATGAAAAAACCGAATCAGCAAAATGGCTTCAGTAAGCGCGTGAGTAGTAATACTCAATTCGGCGGTACTATTCTGGGTTTTATTCTAGGCCTAGGTGTAGGTTTAGGAATTGCTTTTGTGATTGCTTTTTATCTTTCTAAAAATACCCCCCAAGAAAGACCTGGGATGCGCGCACCTAATTTGCCACTCAACATTATTAAACCTGCCCCTCCTCCTGCTGAAGGAGAAACTACAATTCCTACCGAACCTATAGATTTGAATAAGCCTTTGCAGGGTAAGTCTTCTACCAATTCTGGGCCAGATACTATTAGCGATTTACTGAATAGTAAGAAGTCAGCTGAGACTTCATCAGCGCCAGCAGGAAAATCAGATGCGCAGTACTATCTTCAAATTGGCGCATTTGTGAAGCGAGCTGATGCTGATGCACAAAAAGCGACTTTGGCAATGCAAGGTATTCAGGTTCTGTTGAGCGAAGTCACGAGCGAAGGTAATACCTTGTGGCGAGTACGTATTGGGCCTTATGGTAGTTCTGAAGAAACAAATTCCATGCGTGATAAGTTAAATGGCATGGGTATCAAACCAACCCTTATTAAATCTAGTAAACCATGATTTCATTTAGCAAAAGAATCTTTACCTTATTCGCCTTCATCTGTTTAAGTGGCGCTGTGCTTGCACAAGGTCAAAAAATTGAAGAAGGTTTTGATTACCGTATTCTTCCGACTCCTCAGCCAGTTGAAACTAAGGGAAAAGTAGAGATCATTGAATTCTTTTGGTATGGATGCCCCCATTGTTATGACTTTGAGCCTGAGCTGATTGGTTGGGTGAAGCGTCAGCCTAAAGATGTTGTTTTCAAAAGAGTTCCAGTTGCTTTTCGGGATGACTTTATGCCCCACAGCCAACTCTTCTATACGCTGGAAGCTCTTGGTAAAGGCGACGCCCTGCATGAAAAAGTGATGTACGCCATGCATAAAGAAAATAAGCGTTTATTAACAGAATCAGAAATTGCTGATTGGGCCGCTTCTCAGGGCATTGATCGCAATACTTTTTTGGCCACCTATCGCTCATTTGCAGTGACTTCAAAAGCCCGTGCGGCTAGGCAGTTAGCTGACGCCTATCGCATTGATGGCGTGCCAACCATGGTGATGCAAGGTAAATACGTTACTTCCCCATCTATTGCTGGCACTAAGGCTAAAGCTATTGGAGTGATGGATTTCCTTGAAGAAAAGATTCGTAAAGATAAATACAAGTAGCGCTTGTTGACTTACAAACCTACTTAGATTTTTACAAAGCGACGAATAATCCAAAAGTACAGTGGATACGGTAGGATTCTGAGAAATTTTAAGAATCCTGAAAACCGTTTCGGAAAGTGAATATCAAACTCACCTTTTTGAATGCCAGATAATATTTCGCTTGCAGCCTCTTGAGCAGTAATTAATGCTGGCATTTCAAAATCATTTTGAGCGGTGGCTTCAGTAGCAACAAACCCTGGTGAGATCATATGCACACTGATACCCTGGGGTAATAAGTCGTAATACAAGGTTTCACAAAAATTAATAATTCCAGCTTTGCTCGGCCCATAAGCTAAGGCCTTTGGTAGTCCGCTATAACCAGCAACACTCCCTACAATAGCAATGTGCCCAGCGCACTCTTGAAGCATACGAGGTAGAACAACTGCTACCGCTCTCATGGGGCCTAAAAGATTAGCGTCAATCGTCTGCTCGGCAGTTTTGATATCAAAGTTATCGGCACGCAAGGGCACATAAACCCCTGAAACAAAAAGTAGCAAATCAATGCCACCCCAAGCTTGAATCATCTTTTGATAGCCAGTATTGATTTGATCATCTTGGGTTACATCGACAGGAAGAATTAATGTCTGCTCTGCGGGCGCAAGGTTTGCTATCTCTTGGAGGCGCTCAACCCTGCGGCTCGAAAGTGCCACCTTGGCCCCTTTTTGAATTAAAGCCTTGGCACATGCTTCACCAATGCCGCTCGAAGCGCCAATGATCCAAACACGTTTGCCAGAGAAGTGATCGATACCTAGTTGTTTCATGCGCTGAGGGCCTTACCCGAGTTTGTGGGAGCGTCATGGCTCAAAGTGAATTGCACCACATCGATACTACGCTCTGAGAATCCTGCGGAGCAATACATGAGGTAGAAATTCCAAAGTCGAATAAAAGCTTCATCAAATCCGAGTTGACGTACCTCTTGCAGTTTTCGATTAAAGTCATCTCTCCAGATGCAGAGCGTTTTAGCGTAATCAGTACCAAAAGCAAATTCAGCCTCTACCTTGAGGCCAGCTTGCGCGGCACTTTCTCGGAAGCTGACTCGTGAAGGAAGCATTCCGCCTGGAAATACGTATTGCTGGATAAAGTCAGTACTATGTCGATAGCGTTCAAAAAATTCTTCAGCAATCACAATAGTTTGAATACAAGCTTTACGGCCGGCTTTTAGGCGTTTAGCGATAGTTTGAAAATATTCTGGCCAATGCTTTTCGCCAACGGCCTCAAACATTTCAACAGAGACGATTCCATCGAACTGTTCTTGGCAGTCTCGATAGTCTTGTAGACGAACTTCAAATGCTGGAGCCTGTTCACGACTCGCTTGAATATTTTTTAAGCGTAAATCCGCAAACGCTTTTTGTTCAGTAGAAAGAGTTAAACCTGTGATGGCAATATTGCTATGTAGTGCCTCCTCCATCACCCCGCCCCAGCCACACCCGATTTCCAGAATGTGCTCTGATTCTTTTGAGCCAATTGAGTCGAGAATACGTCCAATTTTTGCTCGCTGTGCCTCTGCAAGCGACTGATTTTCACTTTCGGAAAACCAAGCGCTCGAATAACTCATTGTGGGATCAAGCCATAAAGTATAGAATGCATTCCCTAAGTCGTAGTGTGCTTGAATATTCTTGCGGCTACCCGATTTGGTGTTATCTCGCAGCCAATGTTTGAGGCGATAGAAAATCGAGCCATACCAGTTTCCATAAATGGCTTTTTCTAGAATAGTCCGATTGCGAATTGCGAGCTCTAGGAGAGCCTTCAGGTCGGGAGTATTCCATTGCCCGCGGATATAGCTTTCAGCAAAGCCGATATCGCCATGAGACATGACTTGCTTAAATACTGACCAATCTATAATCTGAATTTCTGCATGTAGAGCATCGGAAGGGTTGCCGAACTCTTTTCTTTCGTTATTTGGCAAGATGATTTTCAGATGGCCGCTACGCAACTGTGACAGTAATTTCAATAGAGCTTGAACGCTAAATCGGTATTGTTTGGATGACTTTGCTTTTGGTCGAGCAAAATTTAAACGAGAGAGTAATGATTGTCCGGGGCGATTCATCGGCTAATTTCAAATTCAGGAGGTTTAGGTTTCGAGATGAAGGGTACACCTTTGAACCACAGTTTCAATGCCTGCCAGTGGATACGGAAAATTACACCCAAGCTCATTAAGGGATACCTGATAAAAGCTAAATAGAGATTAGCACGACTAAGCGGGCGGCTTTGCCCACTAATGCTGGTGTTGATCAAGGGGCGTCCATCTTCATGGAGTTCAATACGGTAAACAGAGTGGCGGCCAGAGTTACTTTCATTGGGAAATAGGAAGCGGAAGTGGTATTCCCCGCGGATCTCGCAGAAAGGAGAAACATGAAATACTTTTTTGCTGGTCAGTGTCTCTCCAGAATGCAGGGCCTCACCGGAATCCTTATATAGTAAATAACAATGCCGTTCTCCAAAAGTATTATTCACCTCTGCAAGTACTGCTTGTACCTGTCCATTGGTGCGAGTAGAGATCCAAAAGCTGACAGGATTAAATACGTAGCCTAAAACTCTGGGAAAGGTTTGTAACCAAATTTCTCCATCAACATTGGGCACCTGATTTTCATGCAAAAGGTTTTCAATCCACGCAAGACTATTTGTTTTTCCCTGACCATGATCTTTGTCAAAGAAGGAGATTAATCCTCGGCGGTTATCCTTGAGGCCGCAATCGCTGAGTAGGCTAGGATTTACACTTCTAGCCCGCATAGGAATTGAGACGGTGAATACACCGTATCCAAAGGCATTGCGCGCAGGACGAAAGCGGCTATGCTTTACTACCCCAAAATTAATCTTTGGCTGATTCATTTATTGAGCATCTTGTTTGTGGCTATGTTTCACTGGTGAGCGTAGACTTTCTAATAGGGCCTCAGCAACCAACTCGCCCGAACGCAATCCATCCTCATGAAATCCAAATCCAGTCCAAGCGCCACAAAACCAAATAGATGAGTTCCCTTGTATCAGGGGCAACTCTTTTTGCGCTTGAATAGCGCCCATATCAAATACGGGGTGAGCATAACGAATTTCTTGATGTACTAACTTTGGATCAGGATCGGTTAATGGATTGAGGCTGACAATGATTTGTAGATCTTTCAATTCAGGAGGAAGAGGCTGCAAACGATTAATGAGATAGTTTACGCTGACATGCTGTTTTGCTGAGGGCATTGCGCCCGATTTAGCGGTGTAATTCCAGGCAGCCCAACAACGCTTTACCGAGGGTAAAAACCGGATATCTGTATGTAGGATCGCCCGATTTTTTTGATAGGGGATGGCGGCAAGAATATTTTTGGCATCCTGATGTATACCATGCAATAGCTCGAGAGATTGGTCGCTATGACAGGCCATCACTACTTCATCAAACCAGGCTGATCCAGACTCTGTGATAACTTCAGATTGCACGGTGCTGTCATTGCTAGCATTGACTCGTAGAACCGTTTTACGTTCAATGTCGACATGATGTTTTTCCAGAGCTGCTACAAGCCGTTTTACATACTCACGTGACCCACCTTGAATAGTTAGCCATTGAGGGCGATTTTGGATTTGTAGTAAGCCATGGTTATGGCAAAACCGCACCATTGTCTGAATCGGAAATTCCAGCATCTGCTCGACAGAGCAAGACCAGATTGCACCAATCATCGGTAAAAAATAATTTTCTTTAAAGCTTTGGCAAAACCGATTGCGATCTAGAAAATTGGCAATGGATTCATCTGGTTCGGCGTAAAGGTGGCCAGCTTCAATTTGGTCATTTGCTAATTGAGTAGCCAGACGATTGAAACGCAGAATATCAAAAGCCATCCTCCAAAAAGAGAAAGATAAGAGGTTCGATCTTTGACCAAAGAAGGAGTTGAGATCATTACCTGCCCATTCAATTGTTTTAGGTTTATGAGATTTTTCTGAGGCATCTATCGAAACTGAGAATGACATTTCCGAGAGCGCAATGGGCACTTGAATTTCTTCAAAAAGCCTTACTAGTCGTGGATATGTTTTGCGATTGAATACTAAGAAGCCTGTATCAACCCCATGCACAATTTCTTCCTTACCTACCTTATGCTTGAAATTGACTGTATTACTGTGGCCGCCGATGTGGGCGCCACCCTCATAAACTGTTATGTCTAAATCTCGGCGTTGCCTCAGGGCATAAGCGCATCCTAGGCCAGAAATGCCAGCACCAATAATGGCAATTCTTTTTTTACTCACTACACCTTCTCCTTCAGGAGTTTCTCAATCTCATTGGTGATACTGTTGCTGGTAGGTTTAGTCATGCTGTTGAAGGAGTCCACTACATTGCCATTTCGGTCAATCAGATACTTGTAGAAATTCCATTTTGGAGTAGTTCCTGTTTTGGCAATCAATGCCTTAAAGAGGGGGTTAGGCGTACTGCCAGAAACTGCGCTCTTGGCAAACATTGGGAATTTGACGTCATAAGTATTTTTGCAAAAGTCAGCAATTTCTTTATTGCTACCAGGTTCTTGCTGGCCAAAGTCATTTGAAGGAAAGCCCAATACCACCAACCCTTTATCTTTATATTTGGCATAAACCTTTTCAAGGCCATCATATTGGCTAGTAAACCCACAGTAGCTAGCTGTATTGACTACCAAAATGACCTTTCCTTGGTACTGGCATAGGCTTTGTGGCGCTTCGTCTTGCAGGCGCGGAAAGGTTTGAGATAGCAAGGGGCTGCAACTAGTGGCGGCATTGACAGTGTGAGCGCCCATTGCAAAAGCAAACAGGGTCAAAAGCCATACAAACGACGAGCGAATCATTTTGCGCCTTATATAACGGGGTCAGTAGTCCACAAGTTTAAGACATTCTAGGTAATATCACAGGCTCCGATCCATTGCTATTAAGATTGAGCTATGTCAAATTTGCCACCCCCTTCTTTTGAGTCTAAGGTTTGCTCCCCAGAGCAGCTGGCCGCTCGCATTGCCAATCTTCCAAGGCCACTTGTTTTCACCAATGGCGTATTCGATATTCTTCATCGGGGCCATGCCAGTTATTTGGCTCAGGCACGCGCCTTAGGTGCAAGCTTGGTTATTGGCGTGAATTCGGATGCCTCAGTCAAGATGCTGGGTAAGGGTGATGACAGGCCAATTAATTCTGAAGCAGATCGACAGGCTTTATTAGCTGCTTTAGAAAGTGTCGATATGACGATCTTGTTTACTGAGCAAACTCCAGTAAGCCTGATTGAAAAAATCCGCCCCGATATTTACGTTAAGGGTGGCGATTATGAAATTGATGTCTTGGCAGAAACTAAGGCAGTCAACAGTTGGGGCGGTAAAGCGATAGCGATCCCATTTTTATACGAGCGCTCAACAACAAGCCTGCTGGAAAAAATTCGTTCTTAGAGATTCTCTAGCAACCACGCCCATGAGCCACGTAGCACAAGCCCTTCGATCGTTTCAACTGACACGGTAGATTGAATATCAAATTGCGTCATGATCTTGGCTAAAACTTTGGCATTCCCGCCATCAAGCCAAATTTTTTCTACAGGGCTATTCATCTTTTTTGCGAGTTGAATAGCTTGTGTGATTGCACCGATTTGTGCGGCATCACATCCATTAACTATTGCATCATTCGTATTAATACCAAAGCCCAACGGAGTATCTTGTCGCTCTGCTAAAGGCAGTTGTGCAGTATGTTTTTGGAGGCTTTGCTGCATAAGGCTAAGGCCCGGCACAATCCAGCCACCATAATGCACTCCATTTGCGCCCAATAGATCAATCGTGGTGGCAGTGCCAGCATTGATAATCAGAGTATTAGTCTTAGATAGGGCGCGAGCACCAATGACTGCTGCCCAGCGATCTGCCCCTAGCTTACTAGGATCTTGATACAGGGTGCGAACACCCGTGTATGAACTATCTCCATTCAGCTGTTTCCATGTGAGATCACTCCATTGTGGAAAAAGGGATTGAACATTACTCATGGCCTGTGAGCCTGCAACACAGGTAAAAGCAATAGCATCAGGTTTTGGTAAAGTTTTAGCGATGTAATCTGCTAGCTCGGTTCGTGCCTCTGCAGACTCCAAAGCTTTACTGCTGATAGATCCTGAATAAGCCCACAATTTTTTTTGACGATCGGATGGGTGCAAAGAGGATTCAACCGCCGCCCATTTTAGGCGAGTATTGCCTACGTCAAAGAGCAGATAAAGACTCATGCTTGAACCCGTAAAGAAACATCGCCCGCATGAATGGCAATCGTTTGATGATCTTGCTGCAAGAGTAAGGCGCCATATTCATCAATTCCTTTTGTGATTCCATCAATAGGATCTTTGTTCGCACCACTAATGCACACATGCTGCTCGCTATAAGCATCCCAATGCGCCCACTGGTGTTGGTAGCGGGCAAATCCAGATTGGTCAAAGTCAGCAAGATAACGCTCTAAGGATTCGATCAGTTTGAGCCAAATAAAGTCCTTATCTGGCAGTGAGGATGATGGAGGAATGAGTTGGTCTAGCGAACCTACTTTTTGCATAGCATCAACACCCAAATCTATTTCAAATGATTTGGCATTGCGTAAGTTGATGCCAATACCAATCACCATCCAGGTTGGCTCACCCACTTTTGTTTGCCCTCCTTCAATCAAGATGCCGCCCAATTTAGTGTTATTGAGTAGTAAGTCATTAGGCCATTTGAGACGAAGGCCAAGTGAGTGAAGGGAAGCCTCATTGAGACTGCAGGCCTGTGCAATTCCCGAAATAACGGCTAGACCAACTAATAAGCTCAGGCCGCTTAATTCTGCAGGGCCTCTACGAAATGGAAAGGCGAGGGAAAAGCAGATCGAATCTTTAGGTTTTGCTAGCCATTTTCTGCCTGACCGGCCTTTGCCAGCCGTTTGATTGTGGGCGATTCGAGCAACAGGATCAATCAGTTCACCCGCTCTCCAGCGAGCTAAAAGATCATCATTGGTCGATTTGGTTTCGGCAACACGTTCAAGGATGCAATTGGCAGTCATTTCACCATTGTAGAAAGGTCTGACCTAGAATTGTGGAATGCATCAAGAAGAACTGCGCCCCCGTAAATTGGCATGGCCACTACAGGCCATGCCATTGGCAAGAGCCATGGGCTTAAGTTACGCCCTTCTGATTGTCTATGTCAGCCTGAATCCCTTTGATTTTGACTTTCATAACGGCATTGCTCTATGGGCTTGGTTGGATGCACCAACTCCCCGTTTTATTACGCTGTTTGATGTATTAGTCAACATTCTGGCCTATATCCCTTTTGGATTTTTGATTGTGTTTGCCGCCTATCCTCGATGGCGCAATTTTGTGGCCTTGGGAATTGCTCTCGCTTTATGTGGCCTACTGGCATTGAGCGTTGAGACCCTGCAATCATGGCTTCCTACCAGAATTCCAAGCCAAATAGACTGGGGGGCCAATGTTCTGGGTGGCTTACTAGGCGCGCTTTTGGCCATTCCTTTGGGCCCTCAATGGCTGTCAGGAAGCGCTATTCGCCGCCGCTTTGATCAATGGTTTGGTTTGAACTGGGCCGCTTGCGCCCTATTTTTATTATTTCCTTGGTCACAGATTTATCCACAAAGCTCTTGGCTTGGCACTGGGGTCTGGGGGCATGCCATTTTTGCTTCGATTGATTGGGGAACCATCGTCATCAATCATGTTGCCCAGGAAACCATTATTACGGTACTTTGCTGGCTGGGCGTTGCCTTATTACTTTCTTTGGGTATGCGAACTAAGGCCCCGCAATGGCGTATTTTGAATGGGCTACTCTGTTTTACCATTGTGATTAAAACGGTGTTTACAGCACTTCAATTTGGAAGTGATCTCGGGCTCTTATGGTTAACCGCAGGAGCTTTTTGGGGCATGCTTTTAGGCAGCCTATTATTGAGATGGGCATTGCGCTTAAGCCAAATAACGAAGTTTTCCTTAGCTTTATGTTGCTTGATCTGCGCAACGATAGCGATCAATGTCTTGCCGGATAATCCTTATTTCATTCTTACGCTGAGACATTGGCATCAAGGACGCTTATTGCACTTTAATGAATTAATGCAGTGGGTTTCAGTGGTATGGTTGCCATTAGCTTTGATTTGGATGATTCGTAGTGCCTTAGAATTTAAACCCAAGGATTAATGAAGATAATTTTTTTATGAGCTTTTCTCACCACTTATTTTTTTGCTTAAATCAACGTAGCAATGGCGAAGACTGTTGTGATCGCCATAACGCATTTGCTTTGTTTGAATATGCCAAGAGCAGGGTCAAACAGCTCGGGCTTTCAGGGCCTGGAAAAGTGCGTGTCAATAAGGCGGGTTGCTTAGATCGCTGTGCTGATGGCCCAGTCATGGTGGTTTATCCAGATGGCGTTTGGTATACCTTAATAGATACCGAAGACGTAGAAGAAATTATTCAGTCCCACTTAATTAAAGGTCTCCCTGTTGAACGCTTGCAGTTGACTTAGTCTTAGTTGAAAGTTTTTCATGAATAGTCGTAGCAAAGTAATTCAAATTAATGGCATCGTTGGTTTGATAGAGATGTCTATTGATCTACCTGATGAGCTAAAAAGTGACCCGTCATATGTAGTGCGTGGCTTAGCTTTGGTTGCCCATCCACATCCATTAATGGGGGGGGCGATGGATAACAAGGTGGCTCAGACGATGGCACGCGCTTTTAATCAGCTGGGTTATGTGAGTGTGCGCCCAAACTTTCGCGGGGTGGGAGGTACCGAGGGGGTGCACGATGATGGCGTCGGTGAGTTAGACGATTTGTTGCATATCACCGATTGGATGAGGACACCTTCAAGCTGGAGTCAAAGTGAAATTACCGCTCATCAAGCTTGGATGGCAAATGCAAATACCCTTCCCTTGGTCGTTTCTGGCTTTTCATTTGGCAGCTATGTAGGAAGTCATTTAGTGCAAAAATTGGCTGAATTAGGTCGCCCAGCAGAACGTTTAGTCATGGTCGGGAGTGCAGCAGGGAAGTGGGACTTAGCTACAGTCGCTGCTGATACCATTGTGATTCATGGTGAAGTAGATGAGACTATTCCTTTAGTAGATGTATTTGATTGGGCACGTCCTCAAGAGCTAACGGTTCAAGTGGTGCCTGGAGCGGATCATTTTTTCCACCGTAGATTGCATTGCATACGCAACATCATCACTGGCGCTTGGTTGGGTATGCCAGACCACCGTAACTCTTAAAAGGTCTTTTTCAAAATGACGACTGAAGAAAAATCGCTGATTGAATACCCTTCCCAGTTTCCAATTAAGGTAATGGGAAAGGCAAACCCTGAATATTTACCAGCCATCATTCATATTGCAAAACAGTTTGACCCGACGTTTGATGAAAGCCAGGTTGAGCAACGACCCTCTAAAGATGGAAATTATTTAGGAATCACTTTACCCATAACGGCTACCAGTCGTGAACAGCTAGATGAGCTATATAGAACTCTCTCTACACATCCCTTGGTAAGTATCGTTCTTTGATTCAAATCACATGCCATTCTTAGTGAAGCATCTTGGGCTAGTGGATTATGTAGCCACTTATGAGGCAATGCGCACTTTTACCAAACAGCGTGATGCCAATACCCCCGATGAAGTTTGGGTATTGCAGCATCGGCCCGTATTTACTTTAGGTCTTGCAGGAGATGCTAGTCATTTACATTCACCGAGTCAGCAAATCCCACTAATCCAAGTCGATCGTGGGGGTGAGATTACTTATCATGGCCCTGGGCAAATCGTGGTTTATCTTTTGCTTGATCTCAAGCGCCTGAAAATTTTTGTTAAAGAGCTGGTGTTGCACATTGAGCAAGCAGTCATTGATACTTTGGGGGGTTATGGTTTGCAGGCTCAAAGACTCAAAGGCGCACCGGGAATCTATATTGCAAATCAGCCTGGCGTTGCTGAAGAATGGTTTGGTGCCAAGGTAGCTGCTTTAGGCCTTAAAGTGAGTAAAAGTTGCTCTTATCATGGCCTAGCATTGAATGTAGCAACTGATTTGGCGGCATTTGATCGGATCCACCCTTGTGGTTATGAGGGTTTAAGGACGGTTGATATGCAAACTCTTGGGATCAAGGACAATATAGATATCATTAGCCAAAAGCTTTTGGAGCATTTACAAAAGCAACTGATGTCACCATGACCATAAACAAGACCGATACAGAAAAGCCTAGTCAGGCTCGCCAAGACCTTCATTACGACGCTACACGTAAGCAAAAGTCGAGTGAAAAAACTGCGCGTATTCCGATCAAAATCGTGCCACTTCAGGAGATACTCAAGAAGCCTGATTGGATTCGCGTTAAGGCAGCCTCTGTCAATTCTCGTTTTTCCGAAATCAAAAAGATTTTGCGTGAAAATGAATTGGTCACCGTATGTGAAGAAGCAAGTTGTCCCAATATCGGAGAGTGCTTTGGTAAGGGGACGGCCACTTTCATGATCATGGGCGATAAATGCACTCGTCGTTGCCCCTTTTGTGATGTAGGGCACGGAAGACCAGACCCTTTGGACGAAAAAGAACCAGCCAACTTAGCGCGAACGATTGCTGCGCTGAAATTAAATTACGTTGTGATCACGAGCGTTGATCGTGATGATCTTCGCGATGGTGGTGCGATGCATTTCGTTGACTGCATATCTCAGTCACGTACATCATCACCTAGCACTCGGATTGAAGTATTAGTACCAGATTTCCGAGGGCGTTTAGATAAAGCGCTGAATGTCTTTGCTGAGCATGCACCTAATGGCTTGCCAGATGTCATGAACCATAATCTTGAAACAGTCCCTCGTTTGTATAAAGGGGCACGCCCAGGCGCAGACTATGCACACTCTTTGAAATTATTGAAAGATTTCAAAGAGCGCTTTCCTCATATCCCTACAAAAAGTGGGTTGATGGTAGGGCTTGGTGAAACTGATCAAGAAATTTTAGAAGTCATGCGTGATATGCGCGAGCACAATATCGACATGCTTACCATCGGACAGTACCTTGCACCTTCTGGCCATCACTTGCCTGTTCGGCGTTATGTTCACCCAGACGTTTTTAAGTATTTCGAGGAAGAGGCATATGCAATGGGCTTCTCCCATGCTGCTGTAGGGGCAATGGTTCGCTCTAGTTATCACGCTGATCAACAGGCACATGACGCCGGCATTCTTTAAAAAAACTTTACAAGGCTGCTCCGTTTCCTTTGCAGCCATTTTTTTTCTGGCTGCTTGTAGTCCTAAATTAGATTGGCGCGTTGTTCAGTCTCCGCAAGAGAGATATACGGCTCTTTTTCCAGGTAAGCCAGAGAAAATTCAGAGACGCATTGCATATCAAGATCAAGAGTTATTACAAACGCTTGAGGCCTTGAAAATCGAAGATGATATTTACTCCATTAGCGCCACTCAATTACCTATGGCCCAATCTGCATTGCTCCCAAAATTATTGTCACAATTACAGGCTAATTTATTAAGCAGGGCAAAAGATACCGGTGGCCAGGTAATAATTGAAGATGTTGTTTATCAAACTAGCGCACGACAAAAGCAGGTTAGTAAAGATTATTTAATTCAATTTAAATCTAGTGGAACGAATGAGCAGTGGATGCGTGTTCGGTGGATCACTCGATTTGCTACAGATGGAAGTATTTGGATTTATCAAATATCGGTATTGCATACCAAGGCTATACCAAATAATGCAAAAACTTTTCTATCAAAAGAAGACTATGCAAATTTTTTTGATGAGTTCTATCCAGAATAAAGTCTAAAAATTAATTAGACTTTTCAAGGGCCGCAACTTTAGACTCAAGGGCTTCTAATTTTTCCCTCGTTTTTGCCAGTACCTTTGATTGCAATTCGAATTCTTCCCTGGTTACCAAGTCCATCTTCTGAAATCCTTGGTTCATCATGGCGCGCACATTTTTCTCAATTTCTTGAGCCGGTGAGTTGCGGATGGCATCCCCAACCTTATTTTGCATATCGTTTGCGATGCGCTGAATTTGCTCGAGGATTTCGCCTGGTTTTTGCATGATAGGGTTCCGTATTTCTGTGTGAAGGTGCATAAAAGATATATCTGATATTTTATGTTGGGCAAGGAAAACAGGGGGGAATCAGCTAAAAATGGGGAAAAAGGCTAAAGATTCACATTCATGGGGCAATAATAAGCACCAAATAGGTGCATCAGCATCAATAAGGGGAATTACATAGAAATCCACCATGACCCGACCTTCATGATCACTCCATGCATTAAGCATTCACCCCTTTTATTTCAAAACAGCAAGGAGTTGCAAATGAAAACACTACACAAATCAGCCATAGCTCTCGCAGCATCTGGCATGTTCGCTACAGCAGCCTTTGCGCAGACAGCGCCTGCTGCCGCTCCAGAGGCCCCTGAAGTCAGCCCAATCACTGCAAACGTTACAGTGATTAATGATTACCGCTATCGTGGTATTTCTCAATCAAACTTTAAGCCAGCCATTCAAGGCGGTTTTGATTACGCTCACGAGAGTGGTTTCTACATCGGCAACTGGAATAGCTCCATTAGCTGGATCTCTGATGCAGCAAGTCAAGGCGGTGCTAATAATGTTTCCGCTCCAATTGAGATGGATTTCTATGCTGGTATTAAGAAAGAGTTGATCGGCGCAGGTTTTGCATCTGACCTTGGAGTATTGCAGTACTACTATCCAAC
This sequence comes from Polynucleobacter sp., assembly GCF_040400325.1. Classification (GTDB taxonomy): domain Bacteria; phylum Pseudomonadota; class Gammaproteobacteria; order Burkholderiales; family Burkholderiaceae; genus Polynucleobacter. The sequence continues at coordinate 94,212 of NZ_JBBAQK010000007.1, forward strand.
TTCAGGCTTGCCAAGTAGCGCAACCAATCCAAATACAACGGAGATCTACGCAGCCCAAAACTTTACTTTTGGCCCTGTGACAGGCTTTGCTAAGTTTTCATATTCAGCAACAAATACCTTCGGATTTGCAAACTCTAGCGGTTCTTACTATCCAGATCTGACTCTTAATTACGATACTGGAATTTGGGGCTTAACACTGAATGCACACGTTGGATATCAGTACATTGCTGGAACTCCAAATGGTAGTTCAACTTCAAACTCAAGTCTTTATAGCTATACAGACTGGAAGATTGGTGTAACTAAGGACTTTGGCGGCGGTTTATCTGGTGCAGTTTCATATGTTGACACTAATGCTAAAACTGTTGGTAGCAGCTATGCATATGTCAGCCCATCAGGCAAAAACTTGGGCGGTGCTACAGGTTTAATTTCACTCACCAAAACTTTCTAATTTCCACCTCTGAACGGAGAAACGTATGAAATTAATTACCGCAATCATCAAGCCATTTAAGCTTGACGAAGTGCGCGAAGCTCTCTCGGAAGTGGGGGTTTCGGGCATTACCGTCACTGAAGTTAAAGGCTTTGGTCGTCAAAAAGGCCATACCGAGTTGTATCGCGGCGCTGAGTATGTTGTTGATTTTTTACCTAAAGTAAAAATTGAAGCTGCTGTTGAAGATGGCATTTTAGAGCGTGCGATTGAAGCAATTGAAAAATCAGCACGTACCGGAAAGATTGGCGATGGCAAGATTTTTGTCTCATCAATTGAACACGTCATTCGTATTCGTACCGGTGAAACCGGTGCGTCAGCACTTTAAAGAGAGGTTCAAAATGTTAACTTGGATGAGACAACTCCTTGCTGGCGGAGCAATGGCCTTGGCCATTGGTTCAACCAGTGTTATGGAAGCTTCACCAGCTTTTGCGGCGGATGAAGCAAAGCCAGTCGCTACTGCCCCAGCAGTAGCCATGGCTGCTGCTGCAGCTCCTGCGGCACCTGTCGCCGTTGCTAATAAAGCCGACACTGCTTGGCTATTAGTTTGTACAGCTTTGGTCATTTTGATGATACTGCCTGGTTTGGCTTTGTTCTACGGCGGTTTAACGCGTAGCAAAAATATCTTATCAGTGCTAGTTCAATGTATGGTCGTCTTTTCTTTGATTACAGTGCTTTGGTCGATATATGGCTATAGCTTTGCATTCACTGAAGGAGGGGCATTTATTGGAGGTCTTGATCGATTGTTCTTGGCAGGTATGACACCGGATTCAGTAGCAGCAACCTTCAGTAAAGGTGTTGTGATTCCTGAATATGTCTTTATGGCATTCCAGGCCGCATTTGCCACGATTACTTGTTGTTTGATTATTGGATCATTTGCTGAGCGCGCTAAATTTTCTGCAATTTTGTTATTCATTATTTTGTGGTTCACATTTAGCTACTTACCAATTGCTCATATGGTTTGGTTCTGGCCTGGTCCTGATGACATCAAAGATGCCGCATCACTTGATGCAATTACTGCTCGTGCTGGGTGGTTATGGCAGAAGGGCGTTCTCGACTTTGCTGGCGGTACCGTTGTTCATATCAACGCAGCGATCGCTGGTTTAGTTGGCTCTTATGTTGTTGGTAAGCGGGTTGGCTATGGTAAAGAAGCGATGAAGCCACACAACCTTGTGTTTGTCATGATTGGTGCATCACTCTTGTGGTTTGGTTGGTTTGGTTTCAATGCCGGCTCCGCTCTTGAGGCAAATGGTAGTGCCGCCTTGGCATTCGTCAACACTCTTCTCGCAACTTCAGCTGCTGTTTTGGGTTGGTCATTTGCAGAATGGGTACTGAAGGGCAAGCCATCTATGTTGGGTGCAGCATCAGGTTGTGTAGCAGGCTTGGTTGCAATTACTCCTGCCGCTGGTTTTGTTGGTCCAATGGGGGCTCTTGCAATCGGTATTGCTGCTGGTATTGTTTGCTTGTGGGGTGTAACAGGTCTCAAGAGACTCTTAGGCTCAGACGACAGTTTGGATGTCTTCGGTATTCACGGCGTAGGCGGTATTTTAGGTGCGCTATTGACGGGTATATTCGCTGATCCAGCTTTGGGCGGCACAGGTATCTGGGATTACGTAAGCAATGCAGCCAACCCTGAGTACTCTATGGGCGGCCAATTGTGGATTCAGGCTCAAGGCGTTATCACTACCTTGATCTGGTCTGGCGTAGTTTCCTTCATTGCCTTTAAATTGATCGATATGGTGATTGGTTTGCGGGTTAAGGAAGATGATGAGCGCGAGGGCTTGGATATCAGCTCACATGGTGAGTCTGCATACGAGTCTTAATTAGTCAATTTTCCCCTCACCAGGCGGCTTTATTGGGCTGCCTGGTTTCTAGGGCGGGATCCCTGGATTCCGCGTCTTTCTTTTAATAATCTTACAATGGTGAAATGGTCCCACATCTCATCACAGCCCTTAGTGGCCCCTTGCTCGAATTAGAGTCCAAGGTACTAGAAGCAACCCCCACAATCGAACGCTGGTTTCGGCTGGAGTGGCAAGAGCACACCCCGCCCTTTTATTGCTCGGTTGACCTCCGAAATTCTGGATTTAAGCTAGCCCCTGTAGACACCAATTTATTCCCCGGGGGCTTTAACAATCTTTCCCCCCTAATGCTACCGTTGGCTGTACAAGCTGCAATGGCTGCAATTGAGAAGATTTGTCCCGAAGCAAAAAATTTATTACTGATACCTGAGCGACATACGCGTAATACTTTTTATTTACAAAATATTGCGCGCTTGGCTTCAATCTTGCGTCAAGCTGGTTTGAATGTTCGCCTTGGCACTTTTTCTGAGGAAATCAAAAAGCCTACTTGGGTTGAATTACCTGAAGGCAATCGACTGTTACTAGAGCCTTTATCTCGTCTCGGTTTGAAAAAGCAGCGTTTAGGATTAAAAGATTTCGATCCTTGCTCTATTTTATTGAATAACGATTTATCTGCCGGCATTCCTCCTATTTTGGAAAATATTCATGAGCAATATTTATTGCCAGGATTACACGCTGGCTGGCATATGCGCCGTAAGTCTAATCACTTTGCTGCTTATGAAGAGGTCGCTAAGAAGTTTGCTAAGGTAGTCGATATTGATCCGTGGATGATTAACCCTTACTTCACCCACTGCTCAAATGTGAATTTTCATGAGCGCAAGGGCGAGGATGAGCTTCAGGCTGCAGTTGAGCAAATCTTAAAGAAGACCGCCAAGAAATATCGTGAGTATGGAATTAAAGATAAGCCTTATGTTGTAGTCAAAGCTGATGCTGGAACCTATGGCATGGGCATCATGGTAGTTAGTGATCCTTCGCAACTGAAAGACTTGAATCGTAGAGACCGCAATAAGATGAGCGTAGTGAAGGAGGGCTTAGAAGTAAGCGATGTTCTGATTCAAGAAGGAGTCTATACCTTTGAAAAGGTAAATGAGGCAGTTGCTGAGCCAGTTGTGTACATGATTGATCGTTATGTGATTGGCGGTTTTTATCGAGTGCACACTGATCGTGGTCCCGATGAAAATCTAAATGCTCCTGGTATGCATTTTGTACCCTTGGCTTTTGAGCAGAACTCTATGCCCGATTTAAGCGCCAAGCCTGGCAGTGCGGCACCAAACCGTTTTTATTTGTATGGCGTTGTTGCCCGCCTAGCACTATTAGCTTCATCTCTAGAGCTTGAGCGTACTGATCCTAATGCCGAATCCGCCTAATTTAGAGTATATTTTTCAATAGGTCCTTATGGATTTTTTATTCATTGCTGATCCTCTGGAATCATTTAAGATTCATAAGGACTCAACACTTTTGATGATGCGGGTTGCACAGGGTGCTGGTCATCGCTTATGGTTTTGTCAGAGCCGCAATCTTTTGTGGAAAGATCATCTGGTGATTGCGGATTGCCAGACGCTGATGATTAAGCCTAGTTCAACATCTTGGTTTGAGTTGGGAAATCTTGAGAGTCGTGCTGTAAACACTTTTACCGCAGTCATAATGCGTACTGACCCACCATTTGATATTGAGTATCTTAATAGCACTTGGCTTTTATCTGCAGCAGAGCGTCAGGGCGCAAAAGTATTTAACAATCCAGCAGCAGTTCGCGATCACTCTGAAAAAATTTCCATTACTGAATTTTCAAACTTAATTCCACCTACTTTGATTACACGTGAATTAAGTGCTATAGAAGAGTTTCATAAGCAGCATCGAGATATTGTGATTAAACCCTTGGATGGTATGGGCGGTATGGGTGTTTTTAGGGTGGGGTCTGATGGACTTAATTTGGCCAGCATTGTTGAAACCCTGGGCCAGAATGGCTCTAGAACTCTGATGGCGCAACAGTTTCTACCAGAGATTGCTAAAGGTGATAAGCGGGTGCTGTTAATCGGTGGCGAAGTGGTACCTTTTGCCTTAGCCCGAATTCCTCAAGGCACCGAGATTAGGGGTAATTTGGCGGCGGGCGGTAAGGGTGTTGCCATGCCCTTAAGTGATGCGGAGAATAAGATCGCACAAAATCTTGCGCCAATACTCAATGCACGCGGACTATTCTTGGTTGGACTAGACTTGATCGGTGCTTATCTTACTGAAATCAATGTCACGAGCCCCACTTGTTTTGTAGAAATTACTGATCAAAGCGGATTTGATGTTCCTCAGTTTTGGCTTAATCAGCTTGAGAAGGCATTGTCATAAGATGACCGGTATCTTAATCGTTGCCCATATACCTGTTGCCAGTGCAATGCTTGGATTTGCCGAGCATGCTTTTGGTGTTTTGCCTGAACGTGTTCGCGCAGTCGATATTCCTCCCTATGAAGATATTAAAGTAAGCTTTGAGCGCGTTCTTGAGGCAGCTAAAGGGGTTAATAGTGGCAATGGAATATTAGTTTTAACTGATGTAATGGGGGCAACTCCCGCAAACGTAGCATCAAAATTAGATGTTCCTGGACTTGCTGCCGAATTGGGTAGTGTCATTGTATTAACGGGTCTTAATCTACCAATGTTGATGCGCTGTATTACGCATCGCGGCGAGGGTCTTGAACAATTAGCAGCCAAAGCGCTTCAAGGTGGCCAGAATGGAATTTTGCGGCTTGGAAGCAAAGTAAGTGAAAAAAATGAATGAAATAAATACCTATGCCCGTTACAGAAATAGAAATTATTAATAAATTAGGTCTGCACGCGCGAGCTTCAGCTAAGCTTTCCCAACTTGCCGCTCAATACCCATGTGAAATATTGTTGTCACGGAACGGGCGTCAAATCAACGCTAAGAGCATTATGGGTGTGATGATGTTGGCTGCTGGAATTGGTAGCAAAGTAACGCTTGAGACCGTTGGTGATCAAGCGGATGAGGCCATGACGGCATTGACTGATTTGATTAATAACCGCTTTGGCGAAGGCGAGTAAAGATGACTTTCTCTTTGCATGGAATTCCAGTATCGAAAGGCATTGCCATTGGCAAGGCGGTACTGATTTCGCGTGCAGCTTTAGAGGTAAGTCATTATTTAGTTGAGTCTGGCAAAGAAGCAGTCGAAGCGCAAAAATTATTAGATGCCTTTGATCAAGTTCGTCAGGAGCTCGAACAATTACGATTGGGATTGCCAAAAGATGCGCCTCCAGAAATGGCGGCATTTTTAGATGTACACAGTATGATTTTGGCTGATCCAGCCTTAGCTGAGAAGCCAATTCATCTGATCCGTACACAAAGATTAAATGCAGCATGGGCATTAACTACAGAGCTAAATGATCTACTCGAGCAATTCTCTGAAATTGAAGATCCCTATTTAAAAGAGCGCGCTCACGATATTCGTCAGGTAGCAGAGAGAGTCATTAAGGCTCTCAATGCTCAAAAGAAGGATGTCTTAGAGAATGCGACTCTTTTATCTCCAAGTGATATGGGTGTTGAATCCATCATCGTTGCCCACGATATTGCACCACACGATATGTTGCGCTTTAAGGAGCATGCCTTCACTGGGTTCGTAACTGATCTTGGGGGCAAGACTTCCCATACCGCAATTGTGGCTCGCAGTATGGAAATTCCTGCAGTAGTGGGCGTACGCCATGCAAGCGAGATGATTCGTCATGGTGATTGGTTGGTGTTAGATGGTGAGCATGGAGTGGTGGTCGTTTCTCCTGACGAGCAATTATTAGCAGAGTATCGAAAACTACAAACTCAAGCCAGCAAAGAGACGCGCAAGCTTCAGCAGCTTAAGCACTCTAGGACAGCCACTGCTGACGGTGTTGAGATTGAATTATTTGCCAATATTGAATTACCTGAAGATGCCAATCAGGCAGTAGCGCTTGGTGCAGTTGGAGTGGGGCTGTTTAGGTCTGAGTTCTTATTTATGGATCGTAAACAAGCCATGCCAAATGAGGATCAACAATACGTAGAATATCGTCGAGTGGTTGATTTAATGCATGGCTTACCAATCAATATTAGAACGATTGATGTAGGTGCGGATAAAGCTCTAGGTGCTGGTGCTGATCTCTCTCAAACCGGCACTTCACCTTTAGGATTACGCGCGATTCGCTGGTCTTTGACGGAGCCAGAAATTTTCTTGACCCAGTTGCGGGCAATCTTGAGGGCATCAGCGTATGGGCAGGCGCGCATCATGATTCCGATGTTGGCGCACGCTAAAGAGATTGATGAAACTTTTCGCTTAATAGAAAAAGCAAAGCAGCAATTACATCAACGTGGCCAAGCATTTAATCCCAATATTCAAGTGGGCGCGATGATTGAAATTCCTGCGGCTGCTTTGGTATTGCCATTATTCATTAATCGCTTTGATTTTCTCTCCATTGGCACCAACGATTTGATTCAGTACACTCTAGCAATTGACCGCTCAGATCATGCTGTAGCTCACTTATATGATCCGCTTCATCCGGCTATTTTGTTTTTGCTCGATAGTATTATTAGCCAAGCTAAACGCGCTAATATTCCGATTGCTGTTTGTGGTGAGATGGCTGGGGATCCCGCACTGACAAAGCTCTTATTGGCTTTAGGTTTGACTGATTTTTCTATGCACTTCAGTCAATTATTATTGGTTAAACGCGAGATATTGAAGGCAAACGTAGGCCTTTTAAAGGCGCGTATCTCTAGAGTGCTAAAGGCTTATGAACCAGAGGACCAAGCAAAAGCGCTAGAGCGCTTACTCTCCTGAAAGTTTAGTGACTTTTTCCGCATACTAGACAATCTGGGTTGCGGGAAATATGGATTTCGTCAATTTGGGTATTGCGCCCATTCCAAAGTAGCATACGGCCGACGAGAGGCTCCCCAAAGCCGATTAATACTTGTAAAGCTTGAGCGGCTTGCATCGCTCCTATGATTCCTACAAGGGGAGAAAATATGCCCATGCTGGCACAACTGACTTCTTCATAAGATTCTTCGGGAGAAAAAATACAGGCGTAGCAAGGCGAGGCTGGTTTGCGGGGATCAAACACGCTAATTTGACCATCGAAACGTAAAGCAGAACCAGATACTAGCGGGGTCAAGTGTCTTACACAGCTTGCATTAATTAAATGACGCGTAGAAAAATTATCAGTGCAATCCAAAACAATATCAATACTAGGTAAAAGCTCATCAAGTAGTTGCGTTGTCGCTCTAGCTTCAATAGTGTCAATTTGAATGCTAGAGTTCAGTCTCTGCAAAAATTCTTTTCCAGAGGCCACTTTGCTTTTGCCAATACCATTTTCAGCATGCATGATTTGACGCTGTAGATTGGTAAGCTCTACTTGATCGTGATCCATCAGAGTAATGAAGCCTAGCCCAGTAGCCGCTAGATATGGCGCTGCTGCGCTACCTAGCCCACCTGCTCCTATGACTAGAGCATGCGACTGTAGCAGCTTTTCTTGACCTGCTACGTCAATCTCTTCAAGCAGTAGGTGTCTCGAGTAACGAAGTAACTGCTTGTCATTCATCTGCAGGTTCAAGATCTATTAGAAGTTACTCGAGCTTGGACGAAGAGCGCTGCACCGGTTGACCATTAATAAAGGCAACTGCCTGAGAAAGCATGAAGTCATTTGCACTTCCTAGTTCTGGCGGCTTCTTGTTCTTTTCTTTCTCTTTATCCTCAGGAGTTTTCTTCGCATTCTTCTCTTCTATGCGCTGTAACTCTTCAAGACGACGCTGCTCACGATCTTTAATCAGCTTGTCTTCAGCAGATTGCTTATTACGTAGATGTTTTTCGCTGTCTATCTCGCGAGTAATTAATACATCGTCTGGATCACCATCTTTATTTTGATCAACCGGTATATCGGGTTTGACACCAAATGCCTGAATCGATTTTCCACTTGGTGTGTAGTAGTAAGCGGTAGTAATTTTTAGAGCTGAATCATTTGTGAGTGGCCGAACGGTTTGTACAGAGCCCTTACCAAACGTTGTCTTACCAATAATGGTGGCACGCTTGTAGTCTTGCAATGCTCCGGCAACAATTTCTGATGCTGATGCTGAGTAAGCATTGACCAAAACTACCATTGGTAGTTTCTTAAACATGGCTGGTACTCCAGCCAATGGATCCCCAGGATCACTAAGACGATACATTGCTGGCGAGGCATTAAATACTTGCTTAGAATCCTGGGCTTGGCCCTTAGTGCTTACAATCACTACATCAGGAGGCAGGAAGGCTGCTGCCACACCAACTGCGCCTTGTAAAAGGCCGCCCCCGTTATTTCTTAAATCCAGAATGAACCCTTTTAGCTTAGGATTCTGGGTTGCAATTTCAGTCAGTTTTTTAGCAAGATCTGGAATGGTACGTTCTTGAAAGCTGGTAATCCTAACCCAGGCGATATCGTTATCTAAGATTTTGGTTTTAACCGATTGAACTTTAATTTCTGCGCGAGTGATGGTAACTGGAAAGCTGCGCTCTTCACTTTTACGAAATATCGTTAAGGTAATTTTGGTGCCTGGTGTGCCGCGCATGGTACGCACTGCTTTATCAAGTGACATGCCTCTTACCGGTTTGTCATCTAGGCGGGTGATGAGATCACCTGCTTGTAGGCCAGCACGTGCAGCTGGACTATCTTCAATTGAATTCAGTACTTTAACAAGACCATCTTCGGAGGTAATCTCAATTCCAAGGCCTGCAAATTTTCCGGAAGTTTGTTCTTGCATTTCCGAAAAATCTTTTTTATCCAAGTAGGTAGAGTGAGGATCTAGGCTACTTACCATGCCTTTAACGGCATCTGTTAGTAATTGCTTATCTTCGATAGGCTCAACGTACTCACGTTTGATTTGAGCAAAGACATTGGATAAGGTGCGAAGCTCATCTAATGGAAGTACGCTCCCTTGTTGAGCGCTAGCTGAAAACTGAATGGTGGCAGCCACCCCAGCAATTAAGCCGACCGTAATCAGACCAAAGTTTTTTAGAAATTGACGCATAGATACTTTATGTCCTAGTCCAAATAAAAATGTTGAATGGGTTTAAGGTTGTCATCCAACTCATAAACAAGTGGTACGCCGTTCGGTATATTAACTTCCATAATGGCTTCATTAGACATTTGATCCAAATATTTAATTAAGGAACGAATGCTATTGCCATGTGCCACTAAGAGTACACGTTTATTTGCTTTTAGGGCTGGAGCAATGGATTCATTCCATAAAGGTAGAACGCGTTCAACATTGTCTTTAAGACACTCACCCAGAGGAATATCCGTAGAGCTCAGCTTGGAGTAGCGGGGATCTTTTTGGGGGTTACGCTCATCATGGATCTCTAAAAGCGGGGGGCGTACATCATATGAACGACGCCAGATATGCACCTGCTGATCCCCATACTTAGCAGCTGTCTCAGCTTTATTAAGCCCTGTTAAGGCGCCGTAATGTCGCTCATTTAATCTCCAGCTATGAACGACTGGAATCCACATCAGATTCATGGCATCTTGAACGTGCCAAAGTGTACGAATGGCTCGCCTTAGAACCGAGGTATAGGCTACATCGAACTCATACCCCCCTTTTTTAAGGCTTTCTCCTGCAATGACGGCCTGATCCATACCCTTGGGGGTTAAGTCAACGTCCGCCCAGCCAGTGAAGCGGTTTTCTAGGTTCCAAGCAGATTCACCATGACGAATAAGGACAAGTTGTTTCATAGAGGCATTCTATAATCTGATGATGAACTTTCTCACGCAAATTGATAATTTAGCGCTAATTGCCCTTTTAGTGGTTTCGGGCACTGCACTTTTCCTACCCACATTATCTACGCTTATTGGCGGAAAAGGCTTGTCGCCTACCGAAGCCACTATTTGGATTAATCGACGTAAGGCAGCCGTCTTGGACTTACGTCCTTTAGATGCTTATAAAGCGGGCCATTTGCCTGGTGCAAAACACATCGATGCCGCTGGATTTTCAGCGAGTGTTGAAAAGTTAAAGTTAGACCGTAAAAACCCAGTGGTATTAGTTTGCGAAACGGGTACTCTTTCTCGTAAATCTGCAACCGAAATGCAAAAGTTAGGTTTTGCAGAGGTAGCCGCGCTCGATGGCGGCGTTCAGGCGTGGAAAGAGTCGGCCCTTCCATTGATCAAGTAGGAGAAGTAATGCCTCAAGTAACAATGTATAGCACGCAGGTTTGCCCATATTGCGTGATGGCAGAAAAGCTATTACTTAAAAAGGGCGTATCTAATTTAGAAAAAATCTTAATTGATCGCGACCCGGCACAACGCGAATTGATGATGACTCGCACTGGACGTAGTACTGTTCCGCAAATCTATATTGGGGAGACGCACGTTGGTGGATATGACGATTTAGTGACCTTGGATCGTGCTGGTAAGTTAGATCCTTTGCTGATGTAATGTCTTAATACTTAAAGAAAAGAAAGTTTTTGATGACTGAACAATCTTCTGCACCTCAAGGTGGAATCGATGGCTCAAATGAGCCAGGGTTTCGGATTCAGAGGATTTATCTGAAAGATTTATCCTTAGAGCAGCCTAATGCGCCACAGATACTGATGGTCCCTTCCGAGCCTCAAATACAGGTGGAAGTTGATATTGCAGTAATGCCATTAAGAGAGGGTATTTTTGAGGTGGCTTTAAGTTCTACTATCACTGCAAAAGTAGATACCAAGGTTTTATTCTTAATAGAAGCTAAGCAAGCCGGTATTTTTGAATTCAGCAACATTCCTGTTGAGCAAATTGATCCGATGTTGGGAATTGCTTGTCCAACGATTTTGTACCCTTATCTTCGTTCTAATATTGCCGACATGATTAGTCGTGCAGGCTTTCAACCGATTCATTTGAACGAGATTAATTTCCACGGCATGTATGAGCATCGTATGATGCAAGCTCAACAAGCAGCTGCTGAGGAAAGCAAGGGAACTCTTACTAACTAAAGCTCAGGAGAGGCCCACAGATCATGAAGGTGACGCTGCTTGGTGCTGGGGCTTGGGGAACTGCGATGGCTGCTCAAGCGGCCCATCATCTGCAACAGGATGATGTCTGCTTATGGTCTCGTAACGCTTCTCAGTTGGCGCAGATGCAAGAGCATAGAGAGAATATCCTCTACTTGCCTGGTATTGCCTTGCCTCAGGGCTTGAAATTAGAGAGTGATTTTTCTAAGGCTATTAAGAGATTATCAAAAAATGATTTATTAGTAGTGGCAACACCGATGTCTGGTCTTTCAGAAACGATTACACTGGCTCTAAAAGAAGCAGAGCACCCTCTCAACATTATTTGGTTGTGCAAAGGTTTAGAACCTCAAACTTCTTTTTTGCCACACCAAGTTGCAGAGCGTGAAAACAAATTACACAGCCATGGTTTAAGCCATTCCTTTGGCGTCCTATCTGGACCTAGCTTTGCTCGCGAAGTAGCGTCTGAAATGCCTTGCGCATTAACTGTTGCCAGTACCTCAAATGATCTGTGCGCTATTATTCAAGCTGCTTTTCATCACGGTAATATGCGCATCTATTCCAGTGATGATTTGATTGGTGTTGAATTAGGCGGTGCCGTAAAGAATGTGCTGGCTATTGCAGCAGGTATCGGGGATGGTTTGCACTTAGGTTTGAATGCGCGTGCTGCAGTCTTGACGCGCGGTTTGGCAGAGATGATGCGTTTAGTAAAAGCAGCTGGTGGTCGATCAGAAACCTGTATGGGTTTAACGGGTGTAGGCGATTTAATTTTGACTGCGACGGGCGATTTGTCGCGCAATCGACGTGTAGGCCTTGAACTTGCTGCTGGCAAGCCACTGCCTGAGATATTAAGCAGCCTAGGTCATGTGGCTGAAGGGGTGCTATGCGCATCAGCCATTGGCGAATTAGCAAAGCGCTTAAAGGTTGAAATGCCTATTACTGAAATGATGGGCGAAGTGTTATCTGGCAAGTTGGCAGTACAAGATGCTATAAGAAAACTGATGGGCCGTGATCCCAAAATAGAAGCCTAGGATTATTTACCGCCTGTTAGGCCATTTTGACGCCAGGCCTCGTACACCACAATCGCAACGGTATTGGATAGATTAAGACTGCGAGAACTATCTTGCATCGCTAAGCGCATTTGATTGGCAAGGGGGATTGAGTTTCTGACTTCATCAGTAATACCTTTAGTCTCTGACCCAAAAATAAAATAATCATTAGGCGTATATTGACCTTCATGAAATTTTCCGCTGCCCTTGGTGGTTAAAGCAAAAAGATGTTGTGGGCTTGGCTTTTCATCTTTTAAAAAATCTGCCCAACTGGAATGCACTTTCACCTTTGCAAATTCATGATAGTCCAGCCCTGCTCTGCGCAATTTAGCATCTTCCATTGGAAAACCTAAAGGCTCAATGAGGTGTAATTTAGCCCCCGTATTGGCACATAGGCGAATAATGTTTCCCGTATTAGGTGGTATCTCAGGTTCGAATAAAACGATGTTAAACATGCTGTGCTCTTTGATTATCTGACGGATGTTTTGCTTGTTCGCAGCAATACCCAATTGGTTACACGCGAAACTCCATTGTCCTTCAGAATACGTGCAATTTCATCTAAGGTAGCACCACTAGTCATCACATCATCAAAAACAATGACAGATTTATTTTTTAAAAGTGCAAGCGCATCCTTTTCAAGGTAGAAAGCCCCACGAATATTAGATTGCCTTATGCTTAGTGAGCTTCCCGCTTGCGGTTTCTGATGGTGCCGTCGTTTCAGGATGTAAGGCATTTTGTGTATGGAGTCCTTGCACTTAATGCGTCTTGCCAGCTCCCAGCTCTGATTAAATCCTCGCAGCCAGAGTTTCTCCGCGCTCAGCGGAACAGGTAACAAGTAATCTGCTTGTAATACATTTAAATGTTCAGGCATGACATCATTCCAGATGCTAGTGAGTCCATGGGCATAGGATAGGCGTTTTTGATACTTCAGTTGATGAAGAGCGTTTTGTAATTTGCCGTTATAAAACCCTAGACAATAGGTTTCATCAAAATAAGGCATATCTTCCAAACAAAGCTTACATTGCTGGCCAATCATCTCAGGGCTTGTGACTGGAATCCCACATTGAAAGCAGCATTCGTAGTTACATAAAGCTTCATTCATGCAAATTTTCATACAAGAGTCACAAACTCTAGCCCCTTGATATTGCTCACACACAATACATGCCGTCGGAAGCGCATACGAGCAAAAAGATTGAAAGATATTTTTTAGAAATTGCATGGGGCGCTGAGTATACTCAGCAAATGACCCAAGCAATCAGATGGTTACAGGATGAAATTGCAGATCGCATGCTGCAAAAGTTAGATATCGTGAAGTTAGATGTAAAGGCCGCATTACTAGTCCCAGCATTTCCCGGAAAGTATTTATCTGCCATTACAAAACGCTTTCCTGGTGTGCGGATTGATAGTGTTTATGAAGAGGATTTATCCGGCATAAGCTCTTTCAGTTTTAAGGCATCTTTATTTCGTCGACGTGTATTCAATGGTGCGCAGAACTGCTCCTTAGAGGACTATTTCAAGTCTGGGAAGTTAGCTCTCCCAGATAATTCGGTGGACTTCATTTTTAGTGATCTTTTATTGCAGGATTTATCGGACCCGCGCCATTTTCTTCAGGAGTGCTGGCGCGTCTTAAAAGAAGGCGGCTTGTTTAGTTTTAGTTATTTAGGGCCTGATACCGGAAAAGAATTACGAAGTGTTGATGCGGACATACTCAAATTGAAAAATCTATTAAGTCCATGGGATATGCACGATATGGGTGACGCTTTATTGGGTGAGCGCTTTTCAGATCCTGTAATGGATATGGAGTTCCTTAATCTGGGCTATGAATCAGACGTACTTTTACTAGCAGATGCAGGAGCACTAAAGTTAATTGAAAGTGCTCCAACAAAAACGCTTGAAAAGGGTCTTTTGCCTCAAAAACTGACTTTAGAGGTGGTTTATGGGCACGCCTGGGCGATTGGAAAGCAGCTCGCTAGGGTACAGGATAAGGTTGCCTATATTGATGTTAATCAAATTGGACGCAAGTCTAGGTGAGATTCTGCCTAAGAGTAAGTGTTTACTATCATTTTAAGCATTGCCAAGATTGAATGAGGCTGAGTTCGTGCGGTTTGTTCTTGAACCCAATTAACCCTATAATTACGGTAATAAGTATTGGCTTGACACCGCATTTTGAGCATTTAGGTAGTTTTTTTGCTAATCTGCTCGCCACAATAAACAGAGAATATGATGAATTTATTTGGAAAAGTCACAGGGGCTTCGCTCTATATAGCTGCCGCCTTTGGCACTGCTTTGGCACATGCTGCTGAAAACATGCCAGGGGGCCCTGCAGTTAATCAACTTAATTTTGCTGCACCTGCAACAAAAATTATGCAAGAAATCCACTGGCTTCATTGGATGATGTTGATACTTTGTGCGGTGATTTTTGTCGGTGTATTCGGTGTTATGTTCTATGCCATTTTGAAGCACCGTAAATCTTTGGGTCATAAGTCTGCTTCTTTCCACGAGAGCACCACAGTTGAAATTATTTGGACTGTGATTCCCTTGTTGATCGTGATTGGTATGGCATTGCCTGCAACGAAAACTGTTGTAGCAATGAAAGACACTACAAATTCAGATATCACCATTAAGACTACTGGTTATCAGTGGAAATGGGGATACGACTACATCAAAGGTGAGGGTGAGGGCATCAGCTTTTTATCTACGCTATCTACTTCACGTGAAGCAATCAATAACTTAGCGCCTAAATCAAATACTTATTTGATGGAAGTTGATAACGAAATGGTTGTGCCAGTTGGCAAAAAAATTCGTTTGATCACCACTGCTAATGACGTTATTCATGCTTGGACGATTCCTGCCTTTGGCGTCAAGCAAGATGCCATTCCTGGGTTTGTTCGAGATACTTGGTTCAAGGCTGAGACTATTGGAACTTTTCGTGGCCAGTGTTCAGAATTATGCGGTGCTCAGCATGCTTTTATGCCTATCGTTGTGAGAGTAGTTTCGCAAGAAGACTACACCAAGTGGGTAGATGAGAAGAAGAAGGAAATGAGTGCAGCTAGTGATGATCCTACAATGGTATATACCCTTGACGATCAAAAAGAGCGTGGCGCTAAAGTGTATGCATCAAACTGCGCTGCTTGCCATCAGCCAAATGGCAAAGGCGCTGGAGCATTCCCAGCGTTAGATGGTAGCAAACTTGTTTTAGGACCAAAGGACGCCCAATACAATATTCTTATTAATGGTAAGGGCGCAATGCCAAAATGGGCTGGCGTAATCTCTGATGGCGATATCGCTGCAGTCATGACCTATACCCGTAATTCATGGGGTAATAAAACAGGTGATGTCACTCAGACCCAAGAAATTATTACCGCACGGGGCGGCAAGTAATCCATTCATCAATACAGATAAAACGAAACCGGAGTAATCCATGAGCACAGTCTCTACTACCATTGACCACGCACACGATCATGCGCACGATGATCACACGCCACATGGATGGCGTCGTTGGTTGTTCGCAACTAATCACAAAGACATCGGTACGATGTATTTGATCTTCTCTTTTGTCAGCTTATTAGCTGGTGGCGTGATGGCCTTGGGCATTCGTTTGGAATTATTCCAACCAGGTTTGCAATTCTTGCGCCCAGAGTTCTTTAATCAATTGACTACCATGCATGGTCTGATCATGGTGTTCGGTGCGATCATGCCGGCTTTTGTTGGTTTTGCTAACTGGATGGTGCCTTTGCAAATTGGCGCATCTGATATGGCGTTTGCCCGTATGAACAATTTCAGCTTCTGGATCTTGCCGGTTGCTGCATCGTTATTGTTTGCTACCTTCTTGGTTCCTGGTGGAGCACCTTCGGGCGGTTGGACACTTTACGCGCCATTGAGTATACAGATGGGTCCTGGAATGGATATGGCAATTTTTGCTCTCCATTTATTGGGTGCTTCTTCCATCATGGGATCAATCAATATCATCGTCACCATTTTGAATATGCGCGCTCCTTGCATGAGCTTGATGAAGATGCCGATGTTCTGCTGGACTTGGTTAATTACAGCTTATCTATTGATTGCCGTAATGCCAGTTTTAGCTGGTGCAATTACCATGGTGTTGACTGACCGCCACTTTGGAACCTCTTTCTTCTCTGCTGTAGGTGGCGGTGACCCAGTGATGTTCCAGCATATTTTCTGGTTCTTTGGACACCCAGAGGTTTACATCATGATTCTTCCAGCATTTGGAATCGTTAGTGAAATCATTCCAACATTCTCCAGAAAAACTTTGTTTGGCTACAGCTCGATGGTGTACGCAACATCATCAATTGCAATCTTGTCATTCATAGTTTGGGCTCATCACATGTTTACAACTGGCATGCCAGTAACCGGTCAACTCTTCTTTATGTATGCAACGATGTTGATTGCCGTACCTACAGGCGTGAAGATTTTTAACTGGGTTGCAACAATGTGGAAGGGTTCCATGACCTTTGAAACCCCAATGTTGTGGGCGATCGGCTTTATCTTCGTCTTTACCATGGGTGGCTTTACTGGTTTGATCCTGGCATTGGCGCCAATCGACATTGGCGTGCAAGATACTTATTATGTTGTTGCACATTTCCACTATGTATTAGTAGCGGGATCCTTGTTTGCGATGTTTGCTGGGTTTTATTACTGGTGTCCAAAGTGGACTGGTTACATGGCGAATGAAACTCGCGGAAAAATCCACTTTTGGTCATCAATGATTTTCTTTAACATTACCTTCTTCCCAATGCACTTCTTGGGTTTAGCGGGTATGCCACGTCGCTATGCTGACTATCCAACTCAGTTTGCCGACTTCAATGCTTTTGCATCGATTGGGGCATTAGGTTTTGGTTTGTCGCAAGTTTATTTCTTACTCTTTGTTGTCATGCCAGCGTATCGCGGTGAGGGAGAAAAGGCAGCGATGAAGCCTTGGGATGGTGCTAAAGGCTTAGAGTGGACAATACCTTCGCCAGCGCCACATCACACTTTTGAAACTCCACCAAGTAAAGAGCAAGTACGTGAAGCAGGAATTTAATTCCTCCGAGAAACAAGCCCTCTCTGCGAATAATCGCAGGACGGGCTTTATTCTTTTGAGTGTTGTGCTGGTCTTTTTTATTGGCATTATGATCAAACGGAGCTTTTTGGGTTAATCCCAAGGATCGAGATGATTACTACTCAAGCGCTTAATCGTCAAATTTTATTTAAGCTATTAATTGCAGCAGTAATGATGTTTGGCTTTGGCTACGCTTTGGTTCCTTTGTATAAGGCATTGTGTGAGGTCACCGGAATTAATGTGATTACCAGCAAGAATAATTACGGTATCAGGGCTTTTAGCCCCAATAAGGTTGGCAATACTCAGGTTAACTATGCACGTACAGTAACGATCGAATTTGATTCCAATAGTCGTGGGCCTTTTACGTTCAAGCCAGTCAAGAACTTTTTAGAAGTACATCCTGGTGAAATGATTGAGATTGTTTATGAAGTAACCAATAATCTCAATCGCCCAATACGGGCGCAAGCAATTCCAAGTTATGCACCTAAGAGTGCCACAGAGTTTTTTACTAAACTAGAGTGTTTTTGTTTTCAGGAGCAGACGCTGGCGTCAAATGAAATGAAGAAGATGCCAGTAGTGTTTGTGATTGATGCGGGTTTGCCTGATGATGTGAAAACAATTACTTTGTCTTACACCTTCTTTGAACTTGGTTTGGGGGGCACTCCACCAGCGCCAAAATCTAAAGTGGTCTTATGAAAAAGAAAAGTAGTTTTATGCAGTCTATGAAAGCAGTGATGTGGGGTTTTTTAGGAGTACGCAAGAAGTCAGGCTTACAGGAAGATATAGCTTCACTGAGTTTTGTGCACATTATCATTGCAGGTGTTGTTGGGGCCTTGATTTTTATGGCTACTCTTCTCCTGATAGTGAAGCTAGTTGTGTCCCAATGATTATTTTTGATTGAATAGAGAGCATAAGATGTCATCCAATTCAACCCCGTACTATTACGTTCCTGGATTATCAAGACATCCAGCAATGGCCGCTATTGGCCTGATTGCTTTTGGCTTTGGCATGTCTGGATGGGTAAACCAGGCTTCTTGGGGTGGCCCGGTCACTTTGGCAGGCGTATTGTGGATTTTGTTTGTACTCTATAAGTGGTTTGGCGACACGATAGCTGAATCAAACGCTGGTAAGAACGGTGTCAACGTTGATATTTCATATCGCTGGTCGATGGCATGGTTCATCTTCTCTGAGATCATGTTCTTTGCGGCCTTCTTTTCTGCCTTGTTTTATGCGCGGAACATTGCCATGCCTTGGATGGGTGATGTAGAAAGCAAATTGCTGTGGCCCAACTTCTCAGCAGTTTGGCCAAATGATGGCCCCGCTGGTTTAGTTGAGAAATTCACCACCATGGGTCCTTGGCCTATCCCTACGATTAATACTTTATTACTCTTAAGCTCAGGCGTAACGATTACTATCGCCCACCATGCTTTAGTTAAAAACCATATGAAGAAAGCCATTTATGGCTTGGCTGCCACAGTGTTTTTGGGCTTTATCTTCTTGGGCTTTCAGGTTTATGAGTACTACCATGCTTACCATGAATTGAACTTGAAATTAACTTCGGGTATGTATGGTTCAACTTTCTATATGTTGACTGGTTTTCATGGCTTCCACGTTTTCTTAGGCGGCACAATGTTAGCAATTGTTTTACGTCGAATGATTCGTGGCGACTTTACCTCTAAGCACCATTTTGCTTTTGAGGGTGCTGCATGGTATTGGCACTTTGTTGACGTAGTTTGGCTTGGTCTCTACATCGCCGTTTACTGGATGTAAGCTAATTAAAAATCGGGGCGTTAAGCCCCGATTGATTTTTAGGCATTCGTTTTAGTTTGTGCCTACTTTGATGCCAGTAGCTTCAATCAGGCCAAAGTAGTGGGCTAATAAAATCCCGATGAATAACGCAAGTGATAGCCCAATGCGTAGCATCAGTGAGCGAACCATTCTGGGGCTATTGCCCCTATCTTTCATCATGTAATACAAGGCTGATCCTAAGCTAGTAACAATCATTAGTAGGACAATTGGAATAATCCACTTCATCTCAAATCCTTAACTTGATTAATTTTTTTACTGCCCTCATTGCTAAGCGCATAGTTGCTACTGTATCAGCCCTGCTGGTCATTGCAATTGCTTGTGGAGCAGGTTATTGGCAATTCAGTAGAGCGAATACGAAAATTGCTTTGGCTGCCAATTTATTGGCACGTCAACAAATGCCCATTCTAAATGCCAATACTGGAGCCTGGACTTTTACGGAGGCTGCTGAGCGTCGGATGATTGCTCGTGGCCGATATATTCCGGATGCGGCTATATGGCTGGATAACCGCCCAAGGCCATTACCGGTTGGCGGGGCTGGTAGTCCAGCACAAGCTGGTTTTTACCTCATGATGCCTTTTAGATTGGAAGGCCTTGATGAGGTTCTTTGGGTGAATCGTGGATGGGCGCCACGCAATCAAGAAAATCGAGAGTCTTTGCCACCAGTTAAAACGCCAGCAAATACGATCAATATTGAGGGCATTGTATTTGCCCACCCTGGCAAGGTATTTGCCTTAGGCGATGTCAAAGGTCTTGTGGATGCTAGTAAGCCTCGTATCGAACAAAACTTTGATTTAGAGGGTAATGGCAAGCTACATAGCTGGACTCAAAGCCCATTTATTTTGCGTGAGAATGACGCAGGTATCGAGGATGGACTACTGAGAAAGTGGGCACCCCTGACGACAGGAGTGGATCGCCATTATGCTTATGCATTCCAGTGGTTTGCATTAGCAGTGTGCGGTTTCTTATTTTGGTTCATTAGTGGCTTACGTCAATATCGGCGTCAAGGCGTTACAAATGGGGATTAAGAGTGAGTGATAAAGAGTTATTAATTCCGGCGTCACAGACTGATGCAGCAATCAATGCGCGCACACGCCGTGGTCGCATCCAAATGCTGTTGTTATTGCTCGCCTGTGCTTCACCAGTCATCGCCTCTTATTTAGCTTATTACGTCTTTAAGCCTGAAGGTGGAAAAACTAATTTTGGAACTTTGGTTTATCCCGCACAAGAATTAAATCCTGCCTGGCTCAGTGTGCCTATTCAGGGAAAGTGGACAATTTTAATTGCTCGCCCTGCTAGTGATTGTCAGATAAAAGATGATGAATGTATTGAGGCATTATTTTTAATGCGTCAGGTAAAGGTAGCGATGGGGAGAGAGAGTAAGCGAGTGCAGTTACTCTGGGTGAATACCGATGGAAAGCCAGTAGACCCTGAGGTCACAAAAATTTATGATGAACAATCTGCCGGTTTAAAGATTGTGACTCTACCAACAGACCCACAGCTCAAGGCGCAATTTGAAGAGTGGCTTAATAAGGAAGGGTCTGGTCAGCAGATTCAGTTAATCGATCCCAGTCCTGCAAAGATGATGTTCTTTCCGGTGACAAATTCTCCAAAAGAATTTGCCGGCATGAAAAAGGATTTAGAAAAGCTATTAAAGCTTAATCACAAGGGTGAGAAATTGTAATGCCTGATCTCGTATTACTTTTAGAGTTGGGGGCTATTGCAGTCGTATTTGCAGGGATTCCCTTGGCTTATCTTTGGACGAGGTCTGGCTATAGCTTCTTTCAAAAATTGAATTGGGTTATAGTTTTTATGACTTTTGATTTGATTGTATTTGGAGCATTTACTCGTTTGTCAGATTCTGGTTTGGGCTGTCCCGATTGGCCTGGATGTTATGGTACTTCAACGCCATTTCATGCTTTGGGTGATATTCAGCAGGCTGAAAGCGCCTTACCTACAGGGCCTGTGACAGTAATGAAAGCCTGGATTGAAATGATTCATCGCTATTTGGCAATGACAGTGGGCGCCTTAATTTTGTTACAGGTCGGAATCGCTTTTAGTAAGCTTAAGTCAATAGGGCGGATACCTTTCATCGCTAGCTTGGGCTTGCTTTTACTAGTTTGTATTCAGGGTGCTTTTGGGGCTTGGACTGTGACACTCAAACTACAACCCATCATCGTTACGATTCATCTCATACTGGCTTTAGTTCTGTTCGCTTGTTTAACTGCCTATGCACAGCAAGCATGGGAAGAGGCTAGATCTTCTGTTCGTACATTACGCATTCGTCCTTTGCCTGCCCTGTTTATTGTGATTTCTTTATTGATCCTGTTCATGCAGGTTTTTTTGGGTGCGTGGGTCAGCACAAATTATGCTGTATTAGCATGTCCCGATTTTCCAACTTGTTTAGGCTCCGCTTGGCCAGAAACGGATTGGGCTGAAGGCTTTTCTCTATGGCGTGAGTTAGGTCTTAATGCTCAAGGGGAGTTTATCTCTCCAGTAGCCCTACAAACGATTCATTGGGCCCACCGTGTATTTGCTGTGCTTGTCTTGTTCTGCCTAGGATTTTTAGGTGTAAAAGCCTATAGCTTATCAACCCCAGCAACACCACTCCTGAGGGGTTTTGCCAAACTACTGATTGCCTTGCTTTTATTACAAGTGATTACCGGTATTTCTAATGTCATTTTTCAGTGGCCTTTATTGGCTGCTTTATTACATACCGGAGGCTCTGCCGCTTTAGTATTCTGTTTAGTCAGAATGAGCCAGTGGGCCTCATGGAAATCGCCAATTCAAATGAAGATGGCAAAGCCATTATGAGCGCCCCTCAATCACCTGCAAAGGTGGCTATGCCGCGTTGGCGCCAATACTGGGTTTTAACGAAGCCCAGAGTGACCCAGCTCGCGGTCTTCTGTGCAGTCATAGGGATGTTTTTGGCAACCCCTGGCATGGTCCCCTATCCCATCCTCATCGGCGGAATTGTGGGTATTTGGTTACTCGCTAGCGCTGCTTTTGCAGTGAATTGTTTGATAGAGCAAGCAGTAGATGCCAAGATGAAAAGGACCGCTTGGCGACCATCAGCTACCGGCGAGGTGACACCTTTTCACATCATCATTTTTTCAATCATCCTAGGCTCACTCGGGATGATCATTTTGTGGATTTTTTGTAACCCATTAACAATGTGGCTGACATTGGCAACATTTGTAGGTTATGCAGTGATTTATACCTGGCTATTAAAACCTGCTACACCGCAAAATATTGTGATTGGGGGGCTTTCAGGAGCGATGCCACCGGCACTTGGATGGGCCGCTGTAAC
>NZ_JBBAQK010000008.1:0-110414 GCF_040400325.1 Polynucleobacter sp.
ATCAAACCAAGCTTCATCAGTCTGGCTAGATTTGAAAAGAGATCCGAGGGTTTTACTTAAGCCGAACATAATCGATACAATTTAAACCTTGCATTTTATCAATTTAATTCTTGGGATATGGTGATTTAGCAGATGCGTTCTAATTTACTCCGTTTTTTCTTTTCCTTACTACTAGTTAGCCCATTAGCATGGGCTTCGGCAGGTAATCCTCCACAAACTCATGAGTTTAATTTGAGTAATGGCCTCAAACTTATTGTGAGGGAAGATCATCGCGCCCCTACGGTTGCTCATATGGTTTGGTACCGCGCCGGCTCTATAGATGAGACTAATGGCAAAACAGGAGTGGCTCACGTGCTTGAGCACATGATGTTTAAGGGCACTAAAAAAGTGAAGTCAGGAGATTTTTCTCGTTTAGTTGCTGCAGTGGGTGGTCGTGAGAATGCATTTACATCGCGTGATTACACTGCCTATTTTCAGCAAGTAGAAAAGTCAAAGCTTGAGGAAGTGATGAAGCTCGAAGCCGACCGAATGTCTAATCTGAGCTTTGATGATGCAGAGTTTGATAAAGAAATTCAGGTCATCATGGAAGAGCGTCGTCTTCGTACAGAAGATAATCCAAGCAGCCTTCTCAATGAGTCATTAATGGCTACAGCCTTTATGAGTTCACCTTATCGTTATCCTGTCATCGGCTGGATGAATGATCTAATGAATATGAGAGCAGTGGATGCGCGCGATTGGTATCGCAGTTGGTACGCGCCAAATAATGCAACTGTTGTTATCGCTGGTGATGTGGATCCACAGAATATGTTGAGGCTGGTGCAACAATATTATGGTGTTGTCCCCCCCCATGAATTGCCAGTGCGTAAGCCGCAAATTGAGCCACCCCAAAGAGGTATCAAGCAAGTAGAGGTAAAGGCTCCAGCCGATAGCGCTCAGATATCGATGGCTTGGAAGGTTCCCCGCCTTGAGCCAGGTAAGTTGGATGATCCAGAGCCATATGCCCTAGAACTTTTAACAGCCGTCCTAGATGGATATGACAATGCTCGCCTTAATCGAGTTTTAGTCAAGCAGGAGAAAGTCGTCAATGATGTCGGTGTAGGTTATGACATGGTTTCTCGTGGGCCAGAGTTATTTCTAATTGGTGCAACGATGGCTAAAGGTAAGACAGTGGCCCAAGCACAAGTGAGTATTCGAAAAGCCCTAGAAGAGCTCAAGCAAAAAGGAATTTTGGAGTCTGAACTCAAGCGTATAAAAGTGCGCATTCTGTCTAACCAAATCTATAAGCGAGACTCGATCTTCGGACAGGCAATGGAAATTGGTAGTAATGAGATGGCAGGCTTTTCTTGGAAAGACATTGATTACATGTTGGAGAAAATGCAAACCATTACACCAGCCCAGGTACAGGCAGTAGCTAAAAAATATTTAGTAGATGAAGGTTTGACAATTGCTACATTGGATCCTCAGCCACGTAAAACTGAAGTAGCCAAGGGGAGTAAATAATGCGCACTCTCAATAGAGGATTATGGCTTGTCATTCTGACGCTAGGCCTTATCCAAAGTGCATACGCAATTTTGCCGATTGAAAAATTAGACTCATACAAAGGTGCCAAGGTATTTCTAGTGCAAACCAAAGCCTTACCTATGGTAGATATTGAAATCAGCATTGATGCTGGTGACCGCTATGACCCAAGCAATAAGAGTGGCTTAGCTGATATGGCTGCAGGCCTCATGAGTTATGGTGCGCGTGGCGATAAGGGCGTATGGACTGAGGCACAGATTGCTGATGAGATTGCTGACTTGGGTGCCAGTATTGGCGTATCGGCAGGCGGGGAACGCACGATCATGCGTATTCGGAGCTTGAGTCGTAAAGACTTGCGAGATAGAGCAGTCCAATTGGCTGCGACCATGCTCAGCTCGCCTTTATACGATGCCAAAATTCTGGAGCGTGAAAAACAACGCTCAATCACTAATTTGCTTGAAGCAGAAACAAAACCAGAGTTCGTACTCGATCGTAGGTTTAAAAAATCAGTCTATGGTAACTATCCCTTAGGCAATTCTCCATCAGTCAAATCGGTGAGTTCAGTTAGTGTTTCTGACTTAATGCAATTTCATAAAACGTTTTATCGTGGTGATCGGATCATCATTAGCATTGTTGGGGATGTCGATCGCGTACAAGCCGCCGAGATTGCGCAACGATTATTAAAGAAGCTTCCACAGTCTGGACCTGCTATCGCAGCATTGCCAACGCTTGGACGATCCCCTGTAGAGGGTTTGTCAGAGCGTGAAATTCAAATTCCGTTCGATAGTCAGCAGGCGCATATCGTCATGGGCATGACAGCCATTGCGCGCAATAATCCCGACTATTTTTCTTTGTTGGTCGGCAATTACGTGCTGGGCGGTGGTGGCTTTGTATCTCGTTTGATGTCTGAGGTCCGAGAAAAGAGGGGTCTTGCCTATAGTGTATCTAGTTACTTTGCCCCCGGAAAAGATGCTGGTATTTTTCAAGCTGGCTTACAAACCAAAAATGATCAAGCAACACTAGCGCTTGAAGTTCTCAGTTCGACGATTGCAAAGTTTATTGCTGACGGACCTGCAGTATCTGAGCTGGTGGCTGCAAAGTCGAACCTAGTCAATGGCTATCCTTTGCGTATTGATAACAATCGTAAATTATTGGATAACGTTTCCTCGATTGCTTGGAATGATCTTCCTATCGATACCATGGAGATTTGGACTAAACAGGTTGAAGCAGTTACTCTAGAACAAGTGACTACTGCATTTCAAAAATATCTTGCGATGGATCGTATGAAGATTGTGGTCTTGGGTGCTAAGAGCAAAGCCTCTCCTTAATGGTGCATGAATAAAACAGCCGCTAAGAAATCAATAAAAACTGAGCTACCTAAGAAAGTCAGAATCATCGGGGGTCTTTGGCGTAGTCGTTTGCTCTCGGTATTGGATTTGCCTGGGCTACGACCAAGCACTGACCGGATTCGGGAAACGCTATTTAATTGGCTTGGACAAGACTTAAGTGGCTTACGCTGCTTAGATTTATTTGCTGGTACCGGTGCGTTGGGATTTGAGGCGGCCTCCCGCAATGCAGAGACGGTAGTTCTTTTAGAAAAAGATAAAAAAGCCTATGTCAATTTGCAAGCAAACCTAAAGCTTTTGTTATCGACACCAGTTTCTGGAGTAGTAGAAATCTTGCATAAAGATAGTTTGGAGTTTTTAAAGCAACAAGCTGATCTTTCCAGCAATTTGATTTTTATAGACCCTCCCTTCCAAGATTTTGCGTTATTAGATCATTCGATCATTGAGGCATCCAGGGTCTGTGACGACTCCGCTGGCGGAGGTATTTATGTGGAGTTTTCCGCCAGCCGAAGGCGTGAGGAAGTAGAAGCCCTGATTCCTCAGTGGAATTGTGGAAAATACTTAGAGCTAGGGGCTGTAAAAGCCTGTCTATTTCGGAGTAGAAGAGACTAAAATCTTGCTTGTAGCTGATAAAGCCTTAGGAGATTTATGACTGTCGCTGTATACCCAGGAACATTTGACCCTTTTACTCGTGGTCATGAGGATTTAGTCCGTCGCGCATCTAGTATTTTTGATGAGCTGATTGTGGGCGTTGCCTCCAGTCGTAGCAAGCATCCTTTCTTTACTTTTGAAGAGCGTATTGATATTGCCAAGGAAGTATTGGGCCATTATTCGAATGTAAAGGTTGTTGGCTTTAATGGTTTATTAAAAGACTTTGCTCGTGATCATCATGCCCGTGTCATTGTGCGTGGCTTACGTGCGGTGTCTGATTTCGAATATGAATTTCAGATGGCTGGTATGAATCGCTATCTACTGCCGGACGTGGAGACATTGTTTTTAACGCCTTCCGACCAATACCAATTTATTTCAGGTACTTTCGTACGTGAAATTGCTTCCATGGGCGGTGACGTTAGTAAGTTCGTTTTTCCATCTGTCGAAAAATGGCTAGTCAAAAAGACTGCTGCGAACGAATTAAATAATAAGTCAGGTCAATAGCCCTCTATGGCTTTAATGATTACGGACGAATGCATCAACTGTGATGTATGTGAGCCCGAGTGCCCCAATGATGCGATTTACATGGGCCTAGAGATTTATGAGATTCACCCAGATAAGTGCACTGAATGTGTAGGGCACTACGATACGCCTCAATGCCGTCAGGTATGCCCAGTAGACTGCATCCCATTTGATCCAGCGCATAAAGAAAACCAAATGCAACTAATGGCTAAATACAATTTACTGCTGACTAAGAAAAAGGCTCAGTCGGCTTAAGTCTTAGAGTGCAACTCCAGCATGGCACCCGCTACATCACCTTTTAAGAAAAGCGGCAAAATTTTTAAGCCATTTTTAATGCTCTCATCAATCTGATTTTGTTCTGATCGTTGCGGTCTACGTAAAACGTAATCTGCTACATCCATGGCTTGTCCATCACCAGCTAAGTCTCTTGGGTGACCAATGCCAAGGCGCAAGCGCCAGTAATCAGGGGTTCCCAGGTGGGCTTGGATATCTTTTAAGCCATTGTGCCCCCCAGTACCACCACCTAATTTAATCCGAGCCGTGCCTGGCTTTAAATCTAGCTCATCTTGAATCACTAATATTTCTGCTGCTGTGATTTTATGAAAACGACAGAGTGCTCCAACGGCTTGCCCACTCAAATTCATGTAAGTGTTAGGCTTGAGAAGATAAATATCACTCCCTTCCCATTTGCCTTTGGCCACTTTTCCATGAAAGCGTTTTTCGGTTTCAAAGCGGACGCCTGATTGTTTTGCCAAGGCATCAACAAACCAGAATCCGGCATTGTGTCGATCATCTTCGTGCTCGTCTCCTGGATTGCCTAGGCCAACAATTAATTTAGTCATGGTGGGAGTTTAAAGATATAAGTGCTTTTGCACAAAAGAGAAAAAAGAAAGCCCGCTTGCGCGGGCCTTCTTTTGCATAGTAGGCAGCTTTAAATCATTAGGCCTTATCTTTGGTATCCGCAGCAGGAGCAGCTGCTGGGGCTGCAGCAGGCGCTGCAACTTCTTCAGTTTCAGCGGCTTTAACAGATGGAATACGTGCGTTTGCAATCACTGGATTCTCTTGTGAAACGTGCAATACCAATGCAACGCCTTTTGGCAATGTAACGTCTTTAGCGTGAATAGAGTGACCCACTTCAATTTTGCTCAAGTCCACTTCAATAAACTCAGGCAAGTCTGCTGGTAAGCAAGACACCTCGAGATCGTTGAGGATATGACTAATAACAGCACCTTGCAGCTTTACAGCAGTTGAAGTTTCAGCATTAGTGAAGTGCAATGGAATGCGCATATGGACTTTCTCAGTCGCAGATACGCGCTGGAAGTCAATGTGCAATACCAATGGTTTAAATGGATGCATTTGGTAATCGCGCAACAACACTTGTTGTGTCTTGCCGCCAACTTCCAAATCCAAAATAGATGAGTGAAATGCTTCCTTGCGGAGAGCATGAAACAGTGCGTTATGGTCTAACTCAATGACCAAGGCTGGATCTTTACTACCGTAAACGATTCCCGGAGTTTTACCGGAATTGCGCAGACGGCGGCTCGCACCCGTTCCCTGTACGCTTCTTTCAAAGGCTACAACTTTCATATTTAATTCCCTTTTAAGGTTAATTTCCGTTCGCGACCAAACGGAAAAGCCTTCGATTATATCGTGGGAATGGAGATTTTTGCCTACAAATGCCTCAAAACTACCAAAAAGCGGGATAAAACTGTATTTTGAGCTTATTCCGCAAACATGGACATGACCGAATCGCCCTTACTGATACGGGACAAAGTTTCGGCCAAGATAGGCGCCACACTGAGCTGACGTATTTTTGGCTCTTTCATGGCTTCTGGAGTCAAGGGAATAGTGTCAGTAACCACTAATTCATCTAATTTGGAAGAGGCAATACGAGCCACTGCTCCGCCAGATAGGACAGCGTGAGTACAGTAGGCGGTAACACCCTTAGCGCCACGCTCTTTAAGGGCTTCAGCAGCCTTACAGAGGGTTCCACCAGTATCAATGATGTCATCCATGATGACGCAATGACGGCCTTCTACTTCGCCTATAAGGTGCATTACTTCAGAGACATTCGCTTTGGGGCGTCGTTTATCAATAATCGCCAAATCTGTGCCTAATTGCTTGGCCATAGCACGGGCTCGAACAACGCCTCCGATATCTGGAGAAACAACAATGAGGTCTTTTTGGCTCTTCTGGGCCTGTAAGTCAGCCAAAAGAACTGGGGAGGAATAAATGTTATCAACGGGAATATCAAAGAAGCCTTGAATTTGGTCCGCATGCAGATCCATCGTCAGAACCCTTTCAATGCCGGCAACCGATTGCAACATGTTGGAAACGATACGTGCCGAAATAGCGACCCTGGCAGAGCGTGGGCGACGATCCTGCCTTGCATATCCAAAGTAGGGAATCACTGCGGTTATACGGCCTGCTGATGCTCGTTTTAGAGCATCGATCATGATCATCAGCTCCATCAAGTTATCGTTTGTTGGAGCGCAAGTAGATTGAATAACAACTACATTTTTACCGCGGACATTTTCTTGAATTTCAACCTGAATTTCGCCGTCCGAAAATCGACCCACAAAGGCTTTACCCATTTGGAGATTTAGCTCTTTGGCAACAGCCTTTGCCAAAACGGGATTCGCGTTGCCTGTGAATAAAGTCAATAAATCAGCGTTCATGTGGGCGGACATAGGCTTTTCGATGAGGGTTAGGGTCGAGTGTTTTATTTGTTATTTCTACAGTATTGGCAGGGGAAGAAGGATTCGAACCTTCGCATGCTGGAATCAAAATCCAGTGCCTTAACCAGCTTGGCGATTCCCCTACAGGTCATTCTGAAGAAATCAAATTGTAAGCGGGATTTTTATTTAACCCCCGAACAATCCTACCCACCCACCCTTTGGGGAGCGTTTGCAAAAGATTTTGGAGTTTTGCGCTATCAGTCTTAGGGTCTAAAACGGCAAAAACGCTACTTCCAGAGCCTGACATTCTGGGTTCAGAACCCGGTACCGCCTGGCTAATCCAATCTAAAGCTTGCTTCACTTCAGGGCATATTCGCAGCGCTACTGCCTGACAATCATTCGATTGTTTAAACTTTGGCGACGCAAGAAAGCCGTCAATTGTAATCGGAGCATGATCTCGGGTCAATTCAGGGTCTTGAAAAATGCTTGTAGTGGCAATACCTTGGTTCGGAAAAATCACTAAAAAGTCTTGAGTTTCCAAGGCAACTTCTTGAATTTGTTCGCCTACACCTTCAACAAAGGCATTTTTTCCAAAGATGAAAAAGGGCACATCGGCCCCCAGTTTTAATCCCAACATGCTTAAGGTTTGTTTATCTAACTTTAGATCCCATAAAGCATTTAAGCCAATCAAGGTTGTGGCTGCATCTGAAGAGCCTCCACCTAAACCAGCACCCATCGGTATATTTTTTTGAAGACTAATTTCAACACCAGTTTGAGTATGGCAAAAATCTTTTAGTAAGTTTGCAGCGCGTACTACTAAATCTTGCTCTGGCGCAAGCTCGGGAATAGGATCAATGCGCCGTACTTCATTTTGGGGAATGAGTTTAAGGGTGACCGTATCGCACCAATCAATGAGTTGAAATACGGATTGCAGTAAATGATATCCATCAGATCTGCGACCAATAATATGTAGAAAGAGATTTAATTTAGCTGGCGAATGTAGCTCTAGAGTTTGTAAAGATAATTTAGTCATCAGGGCGATCAAATACTAAGCGAATATCAATCGACCCCACATTAGAGTTACGAGTCATCAATAACTTTTCTAAGCGATTTGAATCATCCCAACTGTAAATTAAATTCCAACCATCTTGATCAATTTTGCTGACTTGTCCTTTGCTATTTCTTTCTACGCTTGCGTTACTGCCGGGACGTATTTGGCCGCGCAACCAATCGGATAAGCCACGCGCAGGCAGGGGAAGACCTAAAGTATTTTGCACAAGAGAGTCCGCATCAACGGCTGTGACCACTTTACCATCGCGTTCAAGACTAGCTTCCCCTGGAGTAATCGTAATTTTGGCTATTGCACCTCCAACGGGATTACGTATTTCTAGGATGTCTTTTAGTTCATCTTGCGTCAAAGTAAAACCACCAGATCCACCTTGATTTTGGGTATTAGTTAGACCCGTGACTTTCACTGCAAAGCGACCATCCCAAGAACCCTTGGAGACTCGCTCTGAGACTGACCAGGTGGGCTTTAAACGTTTTAAAGTTTCTTTTAAGGTTGAATTATTAGCATCTAATTTTTGCCCTTGTCGCCACATCTCTTCCGCTTGCTCTGGTTGGTTCATGACCCACAATACTTCACCAGTATGCGCAGCAATATCAGCCTCAGGTTTTATATTAAATGCTTGTTGGAGCTGCTCCAAAGCAATGGCATTTTTACCAAGACGAAAATTGACCCAACCTAGGCTATCTAAGATAAAGCCATCCTTTGGTGATAGTTGATGAGCCTTGTTGATCAAGATAAAGGCTTCAGATAATTTGAGATTACGGTCTGCTAATGAATAACCTAAAGCATTCAGTGCATTTACATCATTCGGATTTTTACTCAAAATTTCACGTAATGTTTTTTCCATGACATCTAAACGACCCACTTTTTCTGCTGCCATTGCATAGGTGTATACCAGGGTAGCGTCGTTTGGTGAAAGCTTGATCGTAGAGGCGATTTCATAAAAAGCATTCAAAGCTTCCGATTCATTTTTTGCTTTTCCAAGCAAACTTTGTAATTGCTTTAATGTATTTTCTTGTTGAGCGGGGGTTTGTTGCTTTAATAAATTAATCGCAGGCTTAATAGCATCTGACCAGCGGTCACTGAGGATCAGCAGGGTAACTAGGACTTCTTTGGGTTTGGTATCCGAGGCGGGCGTTAAGTTATCCCAAGATTGAGCTGCCTGAAGCGCTAATGAAGGGGAGCCATTCGTAATGGCAATTTCCATGGCTCTTTGGGCTAGGCGAGGGTCGTTGTACTGGCGAGCCATCTCTAGATAAGTATTAAAGGCAAGCCCTGCTTCCCCACGTTGCAAGGCAATCTCAGAGGCGAGGACCTCAAAAACAGCCTCCCCAGACTCAAGGCCGTTACTTTGGGCCTGGGCTGGAAGAATCAGTCCTGCAGCCAGAAAAGTGACCAGCAAAACTTGCAAAAGTGGCTTTAGTCTTAATTTACTCATAAGCACATTCTAATCTGCGAATCTACAATCCATTGATGCCAGAACTTCCAGAGGTAGAAGTCACCCGATTAGGTATTGCCCCTCATTTGATAGGGCGCAAGATTAGCGCCGTCAAAGTGATTGATGGGCGCCTACGTTGGCCAGTACCACGCAATTTGCCCAAGATCTTGCAGGATCAAAAAGTCCACTCAATCGAGCGCAGGGGCAAGTATTTGCTAATGGCATTAGATACGGGATATTTACTCTTGCATTTGGGGATGACGGGAACCCTGCGGGTATTGCCCAGTTCAGATTTGTTAAAGCCACATGATCGAGTCACTTTTGAGTTCGGCAAGTTGAGTTTGCGTTTGCACGATCCCAGAAAGTTTGGTGCAGTTTTATGGCACCCGAATACAAAAGGCACGATTGATAAAAATGCCTTGTTACAAAAGTTGGGTACAGAACCATTTGCTCCAGAGTTTGCTGGGGAGCTGGGTGGCCGGATTTTGTATGAGCGGTCTCGCAGACGCAGTATTGCAGTGAAACAGTTTTTATTAGCGGGTCAAGCAGTAGTTGGCGTCGGTAATATTTATTGTTCAGAAAGTCTATTCGAGGCAAAGATTCATCCTGCTAAAGCGGCTGGAAAATTAACTCGCCCTGAATGTATTCGTTTGGCCAATGCAGTGCGCTTTATATTGCAAAAGGCGATTGATGCTGGTGGTAGTAGTTTGAAAGATTTTGTCAATAGCGAAGGTAATCCTGGATACTTCATGGTACAAACCAAGGCCTATGATCGTAAGGATCAGCCCTGTAAGGTATGTAAAACCCCTATCAAGCAAATTGTGCAGGGGCAGCGCTCCACCTATTTCTGCCCGCAATGCCAAAAGCGTTGATGAAGCAGTTCTCTAAAAAATTAATTGCTTGGCATCAGCAAAATGGCCGTTCTGGATTACCTTGGCAAGGTAACCGTGATCCTTATGCGGTTTGGGTTTCAGAAATTATGCTGCAGCAAACACAAGTAGCAACCGTATTAGAGCGCTACCCGCGTTTTATGAAGCGCTTTCCGACGGTGAAAAAATTAGCCGCTGCTGATATTGATGAAGTATTAGCAGAGTGGGCTGGATTAGGTTATTACTCCCGCGCGAGAAATTTGCATGCTTGTGCAGGTCAGGTGGTCGAGCAATTTTCTGGAAAATTTCCGAGCGATCCTCTCTTGTTAGAGCAACTCAAAGGTATTGGGCGCTCAACTGCAGGCGCGATTGCTGCCTTTGCTTTTCATGAGCGAGCTCCCATACTCGATGCGAACGTCAAACGTATTCTGGCGCGTATTTTTGCAGTAGACGGAGCATTGCAAGATAAGGCAGTAAATGAGCGGCTCTGGGAATTGGCCGAAGATCTATTGCCTAGTAAGCCAGCAGATATGCCTATTTATACCCAGGCCTTGATGGACTTTGGCGCAACCTGGTGCACTTCACGGAAACCGGTCTGTTTCAGTGGCGAGCGGAAATGTCCTTATTTGAAGGAATGCCAAGCGAACTTGAGCGATCAGGTTTTGTTATTTCCGCAAAAAAAAGTGAAAGCAAAATCTCCAGAATTGAATTGCGACATGCTTTTGATGAGAAGTGGCAATTCTGTTTTGTTGCAAAAGCGGGCAAGCAAAGCAATTTGGGGTGGTCTCTGGTCTCTCCCTGAGTCGCCTTGGAAGCCAAGAATATCAGCCATACAGGTCTTAGATATCAACACAAAAGATTTGCTGGCAGCAGCATTGCCGAATGAAAAGATTGCTACCTTATTAAAGTCATCTCAAAAGCTCATTCGGGGTGAGCAAATTAAACATGTCTTTACTCATCGTCGTCTATGGATGCAGATATGGGAAGCTAGCTTATCTAAGCCACTTGAATTTTCAAATACAGACTTAAAGTGGGTAGAGCTATCACAATTGGGGCGTTACGGATTACCGCAACCAATCAAAGTTCTTTTACAGCAATTGAGTCTAGTTCGCGGTGGCGGTCTAAAAAATTAAGCTGCAAGTTAACCAGTTCTTTTTGGGCTCTAAAGTGTTTGCTAATGCGATTCACTAGATAAACAGAGCGGTGTTGGCCACCAGTGCAACCGATAGCAACAGTTAAATAGCTTCGTCCATCGGCAATATAGTGCGGCAACCACTTATCTATGAATTGAATGATGTCACTTTCCATGCTGACTACTTCCGGAATTTTTTCTAAGAATTCTTTAACGGGTTTATCGTTACCTGTCAGAGGGCGTAAGATTTTGTCGTAGTGCGGATTAGGTAAACAACGAACATCAAAAACCAAATCAGCTTCACTGGGAACCCCTTTTTTGAAACCAAAGGATTCAAAAATGATTGTCAGTCCAAGAGGCTTATCTTGGAGTAAATCCCGAATCCAGGAGCGTAATGCATGAGCTGGAATATTACTCGTATCAATGCTGTGAGCTTGATTACGCAATGGCTCTAGAAGCTGACGCTCCTTATCGATCGCCTCAATGAGTGTTGCTGATTGTGACTGTTCTGCATTGGTAGATAGAGGATGGCGACGTCTTGTTTCTGAGAAACGCTGCACTAAAGTATTGGTATTAGCATTTAAAAAGACTACCCTTACCTGATGATTGCGTCCTAAGTTCTCTAAAATTGACGGAAGCTCTTCAATCGATTGGCCGCGACGTGCATCTATGGCAACAGCAACACGTTCACATTTTTCATTTTCGAGAGTGCTGATGAGATTTTCTAATAAAGAAACTGGGAGATTGTCTACGCAGTCGTAACCCGCATCCTCAAAAGCTCTTAGGGCTACTGATTTACCTGAGCCTGATATTCCGGTAATCAGATTGATTTGCATGATTTAAAGCAGGCGCCCTTGTGATTTCGTTGAGTCGGCTTCAGCGTTCATTTGTAAACGCTGGCGCTCCATAAATTCTTTTAGAGTATCAATGCCACGTAATTGCAAAATCGTATTTCGTACAGCCGCCTCAACCAGTACGGCTAAGTTGCGACCTGCAGCCACTTGGATTTTGACTGTACGAATTGGTACGCCTAGGACATCGATGTGTTGAGCTTCCAATGGCAATCTTTCGAATTCGCCATCCGTTCTTCGGACCAACTGAACAATCAGCCGTAATTTCAATTTACGACGAACAGCAGTTTCGCCAAAAATAGTGCGAATATCCAATAAGCCTAGCCCGCGCACTTCCAGTAAGTTGCGCAGAATAATTGGACAGCGGCCTTCAATATAGTCTGAACCTAGTCTGGCAAAGTCAACCGCATCATCGGCAACTAAGCCATGGCCGCGAGAAATAAGCTCTAGACCTAATTCACTTTTACCTAGTCCAGATTCGCCAGTAAGCAATACCCCTAAACCCAAAATATCCATGAATACGCCATGCATCGTAATTTGAGGCGCACCAATTTTGGTTAAGTAAATACGCAGATGATCAATCACCTCAGCAGCAGAAATACTAGTAGTAAATAGCGGAGTAGATGACCGTTGGCAAAAGAGTTGTAGGTCGGGATCCGCAGATTTTCCATCTGCAACGATGACACATGGTGGCGTTTTTGAAATTAAGCTAAAGATTTGCTCTTGCTTTTGCTCGAGCTCAAGTGCTGCGTGATAGTCAACCTCTTGTTCACCAAAGATTTGGATGCGACTAGGATGAATCAGATTTAAGTGGCCTACCAAATCTGAGCTGGCTGCGGCTGCCTTGACTGCTTCAGGTGGAAAGGTGCGGTCGGCACCTTCTAGGCCGCCAATCCAAGAAAGCTTGAGATCGGAAACATTATCATCAAAAATCTGTTGGGCAGTGACTCCATCTAAGAGTAAGGGTTGAGTCATTTTGGTAAACCCCACTGTTGAAGCAAGTTACATACTTTGCTGGGCTCGTTTGAAGAGGATAAAAATTGACGAGCATCCGAATCTGATAAAAGTTGCGCAATCGAAGACAAAATTTCAAGATGTTGTTGGGTCGCTTTTTCGGGGACTAGTAAAAAAATCAAAATAGATACTGGCTCACCATCGGGGGCAGCAAAATCAATCGCATTTTTTAATCGTATGAAGGCAGCAATTGGCTGCTTTAGACCTTTAACGCGACCATGAGGAATGGCAACGCCGGCCCCTAGAGCCGTAGATCCCAAATCTTCACGCGCATTGAGAAAGCCAACTACTGCATTTGAGTCAATACCAACTTGCTTAGAAAATAATTCCCCTGCGGCTGCAAATGCATCTCCTCTGTTATTAGCAGGGCTATCTAATGCAATGCAGTCAAGGGCAAAAAGATGAGTCAGGACATTCATATTCAATGATTATAGGTGTCCTGACGCACCAAATCACTCAAAATGCTTATCGTGATGATGATCTTGAATCTTTTCCTTGTGTTTTACGACTTGACGCTCGAGTTTATCGACGACTGAGTCCATCGCATGGTAGAGGTCTGCATGATGAGCTTCGGCAAAAAGTTCCTTGCCCTTGAGGTGGAGGGTGATCTCAGCGCTTTGACGGAGATCCTTTTCTTTGGCGTTATCGACAAGCAGAAAGGCTGAAGCATCAATGACATGGTCAAAGTGCTTTCGAATTTTGGCTAAGCCAGCCTCAAGGTGAGTGCGCATGGCGGGGGTAACTTCCACATGATGGCTATTAATTTTGAGATTCATCAGCAACTCCTTTTAAAAGTGCGTGCGCATGCTCATGCCCGGGGTGCGCAGCAAGCCCCTGAAATTCTGGAGGTATCGCTTTGGGAAGGAAGCTCATGAACCTCCAGCGTATCAGCGAATTTGTTGAAAACCAAGGGGGGAAGCACTTTTTTATTGCGTATCAGGCTGGGAAGCCCATCTGGCTTACATCCGGAAGTTTTCGCCTAGATAAACTCTTCGCACAGCGTCGTTTTGAATAATTTGATCAGGCTTACCTTCAGCCAAAACGCTACCCTCGCTAATGATGTAGGCGTGATCACAAATTCCCAGGGTTTCTCGAACGTTATGGTCAGTAATCAGAACCCCAATTTGGCGGTCACGCAGAAAGCGGACAATCCTCTGAATTTCCCCAACGGCAATAGGGTCAACGCCCGCAAATGGTTCATCTAGCAAAATAAATTTTGGTGAAGAGGCTAGTGCTCTAGCAATTTCTACGCGCCGCCTTTCGCCTCCCGAAAGAGATAGTGCTGGGTTGTTACGAAGATGAGTGATTTGTAATTCACCTAAGAGCTCATCAAGACGTTGTGCAATTGCTGCCTTGCTTAATCGCTTACCGCCTTGTACTTGCAGCTCTAGTACGGCTTGAATATTTTCGGCAACATTGAGCTTACGAAATACCGACGCCTCTTGAGGTAGGTAGGAGAGACCCATGCGTGCTCGCTCATGAATGGGTAGTTGGGTAATATCTGCGCCATCGAGCACGATATTGCCGC
The DNA here is from genome assembly GCF_040400325.1 of Polynucleobacter sp. GTDB lineage: Bacteria > Pseudomonadota > Gammaproteobacteria > Burkholderiales > Burkholderiaceae > Polynucleobacter. Next base: position 14,617 of record NZ_JBBAQK010000008.1, read on the forward strand.
CATCTAAGGGAACTAAGCCCACAATCATGTAAAAAGAGGTCGTTTTACCCGCTCCATTTGGCCCTAGTAGGCCAACTACCTCACCGCATTTTACTTGTACGGATACGTCACGCACAACAGTTCTGGAGCCATAACGTTTCTGCAGGTGTTGCGCAGTAAGGGTTGGTGAATTATTGGTTTGATCTAAATCCGCTGTCATTTCTCTAATAGCACTTTTCGTCTTGGGGTGAGAATTGCTCTTGCCACGGGCAGGTCATCAGGTTTTATATCTTTTGGGGGTATGACTCGATAGTACTGCTTTACATCATCGTATTCAATTTTCCAGCCAGTCAGCTTGTCGAGCATTTGCATATTCAGAAGGCGCCTTAGAGTGGCATCACCAGTGAGTGTGAGCAACTCTGTCTTTGCATCATAGGTGGCATGAGCACTTCGACCTTGCATAAATTCATCAGCGCGTCCTTCGCGACGTTGTCTAAAGGTGGCGACTGCTTCAGGAGTACCCTTAACGTCAATAAATTCATAGCCCTGAGGATCAATTCGAATTTGACCATCTTCACCAGTGACGATGATGCTACCTTTGACTAGCAATATATCTCCATTGAGGTCATAAACTTGCGTCGTATCATTGCCAAATACTTTGTCCGCCTCAAGAATGATGGGCTTATCCTGATCAGCCTTTTCCGCATAGGCCAGTTGAAATACATTAACAACTACTAAGGCTAGGCATAGCAAAGCAAAAGGCAGATTAATCTTAAGGCTTTGCATGCTATTGAGCTTCCTTTGGCGCGCGCTCAATACGACCTTTTACTCTACCTAAAAGCCTCATACTCTGATCAACATTATTGAAAGTTCCCCCTACCGTGGAGTTCATGGTGGACATGCCTTGTTCGAGGATCATCGGCTTGTCGGTCTCAATAATGTCATCGTTAATAAATACCTTGAAATAACTTGAAGCAGCCAGCATTCGGGCACTTGCTGCTTGGGTCTCTGTAGCCGCTTGTGCAGGGCGATAGATTTGCGCATTATCGTATAAATCCATAATGGTGACATCACCATCTATGTGCCCAGTATCCGCTTTCACAGTGACTGGCGCCTTATTGAGTTGAAAGAGCCGCATGCGAGGTGTCAGAACATCCATTGAGGCGTCATCATCGTAATGGATTAGTTTTTTGCCGGTGACTCGATACTTAGTGGTTCCAAGCTCATTTAGGGCAGTCAATGTTCCATCCACAATAGTGTAATCAGGCTCGTGAAGTCGCACGCGCTCAAGGGTTGTTTTTTTTTCTTGAGGAGTATTTTTTTCAACCAAATAAAAAGTCAGCAGCGTCAGTAGCCCCATTAGTAGCAGAGGCATCAAGCCTAGGAGCGCACGAAAGACTCCTACTTTGATTTTTTGAGAATTCAATACCATGACTTACTGACAAGCCTTATTCAAAAGTTCTTCGTAACGGTTTTGGGCTTTCAGTATGAGATCACATACTTCGCGCACTGCGCTATTTCCGCCTGCACGAGTAGTTACGAAATGGACATACTCTTTTACTGACTCATGAGCCTGTGCTGGGCAAACACGAAAACCAGCACTCTTCATCATGGCAAGATCTGGCCAGTCATCACCCATCACAGCACAATCTTTTGGAGTCATCCCCATAGATTTGAGTATCTGATCTAAAGCAAGCGCTTTATTTTCAACTCCCATATGCACCTGTTTAATTCCGAGCTCTTCGCAACGGGCTGATACCATTTTGGAATGACGACCAGTAATGATGGCTGTTGGAATACCAGATTGCTCTAATAATTTGATACCTAAGCCATCTTGAATATCAAAAGCTTTCAAGGCTTCCTTTCCGTCAGCGCCAATCCATACTTGACCATTGGTTAACACGCCATCTACATCTAGGACTAGTAGCTTGACCTTGCTCGCTCGCTCCCAGGCTTGTGGGTATTCAGTACTAGGGTTTGTGACGTGGGTGCTAAAAGCGTTCGGCATCGTTAAATAACTTTGGCTGCAAACAAGTCATGTAGGTTGAGCGCTCCCAAAAGAGTGCCTGAAGTATCTGTTACCACTAGCTGATTGATACGATGCTTTTCCATCATCTCAATAGCTTCTTCGGCAATCAACTCAGGTGGGATAGTGCGTGGCTTAGAAGTAGTTGCATCCTTGATAGTCACGCCATCAAGATTGCTTGTTTTTTCTAGTAGGCGACGTAAGTCACCATCAGTAAAGATTCCAGTAACCTTCTTTGCATCATCTAAGGTAATTACCATGCCCATCCGTTTAGATGTCATTTCTAATAAGGCCTCTTGAAGTGTGGCATTGATAGAAATCTTCGGCGTATCTTCAAGGGGGCGCATCACTTCACTAACATGCATCAATTGTTTGCGACCCAATCTGCCACCAGGGTGTGAGCGGATAAAATCTTCCGCTTCAAATCCTCTGGCATCTAACAGAGCAACGGCTAGGGCATCACCCATTGCTAAGGTTGCGGTAGTACTGGTGGTGGGCGCTAGATTTAATGGACACGCCTCTTTTTCTACACTGGTATCAAGGTGGGCGTCTGCTAATTTAGCGAGTGAAGATTGTGGTGCGCCTGTAAGGGCAATTAGTTTCGCGCCAGTTCGCTTAACGATGGGAACAATCATGAGGAGCTCCTCAGTTTCCCCTGAATTGGAAAGAGCCACAAAGACATCATCACGCGTCACCATTCCTAAGTCACCATGGCTGGCTTCAGCGGGGTGTACGAAAAAGGCGGGTGAACCAGTGGAGGCAAATGTGGCGGCAATTTTGCGAGCAATATGGCCTGATTTACCGATGCCTGAGACGACGATACGGCCTTTGCAGCCATGCAAGAGATCTACTGCAAGGACAAGGGCATCAGCATTGGCCCCTTCCAGGCGATCACGCATAGTTTGCAGGGCTGCAGCCTCAATAGTGAGGGTGTCGCGCGCAAGCTTTAGGGTTCGTTCACGAGTCTTAGCTATCATCGAGTAAGTATATGCCGTCAGTCCTTCATTTAACTCTCATTCTCTTGGCCTCTGGTGTGGCCGGAGTGGTTATTTTCCGCTATTTTGGCTTACCCCCTATTTTGGGCTATTTAGCCATTGGGGTCTTGATAGGCCCCCATGCTTTGGGTTTGGCAAGCGATACGGCCACCGTCAAGTATCTAGCGGAATTTGGGGTAGTTTTCTTGATGTTCTCAATTGGCCTGGAATTTAACCTTCATAAGCTAAGGGCAATGCGTTCGATCGTATTCGGCCTTGGTGGCAGCCAAGTCATTTTGACTATCTTGTTGACGGTACCAGCAAGCTTTCTGATGAATTGGGTATATCCAATTTCTTGGCAAGCAGCAATTGCATTGGGTGGTGCTTTAGCAATGTCATCAACTGCGATTGTGACCAAGCTTATTTCTGACCGTGCTGAATTAGAGGCTGAGCATGGTCGAAATGTTGTTGGTATTTTGCTATTTCAAGATTTGGCTGTGGTCTTTTTACTGATCTTGTTGCCATCGCTTGGAAAAAACCCTACAGATTTATTTGTTGCCTTGACAACCGCATCTATCAAGATTTCGATTGCCTTGATCTTGATTTTCTTCATCGGCCAATCGTTGATGAGTCGCTGGTTCAGATTGGTTGCAAAGTTGCGTTCACAAGAGTTATTCATGCTCAACCTCCTTCTCATTGTTTTGGGTATGGCTGGTTTAACTGAGTATTTTGGTTTGTCATTGGCGCTGGGAGCATTTTTGGCAGGCATGTTGATTTCTGAAACACCTTATCGCCATCAAGTGGAAGAAGACGTTAAACCTTTCCGTGATGTGCTTCTAGGCCTTTTCTTTATTACGATTGGGATGTTGCTCGATTTCAATGTGATTCGGGAACAGTGGGTCTTAGTTTTGCTGCTGCTGATAGGCCCACTAGTATTTAAGTTTGGATTGATTGCCATTCTCTCCCGGGCCTTTGGTTCTAGCTTGGGTGTATCGATTCGTACGGGTTTATGTTTGGCGCAAGCGGGCGAATTCGGTTTCGTTCTATTAACCCAAATCGATGGCTTAGATTTAATTGATCCAATACTTAGCCAGGCAGTGCTAGCGGCGATGTTGATCTCCATGTTCTGCGCTCCATTCTTAGTTGAATATAGCGACCGGATAGCAATGCGTTTTTCAAGTAATGAATGGTTACTACAATCTCTGGCGTTAACACGCGTAGCTGCAAAAAGTGTTCGTAATGAAAACCATGTTGTGATTTGCGGATTTGGACGTTCGGGGCAAAGTTTGGCTCGTATGCTTGATCAAGAAAAGATTCCTTATATTGCTTTGGACTTAGATCCTGATCGAGTCAAGGAGGCAGCAGCTGCCGGTGACAATGTGGTCTATGGCGATGCAAGTCGCGAAAATTATCTCAATGCGGCAGGTCTTAATCGCGCTAAGGCAGTAGTCATTACCTATGCAGATACTGTCGCAAGCTTACGTGTACTGAGACAAGTCGAGCAATTACGACCGGGAATGACAGTGCTGGTTCGTACTCGAGATGATGCTGATATTGCTAAGCTACAGGCGGCAGGTGCAACCGAGGTTGTGCCTGAGCTGATTGAGGGTAGTCTGATGATTGCTTCCCATGTGCTACTCATTATGGGTGTGCCGATGCGTAAAGTGGTAAGAAGAATTACTACTGCTAGAGAAGAGCGTTATAGCTTATTAAGGGGCTACTTCCGTGGCTCAGCTGACGATGATTTTGGTTCTAATGAATCTTGGAGGCTACATTCGATTACCTTGCTGCCAAAATCACAAGCAGTTGGTAAGACGCTTGGTGAGCTTCACATAGAAAATGAGGGTGTGAGCGTCCAGGCAGTAAGACGCAAAGGCCAGAACTCTGATTATGTAAAGCTGAGCCTATCTCCAGACTTGCGCCTAGAAGCGAATGATATTTTGGTGATCTCAGGTAATTCAGAGGCAACTGATTTAGCCGAAGCTAAATTACTCTGAGCTTATTTCTTCTTCTTGGTAGTAGGGGCTTTACGTGTCAAAAGTGCTGCCAAGTAGTGTCCAGTAAAACTGGCTGCGTTCTTAGCAACATCTTCTGGGGTTCCAGTAGCAATAATTTGTCCGCCACCAGCCCCGCCCTTAGGCCCAAGGTCAATAATCCAATCGGCAGTCTTAATCACATCTAAGTTGTGCTCAATGATGACGATTGTGTTTCCTTGCTTCTTGAGAGTCTGAATCACTGTCAGAAGAAGCTGAATATCATGGAAATGCAGACCTGTTGTTGGCTCATCCAAGATATAGAGCGTTCTACCCGTATCACGCTTGGAGAGTTCAAGGGATAATTTCACGCGTTGTGCTTCACCGCCAGATAAGGTGGTAGCACTTTGTCCTAGCTTTACATAACCCAATCCAACATCAAGCAGGGTTTTGAGTTTTCGTTTTACTACTGGCACTGCTTCAAAGAACTCATGTGCCTGCTCGATTGTCATCGACAGTACTTCATGAATATTTTTACCTTTGTAGCGAATATCGAGAGTTTCACGGTTATAGCGTTTACTGTGACAGATATCACAGGGAACATAAACATCTGGCAAGAAATGCATTTCTACTTTAAGAACGCCATCGCCTTCGCAAGAATCACATCGGCCCCCTTTGACGTTAAAGGAGAAACGTCCAGCTTCATAACCACGCTCACGCGATGCTGGCACTCCGGCAAACAGCTCTCTGATCGGTGTAAAAAGTCCTGTATAGGTTGCTGGATTTGAGCGTGGCGTTCTGCCGATCGGTGATTGGTCTACGCTAATGACTTTGTCAAAATGCTCTAGACCTTTCATAGCTTCATGGGCTGCAGGTTCAGCATTAGAGCCATATAGATGTTGTGCAACAGCATGATGCAGGGTGTCATTAATCAAGGTAGATTTACCAGAGCCCGAAACACCTGTTACGCAAGTGAGAAGTCCTACTGGAATCTTGGCATGAACAGATTGCAAATTATTACCACGCGCACCAATAATTTCTAAGAAACGGTCATTGACTGGAATACGCTTTTCTGGAATCGCAATCGCTGCGCGACCAGCCAGATAGTCACCAGTCAAAGAGCGAGGGTTTGCTTCAACTTCCGCTGGCGTGCCCTGCGCGACAATTTCACCACCGTGCACCCCGGCACCTGGGCCGATATCAATCACCCAGTCAGACGCTCGGATCATATCTTCATCATGCTCAACTACTAACACGCTATTACCTAGGTCACGTAGATGTTTTAAGGTCCCAATCAAGCGATCGTTATCCCGTTGATGCAATCCAATCGACGGTTCGTCTAACACATACATGACACCCGTTAAGCCGGAGCCGATTTGTGATGCTAGACGAATACGCTGCGCCTCACCACCAGAGAGAGTGTCAGCACTGCGCTCGAGCGAAAGATAATCCAGTCCAACATCGTTTAAAAAACGTAGACGTGCACTGATTTCTTTCACAATCTTATCGGCGATTTCGCGTTTAGCACCTTTTAAATCGAGGGCTTCAAAATATTCTTTTGCTTCTTTCAGTGGCAAGGCACTGATTTCATAAATAGCGCGAGATTGCTTTTTCTCACCTACTTTTACAAAACGTGCCTCTTTTCGTAAGCGACTACCGTTACATTCTGGGCAGGTTTGTACATTTTGATAACGCGCCAGTTCCTCGCGAACTGTCATTGAATCCGTTTCACGATAGCGTCTTTCAAAGTTTGCAACAATGCCTTCAAAAGCATGTTCACGAGTACTATTTTTGCCACGCTCATTGATGTATTCAAATGGGATGGTGATATCACCAGAGCCCAAGAGGATCAGATCTTGCTGTTTTTTGTTGAGGGTTTCAAAGGGCTTCTCAACATCAAAGCCACCGTGCTTTGCCAAGGTTTGAAGTAGCTTGAAATAAAACTGATTACGACGATCCCAGCCTTTAATTGCACCAGAGGCAAGGGATAAATCAGGGTGTGCCACGATCCGTTTTGGATCAAAGAAGGACTGATGTCCTAGGCCATCACAGGAAGGACAGGCACCCATTGGGTTATTAAATGAAAATAGGCGTGGTTCAAGTTCTTGTAATGAATATGAGCATACAGGGCAAGCAAATTTGCTCGAGAAAATCATCTCTTTGCCAGTATCCATATTTACGATCATGGCTTTACCGTCAGCCAAGCGCAGCACGGTCTCAAAAGACTCAGCCAGTCGTTGTTGAATATCAGGACGTACTTTAATACGATCTACAACAACCTCAATTGAATGCTTATCGTTCTTCTTCAGTGTAGGCAGTTGATCAACTTCAAAAATTTCTGCTTTTGCTGCATTTGCTGTGCCACCACCAGAGCGCACCCTAAAACGAACAAAGCCTTGTGCCTGAAGGTCTTGGAAGAGATCTACAAATTCACCTTTACGTTCACTGACTACCGGCGCAAGAATCATGAGCTTCGTATCTTCAGGCATTGCCTGCACGGTGTCGACCATTTGCGAAACACTTTGTGCCTCTAAAGGTAAATCGTGATCTGGGCAGTGTGGTGTGCCAGCACGAGCAAACAAAAGGCGTAGGTAATCATGTATTTCGGTGACAGTGCCCACAGTAGAGCGTGGGTTATGACTAGTGGCTTTTTGTTCAATCGAGATTGCTGGTGACAGACCTTCAATCGTATCGACGTCGGGTTTTTCCATTAGTTGTAAAAACTGGCGGGCATAGGCAGAAAGCGATTCTACATAGCGACGCTGACCTTCCGCATAGAGCGTATCGAAAGCTAGGGAGCTTTTACCTGACCCCGATAGACCAGTCAGAACAACTAACTTTTCTCTGGGGATATCGAGATTGATGTTTTTGAGGTTGTGAGTGCGAGCACCACGGATTTTAATTTCGTTATTCATGATTTTTTAGCGTAACTTGTTAATATAGCTCTTTCCCATGAATTCTTCTGAACTTCGCTCCGCTCTTGCCTTAGCAGGCATCTTTGGCCTTCGTATGCTGGGCCTTTTCTTGCTTTTGCCTGTCTTTAGCATTCATGCCAAAGACTTACCTGGAGGCGACCAAGCCTTATTAATAGGGCTGGCATTGGGTATTTTTAATATTGTTCAGGCTTGCTTTCACATCCCCTTAGGCAGACTTTCTGATCGAATCGGCCGAAAAAAGGTCGTTTTATGGGGGCTATCCTTATTTGTTGCTGGAGCCTTAATTTGTGCCGCTAAGGATGATTTGCTTTGGATCTCGATTGGTAGAGGGGTGATGGGTGCTGGCGCAATTTCTGCCGCTGTTTCTGCTTGGGTTGCTGACCTGACTCGGGAGCAAGTGCGCAGTCAAGCCATGGCCTTGGTCGGCGTCAGTATTTCCCTATCATTTGCTATTTCCTTGGTTGTCGCTGCCCCGCTTTATCGCATGATGAGCTTAAGCGGGATGTTTTTGGTGCTGGCAATCTTAGGAATCGTGGCGATGTTGGTAGCGTATTTTGTATTGCCAAATAACAAACCTGAAGTTCATGCGCAGCAAGAATCAATTAAGGTGGTGTTTTTACGCCCAGAGCTCATGCGCCTAAACTTAGGGGTGTTTGTTTTAAATGCTACCCAAGTAGCAATGTTTTTAGTGGTGCCACGCCTATTAGAGCAAGCAGGATTTCCGCTTGCTGCACATTGGCAAATTTATCTCTCAGTCGTTTTACTGTCTTTTGTATTTATGGTCCCGCTTTTAATTTACGGAGAAAAAAAACAGCGCATCAAACTTGTCCTATTAATCGCCATCATTCTTTTAGTGATTGCTGAAATCATTTTCACTCAAGCTTCATCCGTGACACTGATTACTGTGGCATTGCTGATTTATTTTGTAGGCTTTAACTTACTAGAGGCTTTACAACCCTCATTAGTGACTCGTTATGCAAAAGAATCTAAGGGAACGGCTTTAGGGGTTTACAACACCACACAATCGATTGGTCTCTTTTCAGGCGCATTGTTGGGGGGTTGGTTAATGGATGCCCATGGTGATTTATCGGTCTTTACTGCTGGTACAGTCCTCTTAATTTGCTGGCTTATAATTGCGTGGTCAATGCGCGAATTGCCTGCAAGGACTGCAGATTTGCAGGATGCATCAGCAAAGACATAGCCTTAGTTTGTACTTAGAGTTTATAGTGCAATTTTTAGTCGTAATCACATCATCATTTTTCTTCGGGAGACAACATGGCTTCGGTAAATAAGGTCATCATCGTAGGTAACGTAGGGCGCGATCCAGAAACGCGTTATATGCCAAGCGGCGACGCAGTTACTAATATTTCAGTAGCAACATCTGATCGCTACAAAGATAAACAAACTGCCGAAATGAAAGAAACTACAGAATGGCATCGTGTTGCCTTCTTTGGTAAGCTTGCAGAGATCGCTGGTCAGTATCTTAAAAAAGGTTCGCAGGTTTATGTTGAGGGACGTTTACGGACACGTAAATGGACTGACGCTAGTGGCCAAGAAAAGTATTCCACTGAGATCGTTGCAGAAACGATGCAGATGCTGGGTGGTAAGCCTGTTGGCGGTAGCGGTGACGGTGGCGAAAGTTATAGTCGCTCAAAGGCATCTGATCAAACTGCACCAGCAGCATCTAATGCTGCTTCACTCGGTGCGATGGATGACGACATTCCGTTTTAAGTAACAGCGTAATAGCAAAAACCCCTTCTAGGATTTCCTACAAGGGGTTTTTTATTGTCGAGAGTGGCGAGTATTTTCTGGCCAGGGTGCATTGTGATCCGTGCGGAAGGGATTGATGTCTAATCCACCGCGTCTGGTGTAGCGCGCATAGACAGATAACTTATCTGGTTTGCAATAGCGTTTGATGTCACTAAAAATAGTTTCTACACAATGCTCATGAAACTCACCTAGTTGTCGAAAACCAATCAGATAACGCAATAAGCCTTCCTCAAGAATGGGGCGTCCTTGATAACGGATTTGAACGCTAGCCCAGTCTGGTTGGCCAGTCACAGGACAGTTCGATTTGAGTAAGTGGGAAACAAGACATTGCTCGATGGGACCAAAATCTTCGTTGACACCTAACAAGTGGGGGTCGGCTGGAATATGGGGGTCAATTTCAATATCAAGGCGATCCAGTAAAACCCCACCCATTTCTTGTATCCCTTTTTTGGCAATTGCTTCGGTTGGATTGATTTTAGTAGTGATTTTGCTGCCGGCTACTTTAGATAAGTCAGCAATCAATCGCTCACGTAATTGGTTCTCATCTTCGAAGCGTGTGTTGTTCAGGCTATTGAGATAGAGTTTAAAAGACTTGGATTCAATCATCTGAGGTGAGTCAGCAGGTATCTGAAACTCAGCTAATGCAATTTGGGGTTTACCTTTGTGATTTAACCAACTGAGTTCAAATGCATTCCAAATATCAACGCCAACGAATGGTAAGGCTTGTCCTTCTTTGAGACCTAATTTCAGGCGGTTTTCTGAGCGTGGAATTGGGTATAGCAAGCCAGGATCATATTGTTCTGGATATTGCGTAGCTTGACCAAGTGGTAATGTTGCCATGGAATCAGTAACTGAGTCTGTGCTGCTTAGTTTTTAGGTTGATTAGATACACCCGAGACGACATGTCCTGTAGGTGCAACAGTTGCGGCAGACTGGCAATGGCCGGTTTGATCATCAAAGAAAAAGTCGGGCTCAAATTCTCGTAGGAATTCGCTTTTCGATAAGCCACCCAAGAACATGGCTTCGTCCACATCAATGCCCCAAGCCATCAAAGTACGAATCGCTCGCTCATGCGCTGGCGCTGAACGGGCAGTCACTAAGGCCGTCCGAATGCGCATGCCGTTCTCACTAGTTGAGCGCTGCAGTCTATGAAGCGCTTCTAGTAATGGTTTAAATGGTCCTGGGGGCAGGGGAATATCAACCTTTTTACTTTCATGATCAACGAAAGCTTCAAGCCCTTTTTTCTGGAAAACTTGCTCGGCTTCATCGGAAAACAGTACCGCATCTCCGTCGAAGGCGATACGGATTTCATTAGGATGAGATTCAGCTGTTTTACTAGATTCTGGATACACACGCGCAGCAGGAAAGCCCGCATCAATTGTTGCTCTAACATCATCTTCATTGGCTGACAAAAAGAGATTGGCATGTAAGGAGCGCAGATAGTGATAAGGTGGACGACCCCGTGTAAATACACCACGCTCTAGGCGCAAGCCATGATGTTCTGCGGAACGGAAAACCCGTAGTCCACTCACAGGGTCATTGCGCGAGAGAATTACCACCTCTACACGCTGCTCGCCCTCTTCATTAAACGCGAGTAGTTTTTTGACTAAAGGAAAAGCGACTCCGGTCCGGGCGGCGACACCAAGGCGCTCAAGCTGTAATTTCATGTAGGCGCTGTCATCAGAAGATTCAAAGATACGATTTTCTTCTTCGAAATCGAAGAGGGCGCGAGAGGAAATCGCAACAACGAGTTTTCCGGTTAGTGTGAACGACATCTTAAAAATTTCATTTTAGAAATAGGCGATAAGCAGGATTATGAGTTTCATTCCAGTAAGGATAGCCAAGAGTGGTTAAGAATTTCTGGAATTTCTGTTGCTCATTCTTGGGTACTTGAATACCAATCAAGATACGGCCATAGTCAGCACCATGATTGCGATAGTGAAACAGGCTGATATTCCAGTTGGGCGCCATGCTAGTTAAGAATTTCATCAGGGCCCCTGGACGCTCTGGAAATTCAAAGCGATAAATCAATTCATCCTTAGCAAGTACTGAATGTCCGCCCACCATATGGCGTAAATGTGATTTGGCTAATTCGTCATGCGTAAGGTCAATCGTTGCAAACTTCGCTTTACGAAAATGTTTAGCAATCGCTTCACTGTCCCCAGCCTTTAGGGTGCTAATCCCAACAAAAATATGGGCTTCACTTTGATCGCCAATACGATAATTAAATTCAGTGACATTGCGCTTGCCAAGTAACTCACAGAAGCGTTTAAAGGAGCCACGCTCTTCAGGAATAGTGACGGCAAATATGGCTTCACGGAATTCACCTACATCAGCACGCTCAGCCACAAAGCGTAAGCGACTAAAGTTCATATTGGCACCGCAGGCAACTGCAACTAGAGTTTTCTTCTTGGTGTGATGTTTTTCAACGTACTTCTTCATGCCTGCGATGGCTAGGGCGCCAGCTGGCTCCAAAATGCTTCGCGTATCAGTAAAGACATCATTAATAGCAGCGCAGATTTGGTCTGTATCAACCGTCACAATTTCATCAACCACCTTTTTACAGATACGGAAAGTTTCTTTGCCAACCAACTTTACTGCAGTGCCATCTGAAAATAAGCCTACATCTTTCATTTCAATACGCTTATTTGCTTTAAGTGAGCGATTCATGGCATCGGAATCTGAAGCTTGAACGCCAATCACTTTCGTTTTTGGGCTGACTGCTTTGACGTATTCACCAATACCAGAAATAAGACCGCCACCTCCAATAGCAACAAACACAGCCTCGATTGGTTCTTGATGTTGTTGAAAAATTTCTTGAGCAATCGTTCCCTGACCAGCAATGACATCGGGATCATCAAATGGATGGACAAAAGTAAGTCCACGTTTTTTCTCTAATAGTTCTGCATGTTTGAAGGCATCGCTATACGACTCACCATGCAAAATCACCTCTACCCAAGAGCCACCCCGTGCTTTGACCGCATTCATTTTGAGACTCGGTGTGGTGATTGGCATCACAATCACGGCTTTGCATTTCATCTTGGCAGCAGATAAAGCGACACCTTGGGCATGATTTCCAGCGGATGCGGCAATCACTCCACGTTTGAGGGCCTCAGAGCTTAAATGGGCCATTTTGTTGTAAGCACCGCGTAGTTTGAAGGAGAAAACCGGCTGGTTATCCTCTCTTTTCAGCAGTACCTGGTTACCTAAGCGCTTACTGAGTTCCGGGGCTAGTTGGAGCTCAGTTTCTCTAGCCACGTCATAGACGCGAGCTGATAAAATTTTCTTTAAATAGTTCGTTGCCATCCAATGAGCGTAACACGGATGAGCTCTAAGCCCTTAAATTTGCAAGGGTTTATCTCTTGAGGCGACATCTTTCGATGTTTCCTGCCACTATCAAGCTTGCTCTATTAAAATGCTTATTTATCAGATATGTTGCCATGAACGCCCCATTAGCTTTGAACCAGTTGTTGGACGCAGAAGCGGACTTACCCCGTTTGCGTGAAATTCCCTATAACTACACCTCTTTTTCAGATAAAGAAATAGTCATTCGCCTATTGGGCGAGGAGTCATGGCGCGTTCTGAATGATCTTCGCGGGGTTCGCCGAACTGGGCGTTCCGCCCGGATGTTATTCGAAATCTTGGGTGATATTTGGGTTGTTCAGCGCAATCCATTTCTACAGGATGACTTGTTAGATAACGCTAAACGTCGCCAACAATTAATCGATGCTTTATGGCATCGCTTAGGTGAGGTGAAAAAACGCAATGCTGGCGAGTCTGCTGATCAAGTAGATATTTTATTGGGTGCTGCAGATCGCGCTATAGAAAACTTTGAAAATGGGTTTAAAGAAGTTGAGCACATTCGAAAGCGTGCTCGAAAAGAATTAGCTCGTCATACCGCTGCAGACAATATTTGCTTTGATGGAGTGTCGCGCGCTGCCCATGTGACTGATGCTACAGATTGGCGTGTTGAGTTCCCCTTAGTCATTTTGAAGCCAGATTATGAATCTGAAATTCCTGGTTTAGTAAAAGCGTGTGTTGAGTTAGGTCTCACGATCATTCCTCGTGGAGGCGCTACAGGCTATACCGGTGGAGCAATTCCGCTCTATGCGATGTCTGCAGTGATCAACACTGAGAAGCTAGAAGATATTGGTAGCGTAAAGAGCATGCGCTTACCAGGGCATGCTCACGAAGTACCGACGATTTTTACCGGAGCCGGGGTCGTAACGCGCCGAGTTTCTGATGCTGCTGAGCATGCAGGGCTTGTGTTCGCAGTTGATCCCACTTCTGCGGATGCTAGTTGTATTGGCGGCAATATCGCGATGAACGCAGGTGGCAAGAAGGCTGTTCTTTGGGGTACTGCTTTAGACAACCTAGCTAGCTGGCGCATGGTTGATCCTGATGGCAATTGGTTGGACATTGAACGTCTTGATCACAACTTGGGAAAAATTCATGAAGTAGAAAAGGTGCGTTTTCAGTTAACTTGGTCTGATGGAATAAAAGAGCCGGGCGAGCGCATCCTAAAAACAGAATTACTCGAAATAGAAGGAAAACGTTTTCGTAAAGAGGGTTTAGGCAAAGACGTTACTGATAAATTTTTATCTGGCCTACCTGGTGTACAAAAAGAAGGTTGTGATGGGTTGATTACTAGCGCAACCTGGGTGCTGCATCGCATGCCTCAATATATGCGGACCGTTTGCTTAGAGTTTTTTGGCCAAGCGCGTGAAGCCATACCCAGTATTGTTGAAATCAAAGCCTATCTTGATGGCCTCAGTAAGCAGGGTGGCCCAATTTTGGCCGGCCTAGAACATCTGGATGATCGCTATTTAAAGGCAGTGGGCTATTCAACTAAATCTAAGCGTAATGGTTTGCCTAAGATGGTATTAATAGGCGATATTGCGGGCGATGATGAGGAGGCTGTTGCGTCAGCCACTAGTGAGGTAGTGCGTATGGCCAATCTACGAGTTGGCGAAGGCTTTGTGGCTGTTAGTCCTGATGCTCGTAAGAAATTTTGGTTAGATCGCGCTCGCACGGCTGCAATTGCTCGCCATACCAATGCTTTTAAGATTAATGAAGATGTAGTGATCCCATTGCCACGCATGGGCGAGTACACAGATGGAATAGATCAAATCAATATTGAGCTATCCCTCAAAAATAAATTACAAGTTCTTGATGGGCTCGAAGCATTCTTGAGAAAGAGCTCATTACCGCTTGGTAAAGGCGATGAGGATTATGAAGTACCTACTGCAGAAATTTTGGGAGATCGTGTACAGCAGGCCCTAGAGCTGATACAAACAGTGCGCCTGCGTTGGTCTGAGTGGCTGACTCAGATGAATACGTATTTTCCGCAATTACAGAGCCATAGTTTGCGCGCCTCCTGGAAAGAAGAAATTCGCGCTGAGCTACGAATTATTTTTGGTGGCTTAGCATTTGAGCCAATTCTGAATGAGCTTGAGGCAATTCATAAAAAGATTTTGCGTAAGCGCGTCTTTATAGCGCTCCATATGCATGCTGGTGACGGTAATGTACACACTAATATTCCCGTGAATTCGGACGATTATGAAATGTTACAAGATGCTCATCGTGCAGTAGATCGCATCATGAAATTTGCACGCTCTTTGGATGGTGTGATTTCTGGTGAGCATGGAATTGGCATTACAAAACTGGAATATCTGACCGAAGCTGAATTGAAAGATTTCCGAAGCTATAAAAATCGTGTTGATCCAGAAGGTCGCTTTAACAAGGGCAAACTCATGCCTCATGCTGATCTCAGTATGGCCTACACACCTAGCTTTGGTTTGATGGGTCATGAATCGATCATCATGCAGCAAAGCGATATCGGAGCGATTGCGGATAGCATTAAAGATTGCTTGCGTTGCGGTAAATGTAAGCCAGTCTGTGCTACGCATGTACCACGTGCAAACTTGTTATATAGCCCCCGTGACAAAATTTTGGCTACTTCATTATTGATTGAAGCCTTCTTGTATGAAGAGCAAACTCGGCGTGGTGTATCTATTCGCCATTGGGAAATGTTTGATGACGTGGCAGCACACTGTACGGTTTGTCATAAGTGCTTGACACCTTGTCCGGTCAAAATTGACTTCGGTGATGTCAGCATGAATATGCGCAATCTTCTGCGGAAGATGGGTCAACAACGCTTCAATCCCGGTACAACTGCATCGATGTTCTTCCTTAATGCTACGAGTCCAGACACCATTAATCTTACCCGTAAGATGATGATTGGCTGGGGTTACAAATTACAGCGCTTGGGCAATGATGTGCTGCGTAAGTTTGCAAAACAACAAACTGCACATCCACCAGCAACTGTCGGTAAGCCTAGTGTTAAAGAGCAGGTTATCTTCTTTGTAAATAAGAAAATGCCTGGTAATCTGCCTAAGAAAACTGCACGTGCATTACTAGACATTGAAGATGCGAACTATGTCCCAATCATTCGCGACCCTAAGACTACTTCTGCAGATACTGAGGCAGTATTTTATTTCCCAGGCTGCGGATCTGAGCGTCTCTTTTCACAAGTGGGCCTAGCAACTCAAGCGATGTTGTGGAATGTGGGGGTTCAGACAGTCTTGCCTCCTGGCTATTTATGCTGTGGCTATCCACAACGAGGTAATGGCGACTTTGATAAAGCTGAAAAGATGATCACAGATAACCGGGTGTTATTTCATCGGGTTGCCAATACTTTGAATTATCTGGATATTAAGACGGTGGTGGTATCTTGTGGCACTTGTTATGACCAACTAGCAGGCTATCAGTTTGAACAGATCTTCCCAGGCTGCAGAATTATTGATATTCATGAATATTTGCTAGAGAAGGGTGTAAAACTCTCGGGTGTTAGTGGAGTTAAATACATGTACCACGATCCTTGTCATTCTCCAATGAAGCTGCAGGATCCAATGAAGACAGTGAATGAACTGATTGAAATGGAAGATGGCAATGCGATTAAAAAGAATGATCGTTGTTGTGGTGAGTCGGGTACTTTAGCTGTGACTCGTCCAGATATTTCTACCCAAATACGTTTTCGTAAACAAATTGAAATGGAAAAAGCAGCCAATGATCTGCGCAAAAACGACTTTACAGGTGAAGTGAAGGTTTTAACAAGCTGCCCATCTTGCTTGCAAGGTTTAGCGCGTTTTGATGCTGACAGTGGCACTTCCGCTGACTACATTGTGGTTGAAATGGCTCAAAAATTACTTGGCGAGAACTGGATGAAAGATTATGTGGAAAAAGCAAACCACGGTGGCATCGAAAGGGTGTTGGTTTAAATGATTCCAAAAAATATCGTAGTGCATCAGCAATCTAAAGTTTTAGAGCTTTCCTATGAAGACGGTAAAAGCTATCGTCTTCCTTTTGAGCTTTTGAGGGTGCTGTCTCCCTCTGCAGAAGTTCAAGGCCATGGCCCAGGACAAGAAACCTTACAAACTGGCAAACGAGAGGTGCTGATTGCCAATATTGAGCCAGTTGGTCATTACGCTGTAAAGCCTAGTTTTTCAGACGGGCATGAATCAGGCCTGTACTCTTGGGATTATTTACGTTTCTTGTGTGATAACCAAGATCAGTTGTGGCAGGAGCATTTAGATAAATTAGCTGCTGCTGGTTTGGATCGGGACGCACCCATGCCTAATTCAGGGCATTCTTGTGGAAGTCATTAATGAGTAAAACCCATTTCGGCTATCAAAGCGTTGATGAGGCAGACAAGGCCGGCAAAGTTGCCGAGGTTTTTCATTCGGTTGCTAGTAAATATGATGTGATGAATGACTTTATGTCATTTGGTTTACATCGTGTTTGGAAGCAAATGACGATTGCTCGTGCGCAGGTTAGGCCTGGTCAAAAAGTTTTAGATATCGCTGGGGGTACTGGAGATTTAGCAGCCGCCTTTGCAAAAGCAGCTCAATGGGGAAGTAATTCAGAGGCACAAGTCTGGTTAAGTGATATTAATGCGTCCATGCTGGAAGTTGGCCGTGATCGTTTATTAGATCGTGGAATGGCCCTGCCTTGCGTTCAGTTTGATGCTGAGCAGATTCCCTTTCCCCACAACCATTTTGATTTGGTGACGGTGGCATTTGGACTCCGTAATATGACCCATAAGGAGGTTGCTTTAGGTGAGATGTTGCGCGTCATTAAGCCAGGCGGCCGTGTGCTGGTATTAGAGTTTTCAAAGCCAGATGCTTTCTTGCAGCCGGTTTATGATCTGTATTCTTTTAAGGTTTTGCCATGGTTGGGTGAGAAAATTGCCCAAGATGCTGAGAGTTATCGCTATTTGGCTGAATCGATACGGATGCACCCTGACGCTAACACTTTGAAGGAAATCATGCTTGGAGTGGGTTTTGACGAGGTAGAAACCCATAAAATGACTAGGGGTATCGTTGCGCTGCATATTGGTATTAAATACTAATAGTTGTCTAATATTTAAAATTCTAGAGTTAAAGAAGTAAAGCAGTTATAAAGGGGTCAATGAACATGAACAAACATTTTTTTAAAGCAGCTCTACTCAGCATTACTTTGGTTTTTTCCACAGTAGGTTATGTTGAGGCTGCACGCTTGGGTGGTAGCAAAAGTATTGGCAAAGCGCCTAGCGCTCCAATGCAAAAACAAGCAACGCCAGCGCAAAAGCCTGCTCAACAAGCTCAGCCAGCAGCTCCTGCTGCCGCTCCTGCTGCTGCACCTAGTCGCTTTGGCGGCATGGGTGGAATCTTAGGTGGTTTAGCAGCGGGTCTTGGAATCGGTTATTTACTTTCCCATTTTGGTTTGGGTGAAGGGGCCGCTTCTTTGATTACTGGTCTATTGATTGCCATGCTTGCTGGTTTTGCAATCATGTTTGTGATTAAGAGATTGTTGCCTGCAATGTCTGGTGCTGGCAGAAATGCTAATTTGCCAACAACAGGAATGCAGCGCACTTCACAGGAGCAAGCGCCGCGCCAGGAGCCTGCCTTTAGTCCTGCAGCTGGTGCACTTGGAGGATTAACTACTGAGCCTGAGCAATTCCAGTCAACGCTTCCACCAGGATTTGATCAGCACGCCTTTTTGGAAAATGCAAAACAGTATTTCACTAATTTGCAAAAAGCCTGGGATCAAGGCGACTTAACATCCTTGCGTGAATTTACAACGCCAGAAATGTTTGCCACGATTCAGCAGGATTTAGCTGGCCGGACAGATGGCTCTAACCAAACAGATGTGATTAGCATCAATGCTAGCTTATTAGGTATTGAGACAAATGACGCACACTACTACTGCAGTATTCAGTTCAGCGGGATGATTCGTGAGCAGCTAGGGGCGCCTGCAAATAATTTCTCTGAAATCTGGAACCTTAGTAAGCCAGTAGAAGGCCCTGGGGGCTGGGTACTGGCAGGGATCTCCCAGTTGGTTTAAGCTTGACGTAGTTTCCATTGGAAAACCCGCACTAGTGCGGGTTTTTTACACTCATGAACACAAGTTTTCCATCTACCCATGTAATGACTACTGGCGCCCTATGCCGAGCGATTAATCACGTTCTGAGTAGTGAGCCCTGGGCAATGAATCAGCTTGTAAAGCATGCTAAAAAAACAATTCATCTTCAACTCCCTCTTGGTGAGCTGAGTTGTGAGATTGGTCCAACGGGTTTGTTACAAGCTTTAAAGCAGGTAGATTCGCCCTCGCTGACCCTCGCAGTGTCAGCTAAAGCACTAAATGATTTGGCGGGTAGCTCTGGAAGTTTGCGTGAGCAGGCATTTAAAGCAGTCAAGATTACTGGCGATGCTGATTTAGCACAGTTGATCGGGCATCTTGCAGGACAGCTGCGCTGGGAGTATGAAGAAGACTTGGCGCGCCTTGTAGGAGACGCTCCAGCCCATTTTGCGGTCAAGCAGGGTAAGCGGCTGGTGTCTGCAACTTACTCTGCGGCCAGTGATTTGCGGGACAATCTGGTCGAGTACCTTAGTGAAGAAAAAAAAGTGCTCATACATCAACGTGATTTCATGATTCGTAAATCTGAATTAAATAACTTGCGTGATGCTGTAGATCGAATAGAAAAAAGAATCCAACTCTTAGAGCAAAAGGCTAAATAGAACCGTGCGTCGAATTGCTCGTCTTTGCTATATTTTCTTAACTGCTTGGCGCTTTGGCTTGCTACCGCTTTTGCGTGATCTATTAAAGCCAGGCATTCGCCGTAGCTTATTAAGTGTTCTTTGTTGGATTTCTCCCGGAAAACATTTATCAAGAGGTGAGCGTATTCGCTTAAGCCTTGAGGCATTAGGTCCTATTTTCGTTAAATTTGGACAAGTACTTTCTACCCGCCGTGATTTATTGCCAGAAGATATTGCAAATGAGTTGGCGAAATTACAAGACCAAGTGCCACCTTTTTCAAATGAGGAGTCACGTCGTTTAATTGAGAAGGCTCTAGGACAGTCTATTGAAGAGATCTTTATCAGCTTTGATGCAACCCCGGTTGCCAGCGCCTCAGTTGCTCAAGTCCATTTTGGAATATTGCGCGCTACTGAGAAGCATCCTGAGTGGGAAGGCGAGGCTGTAGCCATCAAGGTTTTGCGCCCAGGGATTTTGCCAGTAATCGATGGTGATTTGGCTTTGATGTATGACTTAGCCAAAATTATTGAGAAGACCTCAGAAGATGGGCGACGTTTGAAGCCGCGCGAAAATGTTTCTGAGTTTGATACTTGTTTACATGATGAATTAGATCTGATGCGTGAGGCGGCTAATGCAAGCCAGCTCCGCCGTTATTTTGTAGACTCCACAATGCTGATGATTCCAGAAATGTATTGGGATTTATGCCATACCAATGTCATTGTGATGGAAAGAATGTATGGTATTTCGATTGGACGGCTTGCAGAGTTACGTGAAGCCGGGGTTGATTTTAAAAAGCTGGCCGCTGATGGTGTTGAGATATTTTTTACTCAAGTATTTGAGCATGGTTTTTTCCATGGGGATATGCATCCTGGCAATATCATGATTAGCTTAGAGCCTGAAACTTTTGGCCGTTTCATTTCTCTAGACTTTGGAATTGTTGGGGCGCTGAGCGAGACTGATAAAAATTATTTAGCACTGAATTTTCTAGCCTTCTTTAATCGTGACTACCGTCGCGTTGCAGAATTACATGTTGAGTCAGGATGGGTTCCAGCTGACACACGTGTGGAGGAATTGGAGGGTGCAGTGCGTTCTGTGTGTGAGCCCTACTTTGATCGCCCCTTGAAAGAGATTTCTTTAGGTATTGTATTGATGCGACTCTTTCAGACCTCGCGTCGTTTTAAGGTAGAGATTCAACCTCAACTGACTTTGTTACAAAAAACCTTATTGAATGTTGAAGGATTGGCGCGTCAATTAGATCCTGATTTAGATCTCTGGAAAACTGCTAAGCCTATTCTGGAAAAATGGATTGATAAGCAACTGGGTTGGCGTGGACTGCTAGATGGCCTAAAGGCTGAAGCGCCTTTGTGGGCCAAAATCCTCCCTACTTTGCCTCGTTTATTGGCTGATAGCTTAGCTAAGGCTAGCGCTAAGCAAAAGGACGAAAGTGGCGAATTAGAGCTCATTAGGGCTCTTTTGGTCCAGGAAAGACGAACCTATCGCCTATTAGTGGGCGCTTTGCTCTTTGGGGGCGGCTTTTTGGTGGGAATTTTGATCATTCGCCTAGGTGTTTATTAAGCTCTACCTACTGAGGCGCCTAAACCGCTAAAATAATGGGTTAGGCGGAACACATGAAAAAATACTTTATCGCAGGCATCTTGGTTTGGGCACCATTGGCAGTCACCATTTGGGTGATTTCATGGGGCCTGGGTTTGCTCGACGGCGTATTTGGATCAGTGATGCATGCAATCATTGTAGTTCTGCCAAATAGCGCTACATCAGATGTTCAGCACTTCCGTGATATTCCAGGTCTTGGAATACTGATTGTGATTTCCATCATTATGTTAACCGGTCTTGTCGCCATTAGTTTTGCAGGTCAATGGTGGCTAAAAGTATGGGATAAATTTGTTCATCGTATTCCAATTGTCCGTTCGATTTATTCGAGTGTTAAGCAAGTCTCATCGACTTTATTTTCTGGAAACGGTCAGGCGTTTGGCAAGGCTTTATTGATCCGCTATCCCCATGCAGATTCTTGGGCGATTGCTTTTCAAACAGGGATACCAGCTAAAGAAGTCACCGCAAAGTTAGGCGAAGATTATGTCAATGTATTTTTGCCGACCACTCCTAATCCTACCTCAGGTTTTTTCATGATCGTGCCTCGCTCACAAACGATTCAACTGGAGATGAGTGTGGAAGAAGCATTGAAGCATATTGTCTCAATGGGGTCTGTCCCACCCAATAGTTCAAGTGGAAAACCTGCAATTGGCTTACCACCCCATCTTTGATTTATAGGAAATTTTATGTCGATGCGAAGTCATACCTGTGGGCAGGTAACTGATTCACTGATTGGTCAAGAAGTTACTCTCTGCGGATGGGTTAATCGTCGTCGTGACCATGGTGGCATCATCTTTATTGACTTGCGTGACCATCAAGGTTTTGTGCAGGTGGTGTGTGACCCTGATCGCCCAGAAATGTTTGCGCTTGCAGAGCTAGTTCGTAATGAGTTTTGTATTCAGATAAAAGGCAAGGTGCGTGCGCGTCCAGCTGGCACAGAAAACACTGATTTAGTGAGTGGCAAAGTGGAAATTCTCTGTCATAGCCTAGTCATTCTGAATGCTTCTATCACACCTCCATTCCAGTTAGAGGATGAGAATTTATCCGAAACAACACGCTTAACCCATCGCGTACTCGATTTACGTCGCCCACAAATGCAAAAGAATTTACGTTTGCGCTACAACGTAGCGATGGAGTGCCGTCGTTATTTGGATGAGGCCGGCTTTATCGATATTGAAACACCGATGTTGACCAAGAGCACTCCAGAGGGTGCCCGTGATTACTTGGTGCCTTCTCGTGTACACGATGGCCAATTCTTTGCCTTGCCACAATCCCCACAACTTTTTAAACAGTTATTGATGGTGGCTGGTTTTGATCGCTATTATCAAATTACTAAATGCTTTCGTGATGAAGATTTACGCGCAGATCGTCAACCTGAATTTACTCAGATTGATTGTGAAACGGCATTCTTAAACGAAATAGAAATTCGCGATTTGTTTGAAAACATGATTCGCCATATTTTTAAGAAGACCATGAGCGTGGAATTGCCCAATCCATTTCCGACCATGGCTTATTCAGAAGGTATGGCACGTTTTGGCTCTGATAAGCCTGACTTGCGTGTGAACTTTGAGTTCACAGAGCTGACGGATTTGATGAAGGATGTTGATTTCAAGGTTTTCTCAGGCGCTGCTAATCAAGCTGGTGGGCGCGTAGTTGGTTTATGTGTTCCAGGTGGCGCCACAATTAGTCGTAGTGAAATTGATGACTACACACAATTTGTGAGCATCTATGGCGCTAAAGGTTTGGCGTGGATTAAGGTGAATTCTGTTGCCGAAGGCCGTAACGGCTTGCAATCTCCGATTGTGAAGAACTTGCATGATGCAGCGATTGAAGGCATTTTGAAGCGCACCGGTGCAAAAGATGGCGATATTATTTTCTTCGGTGCTGATAAAGAAAAAGTTGTGAACGATGCGATAGGTAATTTACGTTTACGTGTTGGGCATTCCGCTTGGGGTAAAGAGCATGGCCTCTTTACTGAAGCTTGGAAGCCATTATGGGTGGTTGATTTCCCCATGTTTGATTACGATGAAGGTGAAGCCCGTTGGGTAGCTTGCCATCATCCATTTACTAGCCCCAAAGATGAGCATCTGAAGTATCTGGAATCTGATCCAGGAAAATGTTTGGCTAAAGCTTATGACATGGTCCTTAATGGTAGTGAAATCGGTGGAGGCTCTGTACGTATTCATCAAAAAGTGATTCAAAGTCAGGTATTTCGCGCCCTCAAGATTGGTGCTGAAGAAGCGCAAGCTAAATTTGGTTTCTTATTAGATGCTCTTCAGTATGGCGCTCCTCCTCACGGTGGTGTTGCATTTGGTTTAGATCGTATCGTTACCATGATGACTGGTGCTGATTCGATTCGTGATGTGATTGCCTTCCCTAAGACCCAGCG
The DNA here is from genome assembly GCF_040400325.1 of Polynucleobacter sp. GTDB lineage: Bacteria > Pseudomonadota > Gammaproteobacteria > Burkholderiales > Burkholderiaceae > Polynucleobacter. Next base: position 38,349 of record NZ_JBBAQK010000008.1, read on the forward strand.
TGCTCAGTGCTTGTTAACTCAAGCTCCTAGTCCTGTAGATGAGCGTCAGTTGCGTGAGTTACATATTCGTCTACGCCAAGCTGCGCCCGCTGCTTAAATTAGTTCAGCAGTACTCATCTTGAAAATCCCTATTTCGGTTTTAGTAGTCATTTATAAATTGAATGGGGATGTTTTATTGATTGAACGTGCAGATCGTAATCAATTCTGGCAATCCGTCACTGGAAGCCTAGATGCTACTGATGAAGCTTTAGCCCAAGCTGCAAGCCGTGAAGTATTTGAAGAAACAGGCATATCGATAGAGGTATTGCCCCCTGAATCATTGCAGAATATGCATCATCAGATTGAGTATGAAATCTATCCCGCATGGCGTTTTCGCTATGCTCCAGGTGTTACCCGAAATACCGAGCATTGGTTCTCCTTAAAAGTTCCTGATGACATTCAGATTCGGCTTGCTCCAAGGGAACATGTTGCCTATCAATGGCTGCCTTATCAGGATGCGGCTAAGCAATGTTTTTCTCCTAGCAATGGCGAAGCAATTCTGAAATTATTTTCAGGACTTTGACATCTGAAGAATGATAGAATAAGGAATAAGATAGAGCGATGAGACATTCATCGGGGCACCATCGTATTAGCGCAGATTCAAAAACACCTCAAAGAGGTGATTGGCACGTCATCCGTGATCTCTTGCCCTATCTCTTGGAGTATCGCTTTAGAGTAGCTTTTGCTTTGAGCTGTTTGATTGCAGCTAAGTTTACCAATCTAGGTATTCCTATCTTAATGAAAGAGTTGATTGACTCTTTAAACATTAAAGCAAGCTCCCCTCAGGCCCAGCTTGTGGTGCCGGTTAGCATCATTGTTGCGTATGGTTTATTAAGAATTTCTGCCTCGGTATTTAATGAGCTACGTGAGGCTGTATTTGCCCGCGTGACACAAAATGCTGTTCGTAAGGTTGCCCTCCAGGTTTTTGAGCATTTGCATTCTTTAGCGCTCAGTTTTCATTTAGCTCGTCAGACTGGTGGCGTCAGTCGCGATATTGAACGCGGTACGCGCGGCATTCAGTCGCTGATTTCTTACTCTCTTTACAGCATTCTTCCGACTCTAGTTGAGTTCTGTTTGGTACTGGGTTACCTTGCCTATTCTTATGACATCTGGTTTGCAGCAATTACCTTAGCAGCCTTAGTTTTATATATTATTTTCACGATTGTCGTAACGGAATGGCGCACGCATTATCGCCGTACCATGAATGATATGGATTCCAAGGCCAATCAAAAGGCAATCGACTCTTTGTTGAACTTTGAAACAGTGAAGTATTTTGGTAATGAAGCCTTTGAGGCGAATCGTTATGATGAAAACTTATTGCGTTATCAAGTAGCGGCGGTCAAGTCACAAAAAACATTAGCCGTTCTCAATTTAGGCCAGCAAATTATTATTGCCGTTGGTTTGGTATTGATATTGTGGCGTGCTACTGTTGGGGTCATTAATGGCACTATGACCTTGGGTGATCTTGTCTTGGTTAATACACTCATGATTCAGTTGTACATCCCTTTAAATTTCTTGGGTGTGATTTATCGAGAGATCAAACAAGCTTTAACAGATATGGATCGCATGTTTTCTTTACTTAATACTGATAAAGAGATCGCTGATTCACCGGATGCAAAAGTGTTACAGATCCATAATCACGGCTTAGGCCCAGATATTCGGTTTGAGCACGTCTCATTTCACTATGAGAGCAAACGAGAAATCCTAAGAGATGTCAGTTTTAATATTCCTGCTGGAACTATTACAGCAGTCGTAGGTCAGAGTGGTGCTGGTAAAAGTACTTTAGCCAGATTGCTCTTTCGTTTTTACGACGTGCAGACTGGAAAAATATTAATCGATGGTCAAAATATTCAAGATGTCACGCAAGCTAGCTTGCGCAAAGCGATTGGCATCGTGCCGCAAGATACCGTTCTATTTAATGACACTATTGGATATAACATTGCGTATGGCAATCCTTCGGCCTCAATTGAAGAGGTGCATGAGGCTGCTAGAGCAGCACAGATTGATGGTTTTATTAAACGCCTACCGGATGGCTATGATGCACAAGTTGGTGAGCGGGGCTTAAAGCTCTCTGGCGGTGAAAAGCAGCGTGTGGCGATTGCGAGAACTTTACTAAAAAAACCTGCCATGCTGATTTTTGATGAAGCTACTTCGGCCTTAGATTCAAAAACCGAGAGGGCTTTTCAAGAAGAGCTACTGAGCTTAGCTAAAAATCGTACAACTCTTATTATTGCCCACAGACTGTCGACCATAATTCATGCTGATCAGATATTAGTTATGGACCATGGGCAAATTGTGGAGCGTGGAACCCATTTTGAGCTATTGTCCGCCAATGGTCGCTACAGTGAGATGTGGCAAATGCAAGAGCGAGCGACGCTTGATTAGAATAGCTAGATGACTCAATCCTTAAACACCGAAGCTATTCTGAAGGAAGCCTTTGCAGTAGCAGTAGCAGTGGCAGATCCGCAGTTAATTGTTCCGCAGTATTTAGCCAAGATCTTTCCGCCTGGACAAGAGCCTCGGGGAAGGTGCTTGGTGGTGGGGGCCGGCAAAGCGAGCGCCTCCATGGCAAGCGCATTAGAGTCTTATGCGAAAGTGCATTGGCCAAAGGTTGTGATAGAGGGTGTAGTGCTGACTCGTTATGGTCATAGCTCTCCAACAACCCATATCGAAATTGTTGAAGCAGGACATCCCGTTCCTGATCAGGCTGGCATGAACGGAGCTAAGGCAGTTTTAGCCCTAGCAAAACAGTTGCAAGCCGAAGACGTATTGATTGCATTGGTTTCTGGTGGGGGATCTAGTTTATTGACTTTGCCGCAAGAGGGAATCTGCATTGATGATATGCGCGCTACAACAGAAACTCTTTTACGAAGTGGTGCGCCAATTGAAGAAATGAATATTGTGCGTAAACACTTATCTGCGATTTTAGGAGGTAATCTTGCTAGGGTAGCTATGAGTCGAGGTGCACGAGTTGAAGCCCTATTAATTTCTGATGTTACTGGTGATCATCCTGCAGATATCGCCAGTGGTCCTTGTGCAGCTGACTATTCAACTTACCAGGATGCTCTGAATATTTTTGCAAAGTATCACCTTGGGAATGATGTCATTCCTGCATCAGTCATGAATCATCTTCTACAAGGTGCAGCTGGAAAAAAGCCCGAGACTTTAAAAGAACATGATTTGAAGAATGCACAAGTGACCAATCATGTCATCGCGACAGCTTATAAAAGTCTCGAGGCTGCAGCAGACTATGTTCGTAGTCAAGGTTATGAGCCTGTTGTATTGGGCGACACTATTACTGGTGAGGCCCAAGAGCTTGGGGTTGAACAAGCGAATCTAGTTCGCGAGCATTCAGCTAAAGGTGGTAAGCCCCTAGCGCTTATCTCTGGTGGTGAATGTACTGTAACGATTCCTCTGGGCATTAAAGGACGAGGTGGCCGTTGCAGTGAATACCTGCTTTCTCTTTTAGCCGCAAGCTCTGATTTGCCCAAAATGGCTGCTTTGGCAGCTGATACCGATGGAATTGACGGTAGCGAAAAGAATGCAGGGGCATGGTTTGACGGCGAGATTCGAAAAGCAGCTCAATCTCAGGGCTTAAAACCAGAAACATTTTTATCGGCACATGATTGTTATGGTTATTTTGCAGAATTAGGGGCTTTAGTAGAAACTGGTCCTACACTAACGAATGTGAATGATTTCCGTATCATCTTGATAGATCAATCAAATGCCTAATAGCCCTACAGAAATTCAACTCATCCAGCCAGATGACTGGCATTTGCATATTCGTGATGGCGCTGTCATGAGGGATGTGTTGGCTGATACCGCCAGACAATTTGCGCGCGCCATCATCATGCCGAACTTAAAGCCGCCCGTTACTACAGTGGAATTAGCCCATGCATATCGTTCACGGATAGAGGCGAACTTGAAATCTCTCGGCATCAATGACTTTGAGCCTCTAATGACTCTGTACCTGACAGACAATACTTCGGCTGATGAAGTTCGTAAAGCCAAGGCTGAAGGAATTGTCGGCTTCAAGCTTTATCCGGCCGGAGCCACAACCAATAGTGATGCTGGAGTAACCGATATTCGGCATTGCTACAAAGCGCTGGAAGCGATGCAGGAAGTTGGGATGCCATTTTTAGTTCATGGCGAAGTAACTCATGCGGAGATTGATATCTTTGATCGCGAAGCAGTCTTTATTGATCAAATATTGGAGCCATTGCGTAGCGATTTTCCACAGCTCAAAATGGTGTTTGAACACATCACCACTAAACAAGCTGCACACTATGTGCGTGATGCCCTTACAACAGGGGATACCATAGCAGCCACTATTACTCCGCAACATCTACTGATGAATCGTAATGCGATTTTTTCTGGGGGAATACGTCCACATAATTATTGTTTACCAGTGCTCAAGCGTGAAGAGCATCGTGTTGCACTATTAGAGGCTGCCACTAGTGGCAATCCCCGTTTCTTTTTAGGAACCGATAGTGCACCACATGCTAAGGGAGATAAAGAGGCGGCTTGTGGTTGTGCCGGTTGCTATAGCGCTTTTAATGCCTTAGGTTTATATGCTGAAGCATTTGAAAGCGTTAATCAGTTAGAAAAATTAGAAGGCTTCGCAAGTTTTTTTGGCCCTGATTTTTATTCTTTGCCGCGCAATAGCAAAAAAATTACCCTCAAGAAGCAAGCGCAAAGTATACCGCAGGAGTTGCCTTTAGGCGATGCCACGATTGTTCCGCTACGTGCCGGTGAAACGATTGCATGGTCACTGGTTTAAGCCAAACCTTTTAATTTCCGAACCAAATTAGTCTGACTGCGTTAGACTGCAGTCGCAGAGTCAATTGGGCAATCGCCGCCTCTTTAGTGAGGGGGAGGAAAGTCCGGACTCCATAGGGAAGGGTGATGGCTAACGGCCATCCACGGCGACGTGAGGAATAGGGCCACAGAGACGAGCGTATTTAGTTACGGTGAAACGCGGTAACCTCCACCTGGAGCAATCCCAAGTAAGCAGGCGATGAGGCGTCCCGCTGAGTCTGCGGGTAGGGAGCTTGAGCCGTCAGGTAACTGCCGGCCTAGAGGAATGATTGCCCCTAGATGCAAATCTAGGCGACAGAATCCGGCTTATCGATTGACTCTGCACTTATTCCGAAATGACTTGCACGCTGTAAGTGAGTTCAGCAGTTTTTGCTAGCATCGCGGTCGCTGAGCAATACTTTTCGTGGGAAAGCTTCACTGCTCGATCTACTTTGGCTTGATCCAGATCTTTTCCCTTCACTTCAAAGTGCAAATTGATTTTGGTGAAGACTTTGGGGTCTTCGCTAGCGCGCTCTGCTGTGAGGCTGACATTGCAAGCGCTGATCGCCTGACGGGATCTTTGTAGGATTAAAACCACATCAAAGGCTGAGCAACCGCCTGCACCTGCCAAAAGAAGCTCCATAGGTCTTGGAGCTAGGTTTTTGCCTCCTGCTTCTGGGGCGCCATCCATATTCATGAGGTGTCCACTCCCTGTTTCTGCCGAAAAAGCCATTCCGCTATTACCCAACCAAGATACTCGACATTCCATATAGCAAGCCCTAATTTGAAAATTAATCAATATTTTCAATAGTTTATCAATTTTCAAGAGATCTCAGTTGTTGCGTAGCAACATAAAACTCTTGATACCGATCAATTTTCTTGCACTGCACCACGTTTTTTATGTAGAATAACCATATTGGTAGTCAGTCTTATAGAAGACTGCGACTTACCTCCTAGTGTCTCCTCCACCCAAACAAAGGTGGATTCCAACCCAGGACTCGTTCCTGGGTTTTTTTTAGGATACAATTCAAGGCTTTACTGAATTACCGAACTAGTCAGCGGTAATTGTTTTACCAGTTAGATTTTAAAAAACTGCGAGCTTGCAAATATAAGCAGGGCCAAGGTGGACGCGGTGTGATTGGAGTATTTTTTTGACTATAACAATTTGAGAAATCATGAAAACTTTTTCTGCAAAATCCCATGAGGTAGTGCATGAATGGTTCGTGATTGACGCTACGGACAAAGTCCTCGGTCGTGTCGCCAGTGAAGTGGCACACCGTCTACGCGGCAAGCACAAGCCTGAATTCACCCCACACGTTGATACTGGCGACTTTATTGTCGTGATCAATTCATCTAAGCTGCGTGTCACTGGCACGAAAGGCTTAAACAAAATTTATTACCGTCACAGCGGATACCCAGGCGGTATTAGCTCGACTAACTTCGACAAGATGCAAGATCGTTTTCCAGGTCGCGCTTTGGAGAAGGCTGTGAAGGGTATGTTGCCAAAAGGCCCACTAGGCTATGCCATGATCAAGAAATTGAAAGTCTATGGCAACGCCAGTCATCCGCATGCGGCTCAACAGCCAAAAGCGTTAGAGATTTAAGGAAACCAAATGGCTATTAATTACGGAAATTGGAATTACGGTACCGGTCGTCGCAAGAGTTCTGTTGCGCGCGTATTCATTAAATCTGGCAAAGGCGAAATTATCGTTAACGGTAAGCCTATTGATACTTATTTTGCTCGTGAAACATCGCGCATGATTGCTCGTCAGCCTTTGGCTCTCACAGCCCACTTAACGACCTTTGATATCAAAGTAAACGTTTCTGGTGGTGGTGAAACTGGCCAAGCTGGTGCAGTTCGTCACGGTGTTACTCGTGCATTGATGGACTACGACATCACTTTGAAGCCAGCCCTGTCCAAAGCAGGCTTGGTAACTCGCGATGCCCGTGAAGTTGAGCGTAAAAAAGTTGGTCTGCATGGCGCGCGTCGTCGTAAGCAGTTCAGCAAGCGCTAATTTCTTTCAGTCGCTATTGTTTTTTGAAAGGGTCGCGCAAGCGGCCCTTTTTGTTTCTACAATCAAGGTATTCAGTAGTTTTATTAAAAACTACTCTTGGCCAGTATTTTGGAGAATGACATGATTAAGGTTGGCATCGTTGGCGGCACTGGATATACAGGGGTTGAGTTATTGCGTTTATTGGCGCAGCACCCCGAGGTAAAAATTGTTGCTATTACTTCTCGGACAGAAGCTGGTATGCCAGTGGCTGAGATGTTTCCATCTTTGCGTGGTCGCGTTGATCTGAAATTTACAACACCAGATGAGTCTAATTTAAACGACTGTGATGTCGTGTTCTTTGCAACCCCACACGGAGTTGCAATGGCACAAGCAAAAGAATTGCTGGCAAATAATGTCAAGATCTTGGATTTGGCTGCTGACTTTCGCTTAAAAGATGTGAAAGAATTTACCAAGTGGTATGGCATAGAGCATGGCTGCCCTGACATTTTGGCGGAAGCAGTTTATGGCTTGGCAGAGATCAATCGTGAGGCAATTAAAAAGGCACGCGTGGTAGGTTTAGCTGGCTGCTATCCCACCTCAGTTCAACTTGGCTTGGCCCCAGTACTGTCGCCGAAATCGACTGGTGGTAAACAATTGATTGATGGCAACCATATTATTTCTGATTCTAAGTCTGGCACTTCTGGCGCTGGGCGTAAGGCAGAGATCGGAACTTTACTCTCCGAGGCCAGTGATAACTTCAAAGCCTACAGCGTAAAAGGCCATCGCCATCTTCCTGAAATTGTGCAAGGCTTAAAGGCCATCGCTGGTCACGATCAGATTGGTTTAACTTTTGTGCCCCATTTGACACCAATGGTCAGAGGCATTCATTCCACCTTATATGTGCGTTTGACGGATGCCGGCAAAGATGTCGATTACCAAAAACTGTATGAGGATTTCTATAAAGATGAGCCATTTGTAGATGTCATGCCTCCTGGTAGTCATCCAGAGACACGCTCTGTGCGGGGCAGTAATGGCATCAGAATAGCCATCCATCGTCCAGGCGGCGCAGATACCTTAGTTATTCTGGTGGTTGAGGATAACCTAGTAAAAGGGGCATCAGGACAGGGTGTACAGTGCATGAACCTGATGTTTGGCTTGCCTGAAACGACTGGTTTGACCCAAATTGCCCTATCCCCTTGACGAATCAGAAATGACCCTTCAGCACGCTGGGCATTAAAAGCCTAAAATAAATGATCGCATTTTGAATTAGGAGTGAACCATGACTGAATTAGCTACGCAACCTGCACAAGATTTAGCTGAGCCACCAACTCCCTTGGTGTTCACAGATAGCGCTGCTGCAAAAGTGGCCGACCTGATTGCTGAAGAAGGAAATCCAGAATTAAAGCTACGTGTATTCGTTCAAGGTGGCGGTTGCTCCGGTTTTCAATACGGCTTCACCTTTGATGATGCTGTAAATGAAGATGACACTTTGTTTGAGAAGAATGGCGTTACGCTTCTAGTAGATACAATGAGCTTTCAGTATTTAGTTGGCGCTGAAATTGACTACAAAGAAGATATTAATGGATCACAGTTCGTGATCAAAAATCCAAACGCGACAACGACTTGTGGCTGCGGATCTTCTTTCTCTGCTTAAAGAAATTCTCTACGCAGGATAGTAAGCGCCTAGAATTCTAGGGCCCTTCGCTCCCGTAACGGCTGGCAAGTTCGCTGGCCGTTTTTCTTTATGGGCCCAAGCAAGCCAAGCAAAAGCGAGTCCCTCTACAAGCTGTGGATCCACTCCTAATGAGTCACTTGTCGTGATTTCTACAGCGTGTTTGAAGAAATCACTTGCTTTTATTTTGAGTAAATCTAGCAAGGCTATATTTTTTGCTCCGCCTCCACAGACAATCAGCTTGTGGGTTTGTGGGGCATGCACTAGCAATGATTCTAAGATTATGTGAGTAGTTAAATGCAATAAAGTAGCTTGGACATCCTCTGTTAGATAATTTTCTTCAGCTAGTTTTTCTTGTAACCATCCTAGATGAAAGTCATCGCGACCAGTACTCTTCGGAGGTGCTTTTGCGAAAAAGGGATCGGCAAGCATCTTCTGAAGTAATGCTTCATTTGATTTTCCCTGTGCTGCCCAAGCACCATTTTGATCAAAGAGATTTCCCTGTTGATCAAAGATCCAGGCGTCCATCAGCATATTGCCTGGTCCGCAATCAAATCCGCTGACTTCACCATCTTTGGGTAGTAAGGTGAGATTAGCTATGCCACCAATATTCACAATGGCCACATTATCTGTAGATGCAAATTGCTGCGCATGAAAAGCGGGGACTAGTGGGGCGCCATGACCGCCAGCTGCTAGATCCCGAGACCTAAAATCAGCGATAACATCAATCCCCGTTTTTTCAGCTAAAAGTGCTGCATTCAATGTTTGATGGGTATAGGCTAAGTTTTCACCAAGCTCTGGTTGATGACGAATGGTTTGTCCGTGAGCCCCAATGGCAACAATATCGCTGGCTTTAAGCCCCGCTTTTTCTAGTAATAAATAAACAGTTTGGGCGTAAGCAATAGCCAAGGCATTGGCCGCCTGTTTTTCTCGATGTAATTCATTTGGCCCGGGGCTTTGGAGTTCAATTAAGGCTATATGAAGCTCGGCTGAAAACGGCGCACTCACCGCTGCTTGAGCCTTGGTTTCGCCATTGGCCCCAATCTTGGCGAGAACGGCATCAATCCCATCTAGGCTGGTACCAGACATTAGGCCAATATAGAGGGAGTGGGGTTTGTTCATGGGGTTCTGGGTGTTAGTCTCAGGAGTGCGACAATTATGCTTTAGCAATTTAAATACTCAATAACTGTATCAGTATCCGAATCAGCATGACGGCTAAACCAGAACAAAAATATCCTTTAACCCCTGAAGTCTTCGCTGCGCTTGAAGTCACGAAACGTGGCTGTGATGAGCTATTAGTTGAGGCAGATTGGGTGCAAAAATTGGCGCGCAGCCAAGCTACCAAGACGCCTTTGCGCATCAAGCTTGGTTTAGATCCTACGGCCCCTGATATTCATCTTGGGCATACCGTTGTTTTAAACAAATTACGACAGTTGCAAGACTTAGGTCATACGGTGATTTTCTTGATCGGAGATTTCACCAGCATGATTGGAGATCCATCAGGCCGCAATGCAACTCGTCCACCATTGACCCCTGAAGAAATTGCGATCAATGCAGATACATACTATCGTCAAGCTAGTATGGTACTTGATCCTTCTAAAACAGAAGTGCGTTACAACAGTGAGTGGTCTGATCCTCTAGGCGCACGCGGCATGATTCAACTGGCTGCTAAACATACGGTAGCAAGGATGCTAGAGCGCGATGATTTTACAAAGCGTTATCGTACTGGCATCCCTATCTCTATCCATGAATTTCTATACCCCTTGATGCAAGGCTATGACTCAGTTGCACTCAAAAGTGATATAGAGCTTGGTGGTACTGACCAAAAATTCAATTTGCTAGTTGGGCGCGAGCTCCAGCGTGAATATGGCCAAGAACCCCAATGTATTTTGACCATGCCTTTATTGGTTGGTTTGGATGGCGTTGAGAAGATGAGTAAATCCAAGGGTAATTACATTGGTATTAGTGAGCCTGCTGGCGATATGTTTGGCAAGCTCATGAGTATCTCGGATGATTTGATGTGGGATTATTTCACCCTACTCTCATTCCGTCCAATGTCAGAAATTGATTTGATGAAGCAAGAAGTTACAGCCGGAAGAAATCCGCGCGATTGCAAAGTCCTACTTGCACAAGAAATCGTGGCACGTTTTCATTCACAAACTGCTGCCCAGAAAGCGCTAGAGGACTTTAATCACCGCGCTAAAGGTGGCGTCCCAGATGATGTTCCAGAAGTAAGCTTGGCGGGGGCTCCCATGGGCGTTGCTCATTTTCTTAAGGCAGCAGGCCTTGTACCATCTAGTTCAGAGGCTAATCGCAATATTGAACAGAACGGCGTAAAAATTGATGGTGTGACAATCAGTGACAAGCAGCTCAAGATTGAGACAGGCACTTACTTAATTCAGGTGGGTAAGCGTCGCTTTGCTAAAGTGACACTCAGCTAAGAGCTGCACTACAGATCTAAGCTGGTGTCATTGCTTGGTGGCGTTAATCCGAAGTGCTCATAAGCCTGGCGTGTTGCTATTCTGCCGCGAGAAGTTCTTTGGAGATAGCCCTGTTGAATCAGATAGGGCTCTAAGACATCTTCAATCGTGTCACGCTCTTCACCAATTGCGGCAGCTAAATTATCAATCCCGACAGGACCGCCATCAAACTTATGTAAGATCGCTTCTAAGAGCTTTCTATCCATGACATCAAAGCCGCTTGGATCTACATCAAGCATTTTCAAGGCAGCATCAGCCATTGCCTTAGTGATAGCACCAGTGCCTTTCACTTCAGCATAGTCGCGAACTCGACGTAGTAAACGGTTAGCAATCCGTGGGGTACCGCGTGCACGCTTGGCAATTTCTACTGATCCTTCGGGGTCAATATTAGCCTTAAGAAGATTAGCGGAGCGATTAATAATTTTAGTGAGTTCCTCAGTTGTATAAAACTCAAGTCTAGCAACGATACCAAAGCGATCGCGCAAGGGATTAGTGAGCATGCCTGCGCGAGTAGTAGCACCAATGAGTGTGAAAGGCTTGAGATCAATTTTGACACTGCGTGCCGCAGGACCTTCACCAATCATGATGTCTAAGCTGTAATCTTCTAGCGCTGGGTACAGAATTTCTTCTACAACGGGAGAGAGGCGATGAATCTCATCAATGAAGAGCACATCATTGGTTTCAAGATTCGTTAATAAGGCTGCTAGATCTCCAGGTCTATCTAAGACGGGACCGCTAGTCTGACGTAAATTGACTCCCAGTTCGCGGGCGATGATATGCGCTAAGGTGGTCTTTCCAAGTCCGGGCGGTCCGAAGAGTAGAACGTGATCTAAGGCTTCTTGGCGCGCTCTAGTGGCGGCAATAAAAATTTCTAGTTGGGCGCGTGCTTTGGTTTGACCAACATATTCATCGAGTTGTTTTGGCCGGAGTGCTCTTTCAAATACAGCCTCGGCATTACCTGCAGCGCCGCTAACAATACGATCACTACCTTCAGGTAAATCTTCAGGAATAGCGCTTAGGTCGTCAGTGTGAATTGCCATACTGTAAGTTTAGTGCCGTTTGCTTATTTAGACCTTAGATAGATACTTTAGACCCATCCGAATACCATCAGATACGGTAGTGTCAGCAGGAATCTGTTTGAGGGCCAAGAGAGCTTCTTTTTCAGAGTAACCTAAAGCCAATAAGGCTTGAAGAACTTCGCTACTCGCTTCGATTACATGAGGCTTCCCAGTGCTAATCCCTAAGTCTGGTGCCAGCTTACCTTTGAGTTCTAGGCAAAGGCGTTCAGCCGTTTTTTTACCAATGCCAGGAACTTGGGTCAAGCGTCCAGCCTCCTGTAGGGCAATGGCTTGGGCCAACTCATTCACACTCATTCCAGAAAGTACTGCTAGAGCGGTACGTGAACCTACGCCACTAATTTTGATTAAGGCCCGAAAGGCTTCGCGCTCTGTTTCTGTGGCAAAGCCAAAGAGTTGCTGCGCATCTTCACGAACCTGAAAGTGAGTTAATAAGGTAATGGTTTGATTGACCTCTGGCAATTGATACAAGGTGCTCATCGGAACATCGATTTCATAGCCAACACCCTGGCAATCAACCAACAGTCTAGGGGGATGTACTGAAACGAGAGTGCCTTGAATACGACCGATCATAGGAAGATCTTAACCTGTTTAGTCAATTTACTTAGTGCGCTTCTTCGGGGCGAGTGCTGCAGTAATCGCTTTTGGTATTTGAGCATGATGAGCCGCGCAGATAGCGACACCTAGTGCATCAGATGCATCCGTACCAGGCGCACGATTGAGTCTAAGAAGCCGCTTCACCATTTCTTGAACCTGCGGTTTAGCAGCGCGCCCTGTGCCTACAATTGATTGCTTGACCCGTAATGCACTGTACTCAGCCACAGGAAGTTTTTCTGAAACCAGGGCAGCAATGACAGCCCCTCTAGCTTGCCCTAGCATGAGGGTAGAGCGAGGATTAACGTTTAAAAAGACTTCTTCTATGGCGGCCGCTTCAGGCCGATAGGTTTCTAGTATTTCTTTCACCCCAGAATAAAGTGCACCTAAGCGCTCAGGCAAACCCTTGGCGGGATCGCCACTTTCAATAATGCCTGAGGCTACATAGCTTAACTTTTGACCATCAACATCAATCACACCAAATCCAGTGGTACGTAAGCCAGGGTCGATTCCTATCCAGCGCATGAAGTATTAATGTCTACTGTCTTAGTGACGGAAATGGCGAGTGCCAGTAAAGACCATGGCAATACCATGTTCATTGGCAGCAGCAATAATCTCATCATCACGCATGCTGCCGCCAGGCTGAATAGCACAGCTCGCACCACCATTGACAACTACATCTAAGCCATCTCGGAAAGGAAAAAAGGCATCGCTAGCGACAGCAGAGCCTTTAAGACTCAAGCCAGCATTTTCAGCTTTAATGCTCGCCATTCTGGCAGAGTCAACCCGACTCATTTGACCGGCTCCAATGCCAAGAGTCATGCCATCTGCACAATAGACAATCGCATTTGATTTAACAAACTTAGCAACGCGCCAAGCAAACATCATGTCATTCATTTCGCTGGGGGTTGGTAATCGTTGGCTCACTACGCGCATTTCATTTTCTAAAACATTTTTGGCATCAGGTGATTGAACTAATAAGCCACCACCCACGCGTTTAAGGTCAAAAGCATTAAATGCAGTCCCCAGCGGAATTTCAAGTAAACGTACATTTTGTTTTGCAGCAAAGATTTTTTTTGCTTCAGCACTAAAACTAGGGGCAATCAATACTTCAACGAATTGTTTAGAAATTGCTTCAGCTGCTGCACCATCACAAGCAACATTGAAGGCAATAATGCCGCCAAAGGCAGAGCTCGGATCAGTTTTAAGTGCTTTTTGATAAGCCTCAAGTGCATTAGCACCAACTGCTACGCCGCAAGGATTGGCATGCTTAATGATGACGCAAGCTGCGGCTCCGCCAGAATGATTAAAAAAACTTTTGACGCATTCCCAAGCAGAATCGGCATCAGCAATATTGTTATAAGACAGCTCTTTACCTTGGAGTTGCTTGTAATTGGCAAGGGCGCCAGCAACTGGATGAATGTCTTTATAAAAAGCAGCAGATTGATGTGGATTTTCACCGTAACGCATTTCTTGTACTTTTTCAAAAGCAAGATGGAGCGTTTCTGGGAAAGCTGAACGTATTTTGTGGTCTAACTCATTGCCAAGTGATGAGAGGTAGTTTGCAATGGCACCATCGTATTGTGCAGTGTGCGCAAAGACCTTTTTAGCTAAGCCCAAATTCGTTTGATAGGATACGGTATTGTTATTGGCCTTCATCTCGGCTAATACCGGAGCGTAATCATCCGGAGAAATTAATACAGTGACATCTTGATGATTCTTCGCAGCCGCACGGAGCATCGCTGGGCCACCAATATCAATATTTTCTACGGCATCTTCAAACGAGCAGTTTTCGCGGGCCACTGTCTCATTGAATGGATAGAGATTGATCACGAGCATATCAATCGTATCAATGCCATGCTCTTTTAAAGCTGCCATATGCTCAGGAAAATCCCTGCGCGCTAACAAACCGCCGTGCACCATTGGGTGCAAGGTTTTGACGCGGCCATCAAGCATCTCTGGAAACTTAGTTAGCGAAGTTACTTCGACTACTGGCAGGTGATTTTCAGCCAAGAGTTTTGCGGTCCCACCGGTCGAGATCAGCTTGATGCCTTGCTCATGAAGTGCTTTTGCAAAAGGCACAATGCCATTTTTATCGGAAACAGAGAGAAGTGCTGAACGGATCATTGAGGATTAGGGATAAGAATAAAGATTAAATGTATGAATATTTTTTAAATTACTTGAGAAGTTGATGTTCAACTAATTTCTTATGTAGGGTGTTGCGGTTAATACCAAGGTATTGAGCGGCCAAAGATTGATTCTGTTTGGCGTGCTACATCACTAGCTCTAACATTGGCTTTTCAACTACCGCCAAAACCATTTGGTAAATATCGTTCGGTGGTGTGCCTTTGAGGTCGTTCAGATAGCCTTGCAACTGAGTCTCAATACATTCGGTAATCGGGTGTTTATTGTTCATAAAGTCTAGCAATGCTAAAAAATAATTAGGCTGCTTCTAAAAAGAGTAAACGATCAGAGTGTGATCTCATTTCATCAAAATAATCATTGACCATTTGTAATTGGATCTTGCAATCATCAGCTGTATTCATCCGCTGACGAAATGCATGTGAATCTCTCAAGCCTTTGCAGTACCAGCCAATATGTTTGCGGGCGGTACGCAGACCAATATGTTCGCCATAGAATTCGTAATGGTCAAGGAGATGTGCATTCATAATCCCTTGAATCTCACTAATTTCAGGGGTTGGCAATTTGTCACCAGTCTTGAGGTAGTGATGAATTTCACGGAATATCCAAGGTCGACCTTGGGCTGCACGACCAATCATGATCGCATCGGCCCCAGTAGTCTGAAGTACAAATTCTGCTTTTTCTGGGCTTGTGATGTCGCCGTTAGCAACCACTGGTATAGCGACGCTACTTTTAACTGCGGTAATCGTTTCGTATTCAGCCTCACCATGATAGAGATCAGCCTTGGTGCGACCATGAACGGTCAGCATAGAAATGCCAGATTTTTCTGCAATCTTAGCGATATCGATTGCATTTTTATGTTCACGATCCCAGCCGGTACGAATCTTTAACGTCACTGGTACAGCATCTGGTCCAACGCCAACTGCCTTGACTATAGTCTCTAATATTTTTTTGTACCAGCGCTTCATCACAAAGTAGCGCTGACCCTGCAGCAACATTGCAAACTTTCTTTGCAGGGCATCCCATATTGATATCAATAATTTGCGCGCCATGATCAACATTTAATTTAGCAGCTGCGGCCATCATTGCGGGATCTGCGCCGGCTATTTGAACGGCGATCGGTTTAAATTCGCCTACGTGATTAGCGCGACGTTGAGTCTTGACGCTTTTCCAAAGTAAAGCATTGGAGGCAACCATTTCTGAGACAGCGTATCCAGCGCCCAACTGCTTACAAAGCTGTCTAAAGGGACGGTCTGTTACGCCAGCCATAGGGGCAACAAAGAGTCGATTTGCTAGGAGGTGTGGACCAATCTGCATTTTTAAGAGGTTTGGGCTTAGAGCGACTTTGTTGTGCGTGAAGAGCTTGACACTTTAGCACAGTCGGGACTAAATCTGCCTAAAAATTAGGCAGATTACACGGTACAAGTCAGATCAACGGCAATCTTCTATTGCATTCGATTTAAGCGGCTTAGCGCCTGCCAAACATCATCTGGCGAGCCAAGGCTGTCTTCGCTGAGGGAAGCCACTGAAGGGCTGATAAGGCTAATCCACGGGCAAGTACTACAGGTGCTAAGTTAGAAGTAAAGACTCTGGCCATAAAGTCAGTTAAACCAATGGTTGTGGTGCGATCCACTTTTCTGCTTTGGGCATAATCTTCCAGAGCATTTTGGATTTCTGTTGTGCTGGGGCCTTCTGGAGTATTCGCAAATACGCTCGCTAATTTTTCTGCCAAGAGAAATGCATCTCTTAAACCTAAATTGAGACCCTGTCCGGCAACGGGATGTAATGTCTGTGCAGCATTGCCAATCCAAACCTCATGATCCTTCGTAATTTGCTTGCGGTAATTCAAGCCTAATTCATAAAGGCGTCGATCTTGAATTTTCAAAAAGCGCCCAATCCTTGAGCCAAATTCATTTTGTAAGCTAGATAAAAATTCGATCTCACTTAACTGCAGGCGATGTTGTGAGGATTCAGGAGAGCCACACCAAACGAGATTTAAAATATTGTGGCCATAATGACTTGGTAATACTGCAAGAGGACCCTCGGAAGTAAATCGTTCCCAGGCTTGATGAGGCGTTGCATTTTCGACTTCCACCAACCCCACTAATGCAGATTGTCCGTAATCGCGACCTGACTCTACCCACTCTTGTGTTTTGAATAAGCCACCCTCAGCATGCACAATGCATTTGGCAGTGATGGTGCTTTGCGAATCATCATCCTTGATATGCTGCCAAATAAAGTTGGGGCTCTTAACTTGTATTGCTCTTAGGGCATTTCGCAGTGCTAAATGAATATCACGATAACGAACAATATGTCCCAAGGCATCTTGATTGAGCTCCTCACGAGTCATCAGGGCGCGCCCAAATCGGCCTGCTTGAGAAACATGGACCCGGTGAATATCGGCACAATCGGTCGGCCAAGCCTGGATCGTATCGAGTAAGATTTTGCTGCCATGAGAAAGAGCAATACCACGGCTATCAGCGTTGGCTATATCAGCATCTTCAACTGGATTGCGATCAAGTAGGGTGAGTTTTGCTTCTGGAAATTTTTGTAAATACCAGGCAGCACAAGCAAGGCCTACAGGACCCCCACCTTGAATCAAAATGTCGCTACTGGTTGTATTCATTTCAGGATTTCATGAGCGCTTCAATTTCATCAGCATTCACTGGCACACCTCGAGAAATGAGCTCACATCCAGAATCGTTGAGGACTGCATCATCTTCAATTCGGATGCCAATATTCCAAAAGGCTTTATCGACATCATCAGCTGGTCTGATATATAAACCGGGCTCAACAGTAATGACCATGCCACTTTTCAGAATGCGCCACGGCTTTTCTTCTTTACCACTGTTTTCAATCTGCTCGCGATAGGAACCTACATCATGAACATCCATCCCTAACCAGTGGGAGGTTCTATGCATATAGAAACGACGATAAGCACCTGTTTCGATTGCATTCTCAAGACTGCCATAGTCAGCAAGCTTGAGCAATTTTTCATCTAACAGACCTTGAGTCAACACTCGGAGTGCTGCTTCATGCGGTTGCATAAAAGTATTGCCCGGCTTAGTCATGGCTACCGCCGCTTCTTGAGCAGCTAAGGTAATGTCGTACAGCGCACGCTGTGGCCCAGTAAATTTGCCATTAATTGGAAAGGTACGCGTGATATCAGATGCGTAGCCATCGAGCTCGCATCCAGCATCAATGAGGCAGAGCTCTCCGCTCAGTAACTCTGTTGAGCCAGCGCGATAGTGCAGGATGCAAGTGTTTTCTCCACCAGCAACAATGCTGTTATAGGCTACGCTTTGTGCACCACTATTACGGAATTCATGAAGGAGCTCTGCTTCTAATTGGTATTCACGCATGCCAGGTTTACAGATTTGCATTGCTCGAATATGGGCGCGGGCAGAGATAGCAGCAGCTTTACGCATGATGTCAATTTCATGAGCCTCTTTAAAGAGACGCATTTCATGAATCAGAGATTCAACATCATGAATCTCTGAGGGAGGATTAATGCCAGCACGTGATTGGCTACGCACTTGTTTCATCCAGTGACGCAAGCGTCGATCAGCATCGGCACTTTCTGCCAAACGAAGATAAATTGCCTCTTGATTAGCTAGTAGCTCACCCAGTTTTTGATCGAGCACCTGATTACTGTGCGCAAATTCCACACCCAGCTTTTCTGGGGCTGCTTCTGGTCCTAAACGAATACCATCCCAAATTTCTCTTTCAAGATCCTTGGGCCTGCAAAATACGTGTGATTCAAGCTGACCATTGCCGGAGACTTTTAAGACTAGCGTTGCGCCTGGCTCTTCAAAGCCACTTAAGTAGAAAAAGTCACTATCGTGTCGATATGGAAACTCACTATCGCGATTGCGTGCGACCTCGGGTGCTGTGGAAATGACAGCAATTCCACCACCCGTTTTGGATAGCATCTGTTTTGCTAAGGCAATTCTGCGCTGTTGATAGATATTAGTTTTATTCATAGACTGCATTCAGTTCTTTTAAGCGCTGTGGAGTACCTACATCGTGCCACGGACCTGGATATTTTTCACCGCTCACTCTATTTTCACCCATTGCTTGTCTGAGGATGGGAGCTAATTTGGCAGGACTGCCTATCTTTAAGTCTTTAAAGAGGGCTTTGTGATAGACGCCGATCCCTGAAAAGGTCAGTTTTTCAGCTCCTGTGGACTCTTGGTCTGAGATTACCGAGCCATTCAAGTAAAAATCACCATATGGATGTTGAATGGGGTTGGGAACCATGAGGAGATGGGCTAAAGGCTGATTGGACTGAGCGCTTAATTGTGATGCTGTTTGCAAAATCTGCGCAATCGGCAAATGCGGAGAAAAAACATCCCCATTGATTACCAAGAAATAGTCAGCTGGGGCGAGAAGGGGTAGCGCCTTACAAATTCCCCCCGCAGTTTCCAGAGCGGTGACTTCAGGTGAATATTGAATCTGAATTCCAAATGGCTGCCCATCGCCAAGAGCAGATTCAATTTTTGAGCCTAACCAAGCATGGTTAATCACTACTTTTGGAATACCTGCTTTAGCAAGAGACTCTAGGTGCCACGCTAATAGAGATTTATTTTGAATAGTGAGTAAGGGTTTTGGCAAATCATCAGTCAAGGGACGCATTCGCTCGCCTCTGCCGGCGGCTAATATAAAACAAGGGATGATATTGGTAGTTTCTTTAGCCATTTTAAATTGGACGAGTCGCTTCTAAAATACGCGCTAATGGTTTTAATTCAATATAACGATTGGCAGTGGCAATTGCATATTCAAGTACAAGCGGAATATCTTTAAGGTAAGCATCCTTGCCATCGCGATGAAATAGTCTTGCAAAAATACCAAGAACCTTGAGATGGCGCTGTAAACCCATCCATTCAAAATCGCGGTAGAACTGTCCAAAATCACTGGGCATTGGCAAGCCAGCTTTACGACCTTCTTCCCAAAATGTAATGACCCAGTCAATCACTTTTTCTTCTGGCCATGCGATATAGGCATCTTTCCATAAAGAGGATGCATCGTAAGTAATGGGTCCATACACAGCATCCTGAAAATCGATCACCCCAGGATTATTCATTTCAGTTACCATCAAATTACGCGAATGATAGTCACGATGGACATACACTTTTGCTTGCGCTAAATTATTTTGAATAATGAGTTCAAAAGACTTTTTGAGTTGGGCTCGCTGTACTTCACTCAGATCAATCCCTAGATGTTTTTTTAAATACCAATCAGGAAATAAATCTAGTTCACGTTGCAGGAGGGTCTCATCATAGTTTGGCAATACATTGGGTTTGCTGGCCAATTGCATTTGCACTAAAGCATGTACTGCATCTTGATACAGATGATCTGCCGTCTCCCCATTAAGCTCTGCTAAATACGTTTTAGTGCCAAGATCATTTAATAAAAGAAAGCCTTCATTAATATTTTTTTCGAGAATTTTAGGTACGTTTAGACCTGCTTCTGAGAGCAATAAATCGACCTGAATAAAGGCGTCTAATGGCTCATGCTGAGGAGGGGCATCCATCACAATGAACGTAGTAAATTGAGGGTTTTTACTCTTAATTCGGAAATATCGGCGAAAGCTTGCATCAGCAGAAGCGGGGCATAGAGAGCCAAGATCCAATTGCCAGCTAGGCTCAAGGCCTTTTAGCCATTGAATAAGGGTGTTTAAGCGTGCGTCAATCATGGTCGATTCGTATAATAAGACGGGTCTGGAACTATGAGTCATTATCGCCGTTGCGCTGGTCTTTGCGCCCCTCTTTTTATAGCTGTAACCCTGCGCGCAATGTTGGGGTTGGCGTTGCTCCAATTTACATTCTTGGCAAGCGCTCAAACACCCCCACCATTGCCATTCTCGTCCAGGTCAGCAGAGGCTGCACCAATCTTGCCAGATCGTGGCAATGTGACGATTTTGAAGTTAGATGACCAGCTTAGAGTTGGCCAGCCTATTGAAGATAGCAAGGCTCTTACTTTTACTTCTAGCGATTCAATTGAAGGAGTTGTAGATCGCGAAATGCGATTAAAAGATCGTGCCCAAATTCGACGCAATGGCACAGTTGCTAAAGGCAATGAAATTATTTATAACCCAGACACTGATGTTGCTAGATTAATTGGTAATGCAGAGCTGATTAAAGGTAATGCTAATTTCAAAGGCCCCAATGCACGTTTAACAGTTGATGCTCGTGAAGGGGAAATGGAAAGCCCTGTTTATGAAATTGGCGATAGTCGTGCCAGTGGAAAAGCAAAAAAACTGACTATTGAAAGTGGTGATGTGTTTGTTTTTGATAAAGCAACCTATACCACTTGTACTTCTGAAAATTTAGACTGGTATTTCACTGCTAGTAAAATTGAGATTGATAACGAGCGGAAAGAAATGACGGGAAAGGATGGGGTAATGCATCTTTTTGATGTGCCTATCGCATATGTTCCCTACTTTAGTTTGCCCACTGGAAGAGAGAGGCGCTCAGGTATTCTTCCTCCGATTGCTGGATATAACTCCAAGAATGGTATTGATATTACCCAGCCTTACTATGTCAATATTGCCCCTAATCGTGACTTAACAATCATGCCGCGTTACATGAGTCAACGCGGAGTGCAACTGGGTGTCGGCTATCGATTTATTGATACCACCTATAACGGCAACGTGATGGGTGACTATTTGCCAAGCGATCAAAAGGCAGGCGGAATTAGTCGTTGGCGTTATGACTGGCAGCAACGCCAAACTTTGTTGGGATCACCAATGGGCGGTCCGGGTTCAGTTAATGCTTATATCAATGCCGCTAAAGTTTCAGATAATGCCTATCCAACTGACTTTTCGCAAACGGTGGCAGGTGCTGTGACAAGTCAGTTCCGCCAAGAGCTTGGTGCAGTATCGCAACTTCCAGATAGATTGAGTAATTGGACGGTTTCTGCTAAAGCATTAAATTTCCAGACGCTGCAACCCAACTTACCTAGTACAGTTGGGGCGCCATATAACGTTCTGCCTCAAGTGACAGCAATCTATCGTAGCAATTTGGTGCCACCAGCTTCAGGGACTGATGGACGCTATATCACTTTGCCTACTGGCCCTACTTCGATGGTATCAACTGATTTCTCGCGGTTTTCATACAACATTGCAAGTAGTATTCCGAATACGGCGCCTGGTATTTTTAGTCAAGCAGATCGCACCGTAGTGAAAGGTGTTTTGGAGTATCCGACAGTAACGCCTGGTTACTATATCCGCCCTAAGTTAAGTCTTCAGTCCAATAACTATAGTGCAACGGCTTATCAGCCTGGGTATTTGCCAGCCCAAGGCTTCTTAATACCGACCGTTAGTTTGGATACTGGTTTGGCATTCGAAAGGGATGCTTTTGAGATGGGTAGTTTTTTCGGCCAGAATATGTTGCTTAGTCTTGAGCCACGTGCCTTGTACGTATATACGCCTTATGTAAACCAAGCAAATACCCCTTTATTTGATACGGCAGATCAGGGATTTGGTATTGGACAAATTTATAGTGAAAACACTTTTATTGGTAACGACCGTGTCTCAGATAGCAATAAGGTAACCGTTGGTCTGACTAGTCGAATTACAGAATCGAATACGGGCGCAGAAAGGGCAGTTATCACTCTTGCTCAGCAACAACAGTTCACGGCACAGCAAGTTGGGTTGACTGGCAATATCGCTAGCCCAACAGCCTATTCCGACACCTTAGCTGCTGCATCGGTGCGTTTTATGGGTAATTTCAATGCCGATGTTTTTGGCCAATACAACACCCAACTAAATCGCTTTGTACAGACAACCGTTGGTGGTAGTTGGCGCCCAACTCCTGGCCGTAGTCTTAATTTCGGTTATCGCAATGTTTGGCAGCCACCTATCCAGCCATCTCCATTTAATCCTGTTGGAACACCAGGCGGAACAACGACGGATCAATATAATATTTCTGGTCAATGGCCGGTTACAAGAGAGATTTCTTTAGTTGGCCGTTGGGGGTATGATTCGCTTACAACCAAGACTTTGAATACCTTATTAGCAGTTGAGTATATCCGTGACTGTATTGTTTTCCGCAGCGCATATTCTCAATTACTATTAAATAACAATACGACAACCCAAATCTTGTTTCAAATTGAATTCAGAGGTCTTGGTGTTGCGGGAGATAACCCTGTAGATTTGATGAAGTTAAATGTTCCTGGTTACTTACCTACACCTAAGCCATTGCCCGCCTCAACTTATGAGAAATACCAATGATCTTTTGTAAGAAACATCTACGGCGCTATGTTGCTTGCGCTTTTTTGCTGATCAGCTCAGCATTAGTGGGCTCGTCTTATGCTCAAGATGCGAGTCGTAAAACTGCATCTCCTACTCCTACTACTATACCTGCGCCGGCCGCTGCTCCTGCAGATAACAAGATTCGGAATATTGATGGTGTCGCAGCAGTAGTCAATACCGGTTTCATTACTCGTAGGGAAATTGATGATCGCGTTGCCGCTTTGCAAAAGCAGGGTACTAAAATGCCTGATGCTACTGAATTTAGAAAAGCAGTATTAGAGCGCCTAATTGTTGAAAAAATTCAGTTGCAAAGCGCTGAGCAGGAAGGCATCAGAGTCACTAATAAAGAATTAGAAAAAATTATTGATGATATTGCTGCAAAAAATCAATTAAGTCTCGCAGAATTCAAGACTAGAGTAGTTGCATCTGGTCTCGCATTTGAGCGATATCAAGAAAATTTACGAGTAGATGTCGTTCTTACTCGTTTTCGTGAGCGCGAGGTCGATGCTCGAATTAAAATTTCTGACGCTGAGGTTGATAATTTTATTGCGGAGCGTGCGCGTGCCATTGGAGTACAAGGAGTTAAGCCGAGTTCACCAGCACCTGTATCTAGCACTGGACCAGAAGAAATTAATTTAGCTCAGATCTTCATTCCTGTTGATACTGGTGCAGGCCTTAGTGCACAGGCAGAAGCCAAAAAGAAAGCTGATGCCCTTCTAGCCTCTGCTAGAGGTGATGGAGACTTTATGCAGATAGGTAGTGCTGCCGCGAAAGAAAACCCGAAGATCAAATTTCAGGAGCTTGGTTATCGTACCTCAGATCGGCTGCCACAATTGTTCTATGATGCCGTTCGTAATATAGGTAGTGGCCAAACTGCTAAAGCGGTTGTGAAAAGCCCAGCAGGATTTCATATCCTTAAGGTGTTGGACCGTAGAACTTTGGTGGAGATGGCGCCTGTGCAAGAAGCTCCTCCCCCAGAGATTGTTTTAACTCCACCTAAAGCTATCTCCATTACCCAAACTATGTCACGGCACATACTGCTTCGCACTCGTACTGGATTGACTGATCAGGATGCTGAAAGACGCTTACAAGGCTTCCGAGATCAAGTGCGCGCCAAGACCACTGATTTTGCTGATTTAGCCAAGAAATTTTCAGAAGATGGTTCGGCAGCTAATGGTGGCGAGCTCGGCTGGATGAGTCCAGGTGATTTGGTTCCTGAGTTTGAGCAGGCCATGAATCGCCTCCAAATTGGTGAGGTTAGTGATCCTGTTAAATCAGAGTTTGGCTGGCACTTAATCCAGGTGATGGAGCGTCGCGAAGGGCAGCTTACCGTCGAAAAGCAAAGACAGTTTGCCCGCGCTAATATTCGTGAACGTAAATATGAACAGGCATACATGGATTGGATTCGTGAATTACGTGATAGTGCTACGGTGAAAATTCTGAACTCAGAAGATGCCGCATCCAGCGCCCCTTAATCTCGTCATTACTACTGGCGAGCCAGCTGGAATTGGGCCAGAAGTTTCTTTAAGTGCTGCCGCCACTTTCTTAGCTGAGCAAGAAGATGCCGAGATTACTTTACTTGGCGCTTCTGATTTGTTTTCTATGCCAAAGCAATTGAATCCAAATGTATTGGCACGTCTGAAGTTTGAGATTGTAGAACTGCAAAGCCCCGTTCAAGTTGGAATACTCAATTCAGATAATGCAGCTTATGTCATCAAGTTATTAGATCTAGCGCTAGAGGGCTGTAAACAGCAGCGCTTTGATGCCATGGTGACTGCTCCTGTTCAAAAAAGTGTGATCAATGATGCGGGTATTCCATTTACTGGACATACCGAATATTTGGCACAAGCTTGTGGTGTAGGGCAGGTAGTGATGATGCTCTGTGCTCCATTACCTAAAGGTTTCTTGGGCATCAAGCAGCCAAGAGATCTTCGCGTTGCCTTAGTGACAACTCATATTCCTTTGCAGGCAGTTGCAGCCACCCTCAATCGAAGTTTGATTTTAAGTGCCATCCAAATTGTTGCTAAAGATTTACAAGACCGCTTTGGGATTACAAACCCAATGATCCGTATGGCAGGTTTGAATCCGCATGCAGGCGAATCTGGTTATTTAGGACGCGAGGAAATTGAAGTAATTGCTCCTGCGATTAAAGAGGCTCAGAGTTTAGGTATCGCAGTATCAGGGCCTTATCCCGGTGACACCATGTTTGATCCAACAGCTTTAGAGAGAGTGGATGCATTTATTGCGATGTATCACGATCAAGGACTTGCACCTTTTAAGTTCGTTACATTTGGCGGTGGAGTGAATGTCACTTTAGGTTTGCCAGTGATTCGTACTTCAGTAGATCACGGCACGGCTTTGGATATTGCAGGCTCTGGTACTGCTGACCCCGGTAGTATGCTGCAGGCTTTACGCCTAGCTTATCAATTAGCGATGAACCAGAGAAGACATCCTCAATAATGCATCGTGCAAGTAAACGTTTCGGCCAAAACTTTTTACAAGATGGCGGCATTATTCATTCGATTGTTACTTTGATTCAGCCTAGCGATGATATGCATGTCATTGAAATTGGCCCAGGCCTTGGCGCCTTAACTAGGCCTTTATTGAGTAATTTAGATCAATTGGATTTGTTAGAAATTGATCGTGATTTAGTAGCTTATTGGAATGACCAAAATTTAAAAGGGCTGAAGATCATCGAGGGCGATGCTCTGAAATTTGATTTCTTAGAATGGGCTAAGCAACGATCAGGCAGACTAGGTCTTTGTAAAGTAGTCGGTAATTTACCTTATAATATTTCATCCCCTTTACTATTCCATTTGGTAAGCGCAGCCAATGAGATTGACGAGCAGGTTTTCATGTTGCAGGCTGAAGTAGTAGAGCGTATGGTTGCTCCAGCTGGGAGTTCAGATTTCAGTAGGTTATCGGTGATGTTACAAGCACGCTATGACATGGAGCAGGTATTAGAGGTGCCACCTGAAGCTTTTGATCCCCAACCAAGAGTGAACTCAGCAGTAGTGCGGATGATTCCGCGTCAGGATTTCAGTCTGAATAGTGCCCAGTGGAAATCTCTCGAGAAAGTTGTTGCAGCAGCATTCTCCCAAAGAAGGAAAATGCTTCGCACCAATTTACAGTTATTTTCGGATCGATTGAAATTAAGCGAGGTAGAGCTTAAGTCTAGAGCTCAAGATATTTCAGTAGATCGTTATATCGAGTGGGCAAAAATTCTAGCCGCTTAATCTAGCTGTGCAGGCTTTACTGATATGCGCTTGGATCTATGATGCGCATTTCCGATTCAATCCAACCTTCGACTTCCTGTTGTAGTGCTTCGGCAGACTTTCCATCTGAGCGAATGATTGGACCAATGGAGAAGATCACAGTTCCTGGTTTTTTGAGAAAGCTATTTTTAGGCCAAAAACGCCCTGCATTGTGCGCAATCGGAATAACGAGTGCGCCCGTTGCGCTCGCAAGGCGTGCGCCGCCTTTGCGATAAGGTTTATTAGATCCTATAGGTGTTCTTGTACCCTCAGGAAAGAGCATGATCCACTTGCCTTCGCTCAGACGTTTACGCCCTTGGCTCGCCACGGATAGAGCGGCAGTTTGTTTACTGGCACGATTGATCTGAATCATCTTCAGCAAGGCTAAGGCCCAGCCAAAAAAAGGTATCCAGAGTAATTCACGCTTAAATACAAAACAAAGTTGTTTCGGTAGTAAAGCGATATAAGCAATAGTTTCATAGGCAGACTGATGCTTACTCAGAATGACTACGCGCTCATTTAGAGCTGCTTCCATATTTTCCATTCCGCGGATTTCATAATGGATGCCACATAAATGTTGGAGCACATAAATCACGACTTTGTTCCAAATACCAATGAAGCTATAGCGATTTTCAGGACTCAGAAATGGAAAAGCTAGCATACATAAAACTGACCAGATCGGGGTAAAGATCAGTAGAAACAAGGCAAAGAGAGTTGAGCGTATCAATAGCATTACCTTAAACCTTATCTTCTAGCACTGCCTGGGCAAAAGCCATGAGATCAGCATGTATCTTTGTTCCCTCGGGTAGAGTGCCCTTTGCCAACGTTTTTTCACCCTTGCCAGTAAGTACTAGGTGAGGTGTCGCGCCCAGGGCAATACCCGCCTGTAGATCGCGTAAAGAGTCACCTACTATGGGTACTCCGAGTAATGGGGTAACGCTCTCTGCTTTTTTATAACGAAGGGCAATTTCCTTCATCAGACCTGGAAGAGGTTTACGACAATCGCAGCCATGAGAATCAGCATGCGGGCAAAAGAAAATACTATCGATATGACCACCCAAGGGTTTGAGTAGCTTATCCATCTTGGCATGCATTGTATGTAAATCATTGATCGTGAAAAAACCTCTTGCTAGGCCAGACTGATTGCTTGCAATTGCAAGCTGATATCCAGCTTGATTGAGAAGGGCAATAGCCTCCAAACTTCCTGGAAGTGGGACCCACTCATCTGCTGACTTCACATAATCATCACGATCTTCATTGATCACTCCATCGCGATCAAGAATAATCAGTTTAGAAGAGCTTAGGCTCATGCTAATTTGCCGAGATCGGCAACGAGATTCATTTTCTGGTGAAGTTGTTGCAAGAGCGCTAGACGATTGTCGCGTAGCTCAGGATTAGGATCCATCACCATGACATCTGCAAAGAACTGATCAATCGGAGCGCTTAAGGAAACTAGCGCTTTTAGTAGCTCCACAAATTGACGTTTGTCGTATGCGCTATTCAGTGCTGGGGTAACTGCTTCCAAGGCTTTAAAGAGTGCAGTTTCTGCTGGGATTTGTAATAAGCCCTGAGAGCAACTCGCAGGTATAGCAGTGGTTGTTTTCTTCAGAATATTACTAATACGCTTATTGGCAGCCGCAAGTTGAGGTGCTTGTGCTAAGGCATTGAATTCACGCAATGCTGTTAAGCGCTCAATCAGATCATAAATATGAGCAGGCGATTGACTCAGCACTGCATCTATCTCAGCACTGGTAAAGGGTTTGCCTGCTATCGCTTGATCGCGTAAATAAGTACGCAGGCGATCAATGATGAAGGCATAAATATCAGCTACTTGGGCTTTTTCTTGAACTTCCTTTTGTGGGAACTGTGCACGGGCCAGCTCAATTAACGCAGGTAAGCTTAAAGAAAGATTCTTTTCAAGGAGTAAACGGCAAATACCTAAGGCATGACGACGCAGTGCATAGGGGTCTTTATCGCCAGTAGGCGCTAGACCTACTCCCCAGATACCAACTAAAGTTTCTAGCTTGTCAGCAATAGCCAAAATCGTACCGGTTTGAGTCTGGGGTAAAGCATCACCAGCAAAGCGAGGCATGTAGTGCTCGCTACAAGCAGCAGCTACTTCCGCATTTTCTCCGTCATGCTTGGCATAGTAATTTCCCATAATGCCCTGAAGCTCTGGGAATTCACCAACCATATCGGTGAGCAAGTCAGTTTTTGCAATTTCTGCTGCGCGATGAGCCAGTTTTTCATCTACACCTAATTGTTTCGCAATTCCAGTGGCAATTCCTTGGACGCGTTTAGTGCGATCTAATTGGTTGCCTAATTGGTTGTGATAAACCACCCTCTCTAAATCTACTATTCGTGATGCTAGAGGCCGCTTTTGATCTTGCATGAAGAAAAAACGTGCATCAGAGAGACGGGGCCGAATCACACGTTCATTGCCCGAGATGATGGCGTTGGGTTTATTGGTTTCAATATTAGAAACAATTAAGAAACGGTTGCGTAATTTCCCTTGTTTATCGGTTAAGGCAAAATATTTTTGATTTGTTTGCATTGTCAGAATTAAGCACTCTTGTGGAATTTCCAAGAATTCTTGATCAAAATGGCATTCATAGACTGCAGGCCATTCAACCAATGCAGCCACTTCATCCAGAAGGCTATCGGGCATCAGAACTAAGTCGTCGCCAGCAGCCTTGAGGAGTGCTGCTGCAATTTGAGCGCGACGCTTATTAAAGCTCGGAATGACTTTAGCTTTAGTTTCTAGGTCTGCTTCATATTGATCGGCAGAGTGAATAGTGATTGTGCTTGGCGCCAAGAAGCGATGACCCTCAGTCTGATTGCCAGCATCGATACCTAGGCTGCTCAGATGGAGAATATTTTGACCATGTAAGGCAATCATCCGATGTGCAGGGCGTGCAAACTGTACGTCTGCGAGTACGCCATTTTTTTGCTGCACTTGGTAGTGCATCATTTTTGCAATCGGTAATTTATTTAAGGTTTGTTCAAGTGCTATTTGAGCGGTTTGCTCTAAAGCAGCACCTTTGGCAACAACATTTAGATAGAGAGCTTCGTTCTTTCCATCGCCGGCTTTTTCTAAGGTAGCTAAATCAATATCGGCATAACCTAGGGAGCCTAATTTCTTCAGTAGGGGTGGCGTTGCTTTGCCATCTGCACCAAAAGCAATACTGGTTGGTAATAATTTTTCCCGCACCGGGTAATCGGGCGCCTGATTAAGCACGTCCGTAATGAATACTGCAAGGCGACGTGGCGTTGCAAAGCCTGTTACTTTGGATGCGTCAGAGGCTAATCCTGCGGCTTTCAAGGAGGCATAAATGCCTTCGCTAAAGGCATCTCCGAGACGGCGGAGTGATTTGGGGGGTAGTTCTTCTGTAAATACTTCAATCAACAAACTATCTGATTGGGAAAGAGAATGGCTTGGACTCATAAATGGATCTTGCTTATGCATTAGCTTGGCGTTGACACATTGGGAATCCCAGTTTTTCACGGGATTCGAAATACGCTTGGGCAACGGCGCGAGAAAGATTACGGATACGGCCAATATAAGCAGCACGCTCGGTAACAGAGATAGCACCGCGGGCATCTAAAAGATTGAATGTATGAGCAGCTTTTAAAACCATTTCATAGGCAGGCAAAGCTAAGGGCACCTCCATCAGGCGCTTGGCTTCACTTTCATAGTTTGTAAAGTTGGCAAACAGTAAATCAGCATTTGAGTGTTCAAAGTTATAGCAAGATTGCTCCACTTCATTCTGGTGATACACGTCACCATAAGAAATACCATCCGTCCAAACAAGATCAAACACGTTTGAACAATTTTGAATGTACATTGCCAAGCGTTCGATACCGTAAGTAATTTCACCGAGCACTGGTTTGCAATCTAAGCCACCAACTTGTTGGAAATAAGTGAACTGCGTCACTTCCATGCCGTTGAGCCAGACTTCCCAGCCTAAGCCCCATGCACCTAATGTGGGATTTTCCCAATCGTCCTCAACAAAGCGCACATCGTTTTCTTTGAGGTCAAGACCAAGAGTAGCAAGTGAGCCAAGATAGAGCTCCAGAATATTTTCAGGGGCCGGTTTCAGAACAACTTGATATTGATAGTAGTGTTGCAAGCGATTTGGGTTTTCACCATAGCGACCATCTTTTGGTCTGCGTGATGGCTGAACATAAGCTGCTTTCCAAGGTTCTGGTCCGATAGCCCTTAAGAAAGTCGCCGTATGAGAAGTGCCAGCACCTACTTCAAGGTCAATAGGCTGCAATAGGGCACAACCTTGTTGGTCCCAATAATCTTGAAGTTTGAGAATGATTTGCTGAAAAGTAAGCATGATTAACCTGGCTAAGCCATTGATTTTACATGGCTAGGGTAGCTTAGTAGTTAAAACTGACTAAAAACGTCTGTGACGAATCAGGCCCCAGAGCATTAGGATGCAAGAAATACTCAAAATTGGGAAGTTCCCCCAGCGAACATAGGGCGTTATGCCTGAGTAGGCCTGAACTTTAGCGCTTAAGTTTGCTTGGGTAAATTCAGGAATGGATGACAGTACCTTTCCATCTGGACCAAGTACTGAGGTTATGCCGGTATTGGTTGCTCGAAGAGCAGGAAGACCGGTCTCTAGTGAGCGTAGCTGCGCTAGGCGTAATTGTTGTGATGAGGCCTGCGATTTTCCAAACCAAGCTAAATTAGTCATATTGATGAGCAAATGAATCGGTTTTTCACGATTACTGATACGAGATGCTAATTCACCCCCAAAGATATCTTCATAACAAATCATTATTGTCGCGTTGATATCCGCTTGACCTAAGCGAGCAATAGAAAAAGGCGCTTGCTCACTACTGCCCCTAGCAAAATCGCTCATTGGTACGCGAAAGGCATCCACAAACCAACGAAAGCCTGGAGGAATAAATTCACCAAAGGGAACCAGATGCACTTTATCGAACTGGTATGGGGCAGCATTTGGTGAAAGGCCGGTAGCGCGATTGGTGTATTGCAATCCTGTTTTACCAGGTACATCACCAATTAGTCCTAATAAGATATTACTAGCACTTAAGTTAGAGAAATTTTGTAAGTAATTTAATAAACCAGTTGGTAGATTATTTTGTGGCCATGGAAAAGCGATTTCGGGAGTAATGATGAGGTTTGCTGCCTCTTTTTTTATTTCATCAGTATAAAAAGCAATTTGCTGACTAATGGATTCAGGATTAAATTTAAGTGTTTGCTCAAAATTACCTTGGATAAGGCGAACAGTGATTGGCTCGCTAAATGGTTTGGTAAAGGCAATGAGCCCGGCTGCCTGAGACAAGGTAATCACAGCTGCAATACTCACTAAACTCATTGCGGGATGTTTTTTGACCTGCAAAATTTGCCATGAGGTCCAAATGACCAGGAAGGTACAAGCAAGGCCGCCAAAATAGGGTGCGATCGGTGCAAAAGGCCCATTCAATTGACTTTCGGCAAGGCCCATCCAAGGAAAACCAGTAAAGATATAGCCACGCAAAAATTCCATGATGACCCAACTCGCCGCTAAAAATAAGCCCGTCAAGCGAGATTGATGCAGTAATGAGATGGTTAGCGTAGCCAGTGAGAAGTAAATGGCCATGTATGCAGAAAGCAAAAAGACTGCCATACATGAAAGCGCTACGTTCATACCACCAACATCATGTAGGCTGATGTAAATCCACCACAGACCAATCACAAAGTATCCCAAGCCAAATATGAGGCCAGATACAAACATTTTTCTTACTGAAGCAACATTTTCTTGCTTGAGCCACCACCAAACGATGCTAAGAATTGGAATTTGTATCCAACCGCCATAAGGTAATTCGGCAGCACCTGCGAGAATGGCGCCCAAGATCAATAGCACTAAAAAATGAATACTTTGATGGCGATCGCGAGAAAGCTGATCAATCAAGATGAATCTCAGTCAGTTTTTTTAGGAATTTGGCGCGCAAGCAAAATATGCACTTGACGAGGATCGGCGCGCAAGATCTCAAATTCAATACCATCGATCAAAATGAGCTCGCCTACTTTTGGAACTCTGCCCAGATGTTGAATGACTAGACCAGCAACTGTTTCAATTTCATCCTGAGAAAAATGGGTTCCTAAGGTTTCATTAAATTGATCAATTTCTGTAATCCCTTTGACCCGGATATCACCATTATCTAGTGCTATAAGGTTATCAGCTTCTTCATCAATATCATGCTCATCCTCAATATCGCCTACGATTTGCTCAAGCACATCTTCAATCGTGATAATGCCTGCTACACCGCTATATTCATCCACCACAATTGCCAAGTGATTGCGATTATCTTTAAAGTCACGCAATAAAATACTGAGCCGTTTTGATTCGGGAATGAAAACAGCCGGTCTTAACCAGTCACGTACTTGAAAGTCTTTTTCAGTGGCATGCCGCAGTAGATCTTTGGCCAATAAGATGCCAATCACATTGTCTTTGCTGCCTTCATACACAGGAAAGCGTGAGTGAGCTGCTTGAATGACGCTCTGAATGATTTCGGCAAGACTGCGATTGATATCAATCCAATCGATTTGGGCTCTGGGTACCAAGATGTCACGTGCACAAAGTTGCCCCACTTGAAATACACCCTCAATCATTGATAGGGCATCTGCATCAATCAAGCCTTCAGATTGGGCTTCACGAAGCGTTTCAATCAGCTCTTTACGGCGCTCACTAGAGCTAATTGGTTGGGGTGTTAAAAAATCAGTTAGGCGATCTAAGAGGGATTTATTGGGGTCGGGCATATAGTAAGAATAGCGTAGAAAGATGTCAATTTTTCAATTGCGCACATAAATGAGGTCTAGGTATCTAAATAGGGATTAGAAAAGCCCAGTTTTTTGAGAATTTGCACTTCAGATGACTCCATCTTTTCTGCATCTTTTTTTGTTTCGTGATCATGCGCTTGAGCATGAAGGCAGCCATGTACAACTAAATGGGCTAGATGGGCTTTCAGTGTTTTACCTTGTACTTTTGCCTCTTTTTGTAGCACTGGCAGACAAAAAATAATATCGGCATGCACATTTGATTTTGTGAACTCGTAAGGAAAAGTTAATACATTCGTAGCCGCATCTTTTTTCCGAAAAGCACAGTTTAATTTTTTACCCTCAACCAGATTCACAAATCGTAATGTCAGTTGTCCGCTAGGAGGGCTTGCTGCTTTGACCCATTTCTTGATTAAACTGGTAGAGGCTTGCGTAGCCACCAACACTTCAATCGCTGGACTTGCAAACTGAAGCTCAATCATGAGTTTAGATTTAGATAGAGATGGCATGGGCTTTTAGAAGTGCGCCTCTTAAAGTGTAGTTGAGGACTTCGGTTACTTCAATGTCTACCATGCTACCAATGAGTGCATCTTGATCTTGATTTTCTGCCATAAAATGAATCACCCGATTATTCGCGCAGCGACCCTGGAGATTAACGCCATCTTTCGCCAGACCTTCCACTAAAACTTTCTCGGGACTACCCAGCATTTTTTGGCTAATTTGGCTGGCTTGACCTTCAAGTAGGGCCAATAAAGTTTGTAAGCGCTTCAGCTTCACTTCATATGGGGTGTCGTCGCTAAGATTAGCGGCAGGGGTACCAGGGCGTGGGCTGAAAATAAAGCAAAAGCTATTATCAAATTGCAGATCCTGAACCATCTTCAGTAACTTTTCAAAGTCAGCTTCGGTTTCACCAGGAAAACCAACAATAAAGTCACTCGATAATGTGAGATCGGGGCGTACTGCGCGCATTTTACGAATGATGCTCTTGTACTCAAGGGCAGTGTAGCCTCGCTTCATCGCAGATAGCATGGAGTCAGAGCCGTGTTGCACAGGTAAGTGTAAATGACTAACGAGCTTGGGAACTTTTGCATAGACGTCGACTAAACGCTGCGTAAATTCTTTAGGGTGACTGGTCGTAAAACGAATCCGCTCTACTCCCGGAATTTCCGCGATATATTCAATCAGCAAGGCAAAGTCTGCGATTTCATCAGTACTGCCCATCTTTCCTAAATACGCATTGACGTTCTGACCTAGCAGAACAATTTCCTTAACGCCTTGACTAGCTAGGCTAGCAACTTCAGTTAAGACGTCATCAAATGGACGCGACACTTCTTCGCCACGCGTGTAAGGAACCACGCAATAGCTGCAGTATTTCGAGCAGCCTTCCATGATGGAAACATAAGCAGATCCCCGAGTTTGGCGTGATGCAGGAAGATGATCAAACTTTTCTATCTCCGGAAAAGAAATATCTACCTGTGGGATACCAGTTTTACGACGTTGTGCAATTAAGTCGGAGAGGCGATGAAGCGTTTGTGGACCAAACACGACATCGACATAAGGAGCGCGACTGACAATTTGCTGACCTTCTTGACTGGCTACGCAGCCACCAACACCAATCAATAAATCAGGCTTTGTTTTTTTGAGTTCACGTAAGCGCCCAAGATCAGAAAAGACTTTATCTTCTGCTTTTTCCCGAATCGAGCAGGTATTAAGTAGAACGACATCCGCATCTTCTGGGGTATCCGTCATGACCATGCCCTCATTGGCATGTAAAAGATCGGCCATCTTGCCCGAGTCGTACTCGTTCATCTGACAACCAAAGGTCTTGATATATAGCTTTTTCATATGCCGTTCTCAGGTTTGTAGCTGGGGGCGAAGCACCGATTTTACGGGATATGGTTTTAACTCAGGCGGAAAGCCAAAATAGCAACCAAAGTAGGCGGTATAGCCGCTATTAAAAGGTACAGGGCTGAGACTTTGGCGTTAGGGAAGTAGTCCCGCAAAATGGCCATACCCGCTGGATTGGGGGCGTTAGCAATCACGGTTAATCCTCCACCAGCAACCGCACCGCCTACTAAAGCCAACTTAAATTCGGGAGAAGTGCCTGTCACTAAAGAGCCGAGATAAGTAAGGGCAGCATTATCAGTAATGGCAGTCAGTGCAAGGCTACCGTAAAAGACTGCAGTTGGACTCATGCTTTGTAAAGTTGGTTGTAACCACCACCCTTGCAGTGATCCTAAGACGACTAAGCCGCCCAAGAAAAATCCAACTAAGAGTGCTTCTTTCAGAATTAATGGGCTTTGATGTTTTGGATAGGCGGTAGTGTAGCCAATAAAAAAAAGCAGTAACCACAGAAAGATGATCATGTCATGAGCAAAGACCACGATACCAAGCAAAAAGAGTAGGTGTACAAAGACCACAGTAAAGGGAATATTTTCGGGCTTGCTGCTATCTTGAGGATCAAGGAGTTGACGATGAAATAAGAGCGTAGCACCAAGCGAGTTAATAAAAATTGCAATACTAGATTCAATGCCGAAGTTGGCAAACATAAAAGCAGAGCTCCAGTCCCAGGTTTTGGCAACCATGAGTACAGGAGGCGCAGCAAAATTAGTCAGTGTTCCACCAATGGAGATATTGACGAAGAGAACGCCAATCGTTCCAAACATTAAAGTGGCTGACGGTTTGTTTTTATAGACCAGATCTCGCAATAAAAATGCGGCAAGCGTCATCGCTGCTGGTTCAGTGATGACAGATCCTAATAATGGCGTGACTGCTAAAGTCAAGAAATAAAGAGCGGGTGCACTTCGAATTCGCAATAGTGTCTGTAAACCCTTGCCTAAGTGATGAAGAATTTGCGTAGCAAAATAGAGAACCGGTTTGCTCGCTGCCACAATCATGATGGCGAAAACAAACAGGGGTTCTGTGAAATTGCGACGATCTAAAAATGATTTAGCAGCACCTAAGCTTTCATTAAAGCTCATATAGATAACAAGAATGGCCGCCCAAAAACCAAAGACAACTTCAACTTCACCTAGTAAATGCCATAAACCAGCATGTTTTGGCGATTTACTGGCAAGCATTTCAAAATAGCCAGTACAAAAGGTATGCAAGACGGCAATAGCAAAAATAATGCTTGCGACTAGTTCGGTCGGGGTAAAGTTCATAGCAGAATATTAGCAGTTGCTTCAATACATAAAGAGGTTGTTACTTAAGGAGATTATGGTGAAATTAAAGATTGGATATCAAGAGCTGATTGCTCGGGCAATGGGGGAAATTGAAACATTAACGCTTGAGCAAGCGGAGCAACTATTAGGCAATTCCAATACGGTTTTTGTGGATATTCGTGATGTTCGCGAATTAGAGCGAGAGGGGATGATTCCGAACGCATTTCACGCCCCGAGAGGAATGTTGGAGTTTTGGGTTGACCCTGATAGCCCCTATTTCAAGCCCATTTTTGGGGAAGGTAAGAGTATCGTTTTATATTGCGCCTCTGCATGGCGCTCTTCCCTATCCACTCAGACCTTACAAAACATGGGTTTGTCAGATGTTTGTCATTTAGAGGGTGGATTTAGCGCTTGGAAAAAAGCAGGCTTACCAGTTCAAGAAAAAAGTGCCAAGCCACAGTCGTAAAGCAAACCTAGAATAGATTGTTTTAATACATATATTACTTAAAAATATTGAAAGGTCCTTATGAGAAAAGTAGTGTCACAGTTTGGTGAGGGTCCACTCCAGCAAAAACTGAGTACAGGTGATTTACATTATTTATCTGATGCTGAGATTTCAAAAGGTGGAAGTGGGACAGGACCATCACCCCATGAATATTTAGGCGCAGCATTAGCAGCTTGCACTAGCATGACCTTAAAGATGTATGCAGAGCGAAAAGCAATGAACTTAAAAAATGCAATAGTGACTGTAGATATCGAACGTCATAATGATGTTGAAATATTGACACGACATATTGAGCTGGTGGGTGACCTAGATGATCAACAAAGAGAGCGTCTTTTAGAGATTGCTCAGAAATGCCCTATTCATAGGGCGCTGGCTGGTGAAATTCAAATAAAAACCCAGCTAGTCAATTAATACGAGCTGGGTTTTTTAAAACAATCAATCAACAGAATTGGTTGAGTCTGTCATCAGAAAACTTAGTTAGGTGCGTTAGCAGGCTTTTTGTTTTTACCAGCGTCATAGCCAGCGTTGTATTCAGAAGCCTGTTCCTTTTTGTATGCATCATAGATATAGCCAGATGCTGCACCCACTGCTGCACCACCCACTGCACCCCAGATTGGGTTACCGTGGAAAATGGCTGTGCCGATAGCACCAGCAGTAGCACCAATAGCGCTGCCGGAGACAGTGCGTTGTTCTGTATTGCTCATGTTAGAGCAACCTGTAATCGCTAATATTGCTGCGGTAATTGCAATAATTTTTTTCATATCAACTAATCCTCTGAATGTAATTTGTATAGGCTCGTGCGCTTAGATTATTTTTTTCCACAAGGAAAGCGCATTGCTAGGTAACCAAGTGCAGTTCCTGAAGCAGGCTTATCAGCAGTCTGTGGATTTTCCCCAACCCACTTCACAAAATCAGCAATCACATCGTCACGCTTTGGTGCGGGTTGATTGACGCAAATAAAAGGTCTAGCGCGCTGGGGGTGACGTGTTGCGAGATAGGTGTCATAAATTGCGCTGGTGTAGCCAATGCAAAAACTACGAGATTCTGGGCTTGCAGGAAGTTTGCAAGTGTTCACTAATTCCTGGGTGCTCAAAACTTTGATTTGTTCCTGGGCCTGGACAGCACCAGAAATTGCGCCAAGAGCGGCTAAAAGAACGAGGATTTTTTTCATTAGTTTTCCTTGGAGTGTATTTAAATCAATCATAAACCATCTTAAATATTGAAATATGCACTATCTTAGTGCGTATTCTACCTAAACAGTTTTTTGTATTCCCCATAATGATGCATAAAAAAGAGGGGAAATTTCATGGAAGTCTTGAAATCAGGGAGTGATGCTTTATTCATTTTGCTAGGTGCCGTCATGGTCTTAGCGATGCATGCGGGTTTTGCTTTCTTAGAATTGGGCACTGTTCGTAAGAAAAATCAAGTCAATGCCCTAGTTAAAATTTTGGTGGACTTTGCAGTCTCGACCATTGCTTATTTTTTTATTGGTTACAGCATCGCTTACGGTGTGAACTTTTTTTCGGGCGCAGAATTATTAGCCCAAAAGAATGGTTATGAGTTAGTCAAGTTTTTCTTCTTACTCACATTTGCTGCTGCGATTCCAGCCATTATTTCTGGGGGCATTGCTGAGCGAGCCAAATTTAATCCGCAACTGATCGCTACTTTCATATTAGTTGGCTTTATATATCCCTTCTTTGAAGGGATTGCTTGGAATCAGCACTATGGAATTCAGGCTTGGATCAAGGAGCTCACTGGCGAGGAGTTTCATGACTTTGCGGGCTCGATCGTAGTGCATGCAGTCGGCGGTTGGATTGCCTTACCCGCAATCATTCTTTTGGGTGCTCGCCGCGGTCGCTATACCAAAGAAGGTCAAGTCTCAGCGCATCCGCCATCTAGCATCCCATTTCTAGCATTGGGCGCATGGATATTGGCGGTAGGTTGGTTTGGTTTTAATGTGATGAGCGCGCAGACGATCGACAAAATTAGTGGCTTAGTTGCAATGAATTCTTTAATGGCGATGGTTGGCGGAACCTTAGCGGCATGTGTGGTGGGTCGCAATGACCCTGGATTCACCTACAATGGCCCACTTGCTGGATTGGTGGCAGTATGTGCGGGCTCTGATTTAATGCATCCCATCGGAGCATTGTTTGTCGGTTTAGTTGCTGGTGCTTTATTTGTTTATATGTTCACCTTGGTACAAAACCGTTGGAAGCTCGATGATGTATTAGGTGTCTGGCCGCTACATGGTTTATGTGGTCTTTGGGGTGGCTTGGCGGCAGGTATTTTTGGCACTAAAGCACTGGGTGGTCTTGGCGGTATCACCTTTGCCGGCCAATTAATTGGTAGTGCGATAGGTGTTGGCATTGCTGTAGTTGGTGGTTTTGTAGTCTATGGTGGGTTAAAAGTCATCATGGGCATTCGGATGTCGCAAGAGGAAGAATATGAAGGTGCTGATTTAAGTGTGCATCGCATTTCTTCAACACCAGATCGTGAGCCAAGCTGGTAGTACTTGCTTGCATATATAGCCTGATTCATCCCTATAATGAGTCATGGCCATATATGAACTAGACGGAATATCTCCCCAGTTATCTGAGGGTGCATGGGTTGCTGAAAGTGCCGAAGTCATCGGCAAAGTAGAGCTTCATCACAATGCCAATATTTGGCCAAAAGTGGTGGTTCGAGGCG
Source organism: Polynucleobacter sp. (assembly GCF_040400325.1). GTDB lineage: Bacteria > Pseudomonadota > Gammaproteobacteria > Burkholderiales > Burkholderiaceae > Polynucleobacter. Next base: position 77,801 of record NZ_JBBAQK010000008.1, read on the forward strand.
ATAACGATCTCATTCAAATCGGGGAAGGTAGCAATGTTCAGGACGCCTCAGTTCTGCATACTGACCCTGGCTACCCTCTCATCATTGGTAAGAATGTTACGGTTGGTCATCATGTCATGCTTCATGGATGCCAAGTTGATGATGGCAGTTTGATTGGTATCGGTGCAGTGATTTTGAATGGTGCCAAGATTGGAAAGCATTGCTTGGTGGGAGCAGGGGCACTGGTTACTGAAGGTAAAGAGTTTCCGGACGGCTCAATGATTTTGGGTTCTCCAGCCAAAGCAGTCAAAACTCTAAGCCCAGAGCAAATATCAGATATCGAAGCGATTGCAAGACGCTATGTTCAAAATGCACAGCGCTATCTCAAAACGCTGAAAAAGATTTCTGGAGATTTTTGATGTCCCTGATTCAAAAGCTTAAAGCACGGGCTGCTAATAATAATCCTGTGCGTGTAGGCATTATTGGTGCAGGTAAATTTGGTTCTATGTATCTTTCACAGGCGCCAAGGACTCCAGGCATTCATTTAGTTGCAGTAGTTGATTTATCTCCGACGCGCGCGAAAGAATCTCTTGCTCGTGTGGGCTGGGATGCATCGCGATATAGCGCTACGTCACTTCAAGATGCTGCTAAGTCAGGAGCCACCTTTGTGACTGACGATGCAGAAAAAATGATTGCCAGTGAGCATATTGATATCGTAATCGATTCCACCGGTAGCCCGGCGGCTGGTATTCGTCATGCTTTACTGTGTTTTGATCATCGTAAGCACATCATCATGGTCAATGTGGAGGCAGATGTTTTAGCAGGACCTTTGCTTGCACGTAAAGCTGCAGAGGCTGGCGTCATTTACTCGATGGCTTCGGGTGATCAGCCTGCTCTGATTGCAGAATTAGTAGACTGGGCTAGAACGATTGGCCTAGATGTGGTGTGTGCAGGTAAGGGTACTAAATACTTGCCAATCTATCATCAGTCTACACCCGAGACAGTTTGGGGACATTATGGTTTTTCCAAAGAGCAGGTAGCGGGGGGTGATTTCAATCCACAAATGTTTAATTCATTTTTGGATGGAACAAAGTCAGCACTTGAAATGGCTGCGGTATCAAATGCTTGTGATTTAAATCCCCCTAGTAATGGTTTGGAGTTCCCACCTTGTGGAGTAGATGATTTGCCACATATTTTTCGGCCAGTATCTGAAGGTGGCATCCTGACTCAAAAAGGTACTGTTGAAGTGGTGTCTTCGGTTGAGAGAGATGGTCGTCCGGTATTTAGAGATCTGCGTTGGGGAGTGTATGTAGTTTTTGAAGCACCGAGTCAATATGTAGTCGATTGTTTTTCTCAATATGGTTTAAAAACAGATAGCACGGGTAAATATGCCGCAATGTATAAACCGTATCACTTGATCGGTTTGGAGTTAGGTATTTCCGTTGCGAGTATTGCAGTTCGCGGGGAGGCAACTGGAGCTACTGGTGAGTGGAAGGGTGATGTTGTGGCCACTGCTAAGCGCACCCTCAAAGCTGGAGAGAAGTTAGATGGAGAGGGCGGCTTCACGGTTTATGGAAAGATCATGACTGCTGCTGATTCACTCAAGCTGGGAGCGCTGCCTATTGGCTTAGCTCACAATATGATTCTCAATAAAGATATCTCCGTTGGTAAGCCAGTATGTTGGGTTGATGTTGATTACGATGCCAGCTTGCAGGCGATTCAATTTCGACGGGAAATGGAAAAACTATTTCTTATCTAAATTATAAGTAGATGGAGTGCGATGGTTCCAGATGAGCCATATTCCAGATGAGGCGATGAGGACCATACCGACGATGCTTAAGCTGTCAGGAAGCTCTCCAAAGATAAGGTAGCCATATCCAACGGCCCAAAGTAATTGCAAATAAACCAGTGGGGTTAATTTGTAAGGGCGTGTTGTATAGAATGCCAACACAATCAGAAGATGTGCAATGCCACCTAAAATCCCAATCATTCCCAATATGACATATTGAAATGTGGGTAGCGAAGGCAATGGTTCTGCATAAGGGAGCAAAATGCTAGAGATCGCAAGACCTACTAATCCGCTGTAAAAGAAAGTGGTGTAAGCTGAATCCTGTACTAGCTTTCTGGTGGATAGCTGAAAAATGGCATTGAGAAACGCCATGAGTACTAGTAGCGTTGCAGCGATATGAAAAATAGCTGAGCCCGGTCTAGCGATAAAAAGTATTCCTAAAAACCCCACACCTGCAACTAGCCAGTCTTTGAGTTCGACTCGCTCGCCTAATATAGGCCCTGATAAGATGGCCACCCAAATGGGTGCTGTAAAGGTGATGGCTGATGCTTCGGCTAGTGGAAGCCAATGTAATCCAGTGAAAAATAAAGCAGAGGTTGCAACTAGTAAACATGATCTAAATAGTTGTAGTTTCAAGTTTTCGGTCTTCCAAAACCTCCTACCTAAAAAATACCAAGCGATTGGAATTGCAATCAGTGTCTGGCCTAAAAATCGAGACCAAATGATCGTAATTAAGCTGATATCTTGAATCAGAATTTTGGCGATGGCATCCACCGTTGAAAAGCAGATACCACTCAGAATAAAAAGAAAGATAGGAGATTTCATTATGGAGTCACGCCTGCTTTAGAAAAAATCCACTCATTAAAGAGTTTAATTTTTTGACTATTTTTAGTATTAGATCGATAGGATAGAAAATGGGTTCTATCAGTAGTGGGTAAAAAGATTTGCTGTCCTATCTCAACCAACTCTCCTCGTGAGAGCTCTCGTTCGGCAAATCGCACGCTCTCAAGAACGGCGCCAATACCATCTACTGCAGCTGATATTGAGAGCGCCGCACGATCAAATGACATCTTTCTAGAAGAGGGGTTGTGGAGATGGTTGATTTCAAACCAACGTTCCCAGGTGTGATGATTGAGAGAGGACTCTATGAGCGTTAATTTACTCATTAATTCTTCTGCGGAAACTGTGGGGTCGATTAACTCCGGAGAACACATTGGAATAATTTTTTCTTCACCTAAAGATACAGAAGTGATTCCTGGACCTGTATGGGTAAATTGATAGGAGATGGCAACATCAATTTCTTGGTTACGCAATAAATCAATTGGTTCCGCACCTGATGTCATGCGAATCGTAATGTCGGGATTGGCTTTAATGAATTCTGGCAACCTTGGGCTCAGCCACTTTGCAGCAAAGCTGGGAGAACAGTGTAAGGCAAGTACTTGTGAGTTTGGAGCAAGCGTTACTTCAGTACAGGCTGCTTCAATCACATCAAATATTCTTGAAAGTGAGTCTAGTAGCCGACGTCCTTCCAAGGTGGGTTCAACCTTGCGATTCTTACGAAAAAATAGGGGCTTGCCAAAATAATCTTCAAGTTCTTTAATTTGATGGCTTATTGCTGATTGAGTGAGATGGAGTTCTTTAGCAGCCAAAGTGAAGCTTTCAAGCCGCGCTGCTGCTTCAAAAGCCCGCAAAAGGACATAATTTGGCATCTTTCTCATGTAAATAGAATATACATGATTTATATTCATCTATAGATGAATGTTTATCGTTTGTCAAAACCACATAGAAAGACCATGATGGTGACTCAAGGCTGATACGAAAAGGAATTCACATGGCTCAAGTAATGGAGAAAGAAAGTAAATTGGACTTGGGTGGAAGAGAGTCCATTTATCAACCTGAAGATCAATCGCAAATATTTCCTTATCAGCCTAAATTCGATAATTTTGCGCAAGAGCGCCAGTATCTAAAAGAGCGTTTGGTTGCTGCTTGCCGTGCCTTTGCTTTAGAGAAGTTTGATTATGGTTTTGCAGGGCATTTGACGATTCGTGATCCAGAGCATCCAAATCTATATTGGACAAATCCAATGGCAGTACATTTTGATCAGGTCAAAGTTTCTAACTTAATTTTGGTAGACCATGAAGGTAATCTAGTAGAAGGTAAGCATGCATTAAATCGCGCCGGTTTTGTATTGCATGCTGCAGTACATGAAATGCATCCAGATATTCTTGCTATGTGTCATGCGCATACCGTTTATGGAACGGCATTTGCTGCGCTTGGTAAACCATTGGATCCCATTTCACAAGATGCGGCTGCATTCTTTGAAGATCATATGGTGATGGCAGAGCAGGCCGGTCAAGTGGCTGTTGAAGATAATGCTGGCTATCACTTTGCTGGTTCTTTGAAGAAGGTAAAAGCGGTTATTCACCGTAATCATGGTTTGATAACGATGAGTCGTCATAGTATTGAAGCTGCAGCATTTTGGTTTATTGCATTAGAGCGCTGTTGTAAGCAGCAGATGTTAGTTGAGGCAACTGGTATCAAGCCTAATCTTTTGCCACCTGAAGTTGCACGCTATAGCCGCGAACACGTGGGTAGCGAGTATATTGGGTGGCTGCATTTTCAGCCAATCTGGGGCTATTTAAAAGATAAACAGCCGGATATGTTTACTTAATTAGAAATAACTAAGGAGAAATAACTAAGTAGAAATAAAAATCCCAGCATGACTGGGATTTTTTAATTGCTTGACATCGATTGTTCAAGCTGGCGGATCAAATTTTTTCTTGCGTGCACAGTATGTAATTCAGAAAGCTCCGCAGCTTTTTGCTCATCGCCATTTTTAATGGCATCGGCAATGGCTTGATGTTCATCCCAGATAGTTGAGCCTCGTGAGGATTGCAACACTGCACCCATCACCCGACGCAGGTGCGCCCAGTGTAAATGCGCGCTCTTGGCGATCAGTGGGTTTTCAGAGGCTTCATAGATCGCACTATGAAAAGCGATATCTGCATCAATCAATGCTCTGACATCTCCTTTTTCAGAAATAGAGCGGCCATATTTTATTAATGCCGGATCAATCACACATTTCTTTTGGGCTGCAAGTTTTGCAGCCAAAGAATCCAGTGCACCACGTACTTCATAGAGTTTGTCGATCCATTCAATATTTAAGGCAGTAACCTGTAATCCTCTACCAGGCGCATCTTCAACAAAGCCATCATTTTTCAACATGCGCAGAGCTTGCAGGACAGGTAAGCGAGAAATATTCATTTGCTCAGCAATTTCTTCCTGGGTAATGCGGGTTTTGGGCGGTAGAGATCCATCGCTAATAGCATCAAGTAAAGCCTTATAGACCGCTTCAACGTAATCGGTTCGAGCTGGAAGTTTGTTGAGTTGAGACAGCATCTTTTTGGGGATTTAATTACCTGAAATGGTGGGTTTTTGAGACTGCGCCTACTTTAAAAATATTATATACTCTGTATACAGTATACAAAGTATATAAAACCAGTCAAAAAACAGGAGAAGCACGCAATGTCAGGTAAACAGGAACAAGCAGAGAAAAAAGTCGGAGCCTCTGCAGGAACTTCTGAAAAACCAAAGAAATTAGTTCCCTATGGTGGTTACTACACTAATAAAGTCTCTGGTCACGATCCGGAACTCACAGAAGTAGGTCCAGGCACGCCAATGGGCGAATACATGCGTAGCTTTTGGCATCCCGTCTGTATGTCTATTGAATTAACCGACACACCAAAATTCTTAACCATCTTAGGTGAAGAGTTAGTGGCGTTTCGTGATGGTAGTGGAAGCGTTGGTGTCTTACATGCGCACTGTGTTCATCGTGGCGCTTCGCTTGAGTATGGCCAAATTCAAGAGCATGGCATTAAGTGTTGTTACCACGGCATGGTATTTGATGTAGATGGCACTTGCTTGAATGCACCTTTTCCTAAAGGTGAAGAAGCTGAAGCTGAAAAATATGCTTGTTCCATTCAACAGGGCGCCTACAAAGCATTTGAAAGAAATGGCTTGGTATTTGCCTATATGGGCGCTCCAGATAAAGAACCTCCGTTCCCAGAGTGGGAGTCTGATTTCACAGTAGCTCCCGGTGATGAACTCGTTCCTTATAGCAATTTCCAGCACTGTAATTGGTTACAAGTTCAAGACAATGCTGCAGATAACTTTCATACCGCTGAATTACATTCCGCTAAAAACGTAGTAGGAGGCCACTTTCAGGGCACAACGTTTGATGAGGTCGGCTCTCCGACGATGGAAGTTCACCCAGATATGCAGTTTGTACCAATTCATGGTGGGCGGGGCTTAGCCTGCTCTGGTGCGCGTCGTGTGAATAATGACAGATTGTTTATCCGTGTTCAGCATCAGGTCTTACCCAATTTGAGTTTGCATGCCTACACATCTGAAGATGGATCGCGTAAAAAATTATTTAGCCGCTTTCATATCATTCGCTGGACGGTTCCTGTCGATGACTTTAATAGCAAGATGATTGGTTGGCGTGTTATGGGTCCTGGCATCGATACACGTGGTATTGGAAAGAAAGAGTTAGTCGGATATGAATCGATTGATTTCTTAGATGGCCAGGTTGCATTAAGAAGGCCTGAGCGTTTTGGAAATCACACCATAAACGATATTGTCGATATTCCTTCAGACCACAGAGCCCGTCCAAATTACAAGATGGCACAATATGCGCCTGGTGACTATGAAGCCATCATTAGCCAAAGACCCATTGCGATTCATGCTCTAGAGAACCCTACGAAGTTTGATGCGGGTCCTTATTTGTTTAGAAAGATATTGCGTGATGCCGTTCGTGGTTCTAATGCAGCGGCCAGTGCAGAAGCTTTTGCTGAGTGGTTAAAAGACTTTAATGGCGCACCGAATAGTTATTGCTCTGGGAATGTTTTTGAGTTGCCCATTGGAGCCACTACTGAAGAAGAGGTGGCACAAAGACGTTTTGTAGCCAAAGGCGTCATTACCATTCTCACTGAAAGTGAACAGTACAAAGGTGAAGAGCGCATCAACTTTGTGAAGCAAAAAATGGAAGAGCTTGAGCAAACTGCGAAAGCACAATTTAAGCATTAATCTATCAATCAGAAGAGATGGGCTGCGATTGCAGCCCATTCTTTTTATGGAACGAGACTAAAAAGTGAATCAAATTTCCAGTGCGGGCTCTGAAGACTTAGTGATTGAGGTTCAGAGTACTGGCCAGAAAATCACGCTGACACGTTCTGAGTCAATCATTGACGCTTTGGCAAGATCCGGTATTGAGATACCCACTTCATGCCAATCGGGTTTATGCGGCACCTGTAAGACAAGATATATTAGTGGTGAGGTAGAGCATGGGGATTGTATATTGAGTGATACCGAGCATCAAGAATACCTAACGCCTTGTATCTCACATATCAAAAGTGGAACATTGCTACTTGATTTATAAATTAGTAATCCAACAGTATTAAATCTCCATTGCCAAGCGATCAAAAAATATACGTATTAGGCGCAGGTGCGGTTGGCTGCTATTTCGGCGGCATGTTGGCTCGCGCACATCACGATGTCACTTTCATTGCCAGACCAAAGCGTGCTGCAGCCTTAAATGATTTTGGCTTAGAAATGGATTGCAAGGCATTTCATGAGACCGTCAGGGTCAAAGCGAGCCCAGAAATTTCTTTGCTTAGGGATGCAGATTTAGTTCTTCTGAGTGTCAAGTCGCTCGATACTGAGAAAACGCTTTCAGAGGTGAAGTCGATTTTGCCAAGTAAGGCAGTGATCCTAAGCTTGCAAAATGGAGTGGCCAATATTGAGATTGCCTCCAAAATACTGAGCAATCCTATCTATGCAGCAGTAGTCTATGTTGCCGCAGGAATGATTGGTCAAAGAACGATGAAGCATCACGGTAGGGGCGAGCTTCTAGTTGGTAGCATTGGCAATACATCACCGAATGATCATGAAAATCTCCAAGAGATTTGCCAACTTTTTGAAGGGGCAGCAGTCCCGTGCTCTATTGCTCCTGAGATTAAAAGAGATATGTGGCTCAAGTTTTTGGTGAATTGTTCTTTGAATGCGATTTCAGGAATTGGTCAGATTTCTTATGGGGAGATGTTCAAATCCCCTGAGATTGTTAAGCTCATTGAAGACATTACAAAAGAGTTTCTGACGGTCGCTACATTTGAAGGTGTCAATATTAGTATGTCAGAGGCGCTTGCTGCAAACGACTCGATTGCGACTACGATGGTGACGCAGGTTTCCTCAACTGCTCAGGATTTAGCGAGAGGAAAAAAGACAGAGATTGATTTTTTAAATGGCTATATTGTGGAATTGGGTAGGCGCCATGGAATTGCGACGCCGTATAACGAGTCTGTCCATGCTTTGGTCAAGATGATGGAATCCAAAATCACTTAGAGGGGTTTGGCCCTTCTGCATCAACCTGCTTCTCCCAAGAGGCGTCTATAAAAGCTGGTAGTTTCATACACTCATCGAAGATGCTCATGAGCCTTGGATAGGGGCTCATATCCATCTTGCTACTTAAAGCATTAAAGAGTTGTGGCACTAAACAAATATCAATCAGGCCAGGCTGATCGCCAAAGGCAAAGCGACCGACTCGTGGATCTGTGCTGAGTTGTTTTTCAAGACTCGTAAGGCCTAGCTTGATCCAATGTTGATACCAAATCTCTTTTGTTTCATTATTGGCGCCCACCGTTTTAATTAAATAACGCAGCACTCGCAAATTACTAATCGGGTGAATATCAACGGCGATATCCATAGCAATTGAGCGCACCCACGCGCGATCAATAGGAGTCTTTGGTAAGAGCGGGGGCTCTGCTTGGATTTCTTCTAGATATTCAATAATGGCTAGGGACTGATGAATACTGTTTTGACCATCCTCCCAAAGGGGTACCAAGTGATTTGGATTCTTTTTTGAATATCCTTCAGTCAGTTGCTCTCCCCCATTATTAACAAGGTGAATGGGAATGATTTCATGACCTATGCCTTTTAGATTTAGGGCAATACGAACTCGAAAAGCGGCTGAACTCCGCCAATAACTATAGATCTTTGGTTTCATATAAAGTCTTTCAAGGAATGGCATTAAATTTAGGATAAAACAAAATAAAGTGCTTTAGACTGATCATTATGGAAGAGATTAATTTTTGGATCAGCATTATTGCAACAATGGCATTTGCGGTCACGGGAGTATTGGCCATCTCAGACCGTGGGGTAGATCTATTTGGAGTATTGGTTCTTGGCCTGATTGCGGCGATCGGTGGCGGAACGATTCGCGACATTATTTTGGAAACCCCAATCTTTTGGTCTCAGAGTCAAATCTATGTATGGCTTGCCTTGGGCGCAAGTATCTTAGCCTTTTTTGCTGAATCACTTTTTACTCAGCCGCAAATTTATCGCTCAATGCTCTACATGGATGGATTTGGAGCTGCATTATTTGCCATTCAAGGAACGGATAAAGCTTGGAATATGGACTTTGGCTTGCCAGTGGCTCCAGTGATTATGGGAGTCGTTACTGCAATTGGTGGTGGTTTATTACGCGATATATTGGCTGGACGTAAAACGCTATTAATGTCTGATGAGCTATATGCAATTCCAGTGAGCTTTGGATGTATTGCTTATGTGCTAATACTCAATTTTTTGCCGCAATATACCCTTGAGGGTTCTGTCATCTGCATGTTAGGTATTTTTGGCTTACGCGCAGCCGCCATTCATTGGGATCTGCGCGTGCCAAAAGCATTCATTACTAAAACGCGCTGACTGCACCATCACTTCGGGGATCCCAGCCGCCACGTAAGGTGCCCGATGGATCACGAATGATGCAGCCTGCATGACCTACAGTTTCATCAAAAGCATCTAGCATTTCTACCTCGTGACCTAAGGCATGGAGTTCTTTTGCAACCCATGGGCTAAAGCGAGATTCGAGCTTTAAGCTGTCGCTGGTTTGGCCCCATGTACGTCCGAGTAACCAACGTGGGCGACTAATGGCATCTTGTGGATCAAGTCCGTAGGTAGCAGTGCGAGTAAAGATCGCGCATTGTGTTTGAGGCTGACCATCTCCACCCATCGTGCCGTATACCATCGAGCGTCCATCTTTAAATAATGCCAGCGCTGGATTGAGCGTATGGAAGGGTTTTCGATAAGGCTCAAGGTGGTTCAGTGTTTTTGGATCAAGAGAAAAACTGCAGCCACGGTTTTGCCAATTCACGCCAGACTTAGGTAGCACAATACCAGCCCCAAACTCGTGATAAATGCTTTGAATAAAGGAGACGCAGTTGCCAGCGCCATCAATCACACCCATCCAGATTGTGTCAGCCGGTCCTTTACCTTGACCCCAAGGCAGCGCTTTATTTGGATCAATGTTCTTGGCCAGTTTTTTCAGAAATGTAGGCGATAAAAATGATTGTGCATTTTTTGTCATATAAGCAGGATCAGTGACAAACTGATCCCGAATCTTAAATGCTTGTTTGGTTGCCTCAACGCAATGATGAACATACTCAGTACTATCCACCTTAAACCGTTTTAAGTTCAATTGATCCAAAATACCAATGATCATTAATGACACTACGCCTTGAGTAGGTGGCACCATGTTGTAAACCTTACCCAAGCTATGTTTTAGCTCGAGCGGATCAATCAACTTAGCATGATGACGCTGTAGGTCAGCCAGCCGAAGTGGCGCACCAATATCAGTTAATTCTTTGGCAAGTAATTCTGCTAAATCGCCACGGTAATAATCATCCGTTCCTTTTGTGGCAATTTGACGCAAGGTCTTTGCTAGACGATCCTGTTTAAAGATGCTGCCTACCGCTGGCGCTTTACCATTGATTAAAAAGGTTTTTGCAAATCCAGGAATGGCCAAGAGTTCTTCACGCTTTTTTGCAGTCAGACTTGATTGGCTATAAGTGACTGGAACGCCAGATTCTGCATAATGTATGGCGTCTGCTAATAAACGAGATAAAGGTATCTTGCCACCTAGACCTTGTTTAGATAGTTTATGTGCAGCGCCCCATCCAGAGATTGTGCCGGCAACGGTATTGGCAGCTACGGGTCCACGAAAAGGGATTGCTTTAGTAATACCTCGATCTGCATACCATTGTTTAGTAGCTAAACCTGCAGCTGCTCCACAGGCATCAATACCACCCATCGCTTTGCCAGGTGAATGGATGACCCAAAAAGAGTCGCCACCAATTGAATTCATATGGGGGTAAACGACAGCAATGGTTGCTGCTGCAGCCACCATTGCCTCTAGAGCATTGCCACCTTCTCTGAGAACTGCTAGTGCCGATTCAGATGCAAGGGAATGCGGCGCAACCGCCATCCCTTGAATACCCCACTTTGCCTGCATTAAAAACCCCTCTATTTTTTTCTACTACTATTTTTATATTATTTATTTTCGCGTAATTGCCGTTCGATCTCTGCACTAGAGTCTACCTTGATCTCATTTTGCTCGACGCCAGCTAATGGATCAACGGATGGACCACTAGCATCAAAGACAGCTGTCGGCTTATCAACAAAGTAGGTCACTGTCTCTGGAACGAAGATGATGATCGCTACTAAAATCAGTTGTAAACCTACCCATGGCAGGGCGCCATAGTAAATATCAGAGCTCTTCACTGATGGCGGTGCGACCCCTCGCAGATAAAACAATGCAAATCCAAAGGGTGGATGCATGAAGGAGGTTTGCATATTGGCACCGAGCAGTACACCAAACCAAATAAGGTCAATTCCTAATTTTTGCGCTACTGGAGCAAGCAGTGGAATGATGATAAAGGCGATCTCAAAGTAATCTAAGAAGAAAGCTAAGAAGAAGATAAACAAGTTCACCGCAATCAAGAAGCCGAGTTGGCCACCTGGCAAGCCTGAAAGTAATTCTTCAATCCACAGATCACCATCCACACCACGGAACGCTAAGCCAAAAACAGTAGAGCCAATCAGAATAAAGATCACCATGGCGTTGATGCGCATCGTGGAAGTCATTGCATCCCAAACCAAAGTCTTTTGTAAGCGCCCATTCATAGCGGCGAGAACCAAGGCTCCCACTGAGCCCATCGCACCACCTTCAGTTGGCGTTGCTAGACCCATCAAAATCGTACCAAGCACTAAGAAGATGAGGGCAACGGAAGGAACAATACCCCACAGAATTTTCTTTAATAACTTCCAATCAATTTTTGGACGCGCTTCTGGTGGAAGTGCTGGTACATCTTGTGGTCTAAAAATCGATAAGAAGAAAATAAACAAACAGAACAGTGCTATTTGAATGATGGAAGGTCCAATAGCACCGGCATACATATCACCAACTGACTTGCCTAACTGGTCAGCCAACACAATCAATACCAGTGATGGTGGAATCAATTGGGTAATCGTTCCTGATGCTGCGATCACACCGGTCGCTACACGCGGGTTATAACCATAACGTAGCATGATCGGCAGGGAGATTAGACCCATTGCAATCACGGATGCAGCAACGGTTCCAGTGATTGCACCCAGAATTGCACCAACAATAATGACGGCATATGCTAAGCCACCCCGGACTGGGCCAAATAACTGACCCAAACCTTCGAGCATGTCTTCTGCTAATCCACACTTCTCGAGAATCGCACCCATAAAGGTGAAGAAGGGGATCGAGAGCAATAAGTCATTCGAAAGAATGCCAAAGACTCGGTCTGGTAGTGCTTGCAAGAAAGTGGGCTGGAACATGCCCATTTCGATGCCAATAAAAGAAAAGAATAAGCCAACAGCACCGAGCGAAAACGCGGCTGGGTACCCAATTAATAAAAATACAATCAGCCCGCCAAACATGATGGGGGCCATCAAATCATGGTTAATCATTGGAGCGGTCTTTCGTACTTAGGATCGATTTGAATCATGCCAATAATGGCTGCATAGCGTTTGATGATTTCAGAGAGGCCCTGAAGGGTTAATAAAAAGAAACCTAGGGTGATTGCACCTCGAACTGGCCAGCGAATAAGACCTCCTGGATTACTCGAAGTTTCATTTTGAATCACCGAAGTAATAAAAAATTCCCAGGAGTAATAGCCAATGATAGTGGTCATGGGTAGAAAGAAAACAATGCCACCCAAAAAGTCTAACCAGAGGCGAACTTTATTGGGGTACATCGCATAGAGCACATCTACTCGCACATGTTCATTGAGGCGGAAGGTCGTTGCAGCACCAAACATCACCATGCCGGCAAATAAATACCATTGGGCTTCAAGCCAGCCATTAGAGCTCAAATTGAAGCCATACCGAATCAGCGCATTTGCTGTGCTGACCAGTACGGCAATCAAAACCATCCAACTTGCTAATACACCAAAACGGTCGTTTAAGCGATCAACGAAACTTGCAAAAACTAATAATTGTTTTGGCATATCAGCCTCTCACTCCATTTATTTGACTGGATTAGTCAACATGAAACTCATGAGAGTTTGCTCAGCAACTTTGTTCCACAGCATCTGATCATTGCGGAACTTTTTCCAAGGCTCGTAAATCTTCTTAAACGATGGATTTTTTGCCGCCTCTTCTTCATACATTTCAAAAGCGGCATTAGAGGCTGCCTTCATAATATCTGTGGAATAAGACTGCAATTTGACGCCATTCTTAATTAAGCTTTGCAAGGCAATTGGGTTTTTGTAGTCGTACTCGGCCATCATGTCGATGTTGCATTCTGCGCATGCTGAGATCAAAGCTTCTTGATATTGCTTAGGCAACTTTTCCCATTCCTTAATGTTCACGTACATCGAGTACATCGAACAGGCTTCCCACCATCCTGGGTAGTAATAGAAAGGGGCAATTTTGTAAAAGCCCAATTTTTCATCGTCATAAGGACCCACCCACTCAGCTGCATCAATCACGCCTTTTTCAAGGGCTGGGTAGATATCACCACCAGCAATTTGCTGCGGAATTGCGCCAAGGCGAGACATCACTTCACCACCAAGTCCAGCAATACGCATTTTCAGACCCTTAAGGTCAGCAACTGTTTTTACTGGCTTTTTAAACCAACCACCCATCTGGGTTCCAGTGTTGCCAGCTGGGAAAGAAATAATGTTGTAGTCACGTAAAAACTCGCGTTGCAGTTTTAGGCCGCCACCCCAATACATCCAGGCATTTTGTTGGCGCTGATTCATACCAAACGGAACGGTAGTATCAAAGGCAAAAGTTTTGTTCTTGCCAACAAAGTAGTAACCAGCAGTATGAGTACATTCCACAGTACCCTGTTGAACTGCATCAACAGTACCAAAGGCTGGAACAATCTCACCGGCTCCAAAAATACGGATCTGAAATTTACCATCAGTTAGTGCAGCAATTCGTTTAGAGATATATTCACCACCACCATAAATAGTGTCTAAGCTTTTAGGAAAGCTAGAGGCACAGCGCCATTTCACTTCAGGCATTGATTGGGCAATAGCAGGGGCTGCCAATACGCCAGCAGCAGCTCCGAGCGCGGTCTTACCTAAAAAGTCACGTCTTTTCATGGTCTTACTCCTTAATAAATTATTTTTTTGGGCTTTAGATGTTGATGCTTTAAATGTTATTAAATCATTCAAATATTCTTGAGTAAATAAGCTTGCACCTTAATTGGGCTACATGCAATGCTTTGGTGCAGAAAGCCAAAATAGGAATGCACCAAATGCACGCAGAAAATCCACTTTGCTCGGGAAAACCCGAAGTTAATTTAATGGGCATATACCCTTACTAATAGTATGGTAAAGCATACTCCACCTTGCTTTTCACTTTATAAAAATAGTTAGGAGTTTCTGATGTCGGCATCTACTAAAACTAAAGCAGCCCCAATGACCGCTGAAGAACGCAAAGTTATCTTTGCTTCTTCCTTAGGTACGGTTTTTGAGTGGTATGACTTTTATCTTTACGGTTCATTGGCTGCCGTAATCGCCAAGCAGTTTTTCTCAGGACTAGATGCAGGTTCTGCCTTCATTTTTGCTTTACTAGCTTTTGCTGCCGGCTTTATCGTGCGTCCATTTGGCGCTTTAGTGTTTGGCCGCCTAGGTGATTTAATTGGTCGCAAGTACACCTTCTTGGTAACCATCCTGTTAATGGGTGGTGCAACCTTCATCGTGGGTATTTTGCCGAACTATGCAACCATCGGCGTTGCTGCTCCTGTCATCTTGATCGCCTTACGGATGCTTCAAGGTTTGGCATTGGGTGGTGAGTATGGTGGTGCAGCAACTTACGTTGCTGAGCATGCTCCTCATGGTAAGCGTGGAGCCTACACGTCTTGGATTCAGACAACTGCTACTCTCGGTTTGTTCCTGTCCTTACTCGTGATTTTGTTCACACGTGAATTCACCGGTCCAGACTTTGATGTTTGGGGTTGGCGTATTCCTTTCATCGCTTCTATCGCATTGTTGGCTATTTCTGTATGGATTCGTTTGTCCATGAATGAATCCCCAGCTTTCAAGAAGATGAAAGATGAAGGTAAATTGTCTAAAGCACCTTTGACAGAATCATTTGGTGAGTGGAAAAACTTGAAGATTGTGATCTTGGCATTGTTTGGCCTGGTCGCAGGTCAGGCAGTAGTTTGGTACACGGGCCAGTTCTATGCTTTGTTCTACCTCACCCAAGTATTGAAGGTCGATCCAAAAGCGGCAAACTTATTGATTGCAGCTTCATTGGTCATTGGCACACCATTCTTTGTGGTATTCGGTAGCTTGTCAGACAGAATTGGTCGTAAGATCATCATCATGGGCGGTTTGTTATTCGCCATCATTCTGTATATCCCGAATACACCAGTGTCCTTATTTAATGGCTTAACCCACTTTGCTAATCCAGCATTAGAAAAAGCAATGGCAACTGCACCAGCAAGTATTACTGCTGATTTGAACGAATGTACTTTCCAGTTCAACCCAACTGGTACTGCAAAGTTCACTAGCTCTTGCGATATTGCAAAGCAGGTGATGGCTTCTAATTCTGCAAGCTACACAACAATTGCTGGCCCGGTTGGTGGAACTGCTGTTGTGAAAATTGGTGATACTGAGATTCAGGGTTACTCTGCTAAAGGTCTAGCTCCAGCGGATGCGAAAGCAAAAGACGCAGAGTTCAAGAAAGCCATTCGTGAGTCATTGAATGCTGCTGGTTATCCTGCAAAGGCTGATCCTGCTGCCATTAACTATCCTGCAGTTCTTGGTATCTTGGTAATTTTGGTGATCTTGGTAACCATGGTTTATGGCCCAATTGCTGCGATGTTAGTTGAGATGTTCCCAACCCGCATTCGTTACACCTCTATGTCCTTGCCGTATCACATTGGTAACGGTTGGTTCGGTGGTTTGTTGCCAACGATCTCCTTTGCCTTGGTGGCACAAAACGGTAATATTTACTACGGTCTCTGGTACCCAATCATCATTGCTGCAATTACATTGGTCATCGGTACCTTGTTTGTTAAAGAAACTAAAGATGTAAATATTTACGCTAAGGACTAAGTTGCTTTAGTCTGTATGCAATAAGAAACCCGATCAGAAATGGTCGGGTTTTTTTATTCCCATAAATCGCGTTGATTGTGTTGCGTAAATAGGTTTTGGTTTTGCTGAGCAATAGAAGTTTGTCTTGTACCCGGAATGACTGTAATCTTCGAGCCTGGTACTAGAAACCCAGCTTTGTTCACTCTCATATACCAGCCGGAGAATCCTGATTGCAACATCGCTTTGACGGCACCTTTGTAACCCATCGCAGCATTGAACTTAAAGCAGGGCTCGCGTAATTTGACTACGGAAAACTCGAGCTTGCCTATTAGTAGTTTGTCACCAACAAATATTTCTGTTTCTAGCAGACCTTCAATGGTGAAGTTTTCACCAATGGCCCCAGCTTGAAGATTGACTGATTTTTTTGTTTCGCGGGTGAGTAAGTTATTCCAAAAAGAGTAATGCTCAAAGGGGTATACATAGATCGCTTTTTCAAGACCTCCGTGGGCGCTCAGATCAGCCTGCTCATCGCCTTGAACACCAAGCTGGGTAATTTCAATTAAGGTCGGATTACTAAGATCGCTGACCGTCTTTTTACGAATTGCTGAAGGAACGGATTTGTAATCAGGATGGTGATTGCCAAATAATGGAGCTACCTTGCCACTGGAGATAGAGAGAAGACGCATTAGATCGCACCCAAGTGACTGAGCATTACTTACTCCATTTTTCTTCCATCGCTTTGATTTTGTCTTGACCTAATTCAGCGAGGTATTTATTAAAGTCTTCTCTAATAGGAGAGCCCTTTACAAAAGCAAAGCCTAACTTATCGGCATAAGGAATCTCATAGCTACTGGTCAAAGGCATCTTCATCTTGTTGACATAGGTTAGTAGCATAGAGTGATCGACAAAAGCTAAATCCAAGTTACCGTTATTCAGGTCGGTGAGCACCTCGCTCATTGATGGGTAGAGCTTGACTTTATTAACAGGGTAAATTCCTTTGGGCGCCCATTCACTTTCAATGTAGCCCATAAAGACTGCGCCACTTGGAAAGCCAATAGAGTAATTTTTAATTTGTGATAGTTCGGTGATACGAATATTACGTTTGGTGAGGCTGATTAAGTCCCAAGCATTTTGTACATATGGATTAGAAAAGTCCATCACTTCCATGCGTTTTGGTGTGATCGAAATTCCAGAGAAGGCAACATCTGCTTGTCCACTAGCAACAGCGCCAAGCATCCCTTGGAAGTCATATGCTTTTAATTGGTAGGTATAGCCACGCGATTCACAAAAGCCTTTGAAGATATCCAGATCAACCCCAACTGTCTTGCCATTTTCTTCATAGGTAAATGGCGGAATAGAGGGTGAGATCGCAACTTGCAAAACTTTGGAGGATTTGTTGTCTGATTTAGAGCAACCCATCGTCAATAGGGTGACTAAAACGCAGGCACTCAGCAAAAGAGTTTTTGTAAATAGATTAGATATCTTGATCATGTCGTTTTTCGTGAAAGTAAGAATAGATGCAAGAAGAAACTTCCTAAATACTTTAGTACCTGTATCTCAAATGAGTCTAGATCGGAAAACTGTAACATTCTTCAATGCCAAAGACGATCGAGTTAATTTAAACGGCTCCTAGATCATCATTTGTTACAATTTCAGCGTCACTCGGTAGTCGCCGCCCCCCTTCAAGGACTCTCTTTTGGACTTCTCTTACCTCCTAGATTTATTTCTTCACCTCGATAAAAACTTAGCGCTTGTGGCTAATGAGTGGGGCATGTGGATTTACGCCTTACTATTCGCCATTATTTTTGTCGAGACAGGCTTTGTAGTGATGCCGTTTTTGCCTGGAGATTCTTTGTTATTTGTGGCAGGTGCGATTGCTGCGGTTGGTGGTTTGGATTTATTTTTGCTGATGGGCTTGCTAACTACTGCAGCCGTCGTTGGTGATGCCTTGAACTACTCCATCGGACGCTATATTGGAGACAGGGTTTTTTCTTGGGAAAACTCACGTTGGTTTAATCGCAATGCCTTTGACAAGGCCCATGCTTTTTACGAGAAGTACGGTCCAATAACGATTGTTCTTGGCCGTTTTATGCCATTCATACGAACCTTTGCCCCTTTTGTGGCAGGTGTTGCCCATATGCGTTACTCGGTATTTGCTTTTTATAATATTGCTGGCGGCATTCTTTGGGTTTGTAGTTTGACTAGCCTTGGTTTCATCATTGGCGATCATCCTTGGGTAAAGAGTAATTTTTCCCTAGTCGCTCTTGCAATGATTGTGATTCCAGGTTTGCCTGCCCTCTGGATTTTTGTTCAGGAGGTCTATAAAAAGCTCTCCTCACGCACTAAATAAAACTAATTTAAATTGATCGGCTTATCCAAATAAGCTAAAATCGATCCTTTGGCGAATTAGCTCAGCTGGTTAGAGCGACGGAATCATAATCCGCAGGTCCGGGGTTCAAATCCCTGATTCGCCACCAAACACTTAAAGTGCTTATAAATCATAGACTTGTAAGCACCCAATGGCCCCTATAAACCTTTGATATCGTAGGGTTTTATAGGGGAAAGCACCCATTTTTTAAGCAAAATAAATTTAACATAATTCGGTTTATTAGTACGAATGTAATTATCGGAGATTCTTTTTGCTTTTATTTTTAAATATTGCTCAATTGCTTTTATATATTGGTGGTCTTGGTCTAGCCGGCCAAGGCTTACTTTATGTTCTAGCCGGACAAGGCAGACATACCAATTTATTTTATCAACTGATCGGCATGGTCAATAAGCCTTGGACATTACTTGCACGCCTCATTGCACCAAAGCAAATTGTGGATAGCCAAATACCATTTGTGGCATTTTGTATTGTTGGTGTTCTCTATATAGCGGTGACGATAGCGAAGATTGAGCATTGCCTTTCAATTGGAATCGCAAAATGTCAGTAAAAAGACACCCACTCGCTTGGCATATTTTGAAGTGGCGTGCCATGGCAATGATTGTGCTTGGCATGAAAAATCAGGCAATGGAAGTATTTGAAGAAATGCTCGAGCAATTTCCAAACGATGCTTATGCAATCAATAGTCTTGCCTATCTGAAAACCGAGTGCGGCGACAAAGCAGGCGCTATTGCTGACTATAAGCGACTGACTTTATCTCCAGACGTCACAGCAGCCACCTGGTACAACCTCGGCTTCTTGCAAGAGGAAGTCGGTCAAATTAAGGATGCTGAACACAGTTTTCGGCAAGCCATCAGAATCAATGAAAAGTTAGATCAAGCTTGGTATGGTCTGGGCTTGGTTCTGATTCAATTGCAACGCTCTGATGAGGCAATTAAAGCCCTCAAGAAGAATACCCAACTGCAGCCAATGAGCCCGTACGCTTGGTATCAACTTGCGCGGGTTTATTTCGAGCGCAATCAGCCTGACGAAGCGACCAAAATTATTCGTCATTTAAAAGAGTTTGAACCTAAATTTGCTAAGCAGCTGGAGAGGGAAACTGGTTTAGCTGCTTAGAAGTTTCTAGTAAAGGCAATTGGTGTAGAAGTATTTTATTAACTTAAGGAGAAACTGTTATGCAATTAACAGAATCACATAAGCAATATTGGCAAAAAAATCTGAGGATGACAGCATTCTTGTTAGCCATCTGGTTTGTTATCACCTATGTTGTTGGATATGAAGCGCGTGAGTTGAATTTCAACTTTTTTGGCTGGCCGTTTAGCTTTTGGGTTGGTGCACAGGGCGCACTGGTGATTTACGTTCTGATTATTGGCTACTATGCGCACTACATGAACAATCTTGATAAAGAGTATGGTTGCGCTGAAGGGGAGGATGATTAATCATGGCCGAAATGATACCTAGCGGTAAAGGAAGTATGTTTAGCAGCGTCGGCGAAAGTAATGCCGAATTTAAAAAGCAACTAAACAAGATCTACGGTTGGTATACGGGGGGTTTTATAGCCTTCGTTGTGATTTTGGCCATTGCAGAGCAAATGGGCCTGGGTCGCGCGATGATTGGCTACATCTTTTTGGGCGCAACTGTTTTGCTTTACGCCGGTATTGGCGTAATGAGCCGAACCAGTGACGCATCAGAATACTATGTAGCTGGGCGTCGAGTCCCAGCACTCTATAACGGTATGGCAACGGGTGCTGACTGGATGTCGGCTGCTTCGTTTATCGGTATGGCTGGTACTTTGTACTTAACAGGTTACGGCGGTTTAGCCTTCATTATGGGTTGGACAGGCGGCTACTGTTTAGTGGCTTTGTTCTTGGCTCCTTATCTTCGTAAATTCGGTCAGTTCACGATCCCAGACTTTTTGGGCGCGCGCTATGACGGTAATCTTCCACGCTTTATCGGAATTTTTGCGGCGATTTTATGCTCCTTTACTTATGTGGTTGCGCAGATTTACGGTGTTGGTTTGATTACAACCCGTTTGGCTGGTGTGCCATTTGAGATCGGGATTTTCGTAGGCTTAGCTGGTATTTTGGTCTGTTCATTCTTAGGTGGTATGCGTGCAGTGACTTGGACTCAAGTGGCTCAGTACATCATCTTGATCATTGCTTACATGATTCCAGTGGTTTGGTTATCAGTAAAGCAGACGAATAATCCAATTCCACAGGCTATCTATGGATACCAGTTGGAAAAAGTCACAGCGAAAGAAGCGGAATTAATTAAAGATCCAAAAGAGTTAGAAGTGCGCGCTATTTTTAAAGCCCGCGCTGACGCTTTTGCTGAAAAATTAAAAGATGTTCCTGCTGCACTGGCTGCTGATAAAGAAGCTGCTACTAAAAAAGTTGCTGATCTGAAGGCTGCAAATGCACCTGCGGAAGAAGTGGCTGCTGCTGAAAAAGCACTGGCTGCTGTACCAAAGGATGC
Organism: Polynucleobacter sp.; assembly: GCF_040400325.1. Taxonomy (GTDB): domain Bacteria; phylum Pseudomonadota; class Gammaproteobacteria; order Burkholderiales; family Burkholderiaceae; genus Polynucleobacter. The sequence goes on from NZ_JBBAQK010000008.1 coordinate 98,841, forward strand.
TGAAGCTGCTAAAAAGGCTTGGACAGCGGGCAGAACTGGAGCAGAGAATCGCTCTAAGCCGCTTGCTAATATGCCACGCCATGCTCAGCAGTTTGCAGGTGATCCTGCAGGGGATGAGAAAGCACGTACGGCATTTGATACATCACGTCGTAACTTCTTAGCATTGATCTTTTGTTTGATGGTGGGTACAGCGGCATTGCCACATATTCTGATGCGCTATTACACGACTCCGTCGGTAAAGCAAGCACGTGAGTCTGTGACATGGTCCTTGTTCTTCATCTTCTTGTTGTACTTCACTGCGCCTGCTTTGGCAGTCTTGGTGAAGTATGAGGTCTTTACGATGCTGGTCGGAACGCCATTTGATCAATTGCCGGCCTGGATCGGGCAGTGGTCTAAGGTTGACCCCGCCTTATTATCGGTAGTAGACGTTAATAAGGACGGCATCTTCCAGCTTGCTGAAATGACCATTGGCGGTGACATTGTTGTGCTGGTAAGTCCAGAAATTGCTGGCCTACCATATGTCATTTCAGGTTTAGTAGCTGCTGGCGGTTTAGCGGCAGCGCTGTCCACTGCTGACGGACTACTATTGACCATTGCAAACGCCTTATCGCACGACTTGTACTACAAGATGATTAATCCAAATGCACCTGCTGCACGGCGCATTTTAATTTCAAAAGTCTTGTTGCTTCTTGTTGCGTTGGCTGCAGCCTATGTAGCGGCTCAAAAGCCAGCAGATATCTTGTTCTTGGTATCTGCAGCCTTCTCATTTGCTGCCGCAGCGTTCTTCCCAGCTCTGGTGCTCGGCATCTTCTGGAAACGCGCTAATAAGGCGGGCGCTTGCGTTGGCATGGTGCTTGGACTCGGAGTCACGTTCTATTACATGGCGACGACTCAGCCGTGGTTAAGAGGTGTTTTCGGTGTCACTTCACCAGTTGAACTTTGGTGGGGTATCCTGCCGATCTCTGCTGGTTTGTTTGGCGTACCTCTTGGGTTTGCAGCGATTATCCTTGTGAGCTTGCTAACCCCAGCCCCACGTAAGGATATTCAAGAGCTGGTCGATCACGTTCGTTACCCAACGTTGCGTGGTGATATCAATACGCTAGCCACTTAAGTAGTCAGACTGCTTCTCGGGTTCATTCCCGAGGCTTTATCAACCCGCTCTCCGGAGCGGGTTTTTTATTGCCCATCAAATGATTGAGAACCTCAAGTAATTGAGATTTCATCTTTATACTGATCGATATGACTCCAACCATAATTAATATTGTCAGTAGCGCCATCTTTGCAGTGGCGGTGATACATACTTTTTCAACGAAGTTTTTTGAGCACCTCGCGCATCAATATCCAAACCATTCTGGTGTTTGGCATTTGCTTGGTGAGGTTGAGGTGGTATTTGGTTTTTGGGCGATGGTATTGGTGTCATTCTTTTTCGTCTACAGCGGGCATGATGCGACTATCGCCTACCTTGATAAACTGAACTTTACCGAACCGCTATTTGTTTTTGTGATCATGATCATCGCAGCGAGTAAACCAGTTCTAGAGTTTTGCCTTTTCTTGGTGTTACGTGTGACTGCCTTACTGCCCGTTAATAAGTCGGTTGGATTTTTGTGGGTCACACTCACGCTAGTGCCCTTGCTTGGTTCATTTATTACAGAGCCCGCTGCCATGACGGTAGCCGCTTTGCTGCTACGCAATTACTATTTTTCGAAGAATATTTCACCTAAGTTGATGTATGCGGCCCTTGCCGTACTGTTTGTGAATATTTCGATTGGCGGCGCATTAACTCCTTATGCAGCCCCTCCCATATTGATGGTAGCGACTACCTGGAACTGGGATCTCTTGTTTATGCTTCAGAACTTTGGTTGGCGTTCGGCACTCGCAGTGGCTACTAATTCCACCTTGCTTGCATTGATCTTTTTTAAAGAATTAAATGCTTTTAGCATCGCGCCTAGTGAGAAAAAAATTGATGCGATTCCGTTTGGTGTGATTGCAATTCATTTAGCGTTTTTAGTTGGGGTGGTGATATCAGTGCACCACTCGGTTTTATTTATGGGCTTGTTCTTGTTTTTTGTGGGCTATACCGCAGCCTACGCACGCTATCAAAATAAGCTGATTATTCGCGAAAGTTTATTAGTGGCATTTTTCTTAGCTGGTCTTGTGGTTCTGGGCGGACAACAAAAATGGTGGTTGCAATCCCTTCTGGTCAATTTAGATGCGACTTCGGTTTATTACGGCGCTACCGTCCTTACTGCAGTGACTGATAATGCTGCGCTGACCTATTTAGGATCGTTAGTAGAAGGACTCTCTGATGAATTTAAATACTCATTGGTTTCGGGTGCGCTCACAGGTGGTGGCTTAACGGTGATTGCTAACGCCCCCAATCCCGCAGGCTTCTCTATTCTGAAGCCCAGCTTTGAAGAGGGCGCGATTAGCCCACTCTACTTATTTTTATATGCGTTACCACCAACAATCATCGCCATCATTGCATTCCGTTTTATCTAAGTCTCGGCCCAGAAAGTTGAAAGTTCATTACACACTCTGTGGCGACCTTTTTCTTTGCAGATAAAATCAAGTTATGTCTAAATTCTGGAATTTCGTTTTTTTTCAAGCAGGTTGGTTTGCTTGTGTCTTGGGCGCTGCTCATCAGCAGGATCTCTGGGCAGTGATCGGAAGTCTGGCATATATTGTGTTTCATATTTGGCGCTCTCAGGCCCCAAAGCTGGAGCTCAGCTTGCTGCTCAAAGTACTATCTTTTGGGATCGTGACCGATAGCCTTCTGATGTATCTTGGGCTCGTCGACTTTAAGGATGCTTGGCCCTCTCCTTACTTAGCACCAGCATGGATGTGGGCACTCTGGCTTTTAGTAGCCAGCACCCTCAATAGCTCCTTATCTTGGCTGCGGGGTAAGCTGGTTCTGGGGGTAGTTTTAGGGGCAATTTGCGGCCCCCTGTCTTATGAGGCTGGAATTCGATTAGGGGCAGCCAACTGGGGGTCTGGGTCCCAAATCCTGGGTTTAGGCCTGATTAGCCTAATTTGGGCAGTAGCAATGCCCCTCTTTTTCTATTGGGACAGGCCCAGAGTCGATGGTGCCCTAGTAAAAAATCTGTAAATTCCTTTAAAAAGTCGCTTGCAAATAGTACTGTTTTTATATACAGTAACTTCTAAGTTGTCAGGTAGTCGATAAAACTTCGGGAAAAAGCCCAATACAAAGCGAAAAGGAATCAAAAATGGCCTTGGATGATAAGAAAAAATCAGCCTCCTCAGAATTCGAAGGAATGAGTGGAGATAAGCAAAAAGCGCTAACAGCAGCTTTAGCTCAGATTGAGAAGCAATTTGGTAAGGGCTCAATCATGCGATTGGGCGATGCTGAAATCAGTGAAGATATTCAAGTGGTATCAAGTGGATCATTAGGTCTTGATATTGCGCTTGGAGTTGGTGGTTTGGCACGGGGACGTGTGATTGAGGTCTATGGACCAGAGTCATCCGGCAAAACAACCTTAACCTTGCATGCGATTGCAGAGATGCAAAAGTTAGGCGGCACTTGTGCCTTTATTGATGCTGAGCATGCTTTGGATGTTCAGTACGCATCACGTCTTGGCGTAGACGTGAACAATCTTTTAATTTCTCAGCCTGATACTGGTGAGCAAGCTTTAGAAATCGTTGACGCTTTAGTGCGCTCGGGTTCAATTGATCTGATCGTGATTGATTCGGTTGCCGCCTTAGTTCCAAGAGCTGAGATTGAGGGTGACATGGGTGATTCATTACCAGGTTTGCAGGCACGTTTAATGAGCCAAGCTTTGCGCAAACTCACTGGTGCTATTAAACGTACTAATACAACTGTCATTTTCATTAACCAAATACGAATGAAGATTGGTGTCATGTTCGGCTCCCCAGAAACCACAACTGGTGGTAATGCACTCAAGTTCTATGCATCGATGCGTTTAGATATTCGCCGCATTGGTAGCATCAAGAAGGGTGATGAGGTGGTAGGTAATGAGACTCGTGTAAAGGTTGTCAAAAACAAAGTGTCTCCTCCATTCCGCGAAGCCATTTTTGACATCATGTATGGCGCAGGTATTTCGCGCGAAGGTGAGATTATCGATATGGGTGTAGAAGCCGATCTCGTTGAAAAGTCTGGCTCTTGGTATAGCTATAACGGCGATCGCATTGGTCAAGGTAAAGACAATGTGCGGGAATTCTTAAAAGAGAATCCAGCAATCGCTAAAGATATCGAGGCAAAAATACGTGAGAAGTTAGGTGTCAAAGCGGGCTTAGCCGTAGTTACCGATGTACTGAGTGAAGAAGAGGAAGTCGAATAGTTTGATGTCAGAACTAGGTGGTAAAGAAAAAAAAGGCGCTAAACAAAGCCCGAGTCTCAAAGCTCGGGCTTTGCGTCTTTTATCGCTACGAGAATATAGCCGTAAAGGCATGGCTGCCAAACTAGCTGAGTCCGAGCAACGATGGTTAAGGCTTGCTAGGACAGATGCGGAAGCAGGTTCAAGTGCCGATCTAAATAGCCTTCCAGTCAAATCTACTGCAATAGAGATCGACACGATTTTGGATGACTTTGAAGCGCGCGGCTGGCTTTCGGATGAGCGTTTTGCGGAGGCCTTGGTTCGTCGTCGCGGTGAGCGATATGGCATCCGCAAGATCCAAGATGAGCTCGAAAGAGCTGGTGTAGATTCCAGTAAATCGGCGCCTCTTCTCAAAACACTCAAAGAGACCGAATATCAGCGGGCTTATGACTTGTGGTCCAGAAAGTTTGGTGAGCCTGCCAAGGATCAAAAGGAGAAAGCCAAGCACTATCGCTTCTTAGCCTCTAAGGGCTTCAGTTCTGAGGTGGTAGTAAAGGTCGTCTCTGGCCAGCCCCAAGACTAGGGCAATCACGGAGCACAAAATTGGGTTTGCGGCGATGCAACATGATAGACTTGTGTAGTCGGTCAAGCCGTTCGCATTTATTCAAATTTGGCTAATCTAGCTATTTTCAGGGTAGGGATGAGATTAAGGCGACATCGATTTTGCTAATCCTCATCACTTGCTAATAAAGATACTGTTTCGGAGTCATTATGAAAATTCACGAGTACCAGGGCAAAGAACTTCTGCGCCAATTTAATGTGCCTGTTCCAAATGGCATCCCTGCTTTAAGTATTGATGAGGCAGTAAAAGCTGCTGAAAAACTAGGTGGTCCAGTTTGGGTTGTCAAAGCGCAGATTCATGCGGGTGGACGTGGCAAGGGCGGTGGTGTGAAATTGGCCAGAAGCATGGATGAGGTCAAGAAATATTCTTCTGAGATTTTGGGTATGCAACTCAAAACTCATCAGACTGGACCTGAAGGTCAAAAAGTCAATCGTCTCTTAATTGAAGATGGCGCAGATATTAAAAAAGAGTATTACTTCAGTATCGTGACAGACCGTGCTACACAAAAGAACGTGATCATGGCTTCTAGTGAAGGCGGTATGGATATTGAAGAAGTTGCTGAATCACATCCAGAAAAAATTATTAAAGTATTTGTTGATCCATTGATTGGTTTAACAGATGCTGATTGCGATATTGTTGCCAAAGGCATTGGCGTTCCTGATGCCTCCATTCCAATGGCGCGAGATGTGTTTAAGAATTTATATAAAACCTACTGGGATACTGATGCATCCCTGGTAGAGATCAATCCATTAATCCTGGAAGGTAATGGCAAGATCAAGGCGCTTGATGCTAAATTTAATTTTGATCCAAATGCACTGTTCCGTCATCCAGAAATCGTGGCTTACCGCGATATGGATGAAGAAGATGCAGCAGAGATTGAAGCTTCCAAGTTTGACCTTGCTTATATTTCTTTAGACGGCAATATTGGTTGCTTAGTGAATGGTGCTGGTTTAGCAATGGCCACTATGGATACGATTAAGTTGTTCGGTGGCGAGCCAGCCAATTTCTTGGATGTTGGTGGTGGTGCCACTGCAGAAAAAGTGACTGAAGCATTTAAGATCATGCTTAAGAACAAGAGTGTTGAAGCTATTTTGGTGAATATCTTCGGCGGCATTATGCGTTGTGATGTGATCGCTGAAGGGGTTGTGACTGCTTGTAAGGCAGTGAATTTAACCGTTCCTTTGGTTGTGCGTATGAAGGGTACCAATGAAGAGTTAGGCAAGAAGATCCTAGTTGACTCTGGTTTACCGATCATTAGCGCAGACTCAATGGCTGAAGCCGCTACTAAGGTAGTTGCTGCTGTTGCCAAAAACAAATAATCCAGGAATTTCAATATGTCTATTTTGATTAATAAAAACACCAAAGTCATTACACAAGGTATCACTGGTAAGACCGGTCAGTTCCATACAGAAAAATGTCAGGAATACGCAAATGGCAAAAATTGTTTTGTTGCTGGTGTGAATCCTAAAAAAGCGGGTGAATCGATTTTTAATATTCCAATTTATGGAACAGTGAAAGAAGCTGCCCAGCAAACTGGTGCAACTACCTCTGTCATTTATGTTCCGCCTCCTGGCGCAGCAGCAGCTATTTGGGAAGCGGTAGAGGCTGATCTGGATTTTGTTATTTGTATTACTGAAGGCATTCCAGTACGCGATATGCTGGAAGTACGCAATAAGATGAAAGCCAAGGAAGCGGCTGGCGGTAAAAAGACTTTATTGCTAGGGCCAAACTGCCCTGGAATCATTACGCCTGATGAAATCAAGATCGGCATCATGCCTGGCCACATTCATAGAAAGGGTCGTATTGGCGTTGTCAGTCGCTCTGGTACTTTGACTTATGAGGCTGTTGGTCAATTAACCGCTATTGGCTTAGGTCAGTCGACTGCAGTGGGTATTGGTGGTGATCCTATCAATGGCCTAAAGCACATCGATATCATGAAGATGTTTAATGATGATCCAGAAACCGATGCAGTCATCATGATTGGTGAAATTGGCGGACCTGATGAGGCAGAGGCAGCTCGCTGGTGTAAAGATAATATGAAAAAACCAATAGTCGGCTTCATCGCTGGTGTGACTGCACCTCCTGGAAAGCGAATGGGCCATGCTGGCGCATTGATCTCTGGTGGTGCTGATACTGCTGATGCTAAGTTGGCTGTAATGGAAGAATGTGGCTTCACAGTCACAAAGAATCCATCTGAAATGGCTGCTTTATTGAAAGCTATGTTGTAATTAAGACTCAGGAAAAGGATGCCAAACATCATCTTTTTTTGTAACAATCAGAAGTTAAAACATAAAAATGTAAGAGGATGACATGGAGTTTTTAACAATGTTGGATTGGTCTGTCATCGCACAGATCATCTTGATTGACATTCTATTGGGCGGTGACAATGCTGTTGTGATTGCCTTAGCCTGCCGCAACCTACACCCTAATCAGCGCCGTAAAGGTATTTTGTGGGGTACTGCCGGTGCAATTATTCTGCGCATTCTTTTGGTCGCATTCGCGGTCACGCTGCTGCAGGTCCCATTCTTAAAGTTTGTTGGCGGTATTCTGCTGCTGTGGATTGGTTATAAGTTGATGGTGGATTCAGGCGGTGAAGAAGATCATGCTATGCAAGCGCCTGATAAATTATTTGCAGCAATTAAAACTATTATCGTTGCTGACATTGTGATGAGTCTAGATAATGTATTAGCAATTGCTGGTGCCGCAGGTCAGGTAGAGGATCAAGCGCATCAATTGGGATACATTGTTTTTGGTTTGCTAGTTTCTGTACCTCTGATTATTGGTGGAAGTCGGATTGTTTTATATCTAATTGATCGTTTCCCGATTATTGTTACAGCCGGGGCTGGTTTACTAGGTTGGATTGCCGGCGGAATGATTCTCTCAGATCCGGGTGTCATTAAGTACCTCGGAGCAGGGGTTGAGTCATATGGCTTACTAGCAGGTGCTATAGGTGCTATTGGAGTGATGGTCCTAGGCGAACTTGTAAAGCGCAGTCAAAAAAAAGCCTAAATGGCTGCTGTTGATTACCTGACGGCAATAATCAGAAATTTCTGACAGTATTTTTCCCTTGGATGAAGGATGACATGATGGATCATGAATTCCGATCAACCAGGGGATTTTTATTTTATGAAAACAATTTTCAATGACAAAGTAGAGCAATCTAAAGCAGCTGGATTTACCTTAATTGAAGTGATGGTGGTGGTGGCCATTATTGGCATCTTGGTGGCTGTAGCGGTGCCTCAATATCAAGATTACATTGCCCGTAGCCGCATCGTTGAGGGCATGAATTTATCCTCTAGCGCTAAGTTGTCTGTCACAGAAGCTTTTGCTAGTCGCGGTACGGTCCCGATGGATGAAGCAACTAATGGTTCTTTTACCTTTACGCCAACACGTAGCGTCAAGCTGATTGAAATTACACCCTCTGGTGCTATCGCGATTGATTTTCAGAATAGCGTTGCTCCAGAAGGTAAAAATACCTTGCACCTATTTCCGACCAATGAGCCAGTTGCAAATTCTCCGAAGCCAGTAGATCTCTCTAAGTCAGAGGGATCTACTTGGTCAGGCGGTTGGTCTTGTCGCTCAACAGAAACGAATTTGATCCCTCAGTTACTGCCATCTGAGTGCAGAATTGGCAAGTAAGCAGTAAGGGCTAGAGAATGGTGGAGCGCTTAAGAGTTTTTTAGAAAATCTAAATACTTATGAAAGCGTTCTTGTCCAAATAGAGCAATCCCTATCTTTTGCAAGAACTTGATTCCCGCCATTGTTCTGCCTTTTGGGAGCGGTGGTGGGGGATCAATATGATGTGCACTGTTGACCAGCGCGCAATTGATGTATATACGATACCCAGCTTTTCTTAAATCATTGTGAAAACTGACATGCTCACAGGCTTCGTTACCAGAATGATCAAGTCCGATATAGTGCCCTGCTAATAAGGCCTCACGCTTATATATAGCCAGACCACCAAACGCAGAATCCACTTCAATCATTCCAGAGGAAGGTAATACAACTTGCTTAGCTTTAACGGCTATGGTGTTTGCTGCATCTTTACCAATGACTTTTTCTAAGCGAGATCTGTGAGTGAAGCAGTCAATCGGACTCCAATCGGGATGCCTCAGCGCCCAAATATCGTAGTAGCGTTCTGATTGAATAGCAGTAATCACATCCCAGGGTTCAGTCAAATCCCAGCATGACTCAATTTTCTCTCGAGTAACACTGCGATTGATGCCATCCAAATCAGCCATGACAATAAAGTCAACATTGGTGTACATGGGATTGGACCGAACTTCTTCCAAAATACGGTTACGGGCAAAGGCTAAGCGTTCAGTACGCTTAGGCATTTTTTTAACAAGATGCCCCAAGGAAATGAAATCAAATAAAGGAGTGGACCGCTTAAGTTTCTCTAATTCGCCAACAGTACCGTCTGTAGAATCGCTTTCTATGACTAGGAAAAATGCTTTTTTGAAGCCCACAACACTATTCAGAAGGGTGCTAAGCTCTGTCGCAAGGGTATCTTCGTTATTACGAGCGGGCCCTGCAATGAGAATTTCTGATTGAGAGAAGGGTTTGAGCATTCTTGTATTAAATAGGATGCTGGAGCTTATTTCAACTGATTTACATAAAACATTCATGAAATCCCTAGCCGCATTATGGGGTTTATCATTGTAGAATTATTCGAACTGGCATTTGATCTAGCAATATAAAAGAGTGAGGCATTAAATGAATAAGAAAACAATTATTTTCATCATAGCGACTGTTTTAGTGCTATTTGTTCTTGTGAATATCGTCGCAAAAAGCTTTTGCGAGCCCGCTAAAGGCGATGCTGCGAGCGCAATTACTTCCTATGTAGAGAAAAATATTCCTAAGCCAGATGGTTTAGATGTTTCTAGTATGCGTATGAGCTGGATTTTATTATTCTCTAAGTTTTGCGGTAATGGGGCTGCTACCCAACGTTTTTGATAGACCAAAAACTTAGACGCTGTCTAATAAATCAAAATAGAAGGTCTGTTCCCCATATTCAGGCGGGGAGATATATTTTTGCTTCCCCAGACTCTTCCACTTGACTGGCCCTGAGAAATTGGGACCATCATATACAAAGGTATGAAATTCCCCATTTTCGCCACAGGCATCTACACCCTCTGGTAATCGAGCAATATATTGAGCATCGAATTCCACGCCGACAAATGATTCATCTAAGAATCGCCCATCTACACAAGTTACCCTTGCTTTAAATCCAGCATCAAGAAACTCAGTTACGAGTGCGAGGCGATTTTCATTCCAGAGTGGAAGCATTGCCACAATATTTGCAGCTGAACAGACTTTTTCTTCCCACTCCCGGTGGGCCATCAAATCAATATCACCAAAGATGGCTTGTGTAATACCTTCATGATGAAGTTGTATTAACTTGGCGATGAACTCTTGTTCATAATCTTGCCAAGATGCTGAAATGAATTCATTATGTAATCCTAAGGATTGTCCTTGAGAATGAATGAGTGATTTACTGACACCGTGTGAGCGCGTTTTAAGGCCTGACTCATCTAGAGCTGTAAGAAGATGGGTGACAGTTATCCCGAGCTTCTGGGCTCGCCAAAGAGCTAAACAAGAGTCCTTTCCTCCACTCCAGGATACCAATGCTTTGTTATTCATTAGATTGATTATATGATCTGTGCATGCGAGAAGATGTAGCCAAAATATATGATCACTAACAATAGTAGAGATGCATTTCTAGATATTGCTAAAGGCTTGGCAATTATCTTGGTCGTTGTTGGCCATGTGATCCAAGGTAGCTCAGAAAAATTTGATGATCTACTATGGTTTAGGGTGATCTACTCGTTTCATATGCCCTTGTTTGTATTTCTATCTGGAGCCGTTGCAGCTATTGCCTTTCGCTCGGACAGCATACAGGACGGGGTTGGCGGCATATTAAAGCGGGCACAAACGAAGATATCTAAGGCAGCACTTCGGCTGTTATTACCTTTTCTTGCTTGGTGTGTCATCAATCAATTGATCTATCACCATAGCGATAGTATCTTTTCTGCATTGATTCTGGCATTTAGGCGGCCTGATACTGCACTTTGGTTTTTGCTGGCTATTTTTTATTGCATTGTTCTTGCATCAATTTTTGAAATCATATTCTCTGCATTGAATCTTTTATTTCAAAAGGCAGGGTTAAAGACAGCATCAAAACTGCTTTGTGATGGAAGAATTCAAATCATTTTGATGATTTTAATATGGTGGGTAATTCGTGAACACACTCCACGTGGAGCAGGTATTGGCTTGTTAAGACCATACTTCATCTATTACTTACTTGGAATGGGTTTCTATAAATACGTTTATCTAAAGTTATCAACATGGAAGTATTTGCTGGCATGGATTATTTTTATTGGACTGATTCCATTTTGGTCTAGAACGGCTGTAGATAATATTGATGGATTAACGCTGGCTCCACTAGGACTCATCTATTTTTATGCTGGAGTAGTGGCCCTGACTGGTTCATTAGTCATTCTCAGTGCGGCGAAGTGGATTAGTGAAACAGAGATTAAACCGATCAGAAATTTTTTAATTCTGTGCGGGAAATTATCGCTAGGTGTTTACGCTATTCATTATTTCTTTTTAGCTTATTCACCCAAAGTAATTGCCCCATTACTCATTAGCATAGGGCTA
>NZ_JBBAQK010000009.1:0-103179 GCF_040400325.1 Polynucleobacter sp.
CTGGCATTGGTGTCAAAACCGCTTACATTGAACCCGGTAGCCCTTGGGAAAATGGCTTTTGTGAAAGCTTTAACGGCACTTTTAGGGACAACCTTTTAGATGGGGAGATCTTTTATAGCCTAAAAGAGGCCCAGATCATCGTGGGGGAGTGGGTTAAGCATTACAACCATGTCAGGCCGCATAGCGCTTTAGGTTACAGACCTCCAGCACCCCAAACCCAAGTACCCCAAATAATACAAAATCAACCCATGTTGCTGCAATGATTTACTATAGAAATACTCTCTTTGGTAGTGGACCTAAATTGACAGCAGTTCAAGAAGTGAACCTACAACTTAGTCCGCCTAATTGGGGCACCTACTTCAAAGAACAAATGACTGTAGCTAAGCGCAACTGGTTCTTCATATTTTTTTCCAAACGATCACATCTCTGAAGATATAGTTTAGACAGGGCTTGAAGTCTTAAATTCACAGAACTTTCACAAAGTTGTCATAAAGTAATGACTTCTATGTTTTGAGTGTTTCTTGATGCGCCTGTTCTTGACAGCCCTCCTATTAATTGCCTCCTTCTCTACTATTGCTCAGCGGGTAGAAGGCTATCGCCCAGAATCAGCGATTCACGAAGCATCAGAAGCAATGGAGGGATATAAGCCAATCCCTACTGAGTTTGATATTTTTGGAATGCCAGTGAATTGGCATGCTCAAACAACCTATATCAACCAACGCTATCCAAACTTTAATGCTCAATATAGCGGTCCAAATAGTTTGAAGAATGACCATTCTCTAAGTTATACGTGGTCTGGAACACTTTTCTTGGGCGCCAGAGTTGCGCCTAATACAGATATCTACTTCAACCCCGAAGTATTCTCTGGGGTTCCATTTTCAGGATTAGTTGGCTTGGGCGGTTTGAGTAACGGCGAGGCAAATAAAGCCGCAGGATCACAAGCAAAGTTTTACTCTGCTCGTGCTTTTTTACGATCAACTATCAATCAAGATGGCGAGAAGATTTATCTCGAAGATGAAGCCAATCAGATATCGCAAACTGTTAGCAGTAATCGTGTAGTAGTGACCGCTGGTCAATTCTCTACATTAGATATTTTTGACGATAGTCGCTACGCTAAAGACCCAAGAACACAATTTATGAACTGGGGTAACTTAACCTACCTGGCATATGACTATGCCGCAGATAGCAGAGGTTATGGCTGGGGCTTAGCTGGTGAATGGTATTTAGAAAATTGGGTAATGCGTGCCTCACGAATGACCACTCCAAGAGATCCAAATGGATTGCCTGTCGATTGGAACATCATGAAGCACTACGGCGATCAGATTGAAGTTGAGCGTGGACACTCGATAGCTGATTTACCAGGAAAAGTCAGCGTTCTAGCGTATCGCAACAAAATGGTGCTTGCTCGCTTTGCTGATGCGACCAATTACGTCATACAGAATAATGCTCAAGGCACTCAAGCAATTAATAATGTTCGTACCAATGAGCAATTTAAAACTGGCTTTGGTATTAATGCTGAGCAAGCAATCACTAAAGATGCTGGTGTTTATATGCGAGCCTTCAAATCCGATGGACAAACAGAAACAATGGCGTTTGCTGAGGCTGATAATTCTGTTTCTGTTGGCGCTGGTATTAATGGAACATCATGGTCTAGACCAGCAGATACTTTGGGAGTATCTTTAATGCGCAACGGATTATCCAGCGCCCGCCAACAGTACCTTCAAGCTGGCGGTGTTTCGTTTTTTATTGGCGATTATGCTGGTACTGGGCAAACCATCACCTACAAACCTGAACAGATAGCGGAGATTTACTACAACGCTACAGTGATTAAAAATGTATTTGCTGGAGTGAACTTTCAGCATATTCAAAATCCAGCCTATAACGCCGCTCGTGGACCAGTGAATATCTTTTCATTCAGAATCCACGCAGAGTATTGATTTGTCGTTTTAAACGATATCGACTGACAAAGCGATGAACAATCCTCTGCACCATAGACCGTTCTCCGCCACCCAGCCACCACAAATTACTCAAATTTAACGTCAGCAAGCCACCCTAGAAGAGACGCCTAACCGTCACGTAACCGGACACCTCCAGGTCGGGTCAAACCGACACCCGATGGCCAGAGTCAAATTTCCTCTGAGTTGCCGATAGTTAACTGGATCCACCACGCTAGACTAAGGTGAACCCAACGCCGGCCAAGTAGACCCAAGATTGAGTCAATAGACCACAATCAACCAGCCTACTTTTATATGAACCGATATGAAATTTGGTCTGCCCAGCACGATTCGAACGTGCGACCTACGCCTTAGAAGGGCGTTGCTCTATCCAGCTGAGCTATGGGCAGAATATGCTGGTATTAGTTTATGGCTAAATAGAGAAAATGGTCGGAGTACAAGGATTCGAACCTTGGACCCCCTGCTCCCAAAGCAGGTGCGCTACCAGGCTGCGCTACACTCCGACGGAACAAACATTCTACACTGAGAAGGCACTGAGGGGCAAATACTGTAAGATACAGCGCATGAGCGCCTCATTTTTAAGCAACAATAGTAAACGATTCCGGGGGTTAATTGCCCTGAGTTTTCTACTAGCTAGCTTAATTGGCACTCACTGGATTGGCTTTACTCACAACATTGCCCACTCGGGCATTGATAGCCATAGTGCTGAAATAAGCTGCCAAGATCATAGCTCCGACTCGAAGCATGGTTCGGCTAGCTGCCACTTACTAGATGCATTAACCCTTGCTGGATTCATTGCTTCCGATCTCAGTATTTTTATAAGCAACAAGCCTGAAAGCCAAGCACTAAATACGTCTGATCAATCGAGGTCTGAGCGTATTCATGTTGGGCTTTACCAATCTAGAGCCCCACCCTCTTTCATTCTGTAAATCTTCTTAATTCACCAAACTATTTGTTTGGTGATCTGATTATTTTCGCCATTCCAAGTGAATGCGAGTATTTGAAAGAAAGAATAAAATGTATCCGACTAGCCAGCCCGTAGCTGCGCATAAGCTTATCTACATTCTTGTATCAGGTCTCATTAGTACAGGCGCAGTAGCCCAATCGCAACCTTCACTCGAGGTAACAGCAACAGGATCACAAGAATCTTTGCAAAGTATTTTGACGCCAAATAAAATACTGCAAGGCGATGAACTTCTCAATAAATTAGGCAGTACACTCGGCGCCACTTTAGCCAATGAATTGGGGGTGTCTGCAACAGGTTATGGTGCCGGCTCATCTCGTCCAGTAATTCGTGGTCTTGAGGGTCCACGTGTACAAATTTTGCAAAATGGTCTATCTGTAGGCGATGTATCCAATATCTCCCAAGATCATGCTGTTGGCAACAATATGCAAAATGCCCGCCAAATCGAAATCTTGCGCGGTGCCGCAGCTCTACTCTATGGTTCAGGCTCAAGTGGTGGCTTAGTCAATGTGGTAAATGACCGCATCTTGACTAATCTTCCAGACCGTCCAACCGGGGCAATCAACACTAGTTATGAAACCGTGAATAACGGAAGAGCTGGGGCACTGCAAGTCGATAGTGCTTTTGGCTCAGTGGCAGTCCACCTAGATACCGCTATTAATAATGCTAATAACTACACTATTCCTGGTGGCTCAGTTCAGACGCCTGGTGGCTGGACAGTACCACCCGCAGGTGCCGAGGCGACTAATTACACCGGCAAGCTTCCCAATACATTTAGCAACCAAAATAATTTTGGTTTTGGGGCATCTTATATTGGTAAGTCTGGATACACCGGTGCATCAGTTGAACGCTTGAATAATAATTATGGAATTCCAACACCCGAAGGTGGATCGATTAATCAATCACAGAATCGCTATGATTTACAACATCAAACGCGCGATCCATTTTCAGGATTTACCTCTTTTAAATTCAGTGCCGCAAATACAAACTATAACCATACTGAATTTAATAACCAGGGTGAAGCAGCTTCCCAGTGGAAGAATATTGCAAATGAAGCACGCATTGAGTTAGCCCACAAACCTATTGTTGGTTGGAAAGGTACCTTTGGTGCACAAGTTACAGCCTCTTCTTTAAATGCTACTGAAGTTGGAACAGCAAGTTACGCAATTGTTCCACCTACTAAAACCAATTCGAGTGCATTATTTTGGATTGAAGAAGGCAAATGGAATTCCCTGCAAGGCAATCTTGGTTTGCGCTATAACAATGTTGCGCAGAATCCTAACTTAGGCACTGAATTAGTTCCACAGGAAATGAATACAGGTGGCGATACCCCAAGTATCGCACTGCAAAACCGGAACTTTAATTTGATGTCCTATTCTGCTGGTGGCTTATGGAACTTTATGCAAGGTCATAGTGCCGGTATAGCCTATACAGTGTCTCAACGAGCGCCTAGTGCACAAGAGCTCTACTCATATGGCGCGCATGAATCGACAGCAACCTTTGATATTGGCAATCCCAACCTCAATAAGGAAACTTCGCATAACCTCGAGTTCAATATACAAAAGACTAGCGGCTTATTGGGTGGTAAAGCTAGCGTCTATGCCAATCGCTTTAATAACTATATATATGGTTATTACTCTGGCCAATCGGTTCCTGATGCGGAAGACTTTTCAGTTGTAGTAGCTCAACAAGCTTCGGCCACAATTAAAGGGGTTGAAGCAGAGCTTACTTATAACTGGAGGCAGCATGGAGTTGGTGGGAGGATCTTTGGCGATGCCTCACAGGGAACTTTTGATGCTGGCGGTAATTTGCCGCTTCAACCAGCTCCACGTCTTGGCGCTGAGATTGCCCACCAGCGTAATGGTTGGCTAGCAAATGCAACTTACATCTACAGCTTTCAACAAAATAGATTGGCAGATTGGGAACAGGGCCCTGCACCAAGCTATAACTTATTAAATGCAGGAATCTCCTATACAGAGAAAATTAAGGCCGTTAATTGGACTGTGTATATGAACCTGAAGAATCTTCTAAATGATCAAATTCGGTATGCCACAACACCAATGGCTGTGAGACTCTATGCACCTCAACCAGGACGTAGTTTTATGGTGGGCTTAAGAGCTACTTTTTAATTAATACACTTCAGGCACATACATTTGCTGGGGTACCGGACCGCGTAAATAATCTGGATTATGGACGCGCGCCGGTAATGTAATCATTGGATGATCAATTTCTTGATAAGGTATTTGGCTCAACAAGTGCGTGATGCAGTTAAGTCGGGCCTTCTTTTTATCATTCGCTGCAACAACCCACCATGGCGCTTCTGGGATATGCGTACGCTCGAGCATCGTCTCTTTAGCTTTGGTATAGGCCTCCCATAAGCGACGTGCCTCTAGATCCATAGGGCTGAGCTTCCACTGCTTTAGCGGATCATGAATACGCAGCATAAAACGGTTGTATTGCTCATCATCTGAGATTGAGAACCAATACTTAATTAAGATAATTCCCGAGTTAATCATCATGCGCTCTAGATCTGGTACCGTTCTTAAAAACTCCTCATATTCTTCGGTGGTGCAAAAGCCCATCACCTTTTCAACACCAGCTCGGTTGTACCAGCTTCGATCAAATAAAACAATTTCACCACCAGCTGGAAGCTGAGAGATATAGCGCTGAAAATACCATTGGGTTTTCTCACGTTCATTAGGTGCAGGCAGTGCAACCACCTTACAAACACGTGGATTTAAGCGCTGAGTAATGCGCTTAATAGCGCCCCCCTTACCAGCAGAATCACGGCCCTCAAAAAGAACAGCCACCTTTAATTTATTAGCAACAACCCAATCTTGCAGCTTCACTAGCTCTGCCTGCAGACGAAACAATTCTTTGAAATAAACATTTCGAGGTATCTGAGAGTCACTATCGCCATCTTGAGAAAGGCGATCATCATCGAGCTCCATCTCGAGCTCCTCGTCCATGCTATCCAGAATTTCTTCTTGTGCACGGCGGTACCACTCAGCCATTTCTTTATGCTTTGTACTCATATTAATTTCTATTATTGGATTTTAACTTACAGATATGGCAGATTTATTACTATATTTATTTGGGGCCTAAGATTACAGAAATCTGCTCTTGGCTGTGCAATGCAAGCCATTTTCGATCACTCAAGAATGTTGGATCAGCCTCAGATGGGCCAATAAAAGTGAGATCTACGCGCAAATGATGGTGCCTCAATATTTTAGCAATTGACTCTAAAAGCCCCATGTCCCCAATAAAAGCAGCTACTTCTGAATATAAACCCGTATTTTGATCAAAATATTGAATGGCAACGGTGTATACCGGTACTTTACTAATCACTACTGATTCAAACAGGTTTGTTTTAAATGGCTTAACGCTACGCCCCTCTGTCGATGTCCCTTCTGGAAATATACAAATAGAATCACTCTGAAGAATATGTGCCATATTATTTACCACCTGAGCTGCATTTCTTGAATTACCTCGCTGAATAAAAACAGTGCCCAATTGTTTTGCCATCCAACCAAAAATAGGCCAGCTTTCTACCTCTGACTTGGCTACAAAGCGAATTGGTTTGAATGCATTGATTGCGTGAATATCTAACCATGAAATATGGTTAGATACCAATAAATACGAGGAAATCGGTAATATTGATGGATTGATTACCTTTAACTGAACACCCATAATTTTTAAAAGCCTAAGAGACCATTTTTGTATAAGGGCATGCTTATTTTTGATGCTAGATGAAGGAAAAACAAAAACTAAAATGAAAACCCCATAAAAGATATGTGTACAGGTGAGGCACCAATAGACAAAAAGGCTCGGATATGAGCTTGTTTTAGAGAGCTTGATAGATTGGATATTCATCTTGCTGTGAAATATAGAACATAACTGAGATTGTATCGATAGTCATAAAACTGCCATAAAACTGTCATGATGATTACATATTGAATTGGCTTAATACTAATTCATGATCCATTACAGAGCTATCTGGATTTCAGACGTGCACCTAGGAACATCAGGGTGTCAGGCAAATTACCTCCTCGATTTTCTAAAACATAATGAAGCTGATAAGTTTTATCTTGTCGGAGACATTATTGATGGTTGGAGACTGAAAAAGTCATTTTATTGGCCACAATCACATAACGATGTAGTGCAAAAACTCTTACGTAAGGCGCGTAAGGGGACTGAAGTGATTTATGTACCAGGAAATCATGATGAAAGTGCCCGTCAATTTTTTGGACTTTCCTTTGGTGACATTAGGGTCGTAGAAGAAGTCATTCACATTACTGCTGATGGCAAAAGGCTCTGGGTGACTCATGGCGATTTGTTCGATGGGGTAATGCAATATGCCAAATGGTTAGCTTATGTTGGAGATACGCTCTACACATTTATCCTATTCGTTAATCGTCATTTTAATATGATCAGGGTGAAGATGGGCTTGCAGTACTGGTCCCTCTCTCAGTACCTAAAGCATCAAGTCAAAAATGCGGTCAGTTACATTGCTGATTTTGAGCACATTATGGCCAGAGAGGCCCGACTCCGAGGTTGTGATGGCGTTGTCTGTGGCCACATCCATAAAGCCGAGATCCGTGTAATTGATGGTCTGATCTACTGCAATGATGGTGATTGGGTCGAAAGCCTTACAGCTTTAGTTGAGACTCATACGGGAGAGCTCAAAATTATTCATTGGCCCCATATTAAAGGTGAGCCAGTTGAAACTCCGGAAATCACATACCAACCCGCTGTTGAAGCACTTATAAAAGAGGCTGCTTTATGAAAATAATGATCATTACCGATGCATGGGATCCACAAGTCAATGGTGTTGTGAGAACCTTAAAGCAAACTCGTGCTGAATTAATCGCTATGGGTCATGAAGTAGAAATGATTACCCCAAATGGTTTTAAGTCCATTCCCTGCCCAACCTATCCCGATATTGCGCTCTCTCTTTTCCCTGGTAAAGAAGTAGCCCGAAAAATTAAGGAATTTGCACCTGATGCGATGCATATCGCTACTGAAGGTCCTTTAGGTTTATCGGCTCGCTCTTATGCAGTCAAAAATAAAATACCTTTTTCAACTGCTTATCACACTCGTTTTCCTGAATATGTCAAAGCTCGGACAGGAATTCCACTTGCAATCACCTATGCATTTATTCGCTGGTTTCATAAGCCCTCAATGGCTGTCATGGCACCAACCATTGTTGTGAAAGATGATTTAGAAAAATATGGCTTGCACAATGTTGTTTTATGGTCAAGAGGGGTGGATCTGGATATTTTTAAGATGCAAGAATCCAAATCTTTAAATACAGCCCACCCCATTTTTCTTTACGTAGGAAGAGTTGCTATAGAGAAAAATATCAATGCTTTTTTAGAATTAGATTTGCCTGGATCTAAATGGGTAGTTGGTGATGGTCCAGCAATGTCTGGGATAAAGGAAAAGTATCCTGATATTAATTATCTTGGCGTCTTACAGCAACACGAGTTAGCGAAGGTCTATGCAGCAGCTGATGTATTTGTGTTCCCAAGTAAAACAGATACATTTGGCCTAGTACTGCTCGAAGCAATGGCCTGTGGCACACCTGTTGCCGCTTACCCTGTAACCGGCCCGATTGATGTTTTGGGCAATTCTTCTGCAGGGGCAATGCATGAAGACTTAAAAGAAGCCTGTATGCAGGCATTAAAAATTCCTCGCGAAGTAGCCAGAGCTCATGCTGAAAAGTTTTCATGGCGAGCTGCCTCAGAGCAATTTGCAAACCACCTAAAGCCAGTAGCTACTACCGATGTTCATATAACTGCCCTTGCCTAAGGTACAGAACTCTGTGAACTCAAAATACCATATTAATCAAAATCCCCATAAGGGAAATAAAGGGTTTACTCGAGCATGGCATGCGGCCAAAAATTCATGGTGTGGTTTGGTATATGCATTTGTGGAAGAAAGTGCTTTTAGGCAGGAATTAACTTTATTGATACTACTTACCCCAGTTGCCTTGTTTTTACCAATTGATTACCTGGAGAAATCCTTATTAATCTCTTCTCTCGTAATGGTGCTGGTAGTGGAGTTACTGAATTCTAGTGTTGAGGCGGCAATTGATCGTATCTCATTCGAACATCATGATTTGTCTAAACGGGCAAAGGATTTTGGATCAGCTGCTGTGATGCTAGCACTCGTCATTGCAGTCTTAATATGGTCCGCCATTTGCATTCCTATTGTCTTAAAAATGTAACAAGTCACACATAACATTCATGTAATCTAATAAAGGTTAAATATGTCAGACTTACCGAACCCAATTGGCGCTTTTGAAATCTTTAAGATCAAGAAAGAGCGGATACTAAAAGGCTCAAAATCAGCAGCGCTTAAAAAACTCTCTAAGAAATTAACCAAAAAATTATTTGGCAAAAAATTTGCAACTAAAGCCCGTGAGCAACTATCCACACTGGAAGAAATTTCCTATATCAAGCCTTCGGTTCATGTAAAGCCTAAAAAAGCAGCATTTCTGATTAGCTGGGCTTCTAATGCTGCTGAAATTAAGGAGGCGCAACGTTTGCGCTATAAGGTCTTTGCAGAAGAATTGGGCGCCAATCTTTCACAAAACCTTGAAGGCCTGGATATTGATGAATTCGATGCCTATTGCGATCACTTGTTGATACGCGACCAGGATAGCTTAAAAGTTGTGGGTACTTATCGCGTACTCCCACCTCATAAAGCACTAGAAATTGGACGCCTATACTCAGACTCAGAGTTTGATCTAACACGTTTAAATCATTTAAGACCAAAATTAGTAGAGCTTGGAAGATCATGTGTGCACAAAGACTATCGTTCTGGCGCTGTCATCATGGCGCTATGGAGTGGCTTAGCCCAGTATATGCAAAAAAATGGATACGAAATCATGCTCGGTTGCGCTAGTATCCCAATGGCAGATGGCGGGCATTTTGCAGCAAGCCTATATAACTCATTAAATAACGAACAAATGGCCCCAACTGAGTTTCATGCATTCCCGCGCTTGCCGCTTCCTTTAGATAAGCTCAACGGTGGATTAGAAGTAGAGGCGCCTCCCTTGATTAAAGGCTACCTGAAGCTGGGAGCTAAAATTTGTAGCGCTCCTGCATGGGACCCTGACTTTAATACAGCAGATTTACTCACCATGCTACGTCTTTCTGAAATTAATCCCAGATATGCAAAGCACTTTTTTAATCTTTAACTTACTTTAAACTAAGCTTGTACGAGTGGCCAATTCTTTCCCATTCGACTGCTTCTTTTTGTAAACTAAATTCAGTCAATGGGTGCTCTTCGGCCCATTCTTTTGATAGGCTGACTAAATAAGATCCACCATACTCAGAAACCTTAACACTTGGCATATCCACATCATTACGTCCACGACATAACACTTGGGCTAATCGCAGGCAAAAAAGCATCCGCCAATCATTGAAGCTTGCATTATGGGAAAGTTTTCCTAATTTTCCGGTGTGACCTATCAATAAAGCCGCTAATCTAGCTTGATCATTTTTTGAAAACCCTGGCATATCTGCATTACCTGCAATATAGGCAGAATGCTTGTGATATCCATTATGAGAAATAGAGAGTCCAATCTCGTGAAGATTAGCTGCCCACTGTAAGAGTGCAATATTGTCGGATCGATTTTCAACATCTGGTTTAGGTAGCTGCGCTAAAAAATCAGCGGCAAGTTTTCCTACGCGTGTTGCCTGTTCTCGATCTACTGCATAGCGCTGCATAAATTGCTCTACAGTGACGTAGCGCATATCGTGGTGTTGTGACCTGCCTAATAAATCATATAAAACACCTACACGAAGAGCTGCATCAGTCACTTCCATGGACTCAATTCCGAGCTCATCGAATACGGCTAACATAATAGCCAGTCCCCCAGGCCATACAGCCCTTCTATCATCTTTTAGACCGAGTAATTGAACCTGACTGATATGCTCATATTTCAGTAAATGTTTTTTAAGGGATTTGAGGCCTTCACGAGTGATCAGCCCACTGGAGCCATTGACACGACCCATGGTTAATCCATCACCATTCCCATTAAATTCATTTTGGGAAATGAGCTCTGCTAATGCACGAGCTGTTCCAGAGGATCCAATGACCTGCTTCCAACCACTTTTAAGATATGCCCCAGAAATAACCTGTATCTCGCGTCTGGCTGCTAACTCTGCCTCTTTAAATGCATGGCTATCTATATTGCCTCTTGGAAAGAATCGCAAACTATGGGAAACGCAGCCAATATAAAGACTTTCCATCAATTTAGGTTCATAGCCTTTGCCGATGATGAATTCTGTTGATCCTCCACCAATATCGACTACTAATCTATTGCCCTGAACAGCCGGCACCTCATGAGCGGCACCAATATAAATTAAGCGAGCCTCCTCAACGCCAGCAATCACCTCAATTGGAAAACCGAGAGCTTCTTGTGCATCAAGAACAAATTTTTGAGCGTTTTTAGCAACCCTAAGAGTGTTCGTAGCGACAGCGCGAACATGGGAAGGGTCGAATCCACGTATACGTTCTCCAAAGCGTCTGATGGCCGATAAACCGCGCTGGTAAGCCTCCTCATCCAATAGCTTTGTATCCGTTAACCCTGCTGCTAATCGAACTGATTCTCGCAAGGTATCAATGGGGCGCAACTGGGTACCAGACGAAGTACTGACTGTTTGTGCAACCAGTAGGCGAAAGCTATTGGAACCCAAATCCACTGCTGCTACTAAGTCAGATGATGTAAAAACTGAATCCAGTGGTTGATCTAACAAAATTTATCCTGAATGTGAAAATGCTGATTCATTATGTCTGCAATATGTAAATTTTTGACATATTAACGAATTTAATGCATTAACTTCCAAGAAATCAGTTAAGCAGCTAAATTCTGTTCAGCACTTGAGCAGTCGAGATCACCAAAACTACAGAATATGCAGCAATCCCCCGATTTGGGCTTCAAAATTGCGTTACACACTCTACATTGAAATAGATGCTGTGACGCGCCTCTTGGCAGCTCTAATATCTCTGTCCCCTGACAGTGTGGACAGGTAATAGTTGAATGCTGAGCATATGCCAAATTTTTCACGTTGAGATTTTGCACTGAAAATATTACAAAGATATGTCACCTTCTAGTACTCGTTACTCATAGGAGCCAGGAAGCAAAAATGTCCATAAGTGATAGCTATCAGACTTTCAATTTTCTCATCAAATTCGCGAAGATAGAACCCCTGAAAAACCCCTGATTGTTGTCCGTATTAGATTGATTGAAGCCATAATTGAGTTAAATAGTAGGGAATTTCGACTAAAACAGTAAATTCGTCAAAAATAGGGTTTGTCATACAAATTTGATACAATAAGTTTCTTTATTAATAGGATTGTTTGGCTATGAGCAAATATCAGTACGAAGATGCCGTAAAACAATTGCAAGAAACTAGCAGTATTGGTCTTGTCGATCTTAAGAGTCTCTCGCATGATGATCTTGTAGAACTTTGCGAAGAAATAAAGGTATGGTGCCTTTACGCCAACGGCAAACTCGATAAATTACCTAAAGAATCGAAGAAAAAGAAGAAGAAAAAGAAGGAGCAATTAAGAAGTACTTAAGCGCTCCATGGGAAATTGTAATGTGAAAGTGCTCCCTATGCCAGGTGTACTTTCGATGAGTAATTGAGCCTGGTGGCGACTAGCAATATGTTTAACAATTGCCAAACCTAAACCGGTACCTCCCGTTTCACGCGATCGGCTTCGATCCACTCTATAAAATCTCTCCGTAAGTCGGGATAAATGCTCTGGAGCAATACCTGGTCCAGTATCGGATACAGAAAATTCACCCTGACCTTCTTGATTTACAGACCATTTCACATTGATTGCGCCAAGGTCTGGGGTGTAGCGTATCGCATTAGATACTAAATTACTAAATGCCGACAATACCTCCCTTTCATCCCCCAAAATATTTTGACTAGATTCAGCGCCATAAGTAAAGGAATGTTTTCCTTGAGAAAGCGCTTCAGCATCGTTTCTGACTAAGGCCATCAAGGTATTAATTTGTAACTCATTTGTGGCGGCTGGAAGTGCATTTGATTCAAGATTGGCT
The DNA here is from genome assembly GCF_040400325.1 of Polynucleobacter sp. Lineage (GTDB taxonomy): Bacteria > Pseudomonadota > Gammaproteobacteria > Burkholderiales > Burkholderiaceae > Polynucleobacter. The sequence continues at coordinate 13,004 of NZ_JBBAQK010000009.1, forward strand.
AAGGTCAGCAAATCTTCTACAAGGGTCTTCATTCTTTGAGCCTGCGACATCATCATCTCAAAATACTGATCTTGTTGTTCTTTTGATAAATGTAAAGACTGAACTGTTTCGAGAAATCCCATGAGTACGGTAATAGGCGTTCTCATCTCATGCGATACATTGGCAACAAAATCTCTGCGCATTGCATCTGCTTTTTGTAGATCAGTAATATTTTGTATCAATAATATATGTCTTTTTTGACCAAATGGGAAAGCCTGCAACATGAGGCTAAGACTGCTACTTGAGCCCATGCGCTCAAGAAGTAATGGTTCTTCAAAATTACGCTTAACAAAATATTGAATAAATTCAGGCCGTCTTATCAGAAAATGAATTCTCTGCAATGCATCGCGCTTAAAGTTAAGACCAAAGAATCGCTCGGCAATACTGTTACACCATTCAATTTGATCGTTTTCATCTAGCATGACAATTCCATTTGGCGATGCTTGGAATGCCTCTATGAAGTGATCATGTTGTTGTTCAATAATCCGTATTTTTTGTTTCAGACCTTTAATAAGTCGGTGTAATCCAAAATAGATCTCCTCCCAATAGCCGCTCGGAAGGGAAATATTCTCAACTGAATCAGTCTGAATCAACTTTTTTAGGCGGGTAAGATTGATGTAGGAATAGACTAGGGGTATCGATAGGATCGCAGCTGAAGTAAAAATAGCCCAATCAGACCCAAATAAATGAAGGGCAATGTATGCAGCAATGATTGCTAGGCATACTATGAAAAAAAAGCGGTATAAAGCAGCGACCATGAATGCAATATTAGACCATCTTTACGAGGCCACTGAAAAACTCAGGGATACAACGACAGTTATGAATTAGGTCTGCGTCGGGGTCTTTGTAATACGGTAACCGCTTCCCCTTACTGTTTCAATGTACCTATCGCAATCTAAAGGGGCTAAAGCGGCTCTCAATCGCTTGATATGAACATCAACTGTTCGCTCTTCGATATAAACCTCATTACCCCAAACATTATCCAATAAGCCAGTACGTGAATGCACTCTTTCTGGATTAGCCATAAAAAACTGAAGAAGTCTATATTCAGTAGGGCCTAAAGAAATCGGCTGAGGATCAATATTGGACGATATTGCAAAAACGCGATGAGAACTAGGATCCAATTTAAGGGGGCCAACTGATAAGGGCCCAGTATCTTCGATCGGAGTTTGCCTACGAAGTAATGCCTTCACTCTTGCTATCAGTTCCTTGGGTGAGAATGGCTTAGTAACATAATCATCTGCGCCAGAATCTAAACCTAATACCTTATCGGATTCTTCGCTTTTAGCTGTCAGCATTAATATAGGCAATCCCCTCGTTCGATCATTTGCACGCAATTCTTTGGCAAATTGAACGCCTGATTTTCCTGGTAGCATCCAGTCTAAGATCAGTAGATTTGGAAGACGATCCTTCATTAAGGCAAATGCAATATCGGTTTGCATAGCCCTTTCTACTTCATAGCCTGCATGAGATAAATTGATAGCAATTAACTCTGCAATGGATGGCTCATCTTCAACAATCAGTATGTGGTGAGTCATTTTGGTCAATAAAGTTAAGGTTTATTAGCTTCGCGTGCCAAATCTTCGTGAGGAATATGACGAACATCGGAACCCTTTGCTATATAAATAACAAATTCGGCAATATTCTTAGCGTGGTCACCAATACGTTCAATGGCCTTGGCAATTGTCAGCATATCCAAACCAGCACTGATTATATGTGGGTCCTCAGACATATAAGTCATGAGCTTTCTAACAAATCCTCTAAATTCTTCATCAATCTGACGGTCTTCAGCAACAACCTCAGCGGCTGCTATAGTGTCAAGTCTTGCGAAAGCATCTAAACTGCGTCTTAGTAGGGTAATCGCCATTTGACCTGATAAACGTATCTCTGCGACGTTAATGTTGTATGGCTCTGCAGACTCTATTAAACGTTTGGTTCTCTTGGCAACACGCTCCGCCTCGTCACCTGCCCGCTCTAAATTGGTAATCGCCTTCGATACTGCCATCACCAAACGCAAATCTCGAGCGGTTGGTTGTCGACGGGCAATGACTTCAATACAAGCTAGATCAATTTGAATTTCAAGATCATTTACTAACTTTTCATTCTCTATAACAATATTGCATGTATCAAGGTCCATTTGAGTGAACGCACGCATTGCAGTAGATATTTGAGACTCAACCAGGCCACCCATCTCAAGTAAACGACTTGAGAGTGAATTTAGATCTGCGTCAAATTGCGAGGATAGGTGTTTGTCTGGCATTTAATGTCTCCAATTAACCAAAGCGACCGGTAATGTAATCTTCTGTTTCTTTGCGCTTAGGTTTGATAAAGATTGCATCAGTTTACCATACTCCACCAAAACGCCTAAGTACATATAGGCGGTATAGTCAGAAACTCGAGCAGCCTGTTGCATATTGTGCGTCACAATTGCAATGGTGTATTCAGTCTTAAGTTCATTAATCAACTCTTCAATCTTACCAGTAGAAATCGGATCTAAAGCCGAGGTTGGCTCATCGAGCAAAATTACCGAAGGCTTTACCGCTACTGCTCTAGCAATGCAAAGCCGTTGTTGTTGGCCACCTGAGAGAGATAAGCCGCTTTGGTTAAGCTTGTCCTTTGCCTCATTCCATAAGGCCGCCTTATTTAGAGCCCATTCTACTCTTTCATCCATTTCAGAACGAGAAAGCTTTTCGTATAAACGGGCACCAAAGGCAATATTTTCATAAATTGACATTGGGAACGGAGTCGGTTTTTGAAAAACCATACCAATTCGGGAACGCAGCAAATTTAAATCTTGACCAGGTTCTAGAATATTTTGCCCATAGAAATTGATCTTACCTTCCGCACGCTGCCCAGGATACAAGTCATACATTCGGTTAAGAGTTCGTAAAAGTGTCGATTTACCGCAACCTGAAGGTCCAATAAATGCAGTTACCTTACCCTGTTCTATATCGAGATTAATATCTTTTAGACCTTGAAATGAACCATAAAAGAAATTGAGATCTCTAACTTCAATCGCATTCATTGCCTTTTGATCCGATAGTGTGTTTACTTCATCCATCTTGCCCCCTTGACTATCAACTCTATTTAAGTCAAACATAGTTTTCATATTACTCATCATCCTTGGACCTTCTCACGGAATACCACACGGGCCAAAATATTTAAGCCAAGTACGGCAAATGTAATTAATAGTGCTGCAGCCCAGGCCAAATCAACCCAGTTATCATAGGGGCTCATCGCAAATTGGAAAATAACCACCGGCAAGTTCGCCATTGGTGCATTCATATTAGTAGAGAAAAATTGATTGTTTAATGCTGTAAATAATAACGGTGCAGTTTCTCCACTAATACGTGCTAGGGCCAATAAAATGCCTGTAATAACACCACTTTTAGCTGCGCGTAAGGTAATCATGAATGCAACCTTCCACTTCGGTGCACCTAATGCATAAGCAGCTTCGCGTAAGCTTCCCGGGACAAGTCGTAACATATTCTCAGTTGTTCTAACTACAACAGGGATTGCAATTAAAGCTAATGCAATCGTTCCAGCCCAGCCAGAGAAGTGACGTACTTGAGCAACTACTAAGGCATACACGAAGAGGCCTATCACAATAGATGGTGCTGAAAGCATGATGTCCGTCACAAAACGAGTAACAGCAGCAACCTTACTTCTGTCACCATATTCTGAGAGGTATAAGCCAGCTAGCACGCCAATTGGAGTGCTGATTAAGGTGCAGCTACCCACAATCATGAGGCTACCTACAATTGCATTGGCTAAACCGCCCCCTTCAGATCCTGGTGCAGGCGTACTATGCAGAAACACATCTAGGTTGATGGAAGAGAATCCCTTAATAAATAGAATACTCAAAATCCACAAAAGGAAAGTCATGCCCAACACCATAGCCAGACTAGAAAGGACTAGGCCAATCTTATTGGTGAGCTTGCGTCGGGCAAAAATTGCCGGATTGATATTTGATAGACCGATCATGTTTTAAGTCCTTGCTTTTTCTCCATACTCAGGAGCATCCACTTAGCAATAGCCAAGACTAGGAATGTAATCATGAATAGCGCAAGACCAAGCGCAAACAGGGAAGAGTAATGTGGTCCTAGCTCAGCTTCACCAAACTCATTTGCCAATGTAGATACAATTGAATTACCAGGAGCAAATAAAGATGCAGATAGTCGATGGGCGTTGCCGATTACAAAAGTAACTGCCATCGTTTCACCAAGTGCCCTGCCTAAACCCAACATGATGCCGCCAATTACACCTGCCTTGGTATATGGTAAAACAACATTTTTAACAACTTCCCAAGTAGTGCAGCCAATGCCATAAGCAGACTCTTTCAGAACAGGCGGAACAATTTCAAAAACATCACGCATAACTGATGCAATAAAGGGCAAAATCATCATTGCCAAAATCAACCCGGCACAAAGAATACCAATTCCATTTAAGGCTCCAGAAAATAAGATCCCGAGGCCGGGAATTTGTCCTAAAGTGCCTGCCAATGCAGGTTGAATATAGTCGGCGAAAATAGGTGCAAAGATAAATAGACCAAACATTCCATAAATAATAGATGGTACTGCTGCCAATAACTCCACAGCAGTGCCTAGTGGTCTGCGCAATGCATTCGGACATAGCTCAGTTAAAAATACTGCAATACCAAAGCTCAGAGGCACGGCAATTAACAAAGCAATTAAAGAGGTAACAATAGTTCCGTAGATGGCGATTAATCCACCAAACTCACCGTTAAGAATATCCCACTCTTTAGTAAAGAAGAAACCAACTCCAAATTTATCAAGAGCTGGCCAAGCATTAATCATAAGCGAAATGATGATACCAACCAGCGCAATAAGCACTGATAAAGAAAAAAACTGTGTCACTGCATGAAATAAGAAATCTTGTATACCCTGTAACTTGGCAACCCGCAGGGCCTGAGGCGTTGGCGCTGAGTGCGACTGAGTTATTTCAATCATATTAAGCTTAAATAAATATTGAAACAGCCCCGCCTAGAGTGGGGCTGTTTCAGTGTTGAGATTAAATCTTCAAGCAATTGGAAATTACTTAGTAGCAACTTTTGACCAAACGCTTTTACGAATGAAATCGGTGGTTGCATCAGGCATTGGTACATAATCTAAATCATCTGCCATCTTTTTACCTTCTTTAAAAGCAAAGTCGAAGAATTTCAACACTTCTGCAGAGTTGGCTTTTTTCTCTGGGTCCTTGTACATCAAGATAAATGATGCACCAGTGATTGGCCATGACTTAGCGCCAGGTGCATTAGTGATATAGGTGCCCATACCTGGAATTTTCGCCCAATCTGTACCAGCAGCTGCAGCAGCAAAAGTTAATTCATCAGGCATGACATAGTTACCATCCCTATTCTTCATAGAAATAGTTATCATCTTGTTTTTCTTGGCATAAGCGTACTCAACATAACCTATAGAGTTCTTCACGCGTGAGACATTGGCTGCAACACCTTCGTTACCTTTACCGCCAACTGATGAAACTGCAGGCCATTTAACAGCAGCACCAGCACCAACGGCATCTTTCCATAAAGTACTGGTTTTGGCTAAATAATCAGTAAAGATTGCTGTTGTACCTGAACCATCGGCACGATGCACTACAGTAATTGGCCCAGTAGGAATTTTTACGCCTGGGTTCATAATTGCAATACGCATATCGCCCCAATCAGTAATAATCCCTTGGAAAATATCCGCTAATGTTGGGCCATCCAGCTTGATATCGCCTGGTTTAAGACCATCAACGTTAATCACTGCTACTACGCCACCAATAATGGCCGGGAATTGAACCATGCCATCTTTTTCTAAATCTTCAAATTTTACAGGCGCATCTGTAGCACCAAAATCAACTGTCTTTACTTTAATTTGCTTGATACCGCCGGAAGAACCAATAGATTGGTAATTAAAGTTTGTACCTGTCTTAGCTTTGTAAGCTTCAGCCCATTTTGCATAGATTGGGTATGGGAATGTTGCACCAGCACCAGTGATGTCAATTGCAAACGCTGAATGAGCAAAAAGTAATGACGCCAACTGCGAGAACACTTTTAAACAGAGATTTCATTTGATAGTTCCTTAATTTAAGAGGGATTCTAGAAAAGATTCCGCAATGATGGGTTTTGACTGTGACGATTTGATGACACCTTGATTACCGATAAAATAATCAATAAAATCATGGGCTTATAAATTAACTAAATATTTAAATAGAAATTCTATTTAAATGAAATCCGTATTTTTTATGAATTGATGGCGTCTGATTGAGGTCTTCACAGAATTCATCAAACCGTAATAGAACTGCATCAGTATTCAAGTGTTGTCCTATGTGTAACTCCCTTGCAGTTCTTATCCCCAAGTTCGCTTGGGGATTTTTTTAGACAATTAGTTCAATTTATTTCTGATGGAGTAAAAATGCGCTATCAAATTATTCCACTAGAATGGGCTCTATAGTTGAGCGACAAATATTTCAAAAAAATATGATGGAAATTAAATGTGGAACAGTATGGAAACTAGGCTCAGTATTAACTAGATTAAAGCCATCATTTGGGTCTAGTTATGATCCGAATCTTGGTATTTGCATACAAGATATTCCTGGTGGCTCAATAGGTGAAGTTTATGAGGGTGAAAAGGTCATCTACTTCTCGGAAAATATCTGTGAAGATGAGCAAAATGAATTGAGTGATATCTTTTATGGAGACACAAAAAAATACTCCAAAAATTATGTTGATGTTTTTTTAGACTTAGATTGGAAAGAAATTAGCTCAGAGTCCTATATATTTGGTGAAATTGAAATTAAAGAATTTAGAGAAGTTCCCGCACCCTCCTTATACAAATGAAATCTCACTGCCTTAAAAGTGTATTTGTAGCAATATTCATTACCATTGCTAGTAGTGCTACGGCGCAAAGCTTCAAATTTATTGCGCTTGGTGATATGCCCTACAACATACCTGATGACTATGCCAGATATGAAAGACTAATTCAGCGCATCAACAATCTGAATCCAACTTTTGCAATTTTTGTTGGCGATACAAAATCTGGTTCAACGCCATGTTCTGATGATTACAACCTCATCGTCCAGAATTACTTTAATCAGTTCAAATCTCCATTAATTTATAGCCCTGGTGATAATGAATGGACGGATTGCCATAGACTCTCAGCTGATGCTTATGATCCAATTGAACGTTTACATAACTTACGACGTACATTTTTTCAAACTCAATATAGCTTAGGTCAGAAAAGAATTCCGTTAACCAGGCAAGCTGACACTGATCCTCGTTATAGAAAGTTTATTGAAAATTCATTTTGGGTCAAAAATCAATTTTTATTCGTTAATTTACACATTACGGGATCTAATAATAATTTTGAGCGTGATGATCGCTCCAGAGAGGAGTACTACGAAAGAAATCAAGCCAATTTAAGCTGGATTCAAGAGGCATTTCAAACCGCCACTAGCAAAAATTATGAGGGAATCATTTTTGCCTACCAGGCGGACATGTTCTACACGCCAAAACAAGCAACTGACCCCGAGAGCGGCTTTCGTGACACTCTTCAGCTGTTAAGTAAGAGTGCAGAGGAATTTAAGAAGCCTATTTTATTGATTCATGGCGACAGTCACCGCCTCATCATTGACCAACCACTCAGAACGGCTGATCAAAAGCAAGTACTTGAAAATGTCATCAGACTTGAAGTGATGGGAGCAAATCAAGTGCAGGCAGTAGAAATTGAGATTAATCCCGGAGCAGAGCAACCTTTCAGCTTTACTCCAATAATGTTGCAAGAAAATAGGCGCCGGCCAAAGCCTTAAAGCACCATTACAGCATTAGATAAAAATATAGCTAAGCAACCGGGATTAATCGGCTAATACTTTTAGCTGCGCTCATGGCGATATCTGCATCTTGAGTTTCAACCATCACCCTAACTAATGGTTCGGTGCCTGATGCCCTAATTAACACCCTCCCAAAACCTTTGAGGTCTGACTCCACTTTAGCAATTTGCTGCGCAAGCTTCTCGTCTGATTTCCAGTCATAGCCTAATTTATAACGAACATTTAGTAGTACTTGAGGGAATGTGTTGATACCCTCCAGTAATTGGGGAAGACTTTTCTTAGTATGACTCATAGCAGCTAAAACCTGTAAAGCGGCAATCGTACCGTCCCCAGTGGAATGATGATCTAGGCAAAGAAGATGACCAGAGCCCTCACCCCCGATGAGCCAATCTTTTTGCTTTAAAAGCTCAAGCACATAACGATCTCCGACATTAGCTCGTTCAAAGCCAATGTTGAGAGCTTTAATTGCATTCTCAACAGCCAAGTTTGTCATCAAGGTACCAACAACGCCACCTAACTTCTGACCCCGATCTAAGCGATCTTTTGCTAGAACATATAACAACTCATCACCATTAAATAATCTACCTGTTGCGTCAACCATTTGCAGGCGATCAGCATCACCATCTAAAGCAATACCCAGATCTGCTTTTACTTCTTTGACCTTAGCAATGAGGGCTTGTGGTGCTGTAGCGCCGCATCCTTCATTAATATTGCGGCCATCCGGATGAACGCCGATCGAAATCACTTCTGCGCCAAGCTCATGAAATACAAAAGGGGCAGTGTGATAGGCAGCACCATTAGCACAATCTACCACCAACTTTAAACCTTTAAGATTGAGATCACCTGGAAAAGTGGATTTGCAAAATTCAATATAGCGCTCTGCTGCATCATCTAAACGGTAGGCTTTGCCAAGCTCTTTTGAACTAACACAGCCCATTGGTTTATCTAATTCTGCCTCAATCGCAAATTCAAAATCATCGGATAACTTATCGCCATTTGCTGAGAAGAATTTAATACCATTATCTTGATACGGATTGTGTGAGGCAGAAATGACGACGCCTGCAGTCAAACGTAAGGCTTTCGTCAGATAAGCAACACCGGGGGTTGGCATTGGGCCACATAACATCACATCCACACCAGCAGCGGCAAATCCTGCTTCAAGAGCAGCTTCTAATAAATATCCAGAAATACGAGTATCTTTTCCAATTAATACCTTGCAGCGCTCACTAGGCTTGACATCTTTAGTTAAGACTTTGCCAGCGGCATAACCTAAGCGCGTCATAAACTCCGGAACAATGGGAAATTGCCCCACTTCACCGCGAATGCCATCGGTACCAAAGTATTGTTTTTTCATGAATTTCATTATAAAACCGAGGCGAATAATGCCTAATATTAAGACTTAGGCGTTTTAAGACTAGTCTTGCAAGGCTTCCCAAAGCTTTAAAGCATCAACTGTCTCAGCTACATCGTGTACTCGTACGATTTGAGCACCCCGATCTGCCGCCATGATTGCGGCTGCAACACTTGGCGCCATTCGCTCATGGGTATCTTTTCCGGTAATTTTGCCGAGCATCGATTTTCTGGAAATTCCGGCCAATAAGGGGTAGCCCAGAGTAGTAAAAGATTCAAAATGAGACAACATATTGATATTGTGTTCAAAACTTTTTCCGAAACCAAAGCCTGGATCAATTGCAATGCGATCTGTGCTAATGCCATTTTGAATCAGTAATTTGGTGCGCTCATCTAAAAACTGAGAAACCTCAGCAATCACATCTTGATATTCTGGATCAAATTGCATTGTTAGAGGATCTCTTTGCATGTGCATTAAGACAATGCCACAGTCCTTGCTCTCTAATACGGCGGCAACTGCATCATCCTGCCTTAGAGCCCAAATATCATTGACACAATCAACGCCAGAGCGTAATGCTTGGCGCATCGTCTCTGCTTTATACGTATCAATTGAGAGAGGAATACCATAGCCTTTTAAGGCTTCAATGACCGGTAGTACTCGGTCAAGCTCTTCCTGTAGTGATACTGGTTTTGCACCGGGCCTGGTAGATTCACCACCAATATCAATCAGATCTACCCCAGACTTCACCATGAGTTCAGCCTGAGCGATGGCATCAGCAACTGTTCTAAACATTCCACCATCAGAAAATGAATCTGGTGTAGCGTTCAGAATTCCCATCACTAGGGGTTTCTTGCGTCTCGTGAAATCAAAAAGAAAATGCCCGCAACGCCATGTTGCGGGCATTAATTGCCTCATCACCTAACTATTTTCAGAGAAATAATTAAGCAGTCGCTGGAGCGGCACCTGGTGCAGGACCAGGCGTTCCAGCAGAGTTACCAAACTGGGTTGCAGTCGGCGGCTTAGGGGCACGAGGTGGACGACCTTCCATGATGTCAGTAATCTGCTCAGCATCAAGGGTTTCCCACTCAAGCAATGCAGCAACCATCGCTTCTACTTTGTCACGGTTTTGCTCAAGAATAGATCTTGCTAACGCGTACTGGCTATCAACTAGCGCACGGATCTCAGCATCTACTTTTTGTTGAGTCAATTCAGAAACTGTTTTTGTGCTGTTACGACCAAAAATACTCTCAGACTCTGTATCAACGTAGACCATAGTGCCCAAACTATCACTCATACCGTAACGCGTTACCATGTCACGCGCCATTTTAGTAGCACGCTCAAAGTCGTTGGATGCACCAGTACTCATCGAGTGCAAGAATACTTCTTCAGCAGCACGGCCACCGAATAAAATCGCCAATTCTTCCATCATGCGATCTTTATACAAGTTGACACGATCAAACTCCGGTAACTGCCATGTGACGCCTAATGCCATACCGCGCGGCATGATAGTGACTTTGTGGACTGGGTCAGCCTTAGGTAAGACCTTGGCAACCACAGCATGTCCAGACTCGTGATATGCTGTGTTACGACGTTCTTCTTCACGCATTACAGCCGACTTGCGCTCAGGACCCATATAGATCTTATCTTTAGCGTCTTCAAAGTCTTTCATATCGACTGCACGTTTGCCACGACGTGCTGCAAACAAAGCAGACTCATTTACCAGGTTTGCTAAATCAGCACCAGAGAAACCAGGGGTACCACGCGCCAATACAGCAGCATTGACATCAGGATCAATCGGAACTTTTCGCATATGCACTTGCAAGATTTGCTCACGACCCCGGATATCTGGTAAGCCTACATGGACCTGACGATCGAAACGTCCTGGACGTAATAAGGCACGATCTAAAACATCAGAACGGTTAGTTGCCGCAACCACAATCACGCCACTATTGCTTTCAAAACCATCCATCTCAACCAACATTTGATTAAGAGTTTGTTCGCGCTCATCGTTACCGCCGCCCATACCAGCACCGCGGTGACGCCCGACCGCATCTATCTCGTCAATAAAGATAATGCAGGGAGAATTTTTCTTGGCGTTCTCAAACATATCGCGTACGCGTGAAGCACCAACACCAACAAACATCTCCACGAAGTCTGAACCAGAAATTGAGAAAAATGGTACTTTTGCTTCGCCTGCAATGGCACGCGCTAGCAAAGTCTTACCAGTTCCTGGAGGACCTACAAGTAAAACACCATGCGGAATTCGACCACCTAATTTTTGGAACTTTTGCGGATCTCTCAGGAAATCGACAATCTCAAATACTTCTTCTTTAGCTTCATCGCAGCCGGCAACATCAGCGAAGGTCACGGTATTGCTGTTCTCATCAATCAGGCGCGCCTTAGATTTACCGAAGGAGAATGCTCCACCCTTACCGCCACCTTGCATCTGACGCATCATGAAAAACCAAAAGCCTATGATTAGCAAGGTAGGGCCAAGATAATATAAAGCAGAAACTAGTAGGTTAGGTTCATCATCGGCCTTGCCGGTTACCTGAACACCATACTTCATCAGGTCGCCCACCATCCAAATATCTCCCGGTGTAATAATAGAATACTTATTACCGTCAGCTGGTGTTACTTGCAATGTGCGCCCTTGTACATCGACACGTTTTACTTTGCCAGCCTTGGCATCATCCATAAATTGGGAGTACGTGACAACAGTTTGTTCCCTTGGTTTATCAAACTGTTTGAAAACAGTAAAAAGTACCAAGCCCACAATGAGCCACACACCGATTTTTTGAAACATATTGCTGTTCAAAATGAGTCCTTTTCTGGATCAATCCAGTAGTAAAAGCGAATTGCTAACTAAGTAATTGATTCTACTACCACCCTTTTTCAAGAGCTAATGCTGCATTTATTTTTAAAACCCCTATATTTGATGGGTTTTTTCTTGGTATTGGGAGTTTATTTAGCTGGTTTAAGGTTTTTTCCCAAAAGAAAGATTTCTGATGAACGGGCTCTAGAGGCCTTAGGCTTGCGTGAATTGACTGTTTTAAAGACCTTTTTGAAGGATTCGACGATTTGGCTATAGCCGCTACCGTTAAAGCATTTAATCAGTAAAGCACCATCAGGTTTCAAATGCCCAATAGCAAAATCAAGGGCTATTTCAGCCAAAAAGGCCATTCTGGCGGCATCTGCAACCCCAACTCCAGATAAGTTTGGAGCCATATCAGATAAAACAAGGTCAACCTTTCCTTCGGCCTCTTTGGGTAATAGCGCCTTAAGGGCGGCAAGGCCCTCATCTTCCCTAAAGTCGCCTTGAATAAAACTGACATCTGCAATGTCTTCCATCGGAAGAATGTCGATGGCAATGATGACCCCATCAGGCTTGCCTGACTCAACCTTGGGATTTACTTTACCGAGTTCAGTTAAACGATTACGTACATACTGAGACCAACTTCCAGGGGCGCTACCAAGATCAATTACCGTCATACCAGCTCTAATGAGGCGATCTTGCTCGTCAATTTCGCTTAGCTTATAAACAGCCCGTGCGCGATAGCCTTCTTTTTGAGCCATCTTTACATAAGGATCTGTTAAGTGATCCTGCAGCCAACTTTTATTAAATTTATTCTTTGCCACAACTTACCCACTTTCGCCTTCTATTTTCCTTGTTTCTGCCTCCTAAGGCAAATAAGGCCTTAATAGCGTAATCAATGCTCTATCATCAAGTCTATGACAGCCCTTACGATTACCCCTACACAACGAAAATCCCTTAAAGCTGATGCTCATGATCTGAGTCCTGTAGTCATGGTTGGGGGTGATGGCCTTACTCCTGCTGTAATCAAAGAAGCGAAGTTAGCTATTAGTCATCACGGTTTAATTAAGATTCGAGTATTTGGTGACGATCGTGAAACTCGAGTAGCTATCTATGAAGAGCTTTGCGATAAGTTAGATGCTGCCCCAGTTCAACATATTGGAAAATTACTCGTTCTTTGGAAACCCAAGGATGCAATTGAGGAAGCATTTTCTAATCTTGGTAGATCAAGCAAGCAAACTAAAAAGAGTTTGCAAGCACCTCGTACCAAGCGTCAGCCTAATCGAGCACCTCCCAAAGCGGGCATTCGTACTAGCGATTCCGAAAGATCAGACCGTCGTTCAGCTGCTAATCAATCTCCATTTACAAGAGCAGCGGCAGTTAAATCAGCCACCCCAAAGAAACGTGTATTGCGTGCTGATGCCGCAGAGTCAAAAATTGGTTGGTCATCCCCTGGATATCGAAAAGCCACTGCAGCTCCCTCACCCATTAAGCGGCGCAAGGTTCGCATGAGTAGCACCAAAAAGAAATCGCTCGGGTCCTAAACAAGTACATATCTCTCAAAACGCCGCGTGTTGGCGTTTTTTTTATTAGAAATTATGACTGAGTATTTTTAGTTAAGCGCCATAGCAAATAAATACCTAGTGCACTTTGAATCAAAAACACCGCACTAGATACACCATGCAATGTAGCAAAAGCACTTGCGGATGGGGATAACATTACGGGCATCCCTTGTATTAGCGCTTCATCGCGTAATGTATTCATCCATGGGATAAGGATGATGGAAGCAACAAGAGAACAGAGCAACATCGCCAATAGAAGCCAACGAATAGAGCGATATTCAGACAATCCTCGGTTAATAAGTAAATTGGCTAATACCATCAGAGCAATACTAACAATCGTACTTAACAGGGCTTCGACCTTAAAAATACTACCGGCAACCATGCCTGCTACTTGACGATCCGTTAGGGTATTAAAAATAGTTGGGGCTACTAAATATCCAGCCGATAAGATACTGCCTACCCAAAGACCAGCAACTAGAATAAAGAGTCTTTGCGCGATAGCGTGTTTGGAACCGCCAGTGATATTCATGAGATCAAGCTAAATAAGATACTTAGATATAACGCACAGCCAAGATTTCAACTTCACGATTGCCACCAGGGGCTTGGACTGCCACAACGTCCCCCTCCTCTTTGCCAATCAGGGCACGAGCAGTGGGTGAGCTAATAGAAATTTTATTGGAAGCAATATCGGCCTCATCATCGCCAACAATTTGATAAGTGACTTTGCTGCCATCTTGCAAATACTCTAAATCTACTGTGGCGCCAAATACGACTCTCCCAGTGACATCCAAAGATGCAGGATCAATGATTTGAGCTCCAGATAACTTGCTTTCAAGCTCCTGAATGCGCCCTTCAATAAAGCCTTGTTTTTCCTTAGCTGCATCGTATTCAGCATTTTCTGAGAGATCTCCTTGAGCGCGAGCTTCAGAAATAGAATTAATTACCGACGGACGATCAATATGTTTGAGGCGGTGCAGCTCTTCTTTTAGAAGCTCTGCACCGTGTTTGGTAATAGGAATTGTGCTCATGCTACTAACCTAACTTAAATTCTGGCGCTCCATTGCGCATACAAGAGTTGATTTTAGATTAAATGAGTAACTGATGTAGGTTTTGTAAGGAATAAACTTCTAAAGATTGCTTGTTTCCATTTTGTGAGGCCATTAAACCATCCATGACAGCCCTTGCTGCGCTAATCGTCGTGTAATAAGTAACCCCATTAGCCTGAGCGCTGGTTCGGATTGAGCGGGAATCAGCTATTGCAGTCCTAGTTTCATCAACGGTAGTAAATACAAGTGAAATCTCACCGTTTTTAATCAGATCTACGATGTGAGGCCGTCCATCCTTCACTTTATTGACGACTCGCACCGGCAAACCGGCTGCTTCAATAGCTGCAGCAGTTCCTTTAGTAGCAACCATCGGAAATCCTAGTTGATGTAGTAACTTAGCAACTTCAACGGCCTTAGGTTTATCACTATCTTTTACTGTCAGCACTACAGTACCACTCTTAGGAAGCTTAATGCCAGCACCTAATTGTGATTTAAAGAGGGCTTCGCCAAAGGTATTACCAACACCCATCACTTCACCTGTAGAGCGCATTTCTGGTCCAAGGATTGGATCAATTCCTGGAAACTTATTAAATGGAAATACTGCTTCTTTAACTGAGAAGTAAGGAGGCTTCACTTCTGCCTTGATCCCTTGTTGATCTAGGGATTGACCGACCATGCAACGCGCAGCAATCTTCGCTAACTGCAAGCCAGTAGCCTTAGAAACAAATGGCACTGTACGTGAAGCTCGGGGATTCACTTCTAATACGTAAATGACATCTTTACCATCAACATGTTGGATCGCAAATTGCACGTTCATCAAGCCAATAACATTTAATCCCTTAGCCATAGCAGCAGTTTGACTTTTGATTTCCGCTACCGTCTCATCAGAGAGTGAATAAGGCGGCAAAGAACAAGCGGAGTCTCCTGAATGAACGCCAGCCTGCTCAATATGTTCCATAACACCACCAATGAAGACCCGATGACCATCGCTAATGCAATCGACATCACACTCAATCGCATCATTCAAAAAGCGATCTAGTAATACTGGTGAATCATGCGAAACCTTAACAGCTTCACGCATATAACGCTCTAGTTCGCGACCATCATGAACAATTTCCATGGCACGCCCTCCTAAAACATAAGATGGACGGACAACTAATGGATAGCCAATTTCTTCAGCAAGTTTAAGAGCTTCATCTTCGGTACGCGCTGTACGATTTGGCGGTTGACGCAAACCAAGATTCTGTAATAACTTTTGGAAGCGCTCACGATCTTCAGCTGCATCGATCATATCGGGTGAGGTGCCGATAATGGGTACACCGTTGCGCTCTAGATCTAAGGCCAACTTCAATGGAGTTTGTCCACCGTATTGAACAATTACTCCTTTTGGTTTTTCTTTGGCAGCTATCTCTAAAACATCTTCGAGTGTTAATGGCTCAAAATAAAGCCGATCTGAAGTGTCGTAGTCGGTAGAAACTGTTTCCGGATTGCAGTTCACCATGATGGTTTCATAACCGTCATCACGCATTGCTAAAGCGGCATGGACGCAGCAATAATCAAATTCAATGCCTTGACCAATACGATTAGGGCCTCCGCCCAAGACCATGATTTTGTCTCTATTCGTAGGCTGGGATTCGCACTCACCATGCTCAGCCTCATAGGTTGAATATAAGTAGGCCGTATTCGTAGAGAACTCAGCAGCACAGGTATCGACACGTTTATAGACGGGTACTACTTTTAAGCGATGTCGTGCCGCACGAACCGATGCAGCATCTACCCCAA
The DNA here is from genome assembly GCF_040400325.1 of Polynucleobacter sp. Taxonomy (GTDB): domain Bacteria; phylum Pseudomonadota; class Gammaproteobacteria; order Burkholderiales; family Burkholderiaceae; genus Polynucleobacter. The sequence continues at coordinate 29,435 of NZ_JBBAQK010000009.1, forward strand.
GTAATTTAGCTAAGCGGCGATCTGAAAAACCTTTTTGCTTTACAAAGCGAAGTTCTTGAGCAGATAGGCTATCAATCTGACGAAGCTTAAGCTCATTTTCAATCGTGACTAACTCTTGAATCTGCTCTAAAAACCAAGGATCTACTTTGGTTTCGTTATAGACATCATCTAGACTCATCCCCATGCGGAATGCGTCTGCTAAATACCAAATACGATCTGGGCCTGGTTCACCTATCTCTTGAATAATGTCATCTAAATCAGTAGAGAATTCATCTAAGCCATCAGCACCAACCTCAAGGCCTCGCAGCGCTTTTTGAAAAGATTCTTGGAAAGTACGGCCGATTGCCATTACCTCACCGACTGATTTCATTTGCGTTGTTAAACGTGAATCTGCTTGCGGAAATTTTTCAAAAGCAAAACGGGGAATTTTAGTCACAACATAATCGATTGATGGCTCAAAAGATGCTGGTGTTGCGCCGCCAGTAATATCATTCTTTAGTTCATCTAAGGTGTAACCAACGGCCAGTTTTGCTGCTATTTTGGCAATCGGAAAACCAGTTGCTTTAGATGCTAAGGCAGATGAACGCGAGACGCGTGGATTCATCTCAATCACAATCATGCGCCCATCTTCTGGATTAATAGAGAATTGCACGTTGGAACCGCCAGTATCTACACCAATTTCACGCAAAACTGCAATAGATGCATTGCGCATCAATTGATATTCTTTGTCGGTTAATGTTTGTGCAGGCGCTACAGTAATCGAGTCACCGGTATGAATACCCATTGGATCTAAGTTCTCAATCGAACAAACAATAATGCAGTTATCGTTACGATCACGCACTACTTCCATTTCAAACTCTTTCCAACCCAGCAATGACTCCTCGATCAAGAGTTCATGGGTAGGAGATAGATCAAGACCCCGTTTACAGATCTCTTCAAATTCTTCACGGTTATACGCAATCCCACCACCGGAACCACCCATAGTGAAGGATGGACGAATCACCACTGGGAAACCTGGGCTACCAGTCTCCTGTTGAATTCGTTGTTGCACTATATGGGCTTCATCCATGGTATGAGCAATGCCAGATTTAGCAGAGCCCAATCCAATTTTTGTCATTGCATCTTTGAATTTCTGTCGATCCTCGGCTTTATCAATCGCCTCGGGAGACGCGCCTATCAGTTCACAGCCATACTTTTGCAAGACACCATGACGATGTAAATCTAAGGCACAGTTCAATGCGGTTTGACCGCCCATGGTTGGCAAGATTGCATCTGGTTTTTCTATAGCAATGATTCGTTCAACTACTTCCCATGTAATTGGCTCGATATAAGTCACATCTGCCATTTCTGGGTCAGTCATAATTGTTGCGGGGTTGCTATTGACCAAAATAACTTTATAGCCTTCGTCTCGCAATGCCTTGCAAGCCTGAGCACCTGAATAGTCAAACTCACAAGCTTGGCCAATCACAATGGGGCCAGCTCCAATAATAAGAATGCTGTGAATATCGCTACGCTTAGGCATTATTTGCCCCCCTTATTGCCAGCTTTCGTAGCATTCATTAACTCCATAAAACGATCAAATAAATAAGCTATGTCATGAGGGCCCGGTGAGGCCTCAGGATGACCTTGAAAACACAGTGCAGGTTTATCTTCCCATGCCAGGCCTTGTAAGGAGCCATCGAATAGAGATACGTGTGTCACGCGAATGTTCTTAGGCAGAGTGCTGGCATCAACTGCAAAGCCATGGTTTTGCGAAGTAATTGCTACCCGCCCGGTATCCAAATCCTTTACAGGATGATTTGCTCCATGATGACCAAACTTCATTTTTAAAGTTTTAGCGCCAGCAGCTAAACCCATGATTTGATGTCCTAAGCAGATACCAAATGTAGGAAGACCTTTTTCAATAATTTCTTTGGCAGCAGCAATAGCGTAATCACATGGCTCAGGATCGCCAGGACCGTTTGAAAAGAAGACCCCGTCAGGATTCATTGCCAATACCTCAGCAGCGCTTGTTTGGGCTGGAACTACAGTAAGCTCACATCCACGTTCAGCAAGCATGCGCAGAATATTACGCTTGACGCCAAAATCATATGCAACCACTTTTTTAACTGGTTTGGAAGTATCCAAAGTTCGATAAGCTGGCTTGCCATTAACTCCATGTAATTCCCACTCAGCTTCGCGCCACTCATAGGTGGTTTTGGTGCTTACTACCTTAGCAAGATCTAAACCAGCCATTCCAGGAAAGGCTTTAGCGAGTTCAAGTGCTTTCTTAGACAAAACTTCAATGTCATCACCTAATTTACCGGCAACGATAGCACCAGATTGGGCGCCTTTATCACGCAAAATACGAGTCAGTTTGCGAGTGTCAATTCCGGCAATACCTAAAACACCAGCAGCAGTGAGATAGTTATCTAAAGTCTCTTGAGAGCGAAAATTTGAGACGCGCTTTGGAAGATCTTTAATGACGAGACCAGCAGCATGAATCTGGTCTGATTCAGCGTCTTGAGGATTAACCCCAACATTACCAATATGCGGGTAGGTCAAGGTCACAATTTGACGCGCATAGCTTGGATCAGTGATGATCTCTTGATATCCAGTTAATGCGGTATTAAATACAACTTCTCCGGTAGTTTCGCCAGAGGCGCCAATGCTTAAACCAGGAAATATCGTGCCGTCGGCTAGAGCCAACACGGCAGGAGGAAAAGAAGGAAGCAAGGGTGACAAACCATCTCCAGTCCCTGCTCCATCCGACGCTCAAAACCCCCAAAAAGACCAACCCGAGGCTTGTTTATGCGGGAGGTGAGTGTCTTTAAGCGCTAGGGTATTTATTTAGTTTCGAATCTTTGAATCATACCATTTTTGCTCCTAAATCCTTGAAAACCCAGCCAATATGGGCTTAGAGGGGGGTATCGATGGTCATTTAAGAATGGGCGCCCTGCTCGATAACGGTCTTAATTTGTGCCAAAACAGTTTGATCTTCCATGGTGCTGATATCTCCAGGATCACGGCCTTCCGCAACAGCCTGTAAAGCTCGTCGCACAATCTTTCCTGACCTGGTCTTAGGTAGTGCCGTCACTACATAAACACAACTTGGACGAGCAATTCCCCCTAACTGGGAATCGACTGTTTTCATACATTCTTTTTCTAGATTGTCAGTCTTAGAGGAGTCTTTTGGAATAACAAATGCAATCGCTGCTTGACCCTTTAATTTATCTTCAATACCCACCACAGCCACTTCAGATATATTTGGATGGCTAGATATGCTTTCCTCAATTTCGCGCGTTCCAAGGCGATGCCCTGCTACGTTAATCACGTCGTCTGTGCGACCCAATATGAAGAAGTACCCATCCTTATCCTTGATTCCCCAGTCAAAGGTAGAGTAAATCAATTTACCAGGAATCGTTTCCCAATAAGTACTCACAAAACGCTGATCGTCACCCCAAATAGTTTGCATGCAACCTGGAGGCAAAGGTCCCTCAATTGCAATCACTCCTTTTTGATCAGCGCCCAACTCTATCGATGTTGCATCATCAAGCAACTTCATATTGTATCCAAAAGAAGGGACTCCTGGTGAGCCGAATTTATGCGGCATGACTTCAACACCACGCTGTATAGCAAGCATCGGCCAGCCAGTCTCAGTTTGCCAATAGTTATCTACGATTGGTTTCTGAATCGCTTCATGAATCCAAGTTGCCGTAGGCTCATCCAATGGCTCACCCGCGAGGAACAAAGACCTTAAAGTAGAAAGATCATGCTTAGTTAAAAATGCTGGGTCTTGCTTCTTCAAAACACGAACAGCTGTTGGTGCCGAGAACATCACAGACACTTTGTATTTTTCAACCAATGCCCACCAGATCCCTGCATCGGGGCGTAAAGGCGTACCCTCATACATGATGGTTGCCATACCATTGAGTAGTGGTCCATAGATGATGTAACTATGACCTACCACCCAACCAATATCTGAAGTAGTGAACATGGTATCACCAGGCTTACCGCAAAAGATGTGATTCATGCTGGACATTAACGCCACTGCGTATCCGCCTGTATCGCGTTGCACGCCCTTAGGCTTGCCAGTAGTTCCGGATGTATAAAGGATATATGAGGGATGGGTTGCATCCACCCATTCAATCGGAACAATCTCATTGAGGTGTTTCTGGCGCTCTGTTGCGTAATCTAAGTCACGGCCAGGAACGGTAGTGAATTCAGATAAGCCACGATTGACGATCAGAACTTTTTTAGGTTTATTGATTGCTAGGGTAATTGCCTCATCTAGAAGTGGTTTGTATGGAACTGCTTTGCCACCTCGCATACCAGCCTCTGATGTCACAATCATCTTTGGTTTTGCATCGTCGATACGGGATGCCAGACTGTGAGAAGCAAAACCTCCAAACACCACAGAATGAATTGCACCAATACGAGCACAAGCAAGCATTGCAAAGCAAGCTTCTGCAATCATTGGCATATAAATCAGGACTCGATCACCCTTTTTAATACCATGGGCTTTGTAAATCGCTGCCATACGATTGACTTCTTCGTAGAGCTCCTGGTATGTGTACGCCTTTTCTAAATTCGTTTCAGTAGATACCGCAACCAAGGCGGTTTGATTTGGTCGCTCTTTAATATGGCGATCTAATGCGTTGTAGCAAAGATTGGTAAGCCCTCCTTCAAACCATTTTGCAAATGGAGGATTTTCATAATTGAGAACTTTATCAAATGGTTTTTCCCAGTGAATGAGCTTTGCCTGCTCGCCCCAGAAACCGTCAGGATCTTGAATTGAGCGTTCGTGATGTGCTTGATAGGACATGATCTACCTAAAGAAAAGTGACTGAAATTACTGCTTTGCATTCACCCCCTTGTTAATGGGGTTGGCTGAACTAGTATTTTTCGCAGATTTTCCAGGATCTGTCGATGCGGATTTATGCTGAGATGCAGCACTATTTTTGGAAGAATTGCCCTTAGCGTTTGTTTGATCAGTCTTCTGTGCCTGTTTTACTGGAGCACACTTGTTTTGTTGAGTCCCTTTCGAGCCATTTGCGTTACTGGCTGGCTTGACACATTTACTAGCGGATGGCGGTGGGGGCGGCTTTTCTAAGCTGAGACTGGCATTTTCAGCCAAAGTTGGAGAAACATCATTTGATACAAGGCTACTTTTGGGGATCAGAACCGTTGATCCCGCTTTAATCCGCATGCCCTTAGGGATGCCATTGATATCCCTCAGAGTATCTGGAGCTACACCCAAGGTTTTAGCTACCTGATCTAGGCTCTCGGTTTTTTTGATTTGAACAGCTGTCCACGATGCAAGTGGCTTAGAGTAGTTTTTTAGATTTTCTTGAAAAATTTCTGCATGAGCAAATGGCAACAAAATTTGTTGATTAGCATTACTTAAAATTACGGGCTTATTAAATGACGGATTAAGATTATGAAACTCTTCTGCTGGAATTTCAGCAAGCTTAATCACTAAGGCCACATCAATATCGTTGCTAACATCTACTGCTATAAAGTACGGATGATTCTCTAGTTCCGGTAGAACAATTCCATAAGCACTTGGATCTAAAACAATTTGCCGATAAGCCATCAACTTCGGAACGTATTGCCGAGTTTCTTTTGGCATCTTCAGACTTTCATAATCCGTGGGAAGCCCTGCAGCAATATTTCGTTTTTGGGCCTTCATCACGTTGCCCGTACCCCAATTGTAGGCAGCTAAAGCAAGCTCCCAAGTACCAAACTGTGCATACAAACGCTGCAGATAATCTAGTGCTGCATCTGTTGATTGCAAAACATCACGCCGCTCATCGCGAAACACATTTTGCGTTAAGCGAAAATCTTTTCCGGTAGCAGGCATGAATTGCCATAAACCAACTGCCTTTGCTCTGGATTTAGCATGAGTAACAAAGGCACTCTCTACAAAAGGTAGCAAAGCGATTTCTGTTGGCATGCTGCGTGCGTTGACTTCTTGTACGATATAGAAGAGATAGCGTGAAGAACGTGCCATAGAGCGATTCACATAGTCAGGGCGGGCGCTTAACCAACGTACTTGTTCGATTTCTAATGGGTTATTCATAGGCTCCATCTGAAAGCCATCCCGAATACGAATCCATAAATTATCAGAGGGCGCATAAACCTTGCTGACAGATTGCTTCTCAAAATCAACGCGTGCGGCTTTTGATGCCTTGGGATTGACTATTGTTGGTGTATCAGATGACCAATCACCCGAACTGGCACAACCATTGATTAAAGCGACAAGAGCAATTACCGCATAAATCAGTCGCATTAGAAGCGATCTTTCCAGGCCCTGATGGCAGCCAAGACATGCGCCGTACTGGGCAAGTTTTGCTGCCCTGAAATTTCTTCGGCAGCCGCAATCACATCAGCTTGATCACATCGCATAAAAGGATTCGTTTGTAACTCTTGAGCGATCGTGGTTGGTAAGGTGGGTTTATTTTGTGCACGCAATGCTTGTGCTTTTTTTGACCACTCAATCAATTGATAATTATGTGGCTCTACTGCTAAAGCAAAACGAATATTAGAGAGGGTGTATTCATGTGTGCAGTACACCAAAGTGTTTTTCGGTAAAGCGGCAAACTTGGAAAGAGACTGAGCCATTTGAGTGGGCGTCCCTTCAAATAGGCGCCCACAGCCAGAAGCAAATAAAGTATCCCCACATAAGAGTATGGGTTCAGATATATTCGTCTGCACATTTGCAAAGTAAGCAATATGATCAAGGGTATGGCCTGGAACTTCAAGAACACTCACGCTGATTCGAGGAGAAACAATATCGAACTTGTCGCCCTCCATCATTGCTATAGTTCGACCGGGTATTTCATTGCTAGTGGGGCCATACACAGGAATTGCAGTTCCTAGGGTATTTAATAATTCCAAAATTCCACCAGTATGATCAGCATGATGGTGAGTAACCAGTATTCCGGTAAGGGATAATTTTTCTTGGGCTAAGTAATGCAAAACTGGGCTTGCATCGCCTGGATCTACAACCAATGCAAAATGTCCGTCATGTACACACCAAATGTAATTATCATCAAAGGCGGGTATAGGCCAAACTTGCAATAAAGTATTCTTATCCATACTTCCATGATACCAACCCCACCCACCCCTACTCAGTCCCCTGCGCCCCCATGGAGCTCATGGGAGGGATGGCTACAATCCCCACCAGGTCAATATGTATTGCAGTGGGAGCAAACTTGTTTTGATCAGATCGTAGATAACGTTTTTGGCTTTAATGCAGTCCAAGTTGGGCTACCGCAAATCAATTGCTTGCGGGAGAATCGAATGCCCTTGCATGCCATTTTGGTTCATGCTAATGACAACATGCCCCCTAATTTATCTTCAAATTGGCATTGCATTGAGGGTGATGCTACAGAACTGCCTTTTGCCAGTGAAAGTATTGATTTGATTGTTTTGCCACACGTTCTAGAGTTTGCAGCCGACCCCCACCAAATACTGCGTGAGATTGATCGGATCCTTCGTCCTGAGGGTCGCTTAGTTATCTCTGGATTTAACCCAGCAAGCCTGTGGGGAGCCCGCCAATACATCAGTAGACTAATTGGCAGCCCTTATTTACCGCGTGATGGTCAGTTCATTAGTCTAATCAGAATCAAAGATTGGTTGCAATTACTCAACTTTTCCTTAGATAGAGGGCATTTTGGCTGTTACAAACTGCCCCTCCAAGGCCAAAGCATCTCCAAAATGGATTATCTGGAGCCAATGGGTAACCGATGGTGGCCTATTTTTGGCGCCATTTTCATTGTTTCCGCTATTAAACGCCATCAAGGAATACGTCTCATTGGCAAGGTTAAGACTAGTCTTATCCCCCAAATTGCCCCTTTAAGCCCAGCTACTGAAAGAAGCAATCTCAAACAAGACCCATTAGAGTAGGGCTATGTCTCACACCAAGCACAGCAAGCAACTACCGCATATCGTTATCTATACAGATGGCTCATGCAAAGGAAATCCAGGGCCTGGCGGCTGGGGTGTCGTTTTACGCTCTGGAAATCACGAAAAGCACCTGCATGGGGGTGAAAAGCACACAACCAATAATCGTATGGAAATGAGTGCAGTCATTTATGCCTTAAAAGCCCTTAAACAATCTAGTGCTGTCGAACTCTGGACGGACTCACAATATGTTCAAAAAGGCGTTACAGAGTGGCTTCAGGGCTGGAAACAGCGTGGCTGGAAGACGGCAGCCAAGTCCCCTGTCAAAAATGCTGATTTATGGCAAGAATTGGACGCCCTGCTTCCGAACCATGAGATTTCATGGCACTGGGTTAAGGGCCATGCTGGACATCCAGGTAATGAACTTGCTGATCAGCTAGCCAATAAAGGAGCTGAAGAGTTTTTACCTTAGAGCGTATAAGCATTGAACAAGCTCTTTTTTAACCCCTATGAGAGAATGCACAGGCACTCTAATTAGCAAAAACCCCATTAGAATGCTAAAAATTAAGAAAATGAAGCCGTGTCAAAAATAGAATCTACATTAAACAAAATACCCACTAAGGTTGCGCAAGTTTTTGGGTATTTAATGTCTTGTCTTTGTGCTCTATGGCAAAAAATTTCAAACCGCATGCCGACCATCTCTTTCGCTTCGGTAAAGTCTTTTATTTTCGGCTTCAAATGGCGCATCTTCATTGTGATCATTATTTTGTTCGCAGGTTCAAAAACCTATGATTATTTTTATCCGCCAGTCGCTAGGGCCGAAAAAGGTGGTGGACCCACGACAGTAAGTACCATTGTGGTTGAGAAGAAAGATATTCCGCTTGTGATTGAGGCCACTGGTACGATGGTTTCAAATGCGATTGTCGATATCAGACCAATGGTGACCAATACAGTTGCCAAAATTCATGTTAAAGATGGTCAGGAAGTCAAAGCTGGCGATCTATTATTTACGCTAGATAATCGCAATGATACTGCTAACTATGAGAGACTGAATGCCTTAGCTGAAGATGCCCAAAAACAATATCTGCGCGCCACTGAACTCGTCAGTAAAAACTTTATTTCTAAAGCGGGTTTAGAAACCTCCTTGGCTAATGCTAAGGCTGCTCAGGCAGCAGCCCGCTCAGCTGAAGTTCAGTTATCCTTTGATTCGATTCGCTCTCCGATTACTGGACGTGCTGGAATTGTAAATGTGTTCCCTGGGTCTCTAGTACAAGCGAGTAACGTCGTCACAACCGCTACCAGCTCAACTGCAACATCAAGTGTTGGGTCGATGGTGACTATTACACAACTAAATCCCATCAATGTTCAGTTTGTAGTACCTGAAAAAGATATCCCTATATTGCTTGAAAATCAATTAGATGGAGAGCCTCTGACAGTCAAAGTCACAGTCGGTGATTCAGGTAAGAAAACCTATGAGGGCAAGGTGCTTGTCATCGATAACCAAGTCGACCCTTCAATTGCAGCAGTAAGGGTCAAGGCACAAATCCCCAATAAGTCCATGAGCATTCTTCCGGGTCAGTTTGCTCGTGTATCTATAGTGGCTAATACCTTAAAGGATGCTCTCTCGGTTCCCTCACAGGCAATCATCATCAATCCTAGAGGAAGAATTGTATATACAGTAGATAGCGAAGGAAAGGCTGTTGCAAAGCCCGTTAAAGTAGTTTACGAATACCAAGGTACTTCTATCGTTACTGGAATTGAAGCGGGCGATAAGGTAGTAGTAGAAGGTAAACAAAATCTCCGTCCTGGCAGTAAAGTACGCGAAGCTAAAACTAAAGACGCCGCTCCTCAAAACCCACCTGCGACCGAGAAAAAATGACGCTTTCCGAATTATGTATTCGGCGCCCCGTTATGACGGTCTTGCTTTCTTTTGCAACCGTCGTTGCCGGAACAGTCGCCTATTTCAATATTCCAGTAGCGGCCTTACCAAGTTTTAATACTCCCGTTATTTCAGTTAGCGCATCACTACCGGGCGCCTCTCCAGAAAATATGGCGTCCGCTGTTGCACTGCCATTGGAAAAGGAATTTTCAACGATTGACGGTATTAAAGCCATCAGCTCTGTCAATTCATTGGGCAGCACCAGCATTTCCTTGGAATTTAATAACAATCGAGATATTGACAAAGCAGCGGTTGATGTCCAGGCAGCACTCTTAAGGGCGCAAAGACGGCTTCCAATTGAAATGACGACTTCACCGTCATACCGCAAAGTCAATCCAGCTGATACGCCTGTATTAGTTGTGCGTTTGAGTTCCCCATCAGTGAGTTTGTCGGATTTAAATGACTATGCAGAAAATTTACTGTCACCAAATCTGTCCACCATTAGCGGTGTAGCACAAATTATTGTTTATGGTGCAAAGCGTTACGCAGTTCGAGTGCTGGCTCGCCCTGATGCATTGGGTAACCGCAACCTCACCATGGATGATGTGGCCAATGCCATTAATAAGGCCAACTCCAATACCCCGGTAGGTGTTCTTAATGGGCCTCGCCAATCGATCACAATCTACGCAAACCCTCAATTAGTCAGACCTGAAGAATTTGGGAATCTCATCATCAGCCAAAAAAATGGTCTACCTATTTACCTCAAAGATGTTGCTGAAGTGATAGAGAGTTACGAAAACGTCTATACACTAGCGAGCTCTAATGGCGAAAGATCGATTGCAATCGCAGTATTACGTCAACCTAATGCAAATACTGTGGAGGTTGTCAAATCAGTCAAAGCATTACTGCCTGAGATACAAAAGCAGATGCCTGAGTCGATTAAGCTCCAAGTGGCAAACGATCGATCTTTGTCTATTATTGAAGCGATACACGATGTGAATGTCACACTTGCTTTAACTGTGTTGTTGGTTGTGTTGGTCATCTTCCTATTTTTAAAGCACGCAGCAGCAACCTTAATACCGTCAATTAGCTTGCCCATTTCTTTAATTGGCGCATTCTTTTTACTCTACATCATGGGCTATAGCCTTGATAATATTTCGCTGCTCGGTATTACGCTAGCAGTAGGTTTGGTGGTTGATGATGCAATCGTAGTCCTAGAAAACATCATGCGTCATATTGAAAATGGTATGGACCCTCTCAAGGCCTCACTCAAGGGCAGTAAAGAGGTTGGCTTTACCATTATTTCTATTTCGATTTCATTAATTGCTGTGTTTATTCCTCTCTTCTTTTTGCCTGGACCCATTGGCCTGCTCTTTAGAGAATTTGCAGTGGTTGTTTCTTTGGCGATTTTTGTATCGGCCATTGTTTCTTTAACAATAGTGCCAATGTTGTGTAGTCGCTTCCTGCCTAAGCCTGGGGTACACGCCAAAGAATTCGCTATCAACAAACAATTTGATCGCTTCTTCAATTGGATGCTCAAAACCTATATTCACTATCTTGATTTAGCATTACACCATCGTAAGATAGTCTTGTTGGGTGCTATCTCTACATTTGCTATTTCTATTTTCTTATTTATGAATAGCCCAAAGGGATTTTTTCCAGAAGAAGACATTGGACAAATTCTGATGACTACCGAAGCATCGGAGGATATGTCATTTGATTCGATGTTAAAACTTCAGGACCAGGCAGCTGATATCGTTAGTAAAGATCCAAACGTAGACACCTCAATTTCTATTATCGGTGGCGGTAATAGCTCTGGCAAAAATACTGGACGTATTTTTACTGTTCTCAAACCGAAAAGTGAACGTGCAAAGATGGCTAAGATAATGGAAGATCTGAGAGTCAAATTTAGAGAAATACCGGGGCTTCAGGTATATATGCGCCCTGTACAAAATTTACAAATTGGTGGTCGAAGTAGTAAAAGTCGCTACCAATTTACCCTGCAAAGTGTTGGCTTTGATGGTGTCAATGAATGGGCCGACAAGCTCATGCAAAAACTGCGTACCGATCCGATCTTTAGGGACGTTACAAGTGATTCACAATTAAAAGGTCTGAATGTCAAAATTGACATTAATCGAGAAAAGGCAGCCAGTGCAGGTATTACGATCGCTGATATTCGATCTGCTTTGTATGCATCTTATGGTGAAAGACAAGTATCGACCATCTACACCCCTGTCAACACTTACTATGTCATTCTAGAAACTGCTAAAGAAGATCGGCAGTATGAAACTGATCTTAATAAAATATTTGTTCGCGGTCGAGCTACTGATAAATTAATTCCCCTTTCTAGTGTTGCAACATTTACTAGATCGATCGGCCCTACCTCGGTGAATCATCTTGGGCAAATACCTGCGGTGACTCTGTCATTTAACTTAGCGCCCGATGTTTTCCTTGGCGATGCAACCAAGAAAATAGAAGAATTCACCAAAGAAATTGGTCTGCCGCCTTCTATTATTACCAGCTATGGTGGTGATGCAGCAGTATTTAAAGAGAATCAATCCGGCCAGGTGATCTTAATTTTGGCTGCTCTTGGAGTGATTTACATTCTGCTTGGAGTTTTATATGAAAGTTATATTCACCCGCTCACTATTCTGGCGGGTTTGCCATCTGCTGCCATTGGGGCAATATTAGCATTGCGTATTTTTGGCTTTGAGTTAACAGTCATTGCTTCTATTGGTATTTTGCTGCTGATTGGTATCGTTAAAAAGAATGCCATTTTGATGATTGACTTTGCGCTCGATGCACAACGTAATCAAGGAATGAGCCCTGAACAAGCAATTAAAGAAGCCTGTATCTTGCGTTTCCGTCCTATTATGATGACTACCTTTGCAGCCCTAATGGGCGCCCTGCCGATTGCATTTGGTATTGGCGCAGGAGCAGAGTTGCGCCAACCCTTGGGCATTAGTGTTGCTGGTGGCCTAATCCTATCGCAATTTGTTACCTTGATTATTACCCCTGTGATTTATCTTTACCTTGATAAATACGCGGGCAAAGGCCCAATGGAAATACCGCCATCAGTCCTTGAGGGTACCTAATGCGCCAAGTAATTTTAGATACTGAAACAACGGGATTAAATCCTGCAACCGGAGATCGCATTATTGAAATCGGTTGCGTAGAGATGGTTGGACGACGCCTAACCGATAAGACTTTTCATTACTACATTAATCCTGAGCGGGATATCGACGCAGGAGCTTTTGCGGTTCATGGCCTTTCGAGAGAATTTCTGTCTGATAAACCCATCTTTGCTAATGTTGTTGAACAATTGATTGAGTTTGTCGATGGCGCAGAAATTGTGATTCATAACGCCGCATTTGACTTAGGATTCTTGGATAATGAGTTCGCTCTTTTAAAGCGCCCACCGTTTCGAAATTTAGCTAGCAGAGTAACTGACACCCTACTAGAGGCTCGTCAAATGTTCCCTGGTAAGCGTAATTCATTAGATGCACTGTGTGAGCGTTTTTCTATTAGCAATCAACACCGTACACTTCATGGCGCGCTATTAGATGCCCAATTGTTAGCAGAAGTCTATGTAGCGATGACGCGTGGCCAAGAAGATCTATCGATTGATTTAATTGACTATACCGTTGACACAGATTCTGACGGTCATAAGAAATCACTGCCCGTGAATTTAAAATTCATTGCAGCAAGTGCTGATGAATGTCTGCTGCATGAAAAAGTTTTAGAAGAAATAGCCACGGCCAGTAAAAAGGACCCCGTATGGAGTCCTATTCAAACCGTTAGCTAAATGATTTCTAGATTGCAGCAGCGATTGCCTTGCCTAAATCATCCGTTTTAGCAGAGCCACCTACATCGGGCGTCAAAGGCGCATTACCGGGCCCAGAGGCTAGCACTTTTTCAATTGCGGAATAGATGGCTTTACCAGCTTCAGGGTAACCCAAGTGGTCTAGCATCATTGCTCCACTCCATATTTGGCCAATCGGATTAGCAATCATCTTGCCGTAAATATCTGGCGCAGATCCATGCACTGGTTCAAATAAAGATGGGAATTTTCCTTCAGGATTAATGCTTCCCGATGGCGCTACCGCAATCGTTCCTGTGCAAGCTGGACCTAAATCAGACAAGATATCTCCAAATAAATTGCTCGCAACAACCACATCAAAACGATCAGGGTTCATTACAAATTGTGCAGCCAAAATATCAATGTGATATTTATCTGTTCGCACATCCGCGAAGTTTTTAGACATGGCCACAACCCTCTCATCCCAATACGGCATGGTAATGGCAATACCATTCGATTTAGTGGCTGAAGTTAAATGCTTTTTAGGGCGACTTTGAGCTAAGTCAAATGCGTACTGCAAAATACGATCGACGCCCTGTCTTGTAAAAATTGATTCTTGAATGACGAACTCTCGATCGGTATCGGGAAACATCTTGCCACCTACGCTGGAGTATTCGCCCTCAGTATTTTCGCGAACTACGAAGAAGTCAATATCACCCGGTTTACGATTTGCCAAAGGACAAGGAACACCAGGCAAGAGGCGAACAGGACGTAGGCTCACATACTGATCAAAACCGCGACGAAACTGGATCAAGCTACCCCATAAAGATACGTGATCAGGCAAGATGTCTGGCATACCTACTGCGCCAAAGAAAATAGCGTCATACTTCATCAAGGTATCAAACCAATCATCAGGCAACATCTTGCCATGCTTGAGATAGTAATCACAGCTTGCAAAATCAAAATGGTCAAACTGCATACCAACCCCAAACTTTCGATTGGCGGCCTCTAATGCACGAAGACCCTCAGGCATAACCTCTTTGCCAATGCCGTCGCCAGCAATTACAGCAATCTTTGGATTTTTGAAAATTTTCTTTGCATTCATGTGAAAAGGTCTCTCAATTGAGGTGTTATTTTGAATAGTAAAATTTTACAACTGAATAATTTAACTAATGGCTCTACGAATCTCATCAGGAGCTTTTTTAGCTCCCTTACCAACCGACTCGCTATCGTAATCACTTGTATTTTCAATCGTTTCAGGGACATCTTCTAGCATGCGGATATGATCTTTTGGACAGATAGGAGCACCATAGCTGGCCCATTTTTTTAGCAAAGTAACCTCGTAACCACATTGACCACATTTAGCCTTACTTCTGCTCGCATTACTTGCTCTTGGGGGTGGGAAGATAATCGCTTTATGTGGGTAGGGTCCTAATTCTTGACTGATCATCATCAATTTGACAGTTAGTTCTTCGGTAGCATGAGCCATTCTGGCTGGCCCCTCCAAGCCTACTGTCTGTGCAATCCCTTTGAAGTCTTCTCCATGTCCACTAAAACAATCATCAACGGCATGACAAAGCTCATGAACCAAAGTATCTAGCAATTGCACTGGTTCATCAATTTTAGGTGAAATAAAAATTTCATTGATGCCCCCTTCTGAGCGCTGGCGAGGCCAGCACTGGCCCAAAGTGGTTCTGGGGCTACTAGATGCCGGAAATCCACAAGAAACGCGCACGGGGGGAATAGCATACCCAGCTCTAGAGAATACGGGTTCAAGGTGTTTAACGGCATCCTCAAGCCATGCTTCACGAACGGAATGTTGCTTCATTTAGGTAGAATTTCTGAGTACTTTAAAAATGTTAAATTGCGATCATACGCCACACTTAGTAGAATAAAGGAATGAAAGATCTAGAGAGCCTAAGTGCCTCGCAAGCTGCACGTGCACTTGCTAGGCGAGATATCAAAGCAACCGACCTACTGCTTTCCTGTTTGGATCGTATAGGCCATCGAGAGAGCCTAGTGAAGGCTTGGTCAAGTCTCGGCAAAGAAAATGCCCTGGCACGCGCTAGGGAGCTTGATAAGGGCTCAATTAAAGGAATACTGCATGGGCTGCCGATAGGCGTAAAAGACCTATTTGATACCTATGACTTACCGACTAGCTATGGATCACCCATCTATGCCAACAACTACCCTGCCTCAGATGCGGTTTCTATAGCCTTAATGCGTCAAGCAGGCGGAATTATCCTAGGCAAAACTATCAGTACAGAATTTGCAACATTTAAGCCCCCTGTTACTCACAACCCACATCACCTTAAACATACCCCCGGGGGATCGTCTAGTGGATCAGCTGCAGCTGTTGCAGACTTTATGGTTCCTTTGGCAACAGGCAGTCAAACCGCCGGTTCTATTATTCGACCAGCATCCTATTGTGGTGTTGTCGGTTATAAACCCAGCTTTGGCAAAGTCATGCTGGCTGGTGTTAAAGCTTTAGCTCCCTCTTTAGATACCTTGGGCTGCTTTGGCAGAAGTGTTGGAGATGTTGCTCTGGGTGTTGCAGCCATGAGTAATGACCTTTCTCTCGATGAGATTGATCAACTTCATAACAAACCACGAGTGGCTATTTGCAAAACTAAGGATTGGTCTTTTGCTAGCAAAGAAACTGCTGGCGCTATAGCCTTAGCCCGCTTTACTGCTGAAGAGATTGCTAAAGGAATGGTTCAAGATATTTCTTTACCGGCAGCCTGCAAAGATCTAACCTTAATTCAAACTCGGATCATGAGTTTTGAGATGGCCCGTGCGCTTATTTTTGAGCGCACACGTTTTAATAAAAAATTGAGTCCTCAGCTATCACAGCAACTCTCTGAAGGCGCGCAAATACCTTACGAACAGTATCAAAAGGATTTAATGAAAGCCCAAGCGGCGCGTTTTGCTATTGCGCAACTCTTTGATAATGAAGTCGATATTTTGATTGCTCCTAGCGCACCTGGTGAAGCTCCGCTAGCAAAAGATGGTACCGGTAACCCAGTATTTTGCCGGGGATGGACTCTATCAGGACTACCATGCATCAACCTTAATGTCAGTAGTGGCCCCAATGGCTTGCCAGTAGGCGTGCAGCTGATTGCAGGTCCTGGAAAAGATCGATTCTTATTGAGTGCTGCTAGAGCATTTGCTCAAGCATTGCCTGATCCCATTTTAAGAGACCAGGCATAAGACTGTTAGTCCACGGTGATATTAGCTGATTTAATCGCCTTATTCCAATAAGGTAACTCTTTCTTGAGTAATGCATCCATTGCCTGAGGATTGAGATAGCGCAACTCAATGCCAGCAGAATCTCCACGCTCTTTGACTTCAGGCAAAGCTAAGCTTGTTTTCACAGAATCTGTCAGCTTAGTAATAATGGGGCCTGGTGTCCCTGCTGGAGCATATAAAGCCACCCATGCCTCCAATTGAAATGATGCCAAGCCAGCTTCAGCAGTGGTGGGCACATTTGGCATACCTGGATGGCGACTCTTGCCAGTAACGGCTAAGCCTTTTAACTTTCCGCTTTGAACATGCTGCATTACCGAGGGCGGCGTTGTAATAAAGACTTGTACTTGACCAGCTAAAACATCCAGGATCGCTGGCCCAGAGCCTTTATAGGGTACATGCACCATATCTACTCCCGTGCTTTGTTTAAATATCTCAGTGCCGATATGAGAAACAGAGCCATTTCCTTGGGACGCATAATTGAGCTTACCCGGATTAGCCTTTGCATAAGCAATCAATTCTTTTAAATTATTGACAGGCACCGAGGGATGGACAGCAATCACGTTAGTTGAGACAGTTAATAGCGCGATGGGTGAAAAATCTTTAATGGGATCCCATTGAAGTTTATCCATCAGCGCAGGATTAGCAACGTGATATCCCGAGTACGAAATCAACAAAGTGTAGCCATCGGGTTTTGCTTTTGCGACGTATTGATAGGCAGTATTACCACTTGCGCCGGGCTTGTTATCGACTACGACTGGCTGCCCAATCACTCTCGTCAAAGGCTCGCTCAGTATGCGTGCAGAAGTATCGACTAAGCCTCCAGGAGGATTAGGTACTACTAATGTAATAGGCCTGTCAGGAAATGTTTGTGCGTGTGCAATAACCGAAATCATGCAAGCGCACATTGCAATCAGAGCAGTCTTTATTAGGTAAATATGTTTCATGGAGATCTCCCTTGACTCTTATTGAGTATTTTTAAAATTATCTTTGACCAACTTTTACATTACCAAATATTGCCTGGGCTTCTCTTGGTAAGCAACGCCAATAGCGCTCATTAGAGGCAACAGTGCCATCAAGAGCTGTAGCAGCCTCCCAAGCCCAACGTGGCTTATATAAAAAGGCTCTTGCTAGGGCGATTAAATCAGCATCACCTCTTTGTAAGATTTCTTCGGCTTGATGGGGGTCGGTAATGAGACCTACCGTCATGGTAGGTAGTCCCGATTTTTCTTTGACAATCTTGGCAAAAGGAACTTGGTAGTGTGGGCCAATGGCAATTTTTTGTGCAGGAGAAATACCTCCAGATGAGATGTGAACATAGTTGGCGTCTAAGGATTTAAGACGTGCCGCCAAGTCTGCCGTTTCCTCAGGAGTCCATCCTCCGGCAATCCAATCGCTAGCAGATAATCGAATACCTAAAACCCCTTGATATGCTGCTCGTACAGCCTTAAAGAGTTCCAGTAGAAAACGAATGCGGTTCTCAAATGAGCCACCATATTCATCTTGACGCTGATTGGCTATCGGAGATAAAAACTGATGTAATAAATATCCATGGGCACCATGCAATTCCACTCCATCGATACCAATTTTGTTTGAGCGTTTAGCCGCAACGACAAAAGCTTCTATTAATTCTTGTAAATCTTCCTTAGTGAGTTCATGTGGCAAGCGCTCGCCTTCTAATTGTGGAATAGCAGAAGGTGCTTCCATTTCCCAGCCGCCCTGATCTACTGCAAGCAATTGACCACCATCCCATGGGGTAGCACTCGATGCCTTTCGACCAGCGTGAGCCAGTTGAATAAATACCGGTGTAGCAGGCGCCAATTTACGAGCTCTGATCAATTTATCTGATAGGGCAGCTTCGGTACGGTCATCCCATAGTCCCAGACAGGCAGGTGTGATACGCCCCTCTTGAGTGACTGCAGTAGCTTCAATAATGAATAAAGCCGCCCCACTATTCAGTAAGTTTCCCCAATGCATCAGATGCCAGTCAGTAGCCTCACCATTCATAGCTGAGTATTGGCACATTGGGGCCACAACCACCCGATTCGCTAGCTTTAATGGGCCACGGGGGCTATTTAGAGTGTATTCAGAGAAAAGAAGACTCATATCGGACCTTTAAAAAACTCACAAAATGTAACAAATATCCAAAACAGACTTATAGCGATAAAATAGTGCAATAGTAGAATAAACGAGACAGCGAAGTCCTGCACAACATTAGACTCGCTCTCTTTATCATTTATCTAACACCCTTGAAAAAATAAGCGCAAATGACTATGAATGCACCACAAGCTTTTGCATCAAAAGATGATACTGGCCACTACGTTGGCGGCAAGCTCGTCAACCCTAAGGATGGGCGTTTTTCAGACGTATACAACCCTGCCCAAGGATCTGTTGCCCGCAGAGTTGCTTTAGCTAGCCGCAAAGAGGTTGATGCTGCAGTGGCAGTTGCTCAAGAGGCATTTGTGAGTTGGGGCCAAACAAGCCCATTGCGCCGGGCCCGCATCATGTTCAAATTTCTAGAATTAATGAATGCCAATCGCGATGAATTAGCTGCCATCATTACCGCCGAACATGGGAAAGTCTTTACCGATGCCCAAGGCGAAGTCACTCGTGGCATTGAGATCCTAGAATTTGCTACCGGTATCCCCGAATTACTAAAAGGGGACTATACCGAACAGGTTTCTACAGACATTGATAACTGGGTGATGCGCCAACCTTTAGGCGTTGTCGCTGGAATTACTCCATTTAACTTCCCTGTGATGGTGCCGATGTGGATGTATCCAATGGCGATAGCTTGTGGCAACACATTTATCCTCAAACCAAGCCCTACTGACCCTTCTGCCGCATTGTTTATGGCAAAACTTTTAAAGGATGCTGGCTTACCAGATGGTGTCTTTAATGTTGTTCAAGGCGATAAAGAAGCGGTAGATGCCTTGATTGAAAATCCAGACGTTAAGGCTGTCAGCTTCGTTGGATCGACCCCAATTGCAAATTATATTTATGAGCGTTGTGCCCACTTTGGTAAACGTTCGCAGGCCTTGGGCGGTGCTAAGAATCATATGGTGATCATGCCCGACGCGGACATTGATAAGGCAATTGATGCACTGGTAGGGGCTGCTTATGGCTCAGCTGGGGAACGCTGTATGGCAATCTCGGTTGCAGTCTTGGTCGGTGATGTGGCTGAGAAAATCATGCCTAAACTGATTGAGCGCACCAAAACCTTGGAAGTTAAAAATGGTATGGAGTTAGATGCTGAGATGGGGCCGATTGTGACAAAGGCTGCATTAGAGCGCATTACCGGATATATCGAGAGTGGCATAGCTTCTGGTGCAAAACTCTTAGTAGATGGGCGTGGCCTGAAGGTTCCCGGTAACGAGAGTGGCTTTTACATTGGCGGCACCTTATTCGATAATGTCACCCCTGACATGAAAATCTACTTAGAAGAAATTTTTGGCCCTGTTCTTTCTTGTGTACGTGTAGCAAATTTCACCGATGCTCTCAATTTAGTGAACTCTTGTGAGTTTGGTAACGGGGTTGCCTGCTTTACAAGCGATGGCAATATCGCCCGTGAATTTGCTCGCAGGGTTCAAGTGGGTATGGTTGGTATCAATGTACCCATTCCAGTGCCAATGGCTTGGCATGGTTTTGGTGGTTGGAAGAAATCGATCTTTGGTGATACGCATGCTTACGGTAAAGAAGGCGTGCGCTTTTATACTAAACAAAAAAGTGTCATGCAGCGCTGGCCAGAGAGTATTGCTAAGGGTGCTGAATTTGTTATGCCAACATCTAAATAATCACTTCTTTCTCAAACTTAAAAGTGACCTACGGGTCATTTTTTTGTTATAAAAACTCTAATTTAGTGTGTTGGAAAAACCACTCTTCTCTCAATTGCCCTGGCAAACAAGACGATGACAGATACCATTGCCAAGTAAACAATTGCGGTGAGTAAGTAAGCTTTAAAGAATTGAAAGTTACTTGCGGCTAATTCTTGCATTCGTGCAAAAAACTCCGTGTATTGAATCAGAAAGGCTACAGAACTATCCTTTAAATTAGCAATGACTTGATTGGTTAATGCTGGAACCGATAATTTCAGGACTTGAGGCAAAGTGATGAGCTGAAAGATTTGAAAAGGACTAAAGCCCTGTGCTGCAGCAGCCTCTAGTTGAATAAAATTCAATCCGTTATAAGCTGTTTTCATATAGGCAGCGTTATAAGCAGCCACATTTAATGTAAACCCAATCGTAGCAACAGTAAAAGGATCCATCCGAAGACCCCATTGCGGTAGTCCGTAGTACATCAAGAACAATAGGACAATTAGGGGCATACCAATAAAAAACGATATATAAGAATTAGTGACTGTACGAATGAAGACATTTTTACTTATCGAAAGATAAAACACCACAATCCCAAGTAACAAGCCAGTAATACTAACTAGGCCCGCCAGTTTTAGGGTATTGACGAGGCCCAACAAAATCAGCGGCATCTGTGTGATCAGATCTGCTTCAAAAATCTTCCATGCATTCATTTCTTGTTATCCTTATTACCAAAGAATGCATGAATATCAGGATCAGATGTGTCACTCATCAGGATTGAAATCTTTTCATCCGCACGAATGACTCCCTTGTCTAAGAACATCACCGTATCAGAAATATTTTGCGCGAGTGCTAAATCATGAGTAACACAGAGCATCGTAATACCAGCCTCATGCAGACGATTGATTAAATCGGCGACATCACGTGACATGATTGGATCAAGCGCTGAAGTCGGTTCATCCAATACCAGTACCGCTGGATCCATAGCCAAGGCTCGGGCAATCGCTACTCGTTGTTGTTGGCCTCCCGAAAGCTGGGCTGGATACTTGTGTTGGTGAATCGTCATGTCAAATTTTGATAAGGTCACTAAGGCCTTCTCATTTGCCTCTGGTTTTTTCATGCCCTCTAATACTGTTAAGGCTAATGTCACATTTTCTAAAACGGTCAGGTGGCTATATAAGGCAAATTGTTGGAATACGAATCCAATTTGTTTCCGCAATGCCCTCACATCAACATCGAGACCAGCCACTTCTTTGCCGCGAAACAAAATAGATCCTGAGGTGGGATCTTCAAGGCGATTAAGACAATGTAATAACGTAGATTTACCTGAGCCAGAGGAGCCCATCAAGACACGGACTGCCCCATCCTCTACATCAAAATTGATGTCTGATAGTACGACTTGATCGCCGTATATTTTTTTGAGGTCACGAACCTGAATTAATGCCACGAAGCAGCCTCTCTGAATGTAATCCTTGAGTTCATCATGCTTTACCCAATCCTGGAATTTGATAATGACGATTAATTAACTGAATACCGAACAATAAAATACGATAAATAGCGAAGTAGAGTATGCCAACAGCAAAGTAAATCTCAACACCGCGCAAAGTTGTAGAAGTTAGGGCAATTGCCTGCTTGGTAATCTCAGGAATACCGACGGTGTAAGCAAATGGGGAATACTTTAAAACAGATGTAAATTCATTAATCATGCCTGGCACTGAAAAACGAAACATCTGCGGCAAATCGATATACCAAAGCACCTGTAATTTGCTCATTCCCATTGCTTGGCCTGCCAAAATTTCATCGGCATTGACTGAATTGAAGGCACCACGAAATACTTCAGCAAGATAGGCGGAGGCAACAAGGCCAAGACTGAGTGCCATCGCCATCAAGGGCGGCACTTTAATACCCACGCTAGGCAAACCAAAATACACCATGAAAAGTAAGACTAAAACCGGTACACCCCTGAAGATATAGGTATAGGTATCAATCAGTGGTGTTACGCCAGGAATTTTTAGTCGACGTAAACTCGCTAAAGTAAGGCCGATTACCAAACCTGTAGCGCTACAGACTAAGGTAACAATGACAGTGTAAGAAATACCTTGCGCTAATTGAGCAAGGATGTCATAAAAATTCACAAGAAAGCCCTATAAAACTAAAAACTAATTCATCCACTTATCTAGAATAGCCTTCACTTTGTCTGGACCGAGTTCTTTCAAGTAGGCATTAAAATCATCGCGTAACTTCGATCCCTTGGCAAAAGCAAAACCAAGCTTGTCATAGCCGCTAAAGACATAATCACTTTCAATGGGTAACTTCATTTTATTAATAAAGTTAGCCAGTACCGGTTCTTCAATGAAGGCAAGATCAATGTTGCCATTTTGTAGATCTGTGATGACCTCAGTATAAGAAGGATAGAGTTTTACGTCGCTTAAAGAGTAGTAACCCTTTGGCTCTAACTCATTACGTATCAGATCGTCATAAGCCATCCCACGCGGATAGCCAATCTTATATTTTTTAAGCTCATTCAAATCCTTAATTTGAATATTACGATTTTTCATACTCACCAAATGCCAAGCATTATCGTAATATGGCTGCGAAAAATCCATGACCTCTTTGCGTTTATCCGTAATGGATATTCCTGAAAAGGCGACATCGGCTTGACCACTAGACACTGCACCTAACATTCCCTGCCAATCATATGGCGTCACCTTAAGAGTACAAGAGCGGGCTTTACAGTAACCATCAAAAATATCCATATCGACACCAACAATCTTGCCGTTTTGTTCAAACACCATGGGGGGCGAAGCTGGAGATACTGCCACCTTAATTTCTTTTGAATTCGATTTAGAGCATGCAGAAATGCCTAAGGCCATTAGGCAGACTACTAGAGCCAGAAAAATCCGTTTCATTCACATATCCCCATTAATCAAGTTAGGTCTAAAAAATATCCTAACAAGTATATGGGATTTGCTAAAACACTTACTGGAGAGTATTTTTAAATGCAGGGATCATAGGCACCGCCAAGACTTCAATTCCCTCATCCCTGAGAGACTCTGCTTCATCTACAGTAGTTTGACCCCGAATACTCCGTTCAGGCGCTTCTTTATAGTGAATTTTTCGAGCCTCTTCTGCGAAGGCTTTACCAACATCCTCAGATCGGCCCATTAACTCTCGCATACCTTTTAAGAAGGCTGATTGAATCTGAGCTTCAAGCTGGGAGTGATCCTGGCCAGTAAGAGCAACAGCATCACCGCTTAAATGAGGACTCTCGGGCTGCACGATAGCGAGTTCTGTTGAGGATGATTTAGCGATATGTGGCGCAGAAGGCATCCGCGTAATGACAGTACTGTCACAAATTGGGCATGCCAAGATCCCTTTATCCTGCTGGGCAAGACAATCAGCTTCAGAGGCAAACCAACCTTCAAAGCGGTGATCTGAAGGACATGCGAGGTTATAAACTTTCATAAGACCTATATCGGGGCAAAAGTACCAAATTCAATACCCTCTATTTTAATGGGTTTTGATAGTTATTATTTAATGGAATGTGGTTTCACAAGCCCTTTGCGATAACGATCAAGCCAATAAGCTGATATGGTAGTTTTTACATCCGTGATTTCACCACCCTCTACCCAAGCAATTAATTGCTCAAGGGGGGCAGCAAATACGTCTAAAAACTCTTCATCATCTAGCTTACTTTTGCCAGGCACTAGATCCTCAGCCAAATAAATATCAATTAATTCTGTAGAGTAGGAGATTACGGGGTGAATGCGCCGGATATAACTCCACTTTTTTGCAGTGTAGCCCGTCTCTTCCTCGAGCTCGCGTTGAGCACAAAGCAAATGATCCTCACCAATCTCTAATTTACCTGCAGGAATTTCAATACAGGTTTTTGCAATGGGATAGCGATACTGACGCTCCAATAAAACTCTGCCATCATCTAAGATAGCCAATACAGCAACTGCTCCTGGATGAGTTAGATACTCACGCACAGCTTGCTGACCATCAGGTAAACGAACCTGATCTCGCTTCATATGAAGAAAAATTCCACCATAGATGTCTTCACCAGATATACACTCTTCACGTAAGTGTTTATCACCCGCAGGTAAATCGCAAAATAATTTTTCAGTCATGAAGTTCGTGGCTTTCTTAAAATGGAATAACTCATCATACAAAAAAGGAATGTCATTTCAATGGCATCTCAAAAGAATATAGGCCCCAAGCGGAGCCTATATACCCACACCAACTATAGATGCTCTAGGATCCTAGCAAGGTACGGCGCATTGCATCCAAACAAACTGTCATCAAGCTAGCCGGCACAATACCAATGATGAGTACCAGCAGACCATTCAAGCCTAGAATGCTTTTCGTAAAACTTGATCCAGAAACTGTTATCTCATGCTCTGGCTCATCAAAATACATGACCTTGACTACCCGCAGGTAATAGAAAGCACCAATTAAAGAGGCAAACACAGCAATCACTGCCAAAAAGGTATGTTCAGCATCTACTAAAGCCTCTAAAACTCCGAGTTTTGCTGCAAATCCAACCGTTGGTGGAATGCCAGCCAATGAGAACATCATGATCAAACCTATAAAGGCATACCACGGATGTATTTTGTTTAATCCCTTGAGTCCATCTAAGGTTTCACAGTCGTAACCTTTGCGTGACAGAATCATCAATAAACCGAATGTACCCAAAGTAGTTAATACATAGGTTATTGCGTAAAACATTGATGCGCTAAAAGCAATATCATCAAAAATAGATAGCATTCCCAAAAGAACAAAACCCATTTGGGCGATAGCTGAGTAGGCCAACATACGCTTAAGATTAATCTGCGCTATCGCTGTCACGTTGCCTACAATGAGAGACAACATAGCTAGTATCACCAACATTGGCTGCCAATCTCCCATCAAAGGCAGCAATGTATTAACTAGCAAACGGAATAATAAGGCAAATGCAGCAATTTTAGGTGCTGCCGCAATCAGCAAAGTCACTGCCGTAGGAGCACCCTGATATACATCTGGGACCCACATATGAAACGGCACTACACCCAACTTAAATGCCAGACCAGCTACAATAAAGACTAAACCAAAAGCCATGACTAAATGGTTAACGCGAGGATCGGCAACTACTTTGAAGATCTCAATCAGATCTAATGAGCCTGTAACACCATACAGCATCGACATTCCATAGAGTAAGAATCCCGATGCCAAGGCTCCTAAAATAAAGTATTTGATGGCTGCTTCAACACTTTTCTCACTACTATGTCGCATCGCTACTAAAGCATAGGTTGGCAAAGCCATTAGTTCTAGGCCAAGATAGAGCGTCAAGAGATTGGCACCCGAAATTAAGACCATTTGACCCAACAATGCTAGTAAAGCTAAAACAATAAAGTCTGGACGAAATAATGCGCGATCTTTTAGATACTGCTTGGAATAAATTAGGCTAACTAATACAGCAATACATGAGCACGCTTTCAGTAAGTTGGAGAATGGATCTGACTGGAACAAACCATTCATGGCAACTAATGAAATATCTGGTATGCGAGTAATATAAGAAAAAATTAAATATACGAGCAATATCATGGTGAAAAAATATACAAAACCAACTGCACGGGGCGTATGGAAAATATCTTGTTCTATACCAGGTGTGATTGCATGGTTTTCACGAATGTAAACGCTAATAAGCAATAGCAGACAAGTCACTACTAGTAAAACGAGTTCCGGCAGGATGGCGTAAAGGTCGAATGCTTGCATTTGCTTTTACTCAGAGTTTGCTTACAGCAACATGCTGTAGCAGATTAATGACGGCTGGATGAATGATGTCAGTAACTGGTTTTGGATATACACCCATACCAATCACACAAATCGTCAGAACGGCCATCATGAAATATTCTCGGCCATTCAGATCTTTAAGCTGCTCTACCTGATCATTGGCGATCACGCCGAAGAACACACGCTTGACCATCCATAGAGAGTATGCAGCCCCTAGAATTAAAGCAGTAGCAGCCAAAATACCAATAACAAAGTCGTAGTCAACTGCAGCCAAGATCACCATAAACTCACCAACGAAACCAGATGTGGCAGGCAAGCCGCAGTTCGCCATTGACATGAGTACTGCAAAAGCAGTAAAAACAGGCATCCGATGCACTACCCCGCCGTAATCGGCAATTTGTCGGGTATGCATACGATCATATAGAACACCAATGGAGAGAAACATTGCGCCGGCAATAAAACCATGTGAAATCATTTGCACGATACCGCCCTCAATGCCCAAAGGGCTAAAGAGGAAAAAGCCAAGAGTTACAAATCCCATGTGTGCGACCGATGAATAGGCCACCAGTTTTTTCATATCCTTTTGTACTAGGGCTACAGCCCCAACATAGATCACAGCTACTAAAGATAGGAAGATGATAAAAGGTCCGAGATATTGACTAGCATCCGGGGCAATTGGTAATGAGAAGCGCAAGAAACCATAGGCACCTAGTTTCAACATAATGGCGGCCAGCACAACAGATCCTCCCGTAGGAGCCTCTACGTGGACATCAGGCAACCAGGTATGCAATGGCCACATTGGAACCTTTACAGCAAAAGCCATAAAGAATGCGGCAAATAAGAGAATTTGCTCAACAATATCAAGACGTGCAGTTTGCCAAACCAGGATATCGAAGGTATTCGTTGCGTTGTACAGGTAAAGCATGGCAACTAAAGTCAACAAGGATCCAAGCAAGGTGTACAAAAAGAACTTAAATGCTGCGTAGATACGGTTATGACCACCCCATACGCCAATAATGATGTACATCGGAATTAAGGTGGCTTCGAAGAACACATAAAACAGCAAGGCATCTAAGGCACAAAATACTCCAATCATTAATCCTGAAAGGATCATGAATGAAGCCATGTACTGCGAAACTTTAGTATCGATTACTTCCCATGCTGCGATCACTACAATAATATTAATAAATGCAGTCAGAACAATAAACCAGACAGAAATACCATCGATACCAAGATAGTAATTAATGTCATAACGAGGAATCCAACTCAACTTCTCAATAAACTGCATTCCTGGATTAGCGATATCAAACTGGATGATTAAAGGAAGCGTTGCAATAAAGCCAAGAATTGCACCAATCAGCGCTAACCAGCGAACACCAGCCGACGGTTTATCAGACCCATAAAATAAAATGATGAGTCCAAAAACGATCGGAATCCAGATGACATAAGAAAGAATCATAGTGGGTACTTAAGTAACATAGACCTAGCGAACAAAAGGTAGGTAGGCATATAAAACCCAGGCTAGCAATAAAGCTAGGCCTGCAATCATTGCAAAGGCATAGTGATAAAGATAACCGGATTGCAAATGGCGAATCACTCCAGCAAAGCGCCCAACTACATGCGCGCTGCCATTAACAAAGAAACCATCAATAATTTTTTGATCACCACGGTGCCATAAGAAGCCACCAATCCAAATGAGGCCTTTAGAAAATACAGCCTGGTTTAGATCATCTAAATAGTATTTGTTATCGAATAATGTTTTGATGGGTGCAAATGCTTTAGCAAATTGAGCGGGTAATTTAGGCACCCAAAGATATCCAATCGCCGCTGTCAATACTCCAAGCACCAATAATAGTAATACTGGAGAGGTAAATGCATGTAGCGCCATTGCAACAGGGCCATGAAACTCATCCTCCAGCTCCTTCATCACGGGGTGACGTGCAATGTCTATAAAGATTGAGTCCCCAAAAAAGGTGCCAAATAATAATGGCGTAATAGTGTAAAACCCAATAATGACCGAGGGAATTGCTAGGAGAATTAAAGGTAAGGTCACTACAAATGGAGACTCATGCGGCTTTTCACCAGGGGCTAATCCATGATGGGCATGATCATCACCCTGCTGTGCATGATAGTCATGATGATCGTGAGCATGGGACTGACCCCAGCGCGCTTTGCCGTGGAATACCCAGAAATACAAACGGAATGAATATAAAGCAGTAACAAAGACGCTGGCCATCACCGCAAAATAAGCAAAGCCAGAACCTGCAATATTACTAGCAGCCACTGCCTCAATAATGGAATCTTTAGAGTAAAAGCCCGAGAAAAATGGCGTACCTATTAAAGCTAAATTACCAAGCAACATCATTAAGCAGGTAATTGGCATATATTTCCACAGCCCACCCATCTTGCGCATATCTTGCTCATGATGCATTCCCAAAATTACGCTACCTGCAGCAAGGAATAAGAGTGCTTTAAAGAATGCATGGGTCATTAAATGAAAGATGGCTACTGGGTAAGCTGAAACACCCAATGCAATGGTCATATAACCTAATTGAGATAAGGTTGAATAGGCCACAACCCGCTTGATATCGTTTTGGACAATACCCAAGAAGCCCATAAAGAGTGCTGTAATCGAACCAATAATTAAGATAAAGCTCAAAGCGACATCGGACAGCTCAAATAATGGCGACATCCGAGAAACCATGAAGATGCCTGCTGTCACCATGGTGGCAGCATGAATCAATGCTGAAATAGGAGTTGGGCCTTCCATAGAGTCAGGCAACCAAACATGCAATGGAAACTGAGCTGATTTACCCATAGCACCAATAAAGAGGCAAATACAGACTACCGTGAGCAAATTCCAGCTGGTACCAGGCAATGTTTGTGCCGCAAGAGCTGTATTTTGAGAAAAAATAACGTCATATTGCATAGAGCCAGTGCTGGCTAGCAATAGACCAATACCAAGAATGAAGCCAAAGTCACCAACTCGGTTCACTAAGAAGGCTTTCATATTAGCAAATACTGCAGATTGACGTTCATAGTAAAAACCAATCAACAGATAAGAAACCACTCCAACGGCTTCCCAACCAAAAAAGAGTTGCAAAAGATTGTTACTCATCACCAACATCAACATAGCAAAAGTAAACAAGGAAATGTAGGAGAAGAAGCGGTTATACCCCTCCTCACCGTGCATATAACCAATGGTATAGATATGAACCATCAATGATACAAAGGTCACCACACACATCATGGTTGCAGTTAGAGGGTCAATCAAGAAGCCAATATCTAAATTAAGCTCTCCTAATTCCATCCAGCGATATACGGTGCCATTGAAATAAAAACCATCCATCACTTGCGCTAATACATTACAAGATAGAGCAAATGCGATTGCGACACCCAAAATAGTTACAAATTGGCAGGCTCCACGACCAATCAAATTGCCACCTAATTTTGTACCAAAAAAACCAGCAATCATTGAACCGAATAAAGGTGCCAATGGAATGGCACAGAGAATAGGAATATTGAGGGTCAATTGCATGACTAGCCTTTTAGGTGGTCAAGATCTTCGGCGTTAATGGTGTCTACCTTACGAAAGAGCACAACCAAAATTGCCAAACCGATAGCTGATTCAGCAGCTGCCACAGTCAAAATAAAGAATACAAAAACTTGACCTGCCATATCACCTAAATAATGTGAGAAAGCGATAAAGTTCATATTGACTGCAAGTAGCATAAGCTCAATTGCCATTAACAATATGATCACATTCTTACGGTTTAAGAAAATACCAACAACACTTGCAGCAAATAAGATTGCACCTAGAACTAAATAGTGGGCTAGCGTAATATTCATTTTTTCTCCCCCCTGCTATCTTGCTTAGCCGCCATGTCTGTATCCATTTTGACAATGCGCATCCGATCTGCAGCAACAACATTCACTTGCTCGTGAATATTTTGAGACTTAGAGTCCTTACGATTTCGTAAAGTCAATGCAACCGCAGCAATAATCGCAACTAAAAGAATGACTCCGGCGACTTCAAAAGCATATACATAATCCACAAAGATCAAAATGCCTAAGGCCTGGGTATTATTTGCCATCATCTCTTCAGGCATCGGCTGAACAGGTGAGTTAGTCCCAATAAAACTACGGATGATGACAATAGAAAGCTCAAGAACAATGACGGCACCCATCAAGAAGGCAACCGGTAAGTATTTTTTGAAGTCTCGGCGTAAGTGCTCTATATCCAGGTCTAGCATCATCACCACGAACAGAAATAAAACCATTACAGCCCCAACGTAAACCAAAATCAGTGCCAAGCTCAGGAACTCTGCTTTCAGTAGCATCCAGAGACCGGAAGCACAGAAGAAAGCTAAAACTAAAAATAGTGCGGCATGAACAGGATTTCGTGCAGTAATCACACGCAAAGCGGATATCACTAATAGACCCGCAAAGCCATAGAAAAAGAGTGCGAATAATGTAGAGGGATCGAATGTCAAATTACGTATGCACCATTCTACTAGCGATAAGGTGCATCAGCAGCACGGCTCGCAGCAATCTCTTTTTCATACTTATCACCTACTGCTAAGAGCATGTCTTTTGTGAAATATAAGTCACCGCGCTTATCGCCAAAATATTCGAAAATGTTTGTTTCAACAATTGCATCTACTGGGCAAGCCTCTTCGCAAAAACCACAGAAGATGCATTTAGTTAAATCAATGTCATAGCGACTAGTACGCCTTGTACCATCATCACGCTCCGCAGTCTCAATAGTGATTGCATAAGCTGGGCATACTGCTTCACATAGCTTGCAACCAATGCAACGCTCTTCACCATTCTCATAACGGCGCAAAGCATGCAGACCACGGAAACGACTAGATAAAGGCGTTTTTTCTTCTGGGTACTGAATGGTAATTTTTGGCTTAAAGAGATAGCGGCCAGTAATCGACAATCCAGTAAGAATGTCCTTTAGCATCAAACTATCGAGAAATTGGGAAATTTTCTTAAACATGATTGATCATCTTATTTCCAAATATTCCATGGTGAAACAACCCATGCACCAATAACAACCACCCAGAATACTGAGATGGGAATAAAGATCTTCCAGCCTAAACGCATAATTTGGTCGTAGCGATAACGGGGTAATGTAGCGCGTAACCATATAACGCATGATAAAAGGAAGAATGTCTTAGCAAATAACCAGAAAAAGCCAGGAATATCACGCAAGATAGGCAAATCCAAAATTGGAAGCCAGCCACCCAGAAAAATAATGGAAGCTACGGCTGCAATCAAAATCATATTGGCATATTCAGCTAAGAAGAACATTGCAAAAGACATCCCTGAATACTCCACCATGTGCCCTGCAACAATCTCAGACTCGCCCTCTACAACATCAAATGGGTGACGATTTGTTTCTGCAACGCCAGAGATAAAGTAGATTAATAACATTGGCAGCAATGGCAACCAATTCCATGACAGAAAATTCAATCCGATATCAGCAAAATAGCCCTGCCCTTGTGAGCTAACGATCGTACTGAGGTTTAATGATCCAGAGGTCAGTAAAACAGTTACTAAAGCAAAACCCATCGCTATCTCATAAGAGATCATCTGTGCCGATGCCCGCATTGCACCTAAGAATGGATATTTTGAATTAGAAGACCATCCAGCCAAAATAACACCGTATACGCCAATAGAAGATATTGCCATGATGTAAAGAAGCCCAGCATTGACATCAGCTAACACCATCTTGGCCTGGAATGGAATCACTGCCCATGCCGCAAATGCGGGCATGATAACCATGATCGGAGCGATAAAATATAAAACCTTGCTAGCCTTAGTAGGGGCAATAATTTCTTTCATCAACAGCTTCAAGGCATCTGCAATAGGTTGTAATAAACCTAAGGGGCCGACACGATTTGGCCCAAGACGAATATGCATCCAACCAATAAGCTTGCGCTCCCAAAGGGTTAGATAAGCTACACATGCAAACATTGGTAATACGATGACAACAATTCGGATTAATGCCCAAACAAGTGGCCAAAGAGAGCCGAAAATAGACTCGCCCTGAGTGGTAATAAGGCTCAAGAAATGATCCATCTCTTACTTTATGCCTTACTAACCGTTAATGGGCCAAACATTGGACCTAATTGGGCGCTTATCTCTGTACCAGCAGAAATTCTGACAGCGCCTAAGGCTAAATTCGCTTCTAGTGTTGCCGACATATTGACGGTCTGTTTACCTTGGGTCACGCTCACTAGATCCCCTTCATTCAGACCCAATTGTGAAAACAATTTCTTGTCCAAGCCAACTTGATTGCCACGCTTAGCATCTCGTGTCAGTTGTAATGCAGATGAACGACGCACAATTTGATCACCAGCATAGATATTGACATCTGTCAGACGCTCAAGACCGCTCAAAGGTAACTGATGATCATTACTCAGCGCGCTCAGATGAGAGCGATTATCTAATTTTGAGCAATAGTTTTCACTTAATGCTTCACCCAATACTTCTTCAGGCATATTCAATAAGAAACCCTCTAGACTCAAAAGACCACCAAGCACGCGCAATACCTTCCAAGCAGGACGCGAGTCAGCTAATGGCTTAACAGAGGGTTGAATGGTTTGTACACGACCTTCTGCATTAACAAATGTTGACATTGTTTCAGTAAAAGTTGAGATAGGTAAAAGAACATCTGCTACTTCAAGCAGATCAGCGCTCTTATAAGCACTGAAGGCAATGACGGTATTTGATTGTGCCAATGCAGCGCGCGCTTGCTCAGGATTAGGTAAATCGGCATCGGGTTCAATATTCATCAAAATCATTGCACGTCGATCGCCAGAGAGTACCGACTCAATCCCAGCACCATTTGCATTGACGAGAGCTGCACCAACTGCGTTACCCCCTACTGGCAAGAAACCTAATGTAGCGCCAGTGTTATCAGCAATAAATTGTGCCAATAGATGTAAGTTAGATGATGCTGGATGAGCAACTGCAGCAGAGCCTAGCAATACAGCGTTTGAAGAACCAGAAAGCAAGCTATCAGCAATTTTTTGAGCTGATTCCGATACAGAGAGATTAGCTACACCTGTTGGCGCAGAAACTGATTTTGCTTTTGCTATCGCCAATGCTACTTCACTAAGAGTATTGACCCACGCACTCGGGCTTACGGCGACTCCAAGGCTTGGAATAAGCCAGTCGTCACCACCTGCATCAATCCGTAGTACTTGAAGGCCACGCTTGGCAGCAGTACGAAAACGCGCTGCAACGAGCGGCTGATCTTTTCGCAAAAAGCTGCCAATGATTAATACGCGGTCTAACTCGCTTAATTGACTGATTGGTATTCCTAGCCAGGCGGCGCTAGCAGCGCCCTTGATATCAGTTTGACGTAAACGAGTATCAATTTGATTGGAACCAAGACCACGAATGATCTTTTGTAAGAGGTGCAATTCTTCCGTACTTGAAATCGGGTGAGCTAATGCTCCAATAGATTCCGGTCCACTTTCCGCAGCAATGGTTTTCAATGAGTGCGCAACATAATCAAGAGCTGATTGCCAATCCGTTTCAATCCATTGACCGCCCTGCTTCACCATGGGCGTAGTCACTCGATCAGCGCTATTGAGTCCTTCGTATGCGAAACGATCACGGTCACTAATCCAGCATTCATTAATAGCTTCATTCTCTAAAGCAACAACTCGCATTACCTTATTTGCTTTCGTTTGCACTGTAGTGTTTGCACCCAGGCTATCGTGCGGACTCACTGAACGTTTGCGACCTAATTCCCAAGTACGTGCTCCGTAGCGAAATGGCTTACTAGTTAATGCACCCACTGGGCACAAGTCAATCATATTTCCAGAAAGCTCTGAGTCAACTGTCTGACCTACAAAAGTAGTAATTTCAGAATGTTCACCACGGTTGACCATTCCAAGCTCCATCACACCAGCCACTTCTTGGCCAAAACGGACACATCGAGTGCAATGAATACAGCGGCTCATTTCTTGCATTGAAATTAATGGGCCTACATTCTTATGAAATACCACACGCTTTTCTTCTTCATAGCGCGAATTAGACTTGCCATAGCCAACAGCTAAGTCTTGTAATTGACACTCACCACCCTGATCACAAATCGGACAATCAAGTGGATGGTTAATCAGCAAAAATTCCATAACAGAACGCTGTGCTTCAACTGCTTTAGCAGAATGCGTAAATACCTTCATGCCTTGGGTAACAGGAGTAGCACAAGCTGGCAAAGGTTTCGGAGCCTTTTCAACCTCAACTAAACACATACGGCAGTTAGCAGCTATGGATAATTTCTTGTGATAGCAAAAATGAGGTACATAGGTACCCAATTTATTCGCGGCGTGCATCACCATCGAACCTTGCGGAACTTCTACTGTCTTACCATCTAGTTCAATTTCAACCATGCTCACTTGAAGATGTCCCGTGCTCTATAACTTTATAAAGGTTGCGTAGAATCTAAGCAGCGCTTATGTTCTACGTGATATGCAAATTCATCCATGTAATGCTTTAACATGCCCCGTACTGGCATTGCTGCAGCATCACCTAAAGCGCAAATTGTTCGGCCCTGAATATTAGCCGCAACATCATTCAGTAAATCCATATCCTCTGGACGGCCTTGGCCGTGCTCAATACGATGCACAATTCGCCATAACCAGCCGGTTCCTTCGCGACAAGGCGTGCATTGACCGCAAGATTCTTCATGATAGAAATACGATAAGCGCTCTAGGGCCCTAACCATACAACGGGTGTCATTCATTACGATGACAGCGCCAGATCCCAACATTGAGCCTGCTTTAGCAATACCGTCGTAATCCATAGTGATATCCATCATTTGCACACCCGGCACAACCGGCGCAGAAGATCCACCAGGAATAACTGCTTTGAGAGCTATCCCATCACGCATGCCACCAGCCAACTTTAATAACTCAGCAAATGGTGTACCTAATGGAATTTCATAATTACCAGGATGTACAACATCACCAGAAACGGAGAAAATCTTCGTACCACCATTATTGGGCTTGCCTAGGTCAAGATAAGCTTGGCCACCAATCGCTAATACGAACGGTACCGCGGCAAAGGTTTCTGTA
Organism: Polynucleobacter sp.; assembly: GCF_040400325.1. Classification (GTDB taxonomy): domain Bacteria; phylum Pseudomonadota; class Gammaproteobacteria; order Burkholderiales; family Burkholderiaceae; genus Polynucleobacter. The sequence goes on from NZ_JBBAQK010000009.1 coordinate 64,928, forward strand.
TTGTTAATCGTGGTTGGCTTGCCATACAAACCAAAGCTTGCTGGAAATGGTGGCTTGAAGCGAGGCTGCCCTTTTTTACCCTCTAGGGATTCTAATAAAGCAGTTTCTTCACCGCAAATATAAGCACCCCAACCAGGAGTAGCGTGTAACTGAAAGGAAAAATCGCTACCTAAAATCTTATCGCCTAGATATCCAGCTGCACGAGCCTCTTCCAAGGCCTCCTCAAAACGTGAATACACTTCCCAGATTTCACCATGAATATAGTTATATCCAGTACCAATACCAATGGTGTAAGCGCCAATGATCATGCCCTCGATCAAAGCATGCGGGTTATAACGCATAATGTCACGGTCTTTAAAAGTGCCAGGCTCACCTTCGTCACTGTTACAAACTAAGTATTTTTGTCCAGGGAACTGGCGGGGCATAAAGCTCCACTTCAATCCCGTTGGGAAACCGGCACCGCCGCGACCACGAAGTGATGAGGCCTTTAATTCTGCAATGATGGCTTCGGGAGCAACTTTATCATTCAGTAAACGACGTAATTGCTGATATCCACCTCGACTCTCATACTCCTTTAAACGCCAATTATTTCCATTCAACCCCGCAAGAATCAGAGGTTTAATATGGCGATCGTGCAGGCTAGTCATGGCGACTTCCCTTCTGCACGAAGCTCGTTTAATAGAGTATCGATCTTTTCTTTACTCATAAAGCTACACATCCGTTTGTCATTCACCAACATGACTGGAGAATCTCCACAAGCACCCATACACTCTCCCTCTTTCAGGGTAAATGTGCCACAGGGGGTAGTTTCGTTATAAGTGATGCCCAATGTCTCTTTTAAATAGTTCGCAGCTGTTTCACCATGGGTTAACTGACAAGGCAAGTTTGTGCAGATGACTAATTTGTACTTACCAATCTGTTTGGTGTTGTACATATTATAAAAAGTAGCTACTTCCTCAACCGCTATCGTAGGCATCTCAAGAATTTGCGCAACGGTTGCAATCGCCTCAGATGAAACCCAACCCAATTCGGTTTGGATCGCAATCAAAGCAGCCATTACAGCGGACTGCTTGTGCTCTTGGGGGTATTTCGCGACATTATGGGCAATATCTGCCAGTGTCTTATCGGATAGTTGAAGAGCTGTTGACATTAAATAATCTATAGAACGCTATTAGCGGTCAATCTCCCCAAACACAATATCTTGAGTACCAATAATGGTGACCGCATCAGCCAACATATGACCACGTGACATTTCATCCATTGCCGATAAGTGCACAAAACCTGGTGCACGAATTTTCAGGCGATATGGTTTATTAGCGCCATCTGAAATTAAATAAATACCAAACTCACCTTTTGGATGCTCAACCGCTGAATACGCTTCACCATCAGGTACATGCATACCTTCGGTAAAGAGCTTAAAGTGATGAATCAACTCTTCCATATTGGTCTTCATATCCACACGCTTTGGTGGTGAAACTTTATGGTTATCACTCATTACAGGACCTGAGTTGGATTTCAACCAGGCAGCACATTGCTTGATGATGCGATTGGACTGACGCATTTCTTCCATGCGTACCAAGTAACGATCATAAGAGTCACCATTGACGCCAACTGGAATATCAAAATTTAATTTATCGTAAGTTTCGTATGGTTGCTTCTTGCGTAAATCCCATTCAATTCCAGATCCCCGCAACATTGGGCCAGTAAAGCCTAGTTGTAAAGCACGCTCTGGGGTCACAATACCAATATTGACTAGGCGCTGCTTCCAGATACGATTATCAGTTAGCAGATTGCAATACTCATCAACGTTAGCATCAAAACCGTGCGTAAATTGGTCAATAAAATCAAGCAATGAACCACTGCGGTTTTCATTTAAGCGTTTTACAGCAGAAGTGCTACGTACCTTAGACTGACTAAATTGAGCCATTTGATCTGGCAAATCACGATAAACACCACCAGGTCGATAGTAAGCGGCATGCATTCGAGCCCCTGACACCGCCTCATACATATCAAAGATATCTTCACGATCACGGAACGCGTAGAGGAATACAGCCATTGCACCAACATCAAGGCCATGACAACCAATCCAAAGCAAATGATTCAATAAACGAGTTAACTCGTCATACATCACGCGAATATATTGAGCGCGTAAGGGCACGTCTATCTGTAATAACTTTTCAATAGCCAATACGTAGGCATGCTCATTGGCCATCATGGATACATAGTCCAAACGATCCATATAAGGCACATTTTGAATCCAGGTACGTGTTTCAGCTAATTTTTCGGTAGCGCGATGCAATAAACCAATGTGTGGGTCAGCGCGTTGAATCACTTCACCATCAAGCTCAAGTACAAGACGTAATACGCCATGAGCTGCGGGATGCTGAGGACCAAAATTGAGGGTGTAGTTCTTAATTTGAGCCATGACTTAAGCCGGACCTCCGTACTGCTCTTCGCGCACAATACGGGGTGTAATCTCGCGTGCTTCGATCGTGACAGGCTGATAAACAACACGCTTTAACTCTGGGTCATAGCGCATTTCTACATGGCCACTGATTGGGAAATCTTTTCTGAATGGATGGCCAATAAAACCGTAATCGGTCAAGATACGACGCAAGTCCTCATGACCATCAAAAATAATGCCATAGAAATCAAATGCTTCGCGCTCAAACCAGTTGGCACAATTCCATACGGGTGTAATTGAGGAAACCAAAGGGTAGCTATCATCTGATGCGAATACACGAACACGTAAACGCCAGTTGTGCTCTATAGAAAGCAAGTGACTTACAACAGCAAAACGTTGGCCACTCCACCTGCCATCACGGAATTCTTGATAGTCAACACCACACAAATCGATGAGCTGTTCAAACGCTAAAATAGGATCATCACGCAAAAGCACCGCAGTCTCAAAATAAGTCTCAGCATTAACAACTACTGTAACTTCGCCTAAGGCGGTATGAATCGATTGTGCGCGGGTACCAAGTACTTTTTCTAAATTAGCGACTAGCTGAATTAAACGATCTGACATGATTAAGCCTTCCGTGCAATCGTGCTGGTGCGAGCGATCTTAGATTGCAATTGAATAATTCCATAGATCAATGCTTCTGCTGTCGGAGGGCAGCCAGGAACATAAATATCAACTGGCACAATGCGATCGCAACCGCGTACAACTGAATAAGAGTTATGGTAGTAACCACCACCATTAGCACAAGAGCCCATTGAAATCACCCAACGAGGTTCTGGCATTTGATCGTAAACCTTACGTAACGCTGGGGCCATCTTATTGCACAAGGTGCCAGCCACAATCATCAAGTCAGATTGACGTGGTGATGGGCGAAATACAACGCCAAACCGGTCTAAATCATAACGAGATGCACCAGCATGCATCATCTCAACAGCACAGCAGGCCAAACCAAAAGTCATGGGCCATAAAGAACCGCTTCGCGTCCAGTTAATTAACTGATCCGCAGTCGTAGTAACAAATCCTTCTTTAAGAACGCCTTCTAACGCCATATCCATCACTCCCAGTCGAGAGCGCCCTTTTTCCAAATATAAACAAATCCCACAATGAATACCAAAAGGAAGATCACCATGGAGGCGTAGCCATACCAACCAATATCGCGAAGCGCTACACCCCATGGAAACAGGAATGCAGTTTCAAGATCAAACAAGATAAAAAGAATGGCAATCAGGTAATAACGCACGTCAAACTTCATACGAGCATCTTCGAATGCCTCAAAACCACACTCATATGGGGATAATTTCTCGGCGTTGGGCTTTGAAGGGGCCACAATTTTACCAAGCAACATAGGGACTAGTCCTACACCTATGCCCACTAGGATAAATAACAAAACAGGAAAGTAAATAGCGAGATTCAAAATGGTCCTAATTCGATCGTCTGGTAAAGCAAAAACATATACATTCTTTGTTATGGTGCCGACGGCGAGACTCGAACTCGCACAGCCTAAGCCACTACCCCCTCAAGATAGCGTGTCTACCAATTCCACCACGTCGGCATCTTGCAAAACATGTTAATTCTACCGCATTGCACCACTTAAAAACCCCCTCATTGGAGACGGGTAAATCTGTAAAATCCTACTTTTTACTTAGGAACTGCCGGTTTCGTTGGATCTTGAACTGGGGCAGTAGGAGCGGTAGGTGCTGCAGCTGGAGCTACAGTTCCAGAAAGAACCCCTGGGCTAACTTCTTTCTTATTACCAATCCAAGTAATTCCTAGAGTACTGATAAAGAAGAGGGCCGCAAAAATGGCCGTAGTATGGGATAAAAAGTTAGCAGAACCGCTAGCGCCAAACAAGCTACCTGAAGATCCAGATCCAAAAGCAGCCCCCATATCAGCCCCTTTGCCCTGTTGCAATAAAACCAAAACAATTACAGCCACAGCTGAAACTACCTGCAATACGATTAACAATGTCTTCAATAATTCCACAGCGTATCTCCAAATAAAAAACTATGCCTGACAAATAGCTAAAAAATCCTGAGGATTGGATGATGCTCCACCCACTAATCCACCATCGATATCTGGCATAGCAAACAATTCGACGGCATTGTCAGGTTTGACACTACCGCCATACAAAATTCCCACATGTGAAGCGACATCTTCATTAAATTCTGCCAATTGCAGACGAATAGCACGATGCATATCTTGCGCAACTTGAGCGCTAGCTACTTTTCCGGTTCCAATTGCCCAAACGGGCTCATAAGCAATTAAACAATCCGCCAAACGATCTTGGAGTACATTGACTTGCTTTGCTACTTGCGAACAAACAACCTCTCTAGCCCTACCAGAATTACGCTCATCCGCTATCTCGCCAACACAAATCACAGGAGTCATGCCGTTATCTAATATTTGTAAGGCTTTAGATGCAACGACTTCGTCAACTTCATGGTGTATTTGTCGACGTTCTGAGTGACCAACAATGACATAGCTGCAACCTATTTCCTTCAACATTGAGGCAGCAACTTCACCTGTATAGGCACCCGAAGCATATGCCGAAGCATCTTGCGCCCCAAGACTTAAGAATGCCAGTGAATGTTCTTTGATTAAAGCGTCACATTGAGCTAGGTATGGAAACGATGGGCATACAACGAACTGACGTCCCGCAGGCATACCTCGTTCCATTCCCCGAGCAACGGTCTTGATCCAATCTTGATTACTTGCAAGACTGCCGTTCATTTTCCAGTTGCCAATAACAATCAGTGGGCGCATAGTTTTCTTGAAAAGATTAAACCGTCAACACAATCTTGCCAACATGTTCTGATGACTCCATTAAGCGATGTGCATCAGAAGCCTGATCAAGAGAAAATGTTTTATAAATGACGGGCTTCAATTGACCACTATTTAACAATGGCCAAATATTGGTGTAAAGCTGTTCAGTAATTTGTTTTTTAAATGCCACTGGTCTTGGACGAAGAGTAGAACCAGTAATAGTAAGACGTCGACGTAAGATTTGATTGGTACTCACTTCTGCTTTTGAGCCACCCTGAATAGCAATAATGACAATGCGGCCATCATCTGCAAGGCAATCGATCTCACGCTGAACATAATCACCTGTGACCATATCTAAAATGACATTGACACCTTTGCCATTAGTAGCCTTTTCGACTTCTTCAACAAAATCTTGAGTTTTGTAATTCACTGCTAGGTCAGCACCAAGCTTTAGACAGGCAGCACATTTCTCATCAGTGCCAGCAGTAACAAACACTTTAAACCCAAGAGCTTTGGCAATCAAAATGGCGGCCACACCAATACCACTTGAGCCACCTTGCACTAAAAGTGTTTCGCCAGCAGAGAGCTGACCCCGCATGAAAACATTGCTCCACACTGTATAGAACGTTTCAGGTAAGGCAGCTGCTTCTTGATCTGAAAAACCTTTAGGATAAGGCAAGCACTGCGCAATCGGCGCAGTGCATAGTTCAGAATATCCTCCACCCTGAACTAAGGCACAGACCTTGTCACCAATCTTTAAACCAAATTGATTATCTGCATGAGATAAATCACCACCAATGATTTCGCCGGCAACCTCGAGACCAGGAATATCAGATGCGCCAGCAGGCACTGGGTAAAAGCCTTTACGTTGCAAAACATCAGGACGATTAATGCCTGCTGCAAGAACCTTAATTAATATCTCACCTGAACCAGCAGTTGGAACGGCTGGGTCTGGACGAGTGGCAAGCACCAACATTTCTGGTGCGCCATAATCTTTAATTTCCATTACGCGCATAAGGGCTTCTCGCAGTAGTAGAGGTAGTTGACTTAAGCTATTTCGTCAGAAGCAGGGGCTACTTCAGCTACAGACTCACTAGCACCGGCTAAAGGAGAAATCGTGCCACCCTCTTCTGCCATAGCAGCTTTGAGAGATAAACGTAGACGACCGCGCTCATCAGCGGCGAGCAATTTCACGCGCACAACTTGGCCTTCTTGCAAATAGTCTTTTACTTCTTTCACACGCTCATTCGAAATTTCAGAGATATGCAAGAGACCGTCTTTACCAGGGAGAATATTGACCAAAGCGCCGAACTCAAGTAACTTCACTACTGGGCCTTCGTAGATCTTGCCTACTTCAGCTTCTGCAGTAATGCCTTCGATGCGCGCCTTTGCTTCTGCCATGCCCTCAGCACTAGTAGAAGCAATCGTTACGGTACCGTCATCTTTAATATCGATGCTGCAACCAGTTTCCTTGGTCAAAGCTTGAATCGTTGCGCCGCCCTTACCAATCACTTCACGAATCTTATCTGGATGAATCTTGAATGACACCATGCGTGGGGCATGAGCTGACAATTCTGTACGAACTGAACCCATGGCTTCTTGCATTTTGCTCAAGATGTGCAAACGACCTTCTTTAGCTTGCGCTAAGGCTACTTGCATAATTTCTTTGGTAATACCCTGTACCTTAATGTCCATCTGGAGTGCAGTAATACCATTAGCAGTACCAGCTACTTTGAAGTCCATATCGCCTAAGTGATCTTCATCACCCAAGATATCGGTCAACACAGCAAAACGGTTGCCATCAAGAATCAAGCCCATTGCAACACCAGCAACGTGCGCCTTAACAGGAACGCCAGCATCCATCATTGCAAGGCAGCCGCCACAAACGGAAGCCATAGAAGATGAGCCATTTGACTCAGTAATTTCTGAAACAACACGAATACTGTATGCGAAATCTTCTGGGCTAGGTAATACAGGAATTAAGGCGCGTTTAGCTAAACGACCATGACCAATTTCACGACGCTTTGGACTACCTACACGACCAGTTTCGCCAGTGGCAAATGGAGGCATGTTGTAGTGGAACATAAAACGATCACGGTATTCGCCTTCAAGCGCATCAATAATTTGCTCGTCACGTGCAGTACCTAAAGTAGCAATAACGAGAGCTTGGGTCTCGCCACGAGTAAACAATGCAGAACCGTGTGTGCGTGGTAGTACACCGTTACGAATTTCAATTGGGCGCACAGTGCGAGTATCACGACCATCAATGCGTGGCTCACCATTCAAAATCTGGCTACGAACAATCTTTGCTTCGATTTCAAACATAATGTCGCTTACGGCAACGGCGTCAACCTCACCCTCTTCGGATAACTTAGCCATTACTTCTTTAGAGATTTCTTTCAGCTTGTCTGAACGAGCGCCCTTTTGACGAATCTGATAAGCCTCACGCAATGGTGCTTCAGCTAATGCATTCACCTTAGCGATAAATGGCTCATTCTTAGGAGCAGCAGTCCAATCCCAATCTGGTTTTCCTGCTTCAATCACTAATTCATTAATTGCGTTAATGGCAGTTTGCATTTGGTCATGACCATACACAACTGCACCCAACATGACTTCTTCGGAAAGTTGGTTTGCTTCTGACTCCACCATCAATACTGCAGCTTGTGTACCAGCAACAATCAAATCGAGTTCACTAGTTGCTTGTTCTGTACGTGTTGGATTCAATAGATATTGGCCATTTGCATAACCAACACGAGCTGCACCAACAGGACCAGCAAAAGGAATGCCAGAAATAGCCAAGGCTGCAGAGGCTGCAATTAACGCAGGGATATCCGCAGGAACGTCAGGATTGATAGACAAGACATGAATCACTACTTGAACTTCGTTCAAGAATCCTTCTGGGAATAATGGGCGTAATGGGCGATCAATCAAACGGGAGATCAAAGTCTCACCTTCAGATGGACGGCCTTCACGACGAAAGAAGCCACCAGGGATCTTGCCTGCTGCGTAGGTCTTTTCTAAGTAATCAACTGTCAGTGGAAAAAAGGATTGGCCTGGCTTTGCAGACTTAGAGGCAACCACAGTACCCATTACTACGGTGTCATCTACGTTAACGATGACGGCACCACCAGATTGGCGAGCGATCTCACCTGTTTCCATCGTAACTTGATGATTACCCCATTGAAAACTTTTTACTGCTTTTTTAAACATAGTCATATTGATCTTCTCCAAATTGTTCACGCAAAACTCACATGAGTCATACGTTTGTCGTGGGATAAAGCAGTGTCACGACAACACTGGAGCGCTTTAAGATCAAAAGGGATGCCATTCCAGAGAGACTCTGAATTACTCTCAGAAGCTCATTGGAATGACACGATCCCCTACACAAATAATCGAAAACCGCTCAAAAAACATGCCACCTTCCTAAGGCTGCATTCAAAAAGAAACAGGCTTAAGTGAGATGGCATTGCAATACTGATAAGAATTACTTACGGAGACCTAATTTATCGATCAATGCGCGATAACGATCCAAATCTTTGCCTTTGAGATAATCCAAGAGGCGACGGCGACGTGAAACCATCTTCAACAAACCTCTACGGCTGTGATGGTCCTTAGCGTTAGCCTTGAAATGGGGGGTTAATTCATTGATGCGGGCTGTTAGCAATGAAACTTGAACTTCAGGGCTACCCGTATCGTTTGCGCTGCGCGCGTTATCTTTGACGATTTCCGCCGTTTTGATATCAGCAACTGCCATTTTTGATACTCCTTACTTGCGAACACAAGAGCTTTCACCCTGAATGTGTCGTGCGTTATTAACAAAATAAAACAAAAAAGCTTTATAAATCAAAGCCCTCGAATTGTATCAGATCTCGCCTACGCAGCATGAATGCCTAAAAACAGTCAAAAAGTGGGTCTTTCAGGAGTTTTTAAGGTTTTTCTTTAAAAACAATCACTTATCACTAGTTTAGGGTGTCATCTGAGCGTTGAGCTTCGCCTGGCTAGGATCGTGCAGCTTATTTAAGGCTGCCAAGTAGGCTTTTGCAGAAGCTGCGATGATGTCCGGATCAGTTCCAACGCCGTTAACGATTCGACCTCCCTTTGCCAATCTCACAGTAACCTCACCTTGAGATTGAGTCCCCGAGGTAATGGCATTGACTGAATACAACAACTGCTCAGCGCCACTTTTGGCGACCTCTTCAATCGCGTTCAAACTTGCATCAACTGGCCCATTGCCCTCCGCTTCTGAACTCACTTCTTTTTCGCCCATACGTAAGGTAATGCGTGATTTTGGACGTTCGCCGGTTTCGGAATGTTGGCTCATCGAAATGAATTCGTAGTACTCACCCTGCTCCGCTGAAGCAGTTTCTGACATGATGGCAAGAATATCTTCATCAAAAATTTCTGTTTTTTGATCAGCTAAGGTTTTGAAGCGCGTAAAAGCCTCGTTGATATCGGCTTCAGCCTCAACCACAATACCGAGATCATGCAAACGTTGTTTAAAGGCATTACGGCCTGACAATTTACCTAAGACAATTTTATTTGCAGCCCAACCAACATCTTCTGCACGCATAATTTCATAGGTTTCGCGATTTTTCAAAATACCATCTTGATGTATGCCAGAGGTGTGAGCAAATGCGTTGGCACCAACAACTGCTTTGTTTGGTTGCACTACAAAACCAGTGATGTGCGAGACCATCTTAGAGGCTGGAACAATTTGACTGGCATCAATATCGCAAATTAAATTGAAATAGTCATTACGAGTTCGTAAGGCCATCACAATCTCTTCTAACGCAGTGTTACCAGCACGTTCACCCAAGCCATTGATGGTGCACTCAATTTGCCGAGCCCCGCCTATCTTTACGCCAGCTAAGGAGTTTGCTACTGCCATGCCCAAGTCATTATGGCAATGTACTGACCAAACTACCTTATCGGAATTAGGGACACGGGTCCGTAAAGTCTTAATGAAATCACCATATAACTCTGGAGTTGCATAACCGACAGTATCGGGAATATTGATAGTCGATGCACCCTCTTTAATGACCGCCTCTACTACGCGACATAAAAAATCCATCTCTGAGCGATAACCATCTTCAGCAGAAAATTCAACATCATCAGCCAAATTTCGAGCAAAACGAATAGAACGCTTCGCTTGCTCTAATACTTCCTCAGGAGACATGCGTAATTTCACGGCCATATGTAAGGGGCTGGTTGCTAAAAATGCATGGATGCGTTTAGCTTTTGCAGCCTTTAATGCATCTGCTGCTCGAGTAATGTCCTTATCATTCGCTCTCGCTAAGGAACACACAATCGAATCCTTGACTGCAGCAGCAACCGCAGAAATTGCCTGGAAGTCACCCTCTGAGCTTGCTGCAAATCCAGCTTCAATCACATCGACTTTCAAGCGCTCCAGTTGACGAGCAATGCGAACTTTTTCATCTTTAGTCATCGACGCACCGGGAGATTGCTCTCCATCGCGCAAGGTGGTGTCAAAAATAATTACTTTATCGCTCATCACTACTCTCCAATTTTTAATGCTTCATTCATTTGTTGCACAATTTCAGTCTTACAAAACAAAAACCCCAGCAATTTGCTGGGGCTGGTATGAGGTGGTTAATGATTTATTGAGATCTCATCAACTCAGGCCTTACCCGCCCCAAGCTCAAGGCTAAGTGCTAGCAGAAGGAGACCTGTTAAAGGTGAAAACTTTATCAACATAGAATTAATATACCCGAAAATTCCGAAATTAGCTAAAACGCTTCCCGCTGAGGCGCTCCCAGGCCCAAATGACATATCCTGAGATCGAATAGACCACAAAAACACCAAATAAGGTTAAGGGTGGATTTGAAGAAATCAGCACAAAGGTCAAAATCATCAAGACCATCACGCCAAATGGCACACGATAGCGTACATCGAGGGCTTTACCGCTATAAAAGCGGGCATTTGAGACCATGGTCAGGCCAGCATAGACAGCAATGAAGAAGGTAATCCAAGGGATGGCGGTGTCACGTACAGGAATCTTATTGTCATCAGCAAGCCAAATAAATCCAGCCATTAAGGCACCGGCTGCTGGGCTTGGTAAACCTTGAAAGAACTTCTTATCAACAACACCGGTATTCACATTAAAGCGCGCCAATCTCAGGGCGGCACCAGCGCAGTAGGTAAAGGCAGCTAACCAACCCCATTTGCCCAAATCTTTTAGCGCCCATTCGTAAGCAACCAATGCTGGAGCAACACCAAAAGAAACCATATCTGCCAGCGAGTCATATTGTTCACCAAAGGCACTTTGGGTATTTGTCATGCGAGCTATGCGCCCATCCATACCATCTAAGACTAAAGAAGCAAAGATCGCAATCGCAGCAACCTCAAACTGATGGTTCATTGCATTCACAATGGCAAAGAAGCCACAAAATAATGCTGCTGTAGTGAAAGCGTTGGGGAGTAAGTAAATTCCTTTGCTACGTAAGCGAGGCTTTTGAGGATGCAGCTCCTCTACTTCGTAATCAACGCCGTCCCCAACTTCATCTGCCCAATCACTTGATGGGCGATCTGAGCGAGATTGAGATAAGCGACTACGATCGATACGGCCACGACGGCGAAAAGTTGGCAAAATCGTCCTAGTAAAAGTGAAATCTAATTAATCTAGGCCTGGCAAACGAGCCAGGGCAGTATTTGTTGCAAAAACTTTATCGCCAACACTTACCATGGGTTCTGCAGTGAGCGGCAAATAAACATCCACTCTAGAACCAAAACGAATAAAGCCATAACGCTCTCCCGCTTTAAGTCGATCACCTACATGGATATAGCAAAGAATTCGGCGCGCTATTAACCCAGCCACTTGTACCAAGGTCACGATTTGACCATTGGCATCAATAACGACTGCATTACGCTCATTTTCGGTAGAAGCTTTATCTAGATCAGCGTTCACAAACTTGCCTGGAAAATACTGAATTTCTCTTACCAAGCCATTAACCGCACTTCGGTTCGAATGCACATTAAATACGTTCATGAACACACTAATTTTGAGCGCTTCACGACCAGCATAAGGATCAGTCGCTTTTGCAACCACAACAATCCGTCCATCAGCTGGAGATAAAACTAAATCGCGACCTAAGGCTGAAATTCGCTGTGGATCACGAAAGAACTGTAGAACAAAAATAAAAATAATCCAAAGCGGCCAAGACCAAACTAATCCACCTAGATAGTGAACCAATAAAGCAATGATCCCCACTAGCGCTAAATACGGCCAGCCTTCTTTTGCAATAATGGGGTGTGGATACATCATTCTGTTCTGAGCCTTTTATGTAATGCGATTGATGTACTTCTTAGTTCTTGGTCTGGTCAACTAATTTGTTCTTTGCAATCCAAGGCATCATGGCACGCAATTTAGCACCAACCACTTCAATCTCATGCTCCGCATTTAAGCGACGACGTGAAATCAATGTAGGAGCACCTGCTTTGTTTTCCAAGATGAAGCTCTTAGCATACTCACCAGTCTGAATATCTTTCAAACACTGACGCATGGCGTTCTTCGTATCTTCCGTAACAATTTTCGGACCAGTCACATACTCACCATACTCTGCATTATTAGAGATGGAGTAGTTCATATTCGCGATACCACCTTCATAGATCAAGTCAACGATTAACTTGAGCTCATGCAAGCACTCAAAGTAGGCCATCTCAGGGGAGTAGCCCGCTTCAACTAAAGTCTCATAGCCGGCTTTAATCAATTCAACAGCGCCACCACACAGAACAGCTTGCTCACCGAATAAATCAGTTTCAGTCTCTTCACGGAAATTTGTTTCGATAATTCCGGCCCGACCACCGCCGTTAGCAGTAGCGTAAGACAAAGCAACATCGCGAGCTGAGCGAGATTTATCTTGATATACAGCGATCAAATGAGGAACGCCTCCGCCCTGAGAATAAGTGCCGCGCACTGTATGTCCGGGTGCCTTAGGCGCAATCATGATCACATCTAAGTCAGCACGTGGCTGAACTTGACCATAGTGAACATTAAAACCGTGGGCAAAAGCTAAGGCAGCACCTTGCTTAATATTGCCGTGCACTTCTTGCTTGTACACATCACCGATTTGCTCATCAGGTAATAGCATCATCACAACATCAGCATCCTTAACTGCTTCAGCCACTTCTTTTACTGCCAACCCTGCATTGGTAGCTTTGCTCCAGGAAGCGCCGTCCTTACGTAAACCCACAGTGACATTAACGCCAGAGTCTTTAAGGTTCAATGCGTGTGCGTGACCCTGTGAACCATAGCCAATGATAGTCACTTTTTTACCCTTAATCAGGGACAAATCCGCGTCTTTATCGTAAAAAACTTTCATGCTCTTTCCTTGTATTGAAAATGTTTTGTTGCTTAATAAATCAGTTAAAAAAATTAGACCTTCAAAATTCGTTCACCACGCCCAATACCAGAACCACCCGAGCGAACAGTTTCTAGGATTGATGCGCGATCAATAGAATCAATAAAAGCATCTATTTTGGCGCTATCACCAGTCAGTTCAATGGTGTAGCTTTTATCAGTCACATCAATAATGCGGCCGCGGAAGATATCAGTGGTACGTTTTAATTCCTCACGCTCTTTTCCTACAGCGCGAACTTTAATCATCATGAGTTCACGCTCAATGTGAGGCCCCTCAGTCAAATCAAATACTTTGACAACCTCAACTAAGCGATTTAAATGCTTTGTGATTTGCTCAATCACATCATCAGATCCGACAGTAACAATTGTCATACGAGATAGAGAAGGATCTTCAGTCGGCGCAACACTCAAGGTTTCAATGTTGTAACCACGCGCAGAGAAAAGACCCACCACCCGAGATAAAGCACCCGGTTCATTCTCAATCAAAATAGAAATGATGTGTCGCATTAGAGATCCTCACTGCCCAACAGCATTTCGGTAATACCTTTACCCGCTTGAACCATAGGCCAAACGTTTTCTTCTGGGTCAGTTTGAAAGTCCATAAATACAGTGCGATCGTTTAGGCGAATAGCCTCTTTGAGTGCCCCTTCAACATCTGACTTTTTCTCGATCAGCATCCCAACATGGCCATATGCTTCAGCTAACTTTACAAAATCAGGCAAAGAATCCATATATGAACTGGAATAGCGCTTGTTATAAGTAAGCTCCTGCCATTGACGCACCATACCTAAGTAGCGGTTGTTTAAAGACACGATCTTGACTGGGGTGTTGTATTGCTTACAAGTAGACAGCTCTTGAATACACATCTGAATAGAGCCTTCACCAGTGATCGCAAAAACATCTTTATCAGGGAATGCCTTTTTGATTCCCATGGCATAAGGTAAACCTACTCCCATTGTGCCAAGACCACCAGAGTTGATCCAACGACGTGGCTTATCAAACTTATAAAACTGGGCAGCCCACATTTGGTGTTGACCTACATCAGACGTAATGAAAGCATCACCACCTGTTAGTTCATATAACTTTTGAACAACATACTGCGGCTTCACAATTTGGGAAGCTTCGTCGTACTTTAAGCAATCTTTTTTACGCCATTCATTAATCTGCTCCCACCATGCGGCAACTTTCTCACCGTTTTTACGGGGGGCGGCAGCTTTGAGTTGCGCAGTCATCTCTTGTAGTACTTCTTTGAGATTGCCAACAATCGGAACATCTACCTTCACGCGTTTAGAAATCACGGAAGGGTCAATATCAATATGAATAATTTTGCGTGGATGACTTGCAAAGTGAACTGTATTACCGATCACGCGGTCGTCAAAACGAGCTCCAATCGCAATTAATACGTCGCTATGTTGCATCGCCATATTGGCCTCATATGTTCCATGCATTCCTAGCATTCCGACAAACTGTGGACTGGAACCTGGAAAACCACCAAGACCCATCAAGGTATTAGTTACGGGATAGCCCAGTAGGTCAGCAAACTCTTTTAATTCAGGAGCAGCATCGGCCAAAATCACACCGCCACCGGTATAGATATAGGGACGCTGTGCTTCTTGCAGTAGAGAAATTGCTTTACGGATTTGCCCGCTATGCCCCTTCACTACGGGATTGTAAGAACGCATCTCTAAAGTTTCTGGATAAACAAACAGACCCTTAGCCGCTGAGACATCTTTAGGGATGTCAATCAATACTGGGCCAGGACGTCCCGTCTGTGCAATATGAAAGGCTTTTTTCAAAACCAATGGTAGATCTTTCACATCCTTAACCAGGAAATTGTGCTTCACAACTGGTCGCGTAATACCAACGGTATCCGCTTCTTGGAAAGCATCTTCACCGATAGCATATGTCGGAACATTTCCGCTAATGATCACCATCGGAATGGAATCGGTATAAGCAGTAGCAATACCAGTTACGGCATTGGTTACTCCGGGGCCAGATGTTACTAAGGCAACGCCAACTTTTCCTGTTGCGCGTGCGTAACCATCAGCCGCATGAACTGCTGCCTGTTCATGACGAACTAAAATATGCTCAAACTTATCCTGCTTGAAAATTTCATCATATATAAAGAGCACTGAGCCGCCTGGGTAACCCCAAACGTATTCAACCCCTTCTTTATGCAATGCTGTCACCAGCATTTCAGCACCAATCATTTCTATAGGTGCTGCTGCGGTATTTGGATTTGCTGAGTCTTTGTTAGCTTTAGTAGCTAAAAATTCGGCGCTGCTTGTATTCATTTTCTTTCGTCCTTTGCAATTTTCGGCAAAAAATTGATTGGTCTGTTCTGTCTCTTGCTTATGGCCCGAGTTCGAACGGCGCTGCTACCAGAAAAAACCACTTCGTAAATGAGAATCTAGGTAGTAAGCGCTATATTCTATAGCAATCCCCTAAAATAGATCATTTATCACCGATTCAGGTCTAATCGACTGCATGGCATCAGCCCAAGAACTATCTGACTTTCTGAGCAGCATTGAGCAGCGCGCCTTTAAGCAAGCGGTCTACGCTGTCCGTGACGATGACGCTGCCCTCGATATCGTTCAGGATGCCATGATTAAGTTAGCTGAAAAATATGGTGATCGACCTGCTGCTGAGCTCCCATTGGTGTTCACTCGAATCCTGCAAAATCGGATTCATGACTGGTTCAGACGTCAAAAGGTCCGAAATACCTGGGTCACTCTATTTTCGAATATGGGTAATAAATCAAGTAAAAGTGATGATTTTGACCCCCTAGAGTCACTTTCGGCGCCTGACGATAGCGTCATTCACCAAGATGCTGCTAAAAAACTAGAGCAAAGTCAGCTTTTACAGGCCCTAGAGTCAGAAATATCAAAATTACCTGTACGTCAACGAGAAGCCTTCCTAATGCGTTATTGGGATGAGCTTAGCATTTCTGAAACTGCCAAAGCAATGAGTTGTAGTGAAGGCAGCGTCAAAACGCATTGTTCTAGGGCAACCCAAGCCCTAGCTAAAGCATTGAAATTAAAAGGAATTACGCTGTGAAACACTCCGAAGATCAACTAAGCCAGAAGCAAGACGACCAATTTGGCCTGGCTAGTGCTGCCTTGCTACGCAGTGGCACCCTGCCAAAAGAAATCAAAGACCGTCTTTATGCAGCCCGTATGAAGGCTATTTCTCTTAAAAAACCTGAAAAACTTCGGGTTCGTAAACATGCTTTGGTAAGTTCCAGTGGGAACTGGAGTTCTAGATCTTCTAATCCGATATGGGACACCATTGGCTGGCTTGCGCCTCTCGTGGTTTTAGTTTTTGGCCTTATTGGTATTGCAGAATGGCAAGGTGATTCAAGAATCAATGATATTGCTGAAGTGGATGCTGCACTTTTAAGTGATGAAGTGCCGCCTGACGCTTATGCTGACAGAGGCTTTATGGCCTTCTTAAAAAATGGCCCGCTTTCTGACTCAAATAGTGACTCGACTGATTCAATACAAAGTAAATAATTAAAGAGTTCAGTCGAATGTCTTTTCACCTAAAGTCTTTTTTTGCTAGCGTTTGCCTAGCTATTGCTTTGGTTCCCATTACATCAAATCTTGCTCTAGCACAGACGACAAGCAGCGTCAGCAGTGCCCATAGTAGAGCGAGCGGTATTCCAGAAAAAAAACCAGACGGCACTTGGGAAAGTTTAAAACCCAGTCAACAAAAAATTCTGGCGCCACTTGAAAGCGACTGGGACTACATGCTGCCTGATAGCCGCAAAAAATGGACGCAGGTGTCTAACATCTACCCAAAAATGAGCTCACAGGATCAAGAGCGCCTTCAGTCTCGAATGGCGAGCTGGTCTAACCTCTCACAGAAAGAGCGCCGTCTTGCGCGTGACAACTATCTGAGTAGCCTCAAATTTCCTGCTGATAAAAAGGCTGAGGCTTGGAGTGCCTATCAAAAACTGAGCGATGAACAAAAAAAGAAATTAGCAGAATCTGAGGCCAAGAAAAAACCTACTGCTACAAGTGCCCCTACTTTACAACAGCAACCAAATAGGCAAAAGCCTGTTATCTTAGCTAGTCCACCAGCAGAATCTCCTACACCAAGTAGCAGCTCTGAAAGTAGTACCAGCAATAACTAACCCTTATTTACCAACGATGACTAAGCAGCTATATGACACCTGCTGAATTAAAAGCTTTGCCTTCACCCAGCTTTTGGCGACGTGTCTTCTGTGGCTTATATGAGCAATTAGTGTTGCTAGGTGTCATCGCACTTATCTTTCTATTGCCCAATCTGGGCTTAGGCGTCCTCTTTGGAATCGCACTACCGAGTTGGCTTACTTTTCTCTACCTATATATGGTACTTGGCATCTATTTCGTTTGGTATTGGACTAAGTCTGGACAAACCTTAGCCATGCAAACTTGGCGAATAAGAATCATTGGCAAAGATGGTCACACCTTGAATCGACGCCAGGCTTCTTGGCGTTATATGTTTGGCTCTCTGTGGATTTTTCCTTGTGTTGCGTTACAAGCTATTTTTCATCTGGAAAAGTGGCTCATCATTGAGATGTTATTTGCAGTGGTCCTTTTTCTTTGGCCACTATCCATCTTTTTTGATCGCAAGGATAAGGCATTACGCCAAGGATTACCTGATCGATTAGCAGGCACCCGCTTAGTCGAGCTTCCCAAAAATCTGGTAACACTCAAATAGCGCGCAGGCATTCAACTGCAGTAGCCTTTTGTATTCTTTTCTGAAAGTGGTATCCAGCTAATAAGCAGGACGAAACGCCAAACGCAAGGCCCATTATGAGCGATTGAAAAAACGAATGAAACTCAATCTCTAAAACATAACGCCCTAGAGCCCAAGCTGCCATTCCAGCAGCTATACCAGCGAGCGTACCAGCGATTGCGCCAATCAATATCAACTCGGTAGTAGCGATACGTGCCAACACCTGACGTGAAGCGCCTAGCGCCTTAAGTAGCGCTGCATTTCTAAAGCGTTCATCTTGAGTAGCTGAGATAGCAGCAATTAAAACTAAGACTGCTGCCAGCACTGTAAATGCAAATAACAAACTTAATGCTGCCGTTAGTCTGTTTAAAACCTCTTGAATCTGTTGTAAAGATGCCGTGACATCCACCACAGTCAGGTTCGGATAGGTTTGACTTAAACGAAAATCCAGATTATTACGATTTGAGTCTTGGTAATAAGAGGTAATCCATGATTGTGGCAACTGATTTAATGAGCTAGGCGGCATAATCACAAAAAAGTTGACCCGCATAGATCCCCAATCTAGCTTTCGAAAAGAAGTAATTGGGGCAGTTACTTTTTCTCCAGCCACTTCAAAAGTGAGCCGATCACCCAGTTTTAATTTTAAGGTTTTAGCAATTCCGATCTCAATCGAGACCTGAGGTTCATCGCCCTCAAACCATTTTCCAGAAAGTATTCTATTGCCGCTTGGTAATTCATTGGTATAGGAGAGATTGAATTCACGATCCACTAAACGGCGCGCATTCTCATCCTGATAGGCATTTGGTGAAATGGTCTGCTGATTAATATCAATCAACCGCCCCCGTACCATTGGATAAAAATCTGGCTTACCAACCCCCGCATCAATTAATAATTGATCAATACCTTGTTTTTGATTTTCTTGAACATTAATCATGAAGCGATTAGGCGCATTCATAGGGGTATTGCCCTGCCATGCACTGAGTAGATCTTGGCGTAATAACAAGATCAAGAGTAAGGCCATGATTGCAATCCCTAGGGCAGTAATTTGTACGATGGCATAAGTCACGCTCCTACCCTGGGCTACCAAAACAAAACGTAAGACAAAATACTGCGTACGAATCCGAGATAGCATCCTCAGTACCAACCAAGATATCAGAGAAAACAGCGCAACAGCAGCACCAAAACTCAGAGCAGTCCATAGAGCCAGTTTCCAATCACGTGCTGCAATACCAATCAGCGCTAGACAGGCACCAAGTCCAAAAAGTGCAATCCAAATTGCAGCACTCGGTAATCCTGCGTACTCTTTTCTAATTAATCGAACCGGTGAAACTTTTACTAATCCTAATAGTGGTGGAAGTGCAAAACCCATTAGTAGAAACCCAGATAAGGTAGCGCTCCACAGCACAGGCCAGAATGAAACAGACTGTAAATTACCAATGACTAAATTACCCAGCGCCAATAAAAGTAGCTGTTGTACTAAGAATCCTAAAGCAGACCCCAAAACGGCTGCAATCAGGCCTAGCCTCAATAGTGTTAGTAATTGTTTTTTAAAGATACTGGAGGAACTAGCCCCTAGGCATTTCAGCACCGCACAGGAATCGGCTTGCTTAAGGACATAGCGGCGAGAAGATAAGGCAATTGCCACAGCCGAAACCATTGCTGTTAACAAAGCAATTAGTGATAAAAAACGCTCTGCACGGTCCAAGGTTTTGCGCATCATGGGCTGAGCATTTTCCAGAGACTCTAACCTGACACCTCTTAATCCTTGCTTATCTATTTCAGTAGTTGCCCACTGTTCATAGGCTCGTATATCAGAATCAGTGCCCGCCAGTAATAGTCGATAAGTTACTCTGCTGCCCAGACCAACTAAACCTGTTTTTGGTAAATCGCTCAGAGACATCATGACTCTAGGAGCAAAATTCATAAAGCCTGCACCACGATCTAGCTCCTGAGTTAAAACGCCGTCAATCACAAATTGAGTGTTTCCTAACTTCAATCGATCGCCTACTGATGCTTTCAGAGTTGCAAGCATTGCAGCATCAACCCAAACGCTTCCGGGTGGTGGCCCTGAAAGAGAAGATTGTTGCTTCACTGGCTCTACTCGCAAAGCACCCCGCAAGGGATACTGGTCACTGACCGCTTTTAATGAAGCAAGCTTACTGTGCTCCCCTGAGCTTGCCATTGAGGGAAATACTACGGTATCAGCTATACGAAGACGTCTGTTTTGAGCCTCTTGTATAAAGCGCTCAGGTAAGGGCTGATCAGAGGCAAGTAATAAGTCAGAGGCAAGAAGTTGGCGCGCATCAAATGCAAAGGTTCTTTGCATACGGTCAGCTAAGAAGCTAACGCTCGATAGAGCTGCAACGGATAGCGTTAAAGCTACGATCAACCAAACTAATTCAGTTGATCGTAGTTCTTGGCTTAAGCCCTTAAAAAGGCGGGATAAAAATTTGCTCAAACTGCTTGTGTCTGGCCGCCATCTACCCGCATGACAGTGCCAGTAATATAGGAAGCATTTTGGCTGGCTAAGAATGCAGCTGCATCACCATATTCAGTAGGATCTCCATAGCGCCCCATTGGAATTAAGCGCAAACTTGATTTCACCACTTCTTCATAGGGAATAGACTCTCGCTTAGCTCGAGCTTCATCAAGTTGACGCAAACGCTCTGTAGCAACCCGTCCAGGCATGATGATATTGACAGTAATACCCTCTGCAGCCACTTCAGCTGACAAAGTTTTAGACCACGCTGATAAAGCAGCGCGAAGTGTATTAGAAATCGCCAAGTTTTTAATTGGCGCAATCGCACCTGAAGTCGTACTGGTAATAATGCGCCCCCACTTGCGTTCACGCATACCAGGTAATACACGATCCGTAATGGCAATTAATGAAAGTACCATATCGTTAAAACTTTTTTGCCATAAAGCTGGGTCTTGTCCAGTCGCCGATGTTGGAGGCGGTCCACCAGTATTGTTAATCAAAATATCAATTGGACCAAGCTCTTGCTCTACTCTCGAAACTAAGCCGTCAATGACAGAGTGATCGGATAAATCCCAATTGAGAGCAATGGCAACACCACCAAGCGCCTCAATGAGCTCAACAGATTTCTTTAATCCCTCAGGGTTTCGACCAGTAACAGCAACCTTTACCCCCTCCTTAGCCAGTGAGACTGCCATTGCCTGTCCAAGGCCGCGGCTTGAAGCCATCACTAAAGCAACTTTACCCTTGATACCTAAATCCATATATCCCCCGCCTATTTATGTTTCATCTAGTTGTCATGTCTGCTTTGCTACTAACTCTTTATAAACTGAGAACTCCGCTTTAATTTCTTTAGAAAAAACCTCTGGCCCATTGGCATTAATCCATGGATACTCATTTGCCATCATGTAAGAGTAAGACATAAACGATTTCATAAAATTACTGCCCCAGTGGTTTTGGTAATTTACCTGCATATTGATAAAGCTGCGCCTCATATTCCTTAAAGATCTCGGCAAGCGCTTGCTGCTGACCTAATACAAGCGCCTCAGGTGTATTGTCTTTAAGAGCGATCCGCCTCGAATAGCGATTTACACCAATAATGGGATTACCTTTACCAGCGTTAGCAACAGCTAGTACAAACTCAATTGACACCACTGCTTCTGGACGCACACGATAATCGCCATAAAAATCATTAATGGTTGTTTGGAGTGAATAAAAAGGGAAGAAACTATTTCCCTCACCCAGCGTTAGGGAAAAAATATTGGCCTGATTAAACCATTGACGTTCAGCACTAGCAATCATTTCTGCAGGAATTGCAGAATAGACGTTATAAAAATCTTTTTCATAGCGCTGATCGCCCAAACGATATACCAAAGACCTTCCATCAAAAGGGGGAGCTACTGAAATAGCGCCAATTTTTAACCAGTATTCTGTCCTAGGTTTATAAGGTGCTCCTGTGCGCTCTGGAGCAACCATCCATGCACTAGGTGCTACGGGTGCGCGTGTTGGTAAGGAACAGGCGACTAGAGTCAACAGCATTACTGTAATCAGAATAAAGCGCTTCATTTTGGAGCTCCTGATGGACTTTGTGTACCATTCATCGGCAACACGATCTTCGGTGGCGGTTCTGCCCAAATCAGACTCGCAGGCGACTGGCTTGCAATACGACTAAGCTCATTGAGGTTTTCGCTGGTTTGTTTGAGATTTTCTAATGTAGCTCCAGTATCCCCCTGAATACTAGTGATGGTTTGACGTAAAGAGGTCACTGCCCCGACAAGCTCACGCATCAAAATATCCAACTCATCTTTGTCGGTTACCTTAGCAATGCGAGACAGCAAGAGATTGAGGTCTTTAACCGATCGCACAAATCCTTCATTGCCCTTACTATCACCAACCATCATAGTATTTAAATTCATCAAGACCTCGTCCAATTTTTTCTGAGTTCGCTCGATATTCATTTCATTTGCTGAGGCGATAAACTTTTGTATACCAGAAATGATTTCATCAGTCTCATTTGGCATGGCTGGCATTACCGGGTACAAAGGATCCCATGTAAAGGGTAACGGTGGGTATTCTGAGGCGTTTTTCACAAAGTCAAACTCAATATAATTCACACCCGTAATACCCATAGACTTAACCCGAGCACGCAGATTTTCCTTTACGAAATGATTTAACTGCTCTCTTGTCAGCTCTTCTCCAAAAATTTTCATGCGCACTACTACATACTGCTTTCTTTGATCAAACGGTAGATCTTTTTCATAGGTATCTCCTGTTAATCCGATTGAAGTCACTTGCCCAATCTTCACACCCCTAAAACGAACAGCAGCACCAGCATCTAGGCCTGTAACAGATTGCTTAATATAGGTCTCTAAGTAAAAAGCTTGTTTGAAGAACTTGCCTGAACCAAAAGTTAAAATGACTGCGATAAGTACTCCGATTGCGACAAGCACAAAGGCACCGAGACGAAAATAATTGGGGTTAGAGTTATTACTCATGCTACATCCTTGCTCATAATGCGATTAAAGAATTGATGGACCCGCGGATCGCTGCTGGTATCTCTTAAAACCTTGGGATCACCTTCAGCAATAATGCCTTTGGCGCCCTTGTCCAACATAATGACCTTGTCAGCAATAGCATAAATGCTCGCCAATTCATGGGAAACGATCACAAAAGTAATCCCTAAATTTTTTGATAGATCGATGATCGTACTATCAAGATCCGCTGAAGTAATAGGATCAAGACCAGCCGAAGGTTCATCTAAAAATAAGATTTTGGGATCTAGCGCCATCGCGCGCGCAATGGCAGCCCTTTTTTGCATGCCCCCACTAATTTCACTAGGCATGTAGGACTCATAAGGAAGCAAGCCCACTAAATCTAACTTACAACGCGCCAAAAGATCCATTTCACTTTGGCTAAGCTGGGTATATTCCTGCATAAAAAGTGTGACGTTATCCAATAAATTCATTGAGCCAAATAAAGCGCCCTGCTGATACATCACTCCAAAGCTAGTCATAATCTTTTGGCGCTCTACACCATAGGCTGTAGTGATATTTAGACCTTCAATAAAAACATCCCCAGAGAGCGGCTCATAGAGTCCAAATAGATTTTTGAGAAGGCTGGACTTGCCACAACCTGATCCACCTAAGATTACAAAAATTTCACCATTATTAACTGTGAAATTGAGGTCCTTCATCAGTACATTGGATCCATATCCAACCATAAGATTTTGTACGTCAATCGCGTAGGAGCTTGGATGATCAATCGCCATTAGAAGCCTGTCCTATAGGAGATTACAGCAAAAATGCCATCTACTAATACGATCATCACAATGCTACTCACCACAGCCTTAGTTGCAGAAATGCCTACTGCTGCTGCACCCGTACCCGTCTGCATACCTCTAAGGCAGCCTACTGCAGAAACAACCACGCCAAAAAGCGTTGCTTTTATCAGTCCCGATGCAACGTCTTCGATCCCGACTGCAGCTAACATGCCGTTGTAAAAATTAATAAATGGAATACCGTATGCCAGCATCGTCAACATCGATGCCAATATGCTCACAATATCAGCATATAAAGTCAAAATGGGCATGACCAAGATTCCTGCAAGAACACGCGGCACCACTAAAAATCGGATGGGACTTAATCCGCCAGTAACCAATGCATCAACCTCACTATTAACGGTCATCGTGCCAATTTCTGCAGCAAATGCGGCAGAAGAACGTCCAGCAAGCAAAATGGCGGTAATTAATGGCCCCATTTCACGAACAATCCCTAAAGCAGCTATTGGACCCACAAAAGAGGTTGCCCCAAATTGCTGCATGCCAATAGCAGCCTGGAAAGACAAAATAACGCCAATCAGAAATGAAACCAAGCCCACTATTGGCAAAGCAGCAATGCCTGCTTGTACTGCTGCATTGACAAAATCACCCCAGCGCACTTGGCGTGGGTGCATAAGTGACCAGACCAAATCTGCAGATAAATGTCCAGCAAAGGTAACTAAGCCTTTGGTGTCGTCCAACAAATTTTGCGTGGCCATGCCAGCACTGACGATGAAACTTCTCTGCGGTTTGACTGCAGGAACTGGAAATAAATTGGTGATGGGATTGAATTCTTTTAACAAGGGTTGGTAGCGAGCATCAAGACCGACCAAAGTAAAGGTGCCACCAACTTTTTGTTGGGACTCTTGAATATCAATTAGAAAGGCCATTCCTGCGCCATCTAATGAGCTTACCTGAGAGGCGTCAAATATCAGCGTTTTGTTACTGGCATTACCCTGAGCTAACCATGCATTTTGTGCTTCCTGAACCTCAGTCCAGATTCCTCCAAGCGTGTAGACATCGACTTTTCCGCTTAGGAGGATTTTTGCATTTGTAGCATCAATCGGACTCCATACGGCAACTGGCGGGGTCTTAGCGATAAGGGTAGATTTTGAAATTACCATACCCAAACTATAAAGGGATCTGGGGCAGTACATAAAAAAGTGCTTCAAAATGAAGGGAGCCTAGTGAAAACTAGGCTCCCAATATGAAATGGTGCGGCTGGCAGGAATTGAACCCACGACCCCTTGGTTCGTAGCCAAGTACTCTATCCAACTGAGCTACAGCCGCAACAGTCATAATTATGCCATGGAAGAGAAGAATTACATTACCCCAACAGGACACGAACGCATTAAAAAAGAGCTTCTACAGCTCTTAAACCTCGATCGGCCAGAGGTTGTCAAGGTGGTCCATTGGGCTGCATCGAATGGAGATCGCTCCGAAAATGGTGACTATATCTATGGAAAAAAGCGTCTACGAGAGATTGATCGCCGAATTCGGTTTTTAAACCAACGACTTGAATTTGCTGTAGTTGTCGATAATTCTGCTCGTAAATCAGGTGATGCAGATGCTGATCAAGTTTTTTTTGGTGCCACAGTAAGCTACTCGCCGCTTGCTGGTTCATCAGCTGGCAAGGAAACCATCATCACTATTGTTGGTGTCGATGAAGTTAATTTAGATAAAGGACATGTAAGCTGGGTATCACCAATTGCAAAGGCTTTAATTAAGGCAAGACTGGGTGATTGCGTCAAAATTCAAACACCCACCGGCCCTGCTGAAATTGAAATTCTGAATGTCCAGTATCTTTGAGCAATGCGCCTAAATTGCCCGAGTCCGAATCACTCTCATCACGTCTGGGTTAGTCCGCAGGCTTCGCATCACTTTGGATAAATGGAGTCGGTCATACACTTGAATCGTAAACCGTATAGTGACTGAGTCTTCTTTATAACGGTCTTCCATTGAAACATTCATAATATTGGAATCAGCAGCGGTAACGCTACTAGCGACACGAGCGAGAACACCTTTGCCCTGCAGTGTATCTATTGCAAGATCAACTTCAAACTCACGATTGAGCTCTTTACCCCACTCAACCTCAACCCACTTATCGCTATCTTTTGAATGCATGCGCAATGCGATTGGGCATTCATTCGTGTGAACTTGCAGGCCCTCACCCTTACCGAGATAACCGATGATGCTATCACCGGGAATGGGATGACAGCAAGTTTGAAAACTAATCGAATTACCTTCGCGCCCATCAACTAAAATAGCTTGCCTTTGGTGGTGATGGATCTCTTGGGACGGCGCGACCCAATCTGCAGCGCCAAGACGCATCTGCTCAGATCCTCCTTCATCATCAATCAGAATCTTTAAGCGGATAGCAAGCTCTTGGGGAGACCGTCGTCCTAATGCAATATTGACGCAAGCCTCTTCGCGATTTTTATCGCCCGTCCAATGCATGAGTTTTTCCCAAATTTCTGGGGTAATTAATGCCCCATCAACCCCTTGCTGACGTAATGCACTCGCTAGCAATCTCTCGCCCAACTGTAAGGACTCTGCATAATGTTTTGTTTTCAAGGAATGCCGAATGGAAGCACGTGCCTTGCCCGTCCTCACAAATGCTAGCCAACCTGGATTAGGCTGTGAATTGGCTGAATTGATTACTTCAATAATGTCGCCATTCTTCAATTCACTTCTCAAAGGCAACTGCAATCCATTAATCTTGACAGCAACACAGGTATTACCTAAGTCACTATGAATAGAGTATGCAAAATCAAGTGCAGTAGCGCCACGCGGCAAAGCACGAATTTGGCCTTTAGGAGTAAAGACATAGACTGCGTCTGGGAAAAGGTCAATCTTCACATGTTCTAAGAACTCTTGTGAATCACCGCTACTGTCCTGAATATCAATCAAAGACTGCAGCCACTGATGAGCACGATTTTGAACTTCGCTCATATCAGGCGAGCCGTCCTTATAAGCCCAATGGGCTGCGACTCCAGCCTCTGCTACAGCATGCATTTCTGTTGTACGAATTTGAAACTCAACAGGAACACCGGATGGCCCTAAGAGAGTGGTGTGTAGTGATTGATAACCATTAAGCTTGGGAATGGCTATGTAATCCTTAAATTTTCCAGGCATCGGCTTGTACAAGGAATGCAATAAGCCCAGGGCGCGGTAGCACTCATCAATACTATGTACGGTTACCCTAAAAGCATAGACATCTAAGACTTGTGAAAAGCTTAAGTGCTTAGTTCGCATCTTGCTATAGATGCTAAAGATGGTTTTTTCACGGCCCCTAAGATCTACTTCTAAATTTGCTTTTGCAAATGCCATCCCGGTGGCTTGCAAAATCTTTTCAACCATTTCTTTACGATTGCCACGTGCCCGCTTGACTGCCCCCTCAATGACTCTAAACCGCATCGGCATAGCAAAGCGAAAGCTGAGATCTTGTAAATCGCGATAGATAATATTTAAACCTAAGCGGTGAGCAATCGGTGCATAAATCTCAATGGTTTCGGCGGCTACTCGGCGACGCTTCTCCATCGGTACCGCATCTAAGGTACGCATATTATGGGTACGGTCAGCCAGCTTCACTAGGATGACGCGGACATCCCTAGCCATCGCCATAAACATCTTACGAAAGCTCTCTGCCTGGGCTTCTGCATGACTCTGAAACTCTAATTTATCAAGCTTAGTAAGACCTTCAACTAGCTCTGCTACTTTATTGCCGAACTTTTCTACTAGATCTGCTTTGGAGGAGCCGGTATCTTCAATCACATCATGTAATAAGGCCGCCATGATTGAAGGCGCATCTAAGCGCCAAGTGGCGCAAAGTTCTGCAACTGCTACAGGATGGGTAATGTAAGGTTCGCCACTATGTCGATACTGACCTAGGTGTGCAGCATCAGAAAACTGAAATGCTTTTTTAATGAGCGTTATTTCAACTGGCTTGAGATAGCCTAGTTTTGCTAATAAACCTTCGATCGATACAACTTGATGTTTTAGCGGCGACTTGGGAGCAGAGGTGGGCCCAAATAAATGACGACTAGAGTGTGCCAACAAAGTGGCTAAGATAGATTTTTTATTCGCTTGTGGTTCAGCAACTAAAAGATCTGCTTGCCCTGCTAAACCAGAGGCCTCATTGGGTGAGACCCCTCCAGAATATTCCGATGATTTTGGTGAACCTAAAGGGAGCTCCACACCGGAACTCCTTTTTTACAAAGGTACTTTGGTCAACATGTCACGGTCAGTCACACCAGCAGCCACTTCACGTAAAGCAACTACAGTGGCTTTATCTCTGGACTCAACACGTGGCGAGTGACCTTGAACCAATTGGCGAGCGCGATAAGTTGCCGCCAAGACTAGTTCAAAACGATTTGGGATGGTTTTAAGGCAATCTTCTACAGTAATACGTGCCATGCTGGACTCACTTAATTTAGCTTCAATACCTATAGGATAACTGATTACACCCCAAGGCGCTTCAAAAGCGCTGGGTTTCGGGCCATGCTGGGTCCAGATCGAAGCCTGCTAGCAGCCAAAATGTACTTTAAGTCAGCCAAGGCCTGCTCAAAGGAGTCATTGACCACAATAAAGTCGGCCTCATGGGCATGTCCAAGCTCAATATGAGCAGCAGCTAAGCGGCGTTCAATAGTAGCTTCATCATCCTGACCCCGTTTACGTAAACGCTCCTCTAGGGCCTCGATTGATGGCGGGAAAATGAAGATCCACTGTGTTGACGGAATGATCTTACGTATCTGCTGAGCTCCCTGCCAGTCTATCTCTAGCATGACGTCGCTACCCGCTATCATCTGTGACTCAATCCAGGGGCGAGAGGTGCCATAAAAATGGCCATGCACTTCTGCCCACTCTAAAAACTGTCCTGCATCACGCTCACGTATAAAATCTTCTTTTGTGACAAAGCGATAATCTTTTCCATCGACTTCTCCTGAGCGAGGTGCACGAGTAGTTGTTGAAAGGGATAATTTCAAACCAGCGTCATCTTGCAGCAAAGCATTAACCAACGATGATTTACCAGCACCTGAAGGGGCCACAATCATCAACATACTGCCTTGATAGGAGGGAGACAAAATCGGACTAGTCATAAAGTGATTGTAAGGATTACTCTAAGTTTTGGACTTGTTCACGCATTTGTTCAATGAAAAGCTTAAGCTCTAATGCAGCTTGAGTACATTCTTCAGATACTGACTTAGAGCTCAGTGTATTGGCTTCGCGATTGAGTTCTTGCATCAGAAAATCCAGGCGTTTACCTACAGGGCCTTTACCTATCAAGGCTTTATCTACTGCGTCCAAATGGGTTTTTAGTCTGGCAAACTCTTCTGCTACATCGATTCTGACGGCATAGAGCACTACCTCTTGTCGTATCCGATCCATCAGTTCTGGGCCACCCTTAGATTGCTCTTGAGCGGCTAAGGCTTCAGACAAGCGCTCTGTTAATTTCTCTTGATACTGCGTCACGTAAAGAGGTACTTTAGGTTCGATGACAGCCACAATATCGCGCATCTTGCCTGTGATGTTGGTGAGCACGCCAACCAAGGATTTACCTTCAGCGCGGCGACTCTCTATTAATGAAGTTAGAGCGGCACGTCCAGCCTCGACTGTGGCAGCAATCCAACCATCTTCCTCGCCACGCGGTTCTGAAACGACTCCAGGCCAGCGCAAGATATCGGAGATCGTCATCTCAGTTGCCTTCGGAAAAGCTTCCTGTGCTTTTTCTTGAAGGGTATATAAAGCATCGAGACGCTCTTTATTAAGTGCCCCCAAAACATGTGAGTTCGCTTTACTACTAGAAGCAGCTCCTGCGTTAACCCGCCAAGCAGCTCTAAACTCCACTTTTCCGCGAGACAACTCTTGAGTCGCCATTTCTCTAAGGGCAGGTTCAGCCCCACGGCACTCGTCCGGAAGACGAAAGCCTAAATCCAGAAAGCGGCTATTAACAGCCCGACACTCCACCTGCAGATCAGCAACCACACCACCTCCTAGGGAGACTTGGCGGGAAGCGCTGCCATAACCAGTCATGCTCGATATCATAGGAACATTGTAGATTGATAGCTAACCCATAGGACCAAATTTCATGAGCGCCACAAATCCAGCCAATATGAGCCGCCCTAGCGGACGTCTTCCTAAGCAATTACGCCCTGTCAGCATTTCCAGAGCATTTACTAAGCATGCTGAAGGCTCTGTACTGATTGCCTTTGGTGACACCAAGGTGCTGTGTACGGCCAGCATCTTGGAAAAGGTGCCTCCCCATAAAAAAGGATCTGGTGAAGGATGGGTTACAGCAGAGTACGGCATGCTACCCCGCTCTACCCATACTCGCAGTGATCGTGAAGCGGCACGCGGCAAACAATCTGGACGTACCCAAGAAATTCAACGCCTCATTGGGCGTGCCATGCGCAGCGTCTTTGATCTCAAAATTTTAGGTGAGCGCACGATTCACTTAGATTGTGATGTTTTGCAGGCTGATGGCGGTACACGTACTGCCTCCATTACTGGTGCCTATGTTGCTGCACGTGATGCAGTAAACCAATTACTCAACAGCGGCGCACTGACCAAAGATCCCATCATCGATAGTGTTGCGGCAATCTCGGTTGGTATTTTTCAAGGAATTCCTGTGCTGGACTTGGATTACCCCGAAGACTCCTCTTGCGATACTGATATGAATGTAGTGATGACAGGTCAAGGCGGCATGATTGAAGTACAAGGTACCGCTGAGGGAGCAAGCTTCTCTAGAGCTGAACTAGATGCTCTTTTGGATCTAGCAGAACAAGGAATTGGCGAGTTAACCCAAATGCAAATCCAGTCCTTAAAATAATCAGTAAAGCATGCAAAAACTAGTCTTAGCCTCTAATAACGTCGGCAAACTGCGAGAATTTCAAGAGCTATTAGCGCCCCTTCATTTTGAGGTCATTCCTCAAGGAGATTTAGGGATTCCTGCGAGCGAAGAACCACATCATACTTTTGTGGAAAATGCTTTAACCAAAGCACGTCATGCAAGCGCTGCTAGTGGTATGCCGGCACTTGCTGATGATTCAGGCATCTGCGTCAAAGCCTTAGGCGGTCAGCCAGGTGTTTTCTCAGCACGCTATGCAGGTGAATCTGCTAATGATGCTGCCAACAATCAAAAATTAATTGCCGTTCTGCATGGCATTGAAGATCGAGCGGCGCATTATGTTTGCGCTCTAGTGATGGTGCAATACGCGAATGATCCTGAACCATTGATTATGCAGACACGTTGGCATGGTTTGTTTTTAGATGAAACTGTCGGTTCTCATGGTTTTGGTTATGACCCTCATTTTTTCTTACCTGATCTTCAAATGACTGCAGCCCAACTCACTCCTGAGCAAAAGAATCTTCTGAGTCATCGCGGCAAAGCATTACGAGAATTAATTTTTCAATTACAAGATCGAGCCAAGTGATGGCGATTAGCAGCAATGCCAACAAAATTGTGCTCACTGCACTTCCGCCATTGTCTTTGTATATTCACTTTCCTTGGTGTGAAAAAAAATGTCCTTATTGCGACTTTAATTCGCATCAAATTAAAGAAGGTGCAAGCCTTACATCTGGGTTTGATGAAGAGCGCTATATCAATGCATTGATAGCAGATCTAGAGACTGAGCTTCCTCGTATTTGGGGCCGACAAGTTCACAGCATCTTCATTGGTGGTGGTACGCCTAGCCTACTCTCTGCCCAGGGGATGGATAGTTTGCTGTCTGCCATACGCGCGCGTATCCATCTAGAACCCGATGCTGAAATCACGATGGAAGCCAATCCTGGTTCAGTAGAAACAGAAAAGTTTGCTGGTTTTACTAAAGCTGGCATTACTCGGGTTTCTTTAGGGATTCAAAGTTTTCAAGATCCACAGCTCAAAGCCCTAGGACGCATTCATAATGGAGCAGAAGCAAAGCGTGCTATTGAAATCGCTTTACAACATTTCAAATCAGTCAATTTAGACTTAATGTATGGCCTACCCATGCAGACCTTGGATGATGCCAAACGGGATGTGGAAACGGCTTTAGCCTTTAAGACGCCCCACCTATCTTTTTATAACCTTACACTTGAACCGAATACTTACTTTGCTAACTTCCCACCTAAGCTGCCTAGCGAAGATGTCGTGGATGCTATTTTTGAGCAAAGCCTAGACCTGCTGACTAAAGCGGGATTGAAGCGTTATGAGATATCTGCGTATGCCAAGCCAGGTATGGAGTGCAAACATAATTTAAATTACTGGCGCTTTGGTGATTACATTGGTATTGGCGCTGGTGCTCATGGAAAAATTTCTTTTCCTGACAAAATTACTCGTCAGGTTCGTGAACGCCATCCAGAAACCTATATGCAGGCCATCGAACAAAAAGGCAATGCGTTGATAGAGTCTAAAGATATTCCTGCGGCTGATCTTCCTTTTGAATTCATGCTCAACACCTTGAGGCTAACGGATGGTGTAGCTACTAATACCTTCACTGAGCGTACAGGACTTCCGCTAAATACGATTAGCAAAGGATTGGATGAGGCGAGCAAAAAGGGTCTACTTGATCCCGATCCCACAGTTCTAAAAGGAACCCCTCAGGGATTAAGGTATCTGAATAATCTTCAAGAACTATTTTTAGATTAACTTACTTTCCGGTCCATCTTGGAGCAACTCCACTCAAAAAAGATGCGACGCCATGCTTAAAGTCAGCACTCGCATAGGTCTCACTAATTAAATCCTGACAATCAGTTGCTTGATTAGCAATTTGTCTTGCCAGCATGAGCTTTGAGGATTTTTGTGTGATTGGGGCTAAAGATCTAAGGCGCTCAGCCAATGCATGAACTTCTTGATCGAGATCTTTCGCTTCACATATATTGAATAAATATCCTTGCTTCAATAGCTCTGGCGCAGAAATCATTTCTGCCAATAGCAGCATGCGCTTGACGATCGGAACACCTAAATGACTGACTAACCACGCTAAATTACTAGCCGATAAACAATTTCCCAGCGTTTTAGCAATCGGAACTCCAAAGCGTGCATCTGGGGTAGCAATGCGAAAATCACAGCAGGTGGCGATTGCCAAACCACCACCTACAGCCATGCCCTCAATCACCGCAATGGTTGGAATGGGCAGCATTGCTAAGGGAGCCAGGTATTGATCGATTCTCTCTTCGTAGTGAATTCCGTCTTGTCCGCTTTGAAAATCTGCGAACTGAGCAATATCACTACCGGCTACAAAAGACTTTCCTCCAGCGCCACGCAGAACCAGAACCCGAATTTCTGGATTCTTCGCAATATCCATGCATAGGGTCTGAAGGCTCTGATACATACCCACCGTCATAGCGTTGCGGGCAACTACATGATCAAAGGTCATGTAGGCAATATTGCCGCGCACCTCCAAGACTACTTGCGCAAGCTTATCCTGATGCTCTTGAGAGCTCATGAATGATGGCTCACTCAGGTTTGATATTTAAACTTTTCACCAAGCGTTGATATTTAGTAAGCTCACCTGCCAAAAAGAGACTAAATGCTGCTGGAGTTGTAGGCCCTTCTGGCTGTAACCCTTGTGAATCAAGCGTTTTCTTAATCTCAGGATCATTCATTGCACCTTTAACTGCTTGGTCAATTTTATTGACTACTGCAGGGTCCATGCTCTTTGGCCCCATCACGGAATACCAATTGGTAACATCAAAACCGACAATACCTACTTCATTAAATGTGGGCACATTGGGCAGTAGGCTTAAACGTTTTGGTGTAGAGATCGCTAAAGCCTTTAAATTACCTTGCCTAATTTGCTGCAAATTTGGTGGCAAGGTATCAAAGTTCATCGTAATTTGACCACCGAGTAAATCGATAATCGCTTGACCGCTTCCTTTATAGGGAACGTGATTCATCGTAATACCAGCAATCTTTGAAAATAGTGCGCCTGCTAAATGTTGCGTACTACCAATACCAGATGAACCGTATGTCATTTGCCCTGGATTGGATTTAGCCAAAGAAATCAGTTGCGCTACGGTGTTCACTGGCAATGATGATTTGACAACCAAAACATTAGGCACATATCCCAAATAGGTAATGGGTGTGAAATCGGTAGCTGGGTTATAAGGAACATTTGTGAGAACAAAAGGCGATATGGCATTGGAATTAGAGTGCCCCATTAAAAGGGTATATCCATCAGGGTTTGATTTAGCGACTAAATCAGCTCCGATAGTTCCTGCGGCGCCTGACCTATTCTCAATCACAATAGTTTGTCCCAAAATCTCACTCATTTTAGGGGCGATTGCACGCGCCACAATATCAGTTCCACCACCAGGAGCAAAGCCAACAATTAAACGAATAGGCTTAGTAGGATAGTTTGTCTGTGCAAATGAGAGTAAAGGAAAAGCGCTGATCATCAGCGCTAGAAGAATACGAGCCGTGGACTTCGGCGCAATCAGCAACATAGAGTCTCCAATTTTTTTCATTGTGTTTGATACTATTCGAAGACCATTCTAAACATATATAAACCATTGAGACAATGATGAAAACACCTATAAATCAGATAAAACCACCATTACCTCTTGCTGGAGTGAGGGTATTGGATGTCAGTCAGGTCATGGCAGGGCCATATTGCTGCATGCTCCTAGCCGATCTAGGAGCAGATGTTATTAAGGTAGAGCCTCCTGGTACAGGAGATCAAACCCGAGGGGCGATGGGTTTCAAGATGAAAGGTTCAGATAGCATGGGCTTTCTGAATATGAACCGCAATAAACGCAGTATTACCTTGAACCTAAAAACTGACGCCGGTAAAAAAGTGTTTTTTGAATTAGTCAAAACTGCGGATATTTTGGTTGAGAACTATCGACCTGGTGTCATGAAAAAACTGGGTATTGACTACCCTACTCTTCAAGTCATCAACCCTGGCTTGGTATATGCCAGCATCTCCGGCTTTGGTCAAACTGGACCTTGGGCAGATCGTCCAGGCTTTGATTTAATGGCACAAGCGATGTCAGGCATCATGAGCGTGACTGGCTACCCTGATGGCCCACCTGTAAAAGCGGGGGTTCCAGTAGCTGATATTGGTTGTGCCCTATTTGCGGTATACGGCATCTTGTCTGCTTATATCGGTAAAACAAAATCCGGCGAAGGTCAATTCATCGACGCCTCCTTATTTGACTCTGCATTAGCGTTTTCAATTTGGGATACCGCTCAATACTGGGGTACTGGCGTTGAACCCTATAAGCTTGGTACTGCAAATCATATGAGTGCACCCTACCAAGCTATGAAATCTGCTGACGGATATTTTGTGATGGGGGCAACCAATCAAAAACTATGGAAGCTCCTGTGCGAAAAAATTAATCGTCCAGATTTATTTGAGGATGCGCGCTTTATAACAAATCCATTGCGCCTAGCCAATCGCTTAGAGTTAGCTGCTGAATTAGAAAAAACCTTTATTCAAAAAACCAGTGAAGCATGGGTAGATCTGTTGTTAGCTGCAGGTATTCCTGCAGGGCCGATAAACACTTATCCTCAGGCATTTGATAGTGATCATGGGCAACATCGCAAAATGCGGATGGAAATCGATCACCCCATTGAAGGCAAAGTCCCCAATATTGGATTTGCCGTAAAAATGAATGGCACCCCTCAACAGGTGCGCAGACACCCCCCTTTATTGGGTGAACATAATAGTGAGATATTGGCAGAGCTAGGGATCACAACTGAGGCTATTAGTGCCCTTGAGGCTGGCGGAGCTTTTACTCCTTAAAGAGCTTGGCTAAAGAGGAGATTTTAAGGAGAGCCGTATCACAAATTGCGCTCCACCATTTTCTGCATCCTGATAAAAAATCTTACCACCATGACGCGTAATAATATGTTTACAAAGCCAAAGCCCTAAACCCATCCCCTTTGATTTACTGCCAGTAAGCAAATCAAAAAGATGCGCTTGAGATGATAGGGGCACACCCATTCCATTATCAGTGACAGAGATTTCAGTACCCTCGGAAATGTACCGCCCTTTAATGGAAATAATCTTTGGAGATTGATTATTGGTGTTTAGCGCCTGAATCGCATTACCCACCAAATTCAACATGACCTGCTGCAACTCGTCACGATTCCCTTGAATTCTAAATTCAGGATCTAAACTGAGTTTCAGTTGAATTTTTTGGGCCGTAAGTTCAGGCTTAAGGATGCTAGCGATGGATTCCATCAGATTGGGGAAGATAAATCTTTCTACACCAACCTTCTTATCTGAAAAAATTCCCTTCAAAGAGCGAATAATGCTTGCAGATCGCTGATTGTCAACCATCAAGGTATTTAAAATTTCTACTTGCGTTGCGGTGCTTAAATCACCATCAGCTAATTTCTTCTGCAAATACTGAATATTTAAACTAGTAGCAGCTAGCGGTTGATTTAACTCATGCGCAATGGAGGCAGACAATGCACCAGTGACTGATGTTTTATTCGCTTTTAGCAAAGATGCTATTAATAGCTCCCGCTCATCCAAAAGAGATTTAATTTCCGTATTTTCAACCCTCTTTTGATAGTTATCGATTGAAATACGTTCAGCCCAATATGCAATAGTAAAAATATATGAAAGGGTATTAATTAACAAAATTCCTACAGTGATTAAGATCAATATCTGAGGAATTTCAGAAACCATGCTGATGACTGTTGAAGATGAAAATAAAAAGAAGATGCGATAAAGGTTCAGCGCCATTTCAATAAAACTTAAATACTGTAATAGGCGAAGCGCAATGGATGGATTGCGTTTTCTCTTAATTTTTAGCTGAATAATTTGCCACAGAAAAAGAAGTGACATTATTGATGCTAGAAATATCGTTCGACTCTCATAAGTTCCGGCTACCCTCATGGCTTCAAAAGTACCAAAAAATATGAGCGCCGAAATACCAAAAGCAATAAATTCTTTTTTAGAAACTACCCTATTCAGAGATGAAAAGAATAAGGCCTGTAAAGCTGCAGCGATATAAAAAAGGGTATTGGAGACGGTAAAGTTAAATTGGGGATTCATCACATCTTCAACCCAGAGGATGCCGATGCCAAAGGTGGTCAGTGCTAGTACACTAAAAAATAAGGAGGGTATCCAAAATTGTCCAGGACGTACTGTCAGTTTTGCGCGATAGTAAAAGAAGACACCAAGCAGTAGTCCAGCCTGAATAATGGCTAATATAAAGAAATACAGAGAAATCAGTAACTTCATACTGTTACATACGCTACTGTTTTTAAATAATCACTACTCATTTACTCTTTCAATAGGAATCACTGATATAGCATTGTCAATTATTGCTACTAGAGTTTAATTGATACAAACCGAATGACTAATTTGACCATCAGCACTGAATAAGCTCAAGAACAATACTTACCCTCTAGACTTCGGACATCACTCAGCTTGTCATCGACCATCAGGTTTAGGGTCTTATTGGCAATTTCTCTGTTTTCGGCTGTTTTAAGACTCTGATGAATCAACATTCCAACATCTTTTCGAATGGCGGTATTGCCATATCGTAAGTGCTTCAAGGTCCCCACTGCTTCAGCTGAGATCTTACATTGCTGGGTAACGAGCTCTGCGGAGTCAGATACGTTATTGGCATAAGCCAATGCCGCTACAGAAATACAAGCAATGGCCAATAAAGTTTTTTTCATCTTATTTCCTTAATTTATATCCACATGTTGGACAACAACCAAGATCTTTAGCCTTGGTTTTTCTTAATGCCGCATACACACCAGATTCCGATATCTCTAGTTTTCGAGCTGCTTGGGCAGCAGTCATCCCCTTCCCTATGTATTCAAGGGCTATTTGTGTTTTTGCTATTTGTTGCTTCATTTACTCTCCCAGTAACTTTACTATACTACAGGAGTACTGAAGTTCACAAGTATAGTAATAAAATCAATGAAAATACCTTGAGCGCAAGTAGCTTAGGATTAATTAGGAATAGTTAGAACGATTTTGTGGAGAAGAAAAAGCCCCTAAAAGGGGCTTTTTATCTAATGGATTATCCTAAGATCGAATAATTATTAATAAGGACCCTAAGGCTTAAAACTACCCTTTCATCATCTCATCACAAAGGGGTTGCCACTTACTGCCCCATTGTTAATCCATACTGTTTTTACTTGTAAGTATTCTTTGATGGCATCAATACCGTTTTCTCTACCAAG
>NZ_JBBAQK010000010.1:0-95166 GCF_040400325.1 Polynucleobacter sp.
CCTACCGCACAAATCACGATGATGACTGGCGCAATGATGGAGAACGGAATTCTCAAGATCGAAGCGAAGAGCGGCACGCAAGTTAACACTACGAATAAGCCAGCCAAGTTACCGAGATACATACTAGCGATCAAGCCCCAAACAAAGTCAGGCTTCTCAACGAAGAGAAGTGGTCCTGGTTGCAAGCCCCAGATCAACAAACCACCAAGCAAAACCGCAGCGGTTGGTGAACCTGGGATACCTAAAGATAGCATCGGCAACAATGCAGCTGTACCTGCGGCATGCGCTGCGGTTTCTGGAGCAACAATACCTTCCATTTTACCGGTGCCAAAATTATCACCGTCTTTGGATACACGCTTTGCTACGCCGTACGCCATAAATGAAGCTGGAGTAGCGCCCCCTGGAGTAATACCCATCCAGCAACCAATCAAGCAGCTACGTAATGAAGTAGCCCAGTATTTTGGCAACAGCTTCCAAGTTTCCCAAACTACCTTAGCGCGAATCTTCGCTGCAGCCCCTTTGAATGCTAAGCCCTCTTCCATTGAAAGAAGAATCTCACCAATACCAAACAAACCGATCACTGCGATCAAGAAATCAAAACCACGCATTAACTCTGGATTACCAAAAGTTAAACGTAATTGACCAGTAACCGTATCCATTCCAACGGTTGCCAAGGCAAAACCGAGCATCATGGCAGAGATCGTCTTAAATGGCGATCCTTTATTCATACCCACAAAACTACAGAAGGTCAGTAGATAGACTGAGAAAAATTCCGGGGGCCCAAACTGTAGTGCAAACTTAGCCACTAGAGGGGCCAAGAAGGTAATCATCACAATCGCGAAGAAAGCACCAACGAAAGATGAGGTGAATGCGGCAGTTAATGCTTCACCTGCTTTACCATTACGCGCCATTGGATAGCCGTCAAAGGTGGTCGCAACTGACCAGGGTTCACCTGGGATATTAAAGAGAATCGATGTAATCGCACCGCCAAATAAAGCGCCCCAGTAGATACAAGAGAGCATGATGATGGCCGAAGTCGGTGGCATTGTGAAAGTTAATGGCAACAGAATCGCAATACCATTTGCACCACCAAGACCTGGGAGAACGCCGATGATGATACCTAGTGTTACACCAACAATCATCAACAATAAATTAAAGGGTGTCATCGCAACGGCAAAGCCACCGAATAGGGCATTAATTTCTTCCAACTTGGACTCCTTCTTTTCTAATCTTTTTTAATTTTATTTTTTAGTTCACACCGATAAACTCGAGTGGATTAATCCATGAGCCATGTGGCAATGGAACTTGGAACCAGAACTCGAACATCAGGTAAAGGGCTGCACTCACGCCAATAGATACGGCAACCGCCTTCCAAATTGAGTACTTTCCTAACCACACCATAAAGATTGCAATGTAGAGGGCTGAAGAAACATAAATACCAATCAATTGCACACCCAGAACAAATACGATGGCTGGGAACAATACTGCCATCACCTGCTTAAAGGGCTCTTTATCAACAAACGATTCTGTTTTCTTTTTCTTATTCACGATTGCAGCTTGATATAAAGTCACCGTACTAGAGAGCAGGATGATCAAACTAATATAGAAAGGGAAGTAACCAGCTTCAGGACCATCACTTCCCCAGCTAGCACCTAGCTTTACGCTACCAATCATCACCACTAAACTAAATACCAGAAACAGAATGGAGGTAATAATATCCATCGCTCTCACGCTGATGACAGAATCTTGGTTTGAATTGTTTGAATGTTCAGACATTTGCTTTATTTATTTATAGAAGTTAATTAATACACTTACTTAAAAAATAGGACCTCCATTTGGAGGCCCTATTTAATCGCCTACTGTTTACTTGGCTAAGAATCCAGCCTCTGCCATCAGTTGTTTATGCAGTACTTCATTTAAAGTTAACCAATTCAGATACTCTTTACCAGTCATGAATGATTGGTTGAATGCACCGTCAGCCATGAACTTCTTCCATTCAGGTGTAGCACGCACCTTTTTGAACAAGTCAATGTAAAAATCGACCTGCTCTTGAGTCACGCCAGGGGCCATGAAAATACCGCGCAACATCACATAGTCAGTTGGGACGCCCACTTCTTTACAGGTTGGAACATCGTTCCAAGACTGAGTAGGAGTGATCTTCTCTTTGTAAGGCATGCGTTCGTCGTCAAATACACACTGGGCACGCAACTTACCAGCACGCCATTGAGCAACCGCTTCAATTGGGTTATTAACAGTAGAATCAACGTGATTACCTACGAGCTGAACAGCAACATCGCCACCCCCTTTAAAAGGAATGTATGTGAATTTAGCGCCCGTTGCTTTTTCAAGGGCAACAGTAATGATTTGGTCTTCCTGCTTAGAACCAGTACCAGCCATTTTGAATTTACCTGGACCGGCTGCTTTAGCGGCATCGATATATTCTTTAGCATTCTTGTACGGCTTGTCAGCATTAGTCCACAACACGAACTGATCCAAAGCCAACATGGCTACTGGAGTAATGTCTTTCCAGTTAAATGGAACACCAGTGGCCAGCGGAGTAGTGAACAAGTTAGACAAAGTGATGATGATCTTATTAGGATCTCCCTTGGCTTCTTTAATTGCTAAGAAGCCTTCTGCACCCGCGCCAGCACCCTTATTGACAGGGATGATGGATTGCTTCATCAGATTATTTTTAGTGACGATTCCCTGAATCATGCGTGCCATTTGATCAGCACCGCCTCCGGGACCGGCAGGAATAATGAACTCAACTGGTTTAGTGGGCTCCCAAGCTGCAAATGCAGGGGACACTCCAGTTACGCCGAGAGCTAAGGCGGTAGATAACAATGCTCCTTTTAACTTCATCTTCATAAACATGTGCCTCCAAAAATGGTTTACCAATTTAAATTTGGCTTATCTAAT
The DNA here is from genome assembly GCF_040400325.1 of Polynucleobacter sp. Classification (GTDB taxonomy): domain Bacteria; phylum Pseudomonadota; class Gammaproteobacteria; order Burkholderiales; family Burkholderiaceae; genus Polynucleobacter. Next base: position 2,920 of record NZ_JBBAQK010000010.1, read on the forward strand.
GTGAAGATGATTTTTAAACAAGATGCACAAGTAGCACTTGACTGACATCAATAATTTCAAAATCACTTCTCATGGGTTCGTACAATTTAGTACAAACCCCCATAAATCAAGCCAAAGGTAATTGATAGTGTACTTACATCTTTGGCTGGGGAGAGTATTTCATGCAAAGAAAATGATCATATTCAAATAAATGGGTTTATGAAGAGAGCGCCATTAATGATCGTAAACAATGTTGAGGGTTTACCCTAGATAACAGTGGTGCCGCTTGCCGGAATCGAACTGGCGACCTTTTCATTACGAATGAACTGCTCTACCAACTGAGCTAAAGCGGCGACTTAAATGAATTCTAGCGGAAACGGTCTAACAGTTTTTTACTCACTTTATCCAACTGAGTGGCATCTTTGATCAAGAACTGCATCCCATTGGAATCCGCAATGAGTAATGTATTACCTGCAATTCTCCGAATATCCTCCTCACCTTTGAGGCGAATGCGTGTGGGTCCACGATCAGTTTCAATATCCCAAATACTGGGTGTTGCAAAAGTAGATACCTGCGTAATCTTTATAATCACTGGCATAAATTCGCGTGCTGCAAGCTCTTCTTCAATTAATCCTAGCTCAGCCTCTGTGATGTGCTTTACATTTGGATACCAAAAAAGCTCTTTACCAGACTGATCCATTATTCCGATCCCAACGCCTGGCGCGGTAATTGGAAAAGCTCTTACTGGATGAACTCCAATATGGCGAGAGCCATTACTGTCCACAAACACCAACCTACCTAATGAATCCTGCTCAAGTTGATGAGGCATGTTCATACGCCTCCTCCAATATTTTTAGCAAGCACTTCCAATCTTTCTTCTCTACGCTCTTCAAGACTTTCACCAATAGCTCCGCCCTCCACTAACTCTGCAGCATGACGCAATTGGGCTTGATACAGCGTGTAGTAAGCGCCCTGAGCGTCCATCAGTTGTTCATGTGAACCAATCTCGACAATCTCGCCTTTATCTAAAACGACCAAGCGATCTGCTTTTCTTAAAGTAGAAAGCCGATGAGCAATCGCAATCGTAGTTCGACCTTTCACCAGATTATCTAGTGCTCGTTGAATTTCTTTCTCGGTCGTAGTGTCAACCGATGAAGTTGCCTCATCCAGAATCAAAATACTTGGATTAATCAACAGCGCGCGTGCAATGGAGATCCGCTGACGCTCGCCACCCGATAGAGATTGACCACGCTCACCTACCAAAGAGTCATAACCTAAGGGAAGCCTCAGAATAAATTCATGCGCATGAGCAGCACGCGCTGCTTCAATAATTTCCTCACGGCTTGCATCAGATTTGCCATAGGCAATATTTTCGGCAATTGTGCCAAAGAATAAAAATGGCTCTTGTAATACCAAACCAATGCATTTGCGGTAATCGGCAATACCGATACTGCGAATGTCACGCCCATCTAGCGATATCGATCCAGAGCTTACATCGTAAAAACGACAAATTAAGTTCACCACAGTACTCTTGCCTGATCCGCTATGGCCGACTAAGCCAATCATCTCACCCGGAGCGATATTGAGATCAATACCTTTGGTAACGGCCCGGTTGCCATAACGAAATCCTACGCTGCGCATTGAGATACGCCCTTTTACTTCCCCTAGAGGAGCAGGATTAATTGGCTCGGGAACACTAGAGACGTGGTCCAAGATGTCAAAAATACGTTTGGCCCCTGCTGCAGCTTTTTGAGTATGCGAAACAATTCGACTCATGGAATCTAAGCGCACATAAAAACGGCCAATATAAGCAAGGAAGGCAATCAAGACACCAACAGTTACTTTTTGATGAGCTACTTGCCATATACCGAATCCCCAAACAACCAATAAACCAGTCTCTGTCAAGAGCGTCACTGTAGGAGAGAACAAACCCCAGACACGATTCACCCGATCATTAATTTGAAGATTGTGTTGATTAGAATCAACAAAACGTTTTAGTTCGCGATCTTCCTGTGCGAATGCCTTCACTACTCGAATGCCTGGAATCGTATCAGCCAAGATATTCGTTACCTCAGACCAAATGCGATCGATTTTTTCAAAGCCATAACGCAATTTATCACGCACCACATGAATCATCCAAATAATAAACGGCAAAGGCGCTAAGGTGACCAAAGCTAAGAGCGGATCAATTGAAAACAAAATTGCGGCTGTCATCGTAATCATTAATACATCTGTCACAAAATCTAATGCATAGAGCGAAAGGAAGATGCAGATACGATCAGTCTCAGCACCAATTCGTGCAATCAAATCACCAGTTCGCTTGCCACCGAAGTACTCTAATGAAAGCTTAAGTAAATGCTCAAAAGTCGTATTGCGAAGGTCTGCACCAATGCGCTCACTAACCAATGCCAACAAATAGGTTTTCCACCAACCCAAACCCCATGCAACGATCGCCGCGCCAAATAAGGCAAAGAGATACAAGCTCGCTAAATGAAAATCAATCGGATTACCGCGCTCATAAGGAATTAGTACGTGATCCATTAACGGCATGGTGAGATAAGGGGGTATGAGCGTGGCGCCAGTTGATAAAAACGTCAAGACAAGGCCAAGCAGTAGTTGTTTTTTATACGGACGCGCAAAACGCCATAACTTAAATAAGGTCCAAGTAGAAGCAGGAACATCAACCTCAGGATCACATGTTGGACACGCATCTGAGTTAGCAGGTTTTGGACTTAAACAAACTGGACAAACTTGCTTATCGTATTGGCTAAGTTCCTGTTGATCTTCCTGATGAAATCGAGTCAATTGCCTAAAGTTGGACTGAAGCCGCAAAACTTGTGGGTTCACTGCTAAGGTGAAATGCCAGACTCTCAGCAAACGCTCAGCTAACTCAAACTTTAATTGCCCCACACCAGCATGATCGCCGTGAACGAGGCGCTCGCCTTGGCTTAAAGGCCAATTCTCTAGCTGGACTCCATCAGTCCAGACTAAGGCCTTCTCAGTCAATAGGAGTAAGCTTTTTTCAAAACGGAGTTCTGCATCCAAATCCAGCTCGACCCAGGCGAGCGCTGCTTCAAGGTCAGGAACTGGGGCCTCCATTGCTCCCAATGCTATTTGCCAGTAATTAGGCAATATAGGAGCAAAAGGTAAGATTTCTGGCTTCATTGACTCTAAAAGTATAGTGGAGCTGGGTTTTTTAGATTTATTCCTTCTGTCAACTTTAGAGGCGTGAAAGCCGTTAAATTATGAAAGATGTCTTATTTATGTATTTTTGCTGCTTTTGTGGATTTTCAATAACAACTAGAAACTGAGAGACTGTCTGATGCGTCCCCGCCAACTAAGGCGCTGACCCTCGCAATACCTTACATGCCCCAATTACTAGACAAATCGATAGAGATTCTGAGCGTTAAGCATTTGAGGGGTCCCAATATGTGGACCTACTATCCAGTCATCGAGGTTTGGATCGATATCGGTGATCTAGAAGATTACCCATCCAACCTCATTCCCGGCTTCTATGATCGCTTGGTTAATGCACTTCCAAGTCTGCAAGAACATCGCTGCAGCTATGGTGAAGCCGGTGGCTTTCTGAAGCGTGTTGAAGAAGGCACATGGCCAGGACACATACTCGAACATCTAACCTTGGAACTGCAAAATCTAGCTGGCATCCCGGGGGGCTTTGGTAAAGCACGTGATGGAGACCGTCGTGGCGTCTACAAAGTGATGGTCAGCGCTAATAATGAGGAAGTCACTCTAACTGCCCTCAAATATGCTCGCGACCTCTATCTTGTATTAGCTCAAGATACTAAAGATCCTGTTAGCGAAGTAAAAGAGATTGTTGAAAATTTGCGTGATCTTAGTGATGATTTATTACTAGGACCGAGCACTGCTTGCATTGTCAATGCGGCTGAAGAACGCGGTATTCCTTCTATTCGTCTTTCAGCGGGCAATTTAGTCCAGTTAGGTTACGGTGCAAAACAGCGCCGTATTTGGACTGCTGAAACCGATCAAACCAGCGCAATCGCTGAAACTATCTCTAGAGACAAAGATCTCACTAAGAGCCTACTAGCTAGCGCTGGTGTTCCAACCCCTGAAGGAAGAATGGTTACCAGTCCAGAAGACGCTTGGGAAGCCGCACAGGAAATTGGGCTTCCGGTGGTAGTCAAACCAATCGATGGCAATCATGGACGTGGTGTATTCATTAATCTTTACACCCAAAAAGAAATTGAATCAGCCTATGCGGTTGCAATTGATGAGGGTAGTGAAGTTCTGGTAGAGCGCCATATTGTTGGCGACGAACATCGTTTATTAGTCGTTGGTAATAAATTGGTTGCAGCAGCTAAAGGTGAAACTGTTTGGATTACTGGCGATGGCAAACATACTATTTTGGAATTAATCAAAATTCAAATTAATTCGGATCCACGTCGCGGAACATCTGAAGAGCACCCTTTAAATCCTGTACGCATAGATTCGGCAGTTGAGCTTGAACTTGCACGACAAAAACTGACTGGCGAGAGTATTCCTCCTGTAGATCAGAAGGCGCTCATCCAAAGCAATGGAAATGTAGCCTTTGATGTCACCGACTTAGTGCACCCAGATGTTACTAGTCAAGTTGTACTTGCTGCACGTGTAGTAGGTTTAGAAATTGCTGGTATCGATCTGGTTGCGCAAGACATTAGTAAACCACTCGCAGAACAAAATGCAGCGATTGTTGAAGTCAACGCGGGGCCGAGTTTAATATTCCATTTAAAACCAGCCAGTGGCAAAGCTCAGCCCGTTGGTCAAGAGATTGCAAATCACCTCTTCCCGCCCGGCGTGGACTATCGCGTTCCTGTGGTGGGCATTTGTGGCGAGAAAGGTAAAACGCCAGTTGCTGAAATGATTGCGCATTTTTTGCGCCTAAGCAATCTTTATGTTGGCCTTTCTTGCAGCAAAGGTTTGTATTTTGGCTCCCGCGCTGTTCCCAATACCAATACATCGAATTGGGAAAATGCTCGTCGGACATTACTCAATCGTGCAGTTGAGGCAGTAGTGATTGAGAATAACCACCTGTCCATGTTAATTGAGGGTCTAGCTTATGATCGTTGCCAAGTGGGTGTTGTTCTCAACATAGACCCTAAAGCCAACTTTCCGCAATATGCTATTTACGATGAGGACCAGATTTATAGCATTGTCAGAACACAAATTGATGTCGTATTGCCCACTGGTGTTGGCGTGTTAAATGCTGATGATCCGATGGTAGTTCCAATGGCAGAGCTGTGTGATGGTGAGATTATCTTCTTCACTGAAAATCCTCAGTCTGAGGCAGTCAATACTCATCTGCAAAAAGGTGGGCGTGCAGTATTGGTTGGTAAGCAACAAATTACCCTGCGCTCAGGAAAACTTGATCAAAAGAGTATTCCTGTACCCCCCTACTCTGAGCCTGATGCAGCCTCTCCTTGGAAAGCCATGAATTTGGGTGCCTCGATTGCCGCTGCTTGGGCGCTTGATATACCATTCAATGTTATTGAAGCAGGTGTCGAAACATTCGTCACTGACACACACACTGCAACAGGGGCTTAATTGGAAATCACCCGTATCCGTATGTTGCGCGGCCCGAATCTATGGAGTCGCCATACTACCTTAGAGGCAATCGTCTCTTGCGAGGATGCTGAACGCTCGATTGACTCTATTCCTCAGTTTGAAAACAAAATACGAGAACGCTTCCCACAGCTTGGCAGCATGCGTCGTGGTGGCCATAACGAAGTGCTATCACTGGCACATGCTCTAGAACATGCAGCCCTTGGGTTGCAAGCACAAGCTGGATGTCCAGTGACCTTTAGTCGTACTGTACAAACTGTTGATGTTGGTGTTTATCAAGTCGTGGTGGAATATATTGAAGAAGTGGTTGGTCGTATGGCCTTTGACTTTAGTTTTGCACTGATTCAAGCGACACTGAACGATGCTCCGTTTGACTTAGCTGCTGCCCTTTCTGAATTAGAGGCCTTATATGAAGACGTCCGACTTGGTCCTAGTACAGGATCGATTGTGGACGCAGCAGTACAACGCAATATTCCCTATCGCCGCATGACTGAAGGCAGCATGGTGCAATTTGGCTGGGGTAGCAAACAAAAGCGCATTCAAGCAGCAGAGACTAGCGATACCAGCGCGATTGCCGAAGCCATTGCTCAAGATAAAGATCTCACTAAGAATTTACTGGCTGCAGTTGGAGTATCTGTTCCTATTGGTGAGGTGGTGACCAATGCAGATGATGCCTGGCGTGCTGCACAAAAAATTGGCGGTCCGATTGTGCTTAAACCAAAAGATGGTAATCAGGGGAAAGGTGTTGTCGCTAACATTCACACTGAAGAGAAAGTTCGCGCAGGGTTTTTAGTAACCCAAGCCTTTGGCCGTGAAACGATCGTAGAACGCTATCTTCAGGGTGCTGACTACCGTTTATTGGTAGTAGGCAATCGTCTTTCTGCTGCAGCTCGACGTGAGCCGGCACAAGTTGTTGGAGATGGAACTCATACCATTGCACAGCTTGTTGAAATAGAGAATAAAAATCCATTACGTGGTGATGGTCACGCTACAGCACTCACCAAAATTCAATTTGATGACATTGCTCTAGCCCACCTTGCTAACTCAGGATTCACTCCTCAATATGTTCCTAAAACTGGTGAGCGCGTACTACTGCGCAATAACGCCAATCTCAGTACTGGTGGAACAGCAACTGATGTCACCGATGATGTCCATCCTGATGTTGCAGCAAGCGCAATTGCCGCTGCTCAGATGATTGGTTTAGATGTTGCGGGTGTTGATATCTTGTGTGAAGCGATTTACAAACCACTTGAGCAGCAAGGTGGTGGCATTGTGGAAATCAATGCTGCACCTGGTCTGCGCATGCATTTAAAACCTTCATATGGTAAGAGTCGTCCCGTTGGTGAAGACATCATCAATATGATGTTCCCGCTAGGCGAAGATGGGCGCATTCCTGTTGTGGCGATTACTGGCACTAACGGTAAAACGACTACCGTTCGCCTCATTGCACACTTACTCAATGAAACCGGCCTGCGTGTTGGTATGACTACTACTGATGGCGTTTATATCAATCATCGCCTGATTGATACTGGTGATTGTAGTGGCCCCAAAAGTGCTCGCAATGTTTTGATGCATCCAGACGTAGATGCTGCTGTATTAGAAACTGCCCGTGGCGGCATGTTACGTGAGGGTCTTGGTTTTGATCGCTGTGAAGTGGCTGTTGTCACCAATATTGGTGAAGGTGATCACTTGGGCCTAAACTACATTGCTAGTGTTGAAGATTTAGCTATTCTCAAACGTGTCATTGTTCAAAATGTATCTCCTACAGGAGCCGCTGTTTTAAATGCTGCTGATCCGATTGTGGTCAAAATGGGAGATCAATGTTCTGGTCGTGTTATTTTCTTTGCGCAAAATCAGCATCACCCCGTTATTGCCGCGCATCGTGCTAAGAAGAAAAAAGTAATTTACTTTGATGGCACTTATATTATTGCGTCGAAGGGCTCGCGTGTGATGTATCGCTTCCCAGTAAGCGAAATTCCGTTAACTCAAAATGGTGTCTTAGGCTTCCAGATAGAAAATGCAATGGCTGCCATCGGAGCAGCTTGGGCTATGGGCTTAGAGGCTGAAAAGATAGCCTGCGGTCTTCATAGCTTTGAAAGCACAGCTAATTCCGTACCGGGACGCTTTAATCAATTCCAGCACAAGGGCGCTACCGTGATTGCAGATTACGGACACAATCCTGATGCGATGCGCGCTTTAGCAAGTGCAATTGAAGCGATGAAACCTAACACAAGCCATGTCGTCATTAGCGGCGCAGGCGATCGTCGTGATGAGGATATTCGCGACCTGACACGCATATTGGGTAACTCATTTGACAATGTCATTCTGTATCAAGATGCTTGCCAACGGGGTCGAGAAGATGGTGAAGTTTTGAAACTCCTACAAGAAGGTCTTGTAGGAGCACGCAAAGCAAAAAACATCAAAGAAATTCATGGTGAATTTGTTGCCATAGATACTGCATTAAATGATCTCTCGGCAGGAGATATATGTCTCATTTTAATTGATCAAGTAGAAGAATCACTTGCCTATCTTAAGAATCAAGTCAGACCCTAATAGTGATTAGGTTGGATTAAAAGCTCCGACTAAGAATGGTAATGCTGGAGCCGGTCAATTTCCTCTTTAGAACCCAACATCACTGATACTCGCTCATGCAAATCAGTTGGTTGAATATCCATAATTAATTCAGTACCGTTGGTTGATGCACCACCCGCCTGTTCAACTAAGAAACTCATGGGATTAGCTTCGTACATTAAGCGCAGCTTGCCAGGTTTATGAGGTTCGCGCTGATCCCAAGGATACATAAAGACACCGCCTCGAGAGAGCACACGATGAACATCTGCCACCATCGAAGCAATCCAGCGCATATTGAAATCCTTACCGCGCACGCCACTGGTACCAGCTAAACATTCGTCTACATAACGACGAACTGGATCTGCCCAATGACGCATATTAGACATATTGATTGAAAATTCTTTAGTGGAGTGCGCAATGGTAACGGCATCCTTAATCAGCAAAAACTCGCCTGTCACTTTATTTAAAGTAAACATCACCACACCATCACCTAAAGTTAAGGCCATAGTTGTTTGGGGGCCATAGACCACATAGCCTGCAGAAACCTGATGACGTCCTGATAATAAGAAATCACTTGTTTGTAGTGGCGCTGTTGGATCCTGCTTTTGCAGCACAGAAAAAATCGTACCAATTGATACATTGACATCGATATTGGATGAACCATCGAGCGGATCAAATAAAAGTAAGTAATCGCCAGTACCTTGAACGGATAGCGGTAATTCCATTTCTTCAGATGCTAGACCTGCAAGTGATTTACAGGTCTGCACTCCATCAATTAATAGATCATTGGCGATGATATCGAGCTTTTGCTGAACTTCACCCTGAACATTATCAGTACCTGCAGATCCCAGTAAACCAATTAATGCTCCTTGTGCAACCTCATGACTTAAGCTTGAGCAGGTATTCACTACCGCAATTAAAAGATCTTGAAGATCTGCGGGGACACTGGCACCTTTAGGTTTAGCAGTTTCTAAATATTGCTTGAAATGGATACTATTTCTTGAGGTCAAGGCTAACTCTCCGTTTGGGATACCAAAATAATCTTTAGGCTCTATTTTGCCTTGTTCTGAAGAGTCTCTAGTTTCGCAGTGCTTTACCCACTACTTCACGTAGATCTGGCGACAGGGTCTCGGATACTGAAACCCTCTCCAAAGCCGCTTTCATCTGATTTTGATAGGGCTGGGCAAATAAACGCCAACGGTCTAGCGCTCTGGCCAGACGGGCTGCAATCTGAGGATTCATTGGGTCCAAAGCCAAAATGCTGTCAGCCCAAAATTCGTAGCCACTACCATCTGCCTGGTGAAAACTGGCCGGGTTATTTGAGCAAAATGCATGAATCACACTGCGTACTCGATTTGGATTATTGAGCTTAAATGCGGGATGCTCGCGTAAACGCTTCACATCACTCAAAGTAGTCTCTAGCCCATCTACTGGTGGTCGCGCTGACTGTAAAGCAAACCATTTATCGATCACTAATGCATCATTCACGAAGCGGCCATAGAAGTCAGTTAAACATTCATCGGCCGCTTTAGAACCATGAATTACCATTGCAGCCAAAGCTGCATAGCGATCTGTCATATTGTCAGCAACGCGATATTGATTAACCGCCATTGGCGTCCATATAGCACCATCCGCCTCAAGCAACATATTCAAGGCTAAGTTTTTAAGCGCTCTCTTACCAGCACTCACTGCATCAGGCTTAAATGGTCCAGGAGTCTGCATTTGTTGATACAAGGCAGCCCACTCAAGCTGTAATTGCTTAGCAATTTCTCTGCGGAAAGCACGGCGCGCAGCGAAAATCTGCTGAGGGTCTACGCTACTACACTGCTCATAAAGATAGGTTTCTGCAGGGTGTGTTAAGGCCAGTTCTTTAAATGCAGGATCTAAATGAGGATCAAGTAAGAGATTGCGATAGGCCTCGATTAACTTTTCATCTGGCAAACGACGATTCAAAATCATTTGCATGGCTAATTTTTGACCAGCCTCCCAGCGATTAAAAGGATCATCATCGCCCGAGAATAAAGCTAACAAGTCGGCTTCGCTTTGTTCAAAATCAAGCTGTATTGGGGCAGAAAAATCTCGATTGATTGATAACACAGGGCGTGATGAAATTCCGTCAAACGTCCAAGACTGTGTTCTTTGGGTTAATTCCAGCAATATTTCTGCTTGATCATTAGCAGCTGTGAGTAAGCGCATTTTCAAGGGAATATGAAAAGCTTGTTTATCTGGCTGGCCAGGACTCGGTGCGCAACTTTGCGTCAAGGTCAGATGAAATTGTTTTTTATCGGCGTCATATCGCTCTTCAACTTTGACACGAGGGGTTCCTGCTTGGCTATACCAATTTTGGAACTGACTGAGATCTTTTCCATTTGCATCAGTCATCGCAGCCAAGAAGTCATCGCAGGTGACTGCCTGCCCATCGTGGCGCTTGAAATACAGATCCATCCCTTTACGAAAACCATCCCTACCTAACAGGGTTTGATACATCCGCACTACTTCCGAACCCTTTTCGTAGACCGTAACAGTATAGAAATTATTAATTTCTTGATATTCATTAGGCCGGATTGGATGGGCCATTGGGCCCGCATCTTCAGGAAATTGTAATTGACGCAATAACCTCACATCCTCGATACGCTTAACAGCTCTACCAGAATCACCACCCATTTGATCAGCAGAAAATTCTTGATCTCGAAAAACCGTTAAGCCCTCTTTTAGGGATAGCTGAAACCAATCCTGACAAGTGACACGATTACCAGTCCAGTTATGGAAATACTCATGAGCAACAACACTCTCAATATTAGCGAAGTCTGCGTCGGTCGCAGTTTCAGGCTGGGCTAATATAAATTTAGTATTAAAGATATTTAAACCCTTATTCTCCATTGCTCCCATATTGAAATCACTCACGGCAACAATCATGAAGCGCTCAAGATCTAATTCCAAGCCAAAGCGTTTCTCATCCCAATGAATCGATGCAATTAAAGAATCCATTGCGTGTCGAGTCTTTGGAAGATCGTGTGGCTCAACCCAGATCTGTAAAAGCTTTTTAGCCCCACTACTGCTAATGATTGTTTCCTCAATACACTCCAATTTACCTGCTACTAGGGCAAATAAATAGGATGGCTTTGGAAACGGATCTTCCCAAGTTGCGCTGTGCCAACCATTAGGCAGTTTTTCTGTTTTTAATAAATTACCATTCGACAACAAGACTGTATATTGTGCTTCGCGTGCGCGTAACGTCACATGATATTTCGCCATCACATCGGGGCGATCTAAGAAATAAGTAATTTTTCTAAATCCCTCTGCCTCGCATTGGGTAAAAAAGTTTCCATTTGAAACATATAAGCCCATTAAGCTTGTATTTTTCTCAGGAACGCACACACAGATAATTTCGACTATGAATTTCTCTTTACCTTCATTTGGTAAGGCTTGAATGGTAAGAGTTTCTGGTGTTAGCTCAAATTGACGGTGCGGTACTCCATTAATTCGCAGACTAACGAACTCAAGCTCATGGCCAACCAAGACCAAAGGTGCTCCAGGCTTAAAGCTTTTTCCTGGCAAGACCTCGATACGACTTTTTATAATCGTACGAGCAGGATCTAGGGCAATGTCGAGTTCTACCCGATCAAAGGTGTAAACGGGGGGATGATATTCGAGTCTTTGAAAGCTCTGCGCTAAATCAGTTTTCATGAATTCATTTTAAGTCTTGTCCTGAAATCTGGTAGATTTCCTAAAACCAAACCAGAGTGGCTATACCAATAGCAATGAAGGTGGCTGCTGCAACCGCATGCACCCATTTAATCGGCATACGTGTAGTGAATTTTTGACCAATCCAGACTGCTGGGGCATTGGCTAGCATCATCCCCAATGTAGTGCCTAAAGTCACAGAAAAAGCATCTGCATAACGGGCGCCCAATGCAATCGTTGCAATTTGGGTCTTATCCCCCATCTCCGCCAAAAAAAATAGTCCGGTAGTCAGAAGAAAAACTTGTAAGGCTCTATCAGCCACCTTTGTACCAGCAGCATCGTCGATATGATCAGGCACTAATAGCCACAAGCCAATTCCCAAGAAACTCAGCCCTAATATCCAACGCATGACATCAGGAGATAAGATGGTTGTTAACCAATGGCCCAGTAAGGCAGCGCAAGCATGGTTTGCAAGGGTTGCAATAAAGATGCCGACAATAATTGCCAAGGCCTGCTTGGGATATCGTGCTGCCAACATTAAGGATAAGAGTTGTGTCTTATCCCCCATTTCAGCTAAAGCAACCACACCAGTAGAGAGAAATAAAGCCGAATAATCCATCAATTGAGTTTCTTCATATATCGGATCTATTAGGCCACAATTTCCCCCGCCAAAATAAAAAGGCGGATCTCCTAAAAAGTCCGCCTTTTTTACTATTACAGCAAATCGCTCTCTAAGCGGCAAAAAACTCCTCAGCCAACACAAAGTCTAATTTTTGTGCCTGTGCTACTGGCTGAGAAGTTAAAAACCCTTTGTGCACATTAAGACCGTTGCGCAAATGCAGGTCGATCGATAAGGCCTTCATGACACCTCGGTTCGCCAAAGCCTCTACAAATGGATAGGTTGCATTCGTTAAGGCAAATGTAGAAGTCCTTGCTACAGCACCAGGCATATTTGCTACACAGTAATGAACTACCCCATCTAACACAAAGGTGGGATCAGCATGAGTGGTTGGCTTAGAGGTTTCAAAGCAGCCACCTTGATCGATTGCCACATCGACTACAACAGCGCCTGCTTTCATTTTCTTTACTGTTTCTCGCTTTACTAATTGAGGGGCTGCAGCGCCGGGCAATAGTACTGCGCCAATCACCACATCTGCCTCAGATACCTCTTGCTCAATTAACAAATGATCGGAGTAAAAAGTTCGTACCCGATTTCCATAGAGCAAGTCAATTTGTCGCAGACGTTCAATATCTCGATCAAAGATACATACATCAGCCCCCATGCCCACTGCCATTTGTAAAGCATTTCGGCCTACTACACCGCCACCTAGAATCACAATCTTCGCGGCTGATACCCCTGGCACACCAGCCATAAGTACACCAAGACCACCATTAGTCTTTTCTAGATGAGTGGCAGCTGCCTGTATCGACATGCGTCCTGCAACTTCGCTCATCGGAGCAAGTAAAGGTAAGGCACCATGAATAGAGGTGACTGTTTCATATGCAATACAAGTCGCCCCCGAATCTAGTAAGGCTTTTGTTTGCTTTGGATCTGGAGCCAAATGCAGGTAAGTAAATAGGATTTGGTCCTCCCTAAGCATCGCGCATTCCTGCGACTGAGGCTCTTTGACTTTCACAATCATTTCAGCTTTGTGAAATACCTCAGCAGCACTATTGACTAAGGTGGCTCCGGCAATTCGATAAGACTCATCGCTCAGTCCAATTTGCTCACCTGCACCACGCTGTAGCAATACAGAGTGTCCTTGTTTACACAGCCCACTGACATTTCCTGGGGTTAAGCCCACTCGAAACTCATTATTTTTTACTTCTTGAGGTACGCCAATAATCATGTTAATTTCCTATTATTTAAATTCATGGTTGTTTTTTGTTTTCCGGTGTAGTCCCACGATGTAAAACATCGCTAGATAAATACCCAATAAACACGGACCTAATACCAAAGCGATCCGTGCATCCTCATGAAAGCCCATTAATACGATTACTAAAACAATAAATGCCAGAGCAAACCACGAAGAATAGGGCCACCAAGGCGTCCGATAGCTGAGCTCTGCTACTTGAGCCTTAGTTAATGAGCAGCGAAATTTCATTTGTGTGTATAGGATTGCGATCCAAACCATCAATCCAACAAAAGTCACCGCGGCCATGATGTATTGAAAGGCTTTATCGGGCACAAAGTAATTAAGCACAACACCGGTCATAGAGACTGCGACTGTCCCTATTACCGCGCGGTGGGGGACAGCATACTTGGATAGCTTTGCAAAGGGTGCGGGGGCATAACCATTGACCGAAAGTGCATAAAGCAACCTACCACCACTAAAGATTCCAGCATTACAAGATGAAAGTGCCGCTGTAATGACGACAAAATTGATGAGTCCTGCAGCTTCTCGCAAGCCAATGCGCTCAAACATCACTACAAAAGGACTGCCCTGCTGTCCCACTTCATTCCATGGAAAGATCGCAAGAATGACTAGAATGGCGCCCATGTAAAAAATCAAAATACGCCAAGCCAAAGAATCGATAGCCATTGGAATAGTTTTACGTGGGTTTTCCGCTTCACCAGCTGACAAACCAATCATCTCAATACCAACATAAGCAAATAAGACCATTTGTAATGAAAGCAACATGCCACTGATGCCATTTGGAAAAAACCCTCCGTGCTGCCAAAGATTACTTAAACCAATTGGTTGCCAATCATTGGTAAAGCCAAAGAGGATGACAGAACCGCCCAAAGCAATCATGGCAACAATGGCCACTACCTTGATTAAGGCAAACCAAAACTCAAATTCGCCAAAAACTTTGACCGCTATGAGATTAATCAAGCCCATCAGAACAATGGATGAGAGTGCCCAAATCCATTGCGGAGTTTCTGGGAACCAAATGCCCATATAGATTCCCACAGCAGTCACCTCTGCGATACCCACCACAATCCAGTAGGTCCAATAACCCCATCCGACCATATAACCAGCCAGTGGTCCTACATAATTATTGGCATACGCTGCAAATGAACCGGCTACAGGCTCATGCACCGCCATTTCACCTAAGCTGCGAAGCACAATGAAGGCAACCATTCCTGCTAATAAGTAGCCCAAAAGAATCGAGGGTCCTGCAATTTTGATCGCACTTGCTGATCCTAAAAACAAGCCGACACCAATCGTTGAGCCTAAAGCCATCAAACGAATGTGTCTTACTTTCAGATGGCGTTTTAAGCCGGTATGTTGAGTCTGCAAAAGAGACCTCCTTTCGATTTGTCATTGGCGATTTACCAACGAAGCAAAGTCTAGGGAGGAGTTTGCGTAAGTACTAGAGCTTAAAAATAACTAAAGTGACTAATTAAATAAAAGTAAACACTAAAAAAAGGATTTTCCTTATTCACAAAGGCCCAGTTGTGAAATATTTTGTAATAGACTGCAAAAGAATACGTAACTTCCTACAGGGATTCCCCTTAAGGATTTAAGGCTGAATAGCGATCAGATTTAAAATCTCTGCCGCAGCTGCAAAGCCACACGCTGCAGTAACCATCACAGTAGAGCCATAGCCAGAACAAGCCAATCCTCCGCTAGAAGCGCCAGCTCTTGGTTCATGCGAGTAAATCGCACGCACTCCTATCTTCTTTTTCAGATTTCTAGAGAAACCATGATCTTGTCTCAAACCTTGGCGAACTTTTGCCAACAAAGCGTCTTGCTCAGTTCGCGAAAGATCATCGCAACGTACTGAGGTGGGATCAGTCTTACCCCCAGCGGCACCGCACATCACTAAAGAACGATTATGTTGAGTAGCCCAAATCACTAATGCAATTTTTGTCTGCACTGAATCGGTGGCGTCTAAAACCAATGCATTTTCAGGAACTACTGCATCAAGCTTACCTGGCTCTAAAAATTCATCACAGATCGTTAATTGAATTTCTGGATTAATTTGCATCATGCGTTCGCCCATAGCCTGAACCTTGGCTTTGCCATACTGACCCTCTAAGGCATGCAATTGGCGATTGGTATTGCTCTCAGCAATATGATCAAAATCAACCAAAACCAAATGCCCAATACCTGTCCGAGCTAAAGCTTCCGCTGCCCAGGAACCAACTCCACCTAAGCCAGCAACTACTACAGTAGCTTGCTGAAAGCGCGCACGTAGCTCTGAACCATAGAGTCTGGAAACCCCTCCAAAACGCCGACTTTCTAAACTGTCTTCAACCTTGTCTTCTGCCATAGCTTCTCTTTATACTGAACAAATGGACTCCATTGCTCAACTTCGCAAAAACTATACCTTTGGTCAGCTTTCTGAAACTGAGGTTCCGCACAATCCATTGCTGCTCTTTCAGCTTTGGTTTGACCAAGCTGTGAAAGCACAGTGTCCTGAACCTAACTCCATGACCTTAGCTACTGCGGACCAAGTAGGCAATCCATCAGCACGTATTGTCTTACTAAAAGGAGCTGATCAGAGCGGCTTTACCTTCTTTACCAATTACGAGAGTCAAAAAGGGCGTGATTTAGCAATTCGCCCCCAAGCTGCCCTCCTATTTCATTGGCATGAGCTAGAGCGTCAAGTGCGCATTAAAGGTCTCGTGGAGCGGGTTAGCGCGGCTGAAAGCGATGAATATTTTCATTCCCGTCCAGCCGCCTCCAGAATAGGTGCCTGGGCCTCCCCTCAAAGCTCTGCTATTCCTAGCCGCGAGTTTTTAGAGCAGGCTGAAAAACGTTACCAAGCAGAATTTGGTGACGCACCACCGCGCCCTGAATATTGGGGTGGATATCGCCTGCAACCTACGGAAATTGAGTTCTGGCAGGGTCGACCATCCAGACTTCATGACCGCATTCATTACAAGCTTGATGGGGCAAACTGGAAGATTGAGCGCTTAGCACCCTAAGCATAACGAGCAGCAATGAGCGCTTTAAATTTGGCTCTAAATTTTGCGAGTTTAGGTGCTACGACTGCCATGCAGTAACCTTGATTTGGATGCTGCTGGAAATAATTCTGGTGATACTCTTCTGCTGGATAAATAATAGGGGCCGCATCAATCTGCGTTACCACTGGCGCAGAATAAATTTTTGAATCCTGAAGTTCCTTTACCACCTCATGAGCTATCTGGATTTGCGTATCACTATGAGAAAAGATGACCGAACGATATTGAGTGCCATGATCATTGCCCTGATAGTTCAAGGTCGTAGGATCATGAATCACAAAGAAAATCTCTAGCAAATCCCGAAAAGAAACGATCTTGGGATCAAATAAGATATCCACACTTTCAGCATGGCCAGTTGCTCCAGTACAAATCTCTTCATAACTAGGGTTAGGACGAGCGCCCCCGGCATAGCCAGAGACAACTGAGTGAACACCCTGAATTTGCTGGTAAACAGCTTCAAGACACCAAAAGCACCCGCCACCCAGGGTGGCACGCTCTAAATTCTCTGGGGTTTTATTTAAGTTTTCATTCATGGCTTTATCCTAATGCCTTATTCCAAATTCTGCCAACTCTTAATCCCCTTATGAATCGCTTCTCTCTCCAACTAGACGAAATCAAAGCTGCCTTCGCCGCAGAACCTAATCCATCTCTAGATATTCGGCTTGAACGGATTGCCCGAATTGAAAAAATGATTCAGGCCAATGAAGATAAAATTTGTAGGGCAGTTTCTGCTGATTTTGGCGTGCGTCATCCGATTGAAACCCGCCTAGCTGAATTTCAGATGATTTACCAAGCCTGTCAATTTACTCGTCAGCATCTTAAAGAATGGATGCGCCCCGAGCAAGTGGATACGCCTATCACTCTTGGATCCTCAGAAGCATGGATTCAAAACCAAGCACTTGGCGTAGTCGGAATAATGAGTCCTTGGAATTATCCAGTGCAGTTAGCACTCGTTCCAGCGATTGCCGCCTTTGCTGCCGGCAATCGCGTCTGGCTTAAACCCTCAGAACGTTGTTTACGCACTTCGGGATTTTTGTCCAATCTGATTCAGGAATATTTTCACCCAACAGAATTTTGCGTTACCACTGGGGGCGCAGAAGTAGCAGAACAATTTGCAGCGCTGCCTTTTGATCACCTCTTTTTTACTGGCAATGAAAGTATTGGTAAAAAGGTGATGCGATCAGCCGCTGAACATCTTACGCCCATCACACTTGAGCTTGGAGGCAAATCCCCTGCAATAATAGACTCCACAGCCAATCTTAAGGATGCAGCTGCAAGCATCGTTTATGGCAAATTACTTAATAGCGGACAAACCTGCATAGCCCCAGATTACCTTCTCATTGAACCATCCAAGCAAGATGTGTTTATCCAAGAACTGAAAGCTGCAGCACAAGAGCAATTTTCCAACCCTGATGAATTGACAGGACCGATTGATGACGTACAACTACAACATTGGCAGCACTTGGTAGCTGATGCCCTCGATCGCGGTGCAAAAGCAATTTCTTTACTGAGGACTCCTGCTACTGGCGCCAGAAAGTTTGAGCCAGTAGCACTGATTGACATCCCAGCAGAGGCCCGCGTCCTGCATGAAGAAATTTTTGGGCCTATTTTGCCGATTGTGACGATCGCTAACACTCAAGCTGCAATTGACTTGATCAACAAGAAACCTCATCCTTTAGCGCTCTATTGGTTTGGTAAAGACCAAAAGAATATGCAAAAGGTCTTAAGCGAAACAAGATCCGGCGGAGTCACGATTAATGAAACTTTATTACACATCACAGTAGAGTCATTACCTTTTGGCGGCACTGGTGCAAGTGGCATGGGTGCTTATCATGGCAAAGTAGGATTTGATCTCTTTAGTCATCGCAAATCGGTTTTGCAAGTAAGAGGCTTTTTAGGTTTAAACCTATGGAAAGGTAGCAAGCTAGCTCGTCCACCATATGGAAAAACAGTTGAACGTTTATTGCGCTTTCTGAAGTAATTGCAATTAACTGGGGAAAACCCTTGTAATCACATCCCCAAACTGTCATAATAGGAGGCTTTTTTAAGCAATTTGTTTCATCGCCCCCCAGCTATATTTCAGCGTAACGTTTAGAAGTCATAAACACAGAATTAAAAAAACGCGCTGCCGCCTGTCTGATGGTCGATGCCTTTGACCATCGCACCCTTTAAAAACCATGGGTGCAACATACGGAGACATCCCTTTAAGGGGATGTTTAATAGCATGACTTTTTCTAAAGAAACTAAAAACGAGTCACAAGACTCAAAGCACGCTGGAAGTACCTTCCAGTCTTTCGCCCTAGCGGCGCCACTTCTTAAAAACGTTGCTGAACTGGGTTTTACCCAAGCCACACCTGTTCAATCACAGGTTATTCCTGCTGCTTTAGCGGGTGGTGACTTATTGGTCAGCAGCCAAACCGGTAGCGGTAAAACCGCAGCCTTTTTATTACCTTTAATTAATCAACTCATTGAAGACAACCCAAACAACTCACCTGTACCAGGTCGCGCACAACCTAAAGTGTTAGTGCTCTGCCCTACTCGTGAATTGGCTCAACAGGTTACCGCTGATGCAGTGAACTTAGTTCGTGGCATGAAAGGTATCCGCATTGCAACTGTCATAGGTGGCATGCCTTATGGCAAGCAAATCCAGGCTCTGAAAGGTGCTTTGTTAGTTGTTGCCACTCCAGGTCGTTTACTCGATCTGTGTGACAGCAAAGCAATTCGTCTAGATGATGTCAAACAACTCGTTATTGACGAAGCCGATCGCATGCTCGACATGGGATTTGCGGATGATCTCGAGGCTATTGACAAACGCTGTGCAGGACGTAAGCAAACTTTAATGTTCTCTGCAACTTTTGCACCAAAGATTATGTCTTTGGCCAATGCCTTAACTACAGATGCCAAGCGTATTGAACTTGCTCACGCAGGTGAAAAACACGCTAACATCGAACAGAAGTTACATTGGGCAGATAGCATGTCACACAAACATAAGTTGCTTGAGCACATCTTGGCAGACGCCACTTTGGATCAAGCAGTAGTGTTTGCGAGCACCCAAGTTGAAAGCGAAAAGATTGCTGACACCTTGCGCGCGAATGGCTACGAAGCAACTGCCCTTCATGGTGCTATGCCTCAAGCTGTCCGTATGCGTCGCCTTGAATCCTTGCGTAAAGGTCACACCAAGATTTTGGTGGCGACTGATGTAGCAGCTCGTGGCATCGATGTACCACGGATTAGTCATGTGATTAACTTTGGCCTACCAATGAAACCCGAAGACTATACCCATCGCATCGGACGTACCGGTCGTGCTGGTCGCAATGGTGTTGCTATCACTTTGGTTGAACATCGTGACCGCGCCAAGATCCGCAATATCGAGCGCTTTACGCAGCAAGATATCGTTGCATCAGTGATTGCTGGTCTTGAGCCACAAGCTAAACCGAGCTTTGGTGGTGGTGGCGGTCGTCCTGGTGGTCGCTCTGGCGGTAGTGGCGGTGGTAATCGCTCCGGCGGTGGTGGCGGTCGTTATGGTTCTGGCGCTCGTTCTGAGTCACGCTTTGGTGGTGGTGGCGGTAGCAGTAGTGGCCGTTCATCTGATTCACGTCCTGCACGCTCAGATGATTCACGTCCAGCACGCTCTCCTGACTCACGTCCAGCGCGTTCTGCTGACTCCCGTCCTGCCCGCTCTGCCGACGCGCGTCCAGCAGGACCACGTTTCGCTAAGCCAAAATCTGGCGGTCAACGCAGAAACTTTAGCGGTAGCTAAATATGAATCCCCGCAATCGCCTCCGTTCTTCATGGAATCGAGTCGGTTCCGGGAAGATTCATCGGGCGCCACGCAAGTGGCAGCGTTGGCTTAGTGATACTGGATCACTCACTCAAAAAATTGAGAAGGCAATTGGTCAAAAACTCGAAGTACAAGTTTTGCGCGATTATCCTCAATCCTTAAATAAGGACGAAAGTCGTTATTTTCATTTCCGCATTAGACGTTGTCGTGTACGGGAGGTCTTGCTGTGTGTAAACAATGTTCCCTTAGTCATTGCGCATAGCGTTATACCTACCTTTAGCTCGAGTGGTAGCAATCATGCCATTTTGCGATTAGGTAAAAAGCCCCTAGGCGCCGTACTCTTTGCTAAAAGCCGTCAGCATTCAAAGCCA
This sequence comes from Polynucleobacter sp., assembly GCF_040400325.1. Taxonomy (GTDB): domain Bacteria; phylum Pseudomonadota; class Gammaproteobacteria; order Burkholderiales; family Burkholderiaceae; genus Polynucleobacter. Next base: position 23,798 of record NZ_JBBAQK010000010.1, read on the forward strand.
AAGTGTCCACGTGATATTGCACGCTTAGATAAGAGTAGTGCCTTATGGAAAAAATGCTCCCAATATCTACCTGGGCTGAGTTCACCCTTATGGGCGCGACGCACACTCTATCGACTGAAGGGTCATCCCATCCTCGTTAATGAAATTTTCCTGCCTGAGTTACTTCAGTATTCAATGACTTAGAGCGATAACCAAGCCAAAGTAGTTTTGATTAAAGCTTCATCACCAGAGTCTGTAGTAAACACCTCACCAAAGCCAATCAGCTCTGCAGCATCTGCGATATTGTGATGCGGACAAATGGCGCTTGCACTGCTCAAACCATAAGTGAATTGATCTTCAATCACCTTACCTAAGTAGCGGACCGCTTCAGAGGAAGTCAGAAGCCACAGGGATTTAGAAAAATCCATATCGTGAATCGCTTGCCATACAGGATTATCAATATCCAAAGGAATGCGGGTATAGGTTGAAATCCCTTCAACTGTAGCGCCTGCCTTTTTCAGGGTATTGGCAAGCCAATCACGCCCGCCCTCACCCTTAAAAATAAGGACCTTCTTACCTTGCCAATCCCATCCGAGCTTTTGCAATTCTAGCCATAAACCTTCTGAATCCGACTGCGCATTATTTTCTGGAATGATGATGGGTGTTGGTTTGATTTCTGTACCAACACCATGATTTTGTAAGGCATGCTTACTGCTGCCGCCCATTACCCCAATAGGAATAATCTTTTTTGAAAAGTCTTGCCAATCTCGCTCCAATAAGCGCATCACACTCTCAATTGCATTGGGGCTAACAAAGATCGCGAGATCAGTGTCATGTAAAGCAGATGAAATGTGATCAGCCAAAGCAGCGTCCGTCTTAGGCACTATGGTCAACAAAGGTAAAGAAATGATTTCTGGAAGACCGCGCTTCGCAACGCCACTTTTCTCAATCGCCTGCATGAGTACTTCAATCAGTTGACGAGCTTGCCCACTAGGTCTAGTGACAACGATAGTTTTAGCACTCATGCTGTTGCCTGATGAGTTATTGTTTTGTAATCTTTGGTATCAACTCTGCCGCACCTTGATCAAGTAAATCTTGAGCAACTAATAATCCTAAAGCTTCAGCTTGTGCGATTGACTGCACTGGGGCACTACCACTGGCTTGGCAAATCGCTTTGCCATCGATACTAGCCACAAAGGATCGGATGTGCATGTGGTCTTTATCCCAGACGGCATGCGCTGCCAAGGGCACTTCACAGGAACCACCTAACTGGCGAGAGACCATCCGCTCGGCACTAACGGCATATAAGGTGGGTAGGTCATTTAAGGGCGCTAGCCATTGTTTGATATTAGGATGTGCACTTAGGGTCTCAATGCCAAGCGCTCCTTGGCCGGCCGCTGGAGTGTAAGGGTCATAAGGTAAAAAGGCTCGAATACGACTTTCTAGTCCTAAGCGCTTTAAACCTGCTGCAGCCAAAATAATGGCTTGATACTCGCCACGATCAAGCTTACCCATGCGGGTATCTAAATTACCCCTCAAGGGTTCAATCACAAGATGAGGGAACTTGGCGCGGATGACTGACTCACGACGCAAGCTCGAAGTACCGACAATGGCCCCCTGGGGAAGGTCTGCTAGGCTAGCGTAGTCATTAGAAACAAAGGCGTCACGGGCATCTTCCCGAGCCATGACACACGATAGATCAAACCCATCAGGCATCACCATCGGCACATCTTTTAAGGAATGAACCGCTAAATCGGCACAACCATCCTCTAGTGCGGTTTCGAGCTCTTTGACGAAAAGGCCTTTGCCCCCCACTTTAGAGAGGGCTTTATCCAAGATCTGGTCCCCGCGAGTAGTCATGCCCAAAATCTGGACATCACACTGGGGATAGAGCTTTTTAAGGCAATCGCGGACAAATTGAGCCTGCCACATGGCCAAACGGCTTTCACGGGAGGCAATGACTAGGCGTGCAGGGGAGGATAAGCAAGGAGAATTTAGGGTTTGGGACATGACATTTAAAATAATAAAAGACCTCCACCAATATACTGTGTTTATGAGCTCATCCAAAAATTCCTTAGCCAACAAAGCCCAAGCATGGTCAGCCCGTTTTGACGAACCCGTAGACGAACTTGTTCAGCGCTATACCGCCTCTATTGGCTTTGATCAACGCTTTGCGATGGTTGATATTGCCGGATCTCTAGCTCATGCAGAAATGCTGGCCAAGCAAAAAATCATCAGCGCTCAAGATTTGGCTGATATCCAGAAGGGTATGGCTCAAATTAAGAGTGAAATTGAGTCTGGTCAATTTAATTGGCAATTGGCGCTGGAAGATGTTCACCTTAATATTGAAGCTCGCCTCACCGAATTAGTGGGCGATGCTGGTAAACGGCTACATACCGGTCGTTCACGTAATGATCAAGTAGCAACGGATTTGCGTCTATGGATGCGCGGCAGTGTTGATGATATTGCTATTACTCTTAAATTATTACGCACTGCTCTTTTGGATTTAGCAGAAAAGCATGCCGCTACTATCATGCCCGGCCACACTCATTTACAGGTGGCACAACCCATTACGTTTGGTCACCACCTGATGGCTTATTACGAAATGTTTAGTCGTGATTCCAGCCGTTTAGTCGACTTACGGGCTCGCTTTAATCGCTTACCTTTAGGTGCTGCAGCATTGGCAGGTACTTCTTACCCAATTGATCGTGAACAGGTTGCGCGCACCTTAGGCTTTGATGGTATCTGCAATAACTCCCTAGATGCAGTATCGGATCGCGACTTTGCAATTGAGTTCTGCGCTTTTGCATCTATCCTGATGATGCATGTATCTCGCTTATCTGAAGAACTGATTCTTTGGCTCAGTCCACGCTTTGGCTTTATTGATTTACCTGATCGCTTTTGCACTGGCAGCTCCATCATGCCGCAAAAGAAAAACCCAGATGTTCCTGAGTTGGCAAGAGGCAAGACTGGGCGTGTGTATGGCGACTTGATTGCTTTATTGACGCTCATGAAGGGGCAACCCCTCGCGTACAACAAAGATAACCAAGAAGATAAAGAGCCTTTATTTGATGCAGTGGATACCGTACAAGATACCTTACGAATCTTTGCTGATATGGTTCCTCACATTGAAGTTAAGGTCGATGTGATGAAAGCTGCTGCACAAGAGGGTTTTGCGACAGCTACAGACTTAGCTGACTATTTAGTGAAAAAAGGTCTGGCATTTCGTGATGCTCATGAAGCTGTAGCCCATGCTGTCAAAGCCTGTGTAGGTAGAAATTGCATGCTCACCGATCTGAGTCTTTCTGAATTGCGTTTTGCCTGTGGATTAGATAACCGCCCTGAACTCATGAGTGATGATGTCTTCTCCCTGCTGACGGTAGATGGGTCAGTGCAATCTCGCCAACACGCTGGTGGTACTGCACCAGCACAAGTACTGGCAGCCATCAAAAGAGGCCGTGCAGGTCTGTAAAGGGCAAGGGGTTCTGGTCTAAGCCGGTTAATTAGATTCAAACCCATCGCCATTAAGAAGGATTTAGCGTCGGACTGCCCAGCTATAGCGTTATGTCTGGCTCCTGCCTGACACAGTCAACGTAATACTCACTACGTCCATCAATCCCCGCTTTAACAAGACCGTGAATATCGGTTTCAAAGCCAGGAAACTTCTCATTAAAGTCTCGAGCAAAATATAGATAATCCACAATCCGCTTATTAAAGCGCTCCCCTGGAATCAGCAATGGAATGCCTGGGGGGTACGGAGTAACTAACATTGCGGTTACGCGACCCTCTAACTGATCTAATGGCACGCGATCGACCTCTTTATGTGCCATCTTGGCCCAAGCTTCGGAAGGCATCATTGCAGGCACCATATCAGAGGTATACATTTCTGTTGTCATGCGAGCAACATTACGACCCTTATAGAACTCATGAATCTGTTGGCAAATATCCTTCAGACCAACGCGCTCGTAGCGTGGATGCTTCGCCACAAACTCTGGCAATACTTTCCACAAAGGTGCATTTTTATCAAAGTGGTCCTTAAATTGCTGCAATTCAGTAACAAGAGTATTCCAGCGGCCTTTGGTAATACCAATCGTGAACATGATGAAGAAAGAATACAAGCCGCACTTCTCAACAATCACACCATGTTCAGCCAAGTACTTGGTAACAATGCTCGCCGGTATACCCATTGAACCAAAGTTACCTTCAATATCTAGGCCTGGAGTAACCACTGTGGCTTTAATAGGATCAAGCATGTTGAAATCTTTGGCCAACTTACCGAAGTCATGCCAAGCGGCGGAGGGTTCCAAGATCCAATCTGAACGCTCGCCAATACCTTCTTCAGTTAAATGATCTGGACCCCAAACCTTAAACCACCAGTCTGCACCAAACTTTTCATCTACTTCACGCATGGCACGCCGGAAATCCATTGCTTCAGCGATAGACTCTTCTACAAGCGTAGTGCCACCGGGGGCCTCCATCATGGCCGCAGAGACATCGCAAGAAGCAATAATGGCGTACTGCGGACTAGTCGAGGTATGCATCAAGTAGGCCTCATTAAAGCAATCACGATCAAGCTTGTGCTCATCAGCATCCTGAACTAATACTTGCGATGCCTGGGATAAGCCAGCCAGTAATTTATGAGTAGACTGAGTAGCAAACGTCAGACTCTTTTTAGTGCGCTTGCGATCAGCACCAATGGCGTGCATATCTTTGTAAAAAGGATGGAAGGTAGCATGGGGCAACCAAGCTTCATCAAAATGCAAAGAATCCACTTTACCGTCGAGCATCTCTTTAATCATCTCGACGTTGTAAATAATGCCATCATAAGTGCTTTGCGTGAGTGTCATCACTCGCGGAACAACGTTTTTATTCTTAATAAATGGATTAGCATCAATTTTCTTTTTGATATTGGCCCACTCAAACTCTTCTTTAGGAATTGGCCCAATAATGCCCAAGTGATTACGCGTAGGCATTAAGAAAATCGGAATGGCCCCCATCATGGTGATCGAATGAATAACTGACTTATGACAGTTTCGATCTACTATTACGACATCGCCTGGCGCTACCGTAGAGTGCCAAACTATTTTGTTGGAAGTTGAAGTTCCATTTGTTACAAAGAATAAATGGTCGGCACTAAAGATGCGGGCGGCATTACGTTCGCTTTGCAACACTGGTCCCGTGTGATCTAAAAGCTGCCCTAATTCCTCGACCGCATTACACACGTCTGCACGCAACATATTTTCACCAAAGAACTGATGAAACATTCGGCCTACTGGGCTTTTTAGGAAAGCTACACCGCCTGAGTGTCCAGGACAATGCCATGAATACGAACCCTCTGAAGCGTAATTTGTTAAGGCGCGGAAGAATGGCGGAGCTAATGAATCTAAATAAACCTTAGCCTCACGAATGATGTGACGCGCTACAAATTCTGGGGTGTCTTCATTCATATGAATAAAGCCATGCAGCTCACGCAAAATATCGTTTGGCATATGGCGCGATGTGCGAGTCTCACCATATAGGAAGATTGGAATATCTTCATTGCGCTTACGAACTTCGGTAATGAAAGCACGCAGGTTATTTAAAGCTGGGAGATCGTGGTCTTCCGAATCAGAATCAAATTCTTCATCATCAATCGATACGATAAAGCTAGAGGCACGAGATGCTTGCTGAGCAAATGAAGTAAGGTCGCCGTAACTGGTCAAACCAATAACTTCCATTCCTTCGGTTTCAATAGCCTCTGCTAAATCGCGAATACCAGAGCCCGAAATATTTTCCGAACGAAAGTCCTCATCAATAATGATGATTGGGAAACGAAATTTCATAAATACTCCCCTGCTGTATGGCCCAATGGATTTGGAGCCGATTTCTTAAAATTGGAAAGCATCATTAACCGACCAAAATGATGGCTGAAAGGATATGTACACACTGCCGCAAATGGCTCAGGTCTTAGGCAGGGTTACGCCCTGCTGACCTTGATACTTGCCACCACGATCTTTGTACGATGTACCACATACTTCATCGCTCTCAAAGAAAAGTACTTGGGCGCATCCCTCACCTGCATAAATCTTTGCAGGCAATGGTGTAGTGTTCGAAAATTCTAAGGTGACGTAACCCTCCCATTCAGGTTCGAATGGAGTGACGTTCACAATAATTCCGCAACGAGCATAAGTACTTTTGCCAACGCAGATCGTCAATACACTGCGTGGAATCTTGAAGTACTCCACCGTTCTCGCTAAGGCAAATGAGTTTGGGGGGATAATACAAACATCGCCCCTGAAATCAACAAAGGATTGTTCATCGAAATTTTTTGGATCGACGATAGTGCTATTGATATTAGTAAAAATCTTGAATTCGTCTGCACAACGAATGTCATAGCCATAACTTGATGTGCCATAACTCACGATTTTGTTACCAGCAGCGTCTTGGCGAATTTGCCCAGGCTCAAATGGGCTGATCATGCCTTGCTCGCCCATACGGCGGATCCAGTGGTCTGATTTAATAGTCATGGCGGAATTGTAAAACCTTCGTAGGGAACTTCCCACTTTTTATGGTGGGTGGGCAAGTAAAAATCAGCTAATTTGACTAAAAAGGACTCGCTCAGGGGCGTTGTAGATCTCGAAGTGTTTGCCTGAGCAGCGGGACATGATGGTGAGATTGGTTTTACGGGCTAGTTCAAGACCCATCAAGGTCACGCCGGAGCGTGTCAGAAGAAAGGGGATCCCCATTTGAGCTCCCTTGATGACCATCTCGGAAGTCAAGCGCCCAGTGGTAAAGAAAATCAAATCCTTCCCAGGCTTATTCACTAGCCACATCAAACCAGAAATGGAATCTACCGCATTGTGGCGACCGACATCCTCAATAAAATATAAAAGCCTTACCTCTGCGTCGCCTTGCCTTTCAAAAACCGCGCAAGCATGGACAGAGCCAGACTTTTTATAAATCGTGTCATGAGAACGGATCGATTCAATTAGGCCAACAATTGCCTCTTGAGATAATGTTGGACCCTCTGGTAGCCGAGTCTGTGACATCTCCTCCATGAGACCACCAAACATTGTGCCTTGCCCACAACCAGTAGTGACGACCCTCTTACTAGTGAGAGCATCAATATCGACTGTACTGCGTCTTGTTTTCACTGCCGCTGAATCTGTATCCCAATCCACCTGGATGCTTTCAATATCACCTGGGGACTCAACCATCCGCTGATTACGCAGGTATCCGAGAACTAAGGCCTCTGGGGCACTTCCCAAAGTCATCAAAGTCACGATTTCACGCTTATCCAAATAGATCGTCAGGGGGCGCTCTCCGGGTATATGGGTGAGCTTAAGACGCCCCATTTCATCCAATATTTCAACCTCATGCACCAAGGGCACGGAGGCATTTGACATCTGAATATTGGGCTTTACTGCCATAAAACGCTTTCCTATGGAGGTGTAAACCGAAGTTGATTGCTCATTATTGATCACCAATGGGGTATTACTTTAACTGCAGACTAAAATTAGTGCTCAATCAATGCATTAGACCCAGCATAATCCTAGATTAACCCTATTTAACTCTCTTATTAAAGTCCGCTTCACATGAGTAGCTCAGCGCGTCGCCTCCTTGTTACCTCCGCTTTGCCATATGCCAATGGTCAGATTCATATCGGCCATTTAGTGGAGTATGTGCAAACCGATATTTGGGTACGATTTCAGCGCATGCGCGGCCATGAGGTTCACTATGTCGGCGCTGACGATACCCACGGCACCCCCATCATGTTGCGGGCAGAAAAAGAAGGTATCACTCCTAAGGAACTGATCGCTAATGTTTGGAAAGAACATAAGCGCGACTTTGATAACTTCTTGATTTCATTTGACAACTACTACACAACTGATAGTCCTGAGAATAAAAAACTTGCGCAAAGTATTTATCTGAAATTACGTGATGCTGGCTTCATTGAAAAACGGGCAATTGAACAAGCTTATGATCCCGTTAAAGAAATGTTTCTACCTGATCGCTTTATCAAAGGTGAATGCCCGAAATGTGGCGCAAAAGATCAATACGGTGATTCCTGCGAAAAGTGCGGAGCTACGTACTCACCTACCGATCTAAAAAACCCCTTCTCAGTTGTGAGTGGTGCCACACCGATTAAAAAAGTTTCTGACCATTATTTCTTTAAATTATCTGATCCCCGTTGCGAAACTTTCTTGCGTGACTGGACTCAAGTGAAAACGCCATTGCAGCCTGAAGCCCGAAATAAGATGAAGGAATGGGTTGGGGAACCTGGCGAAAGCAAGCTTGGTGATTGGGATATCTCTCGAGATGCGCCCTACTTTGGCTTTGAAATTCCTGATGCACCAGGCAAATATTTCTATGTCTGGCTTGATGCTCCGATTGGTTACTACGCTAGCTTCCTGAACTACTGCCAAAAACAGGGTCTCGATTTTGATGAGTGGGTTAAGCCCGATACCACTACTGAGCAGTACCATTTCATCGGTAAAGATATTTTATATTTCCACACTCTCTTTTGGCCTGCTACCTTGCAATTCGCGGGCTACAGGACTCCGACTAATGTTTTTGCACATGGCTTCTTAACTGTCGATGGTGAAAAGATGAGCAAATCACGCGGAACCCTCATCTCTGCCAAGAGCGTGATTGAGTGCGGCTTTAATCCCGAGTGGTTCCGTTATTACTTCGCTACCAAGCTCAATGACAGCATGGAAGACTTAGATCTTAATCTGCAAGATTTTGTTGCCAGAGTCAATAGCGATCTATTAGGTAAATACATTAACATTGCCAGTCGCAGCGCAGGCTTCTTGGTCAAGCGCTTTGATGGCGTTATCTCAGATGAAGCGATGAGCAATCCGCTACTACAAGAAATTACTGCTGCAAGCGAAAAAATTGCAGCGCTCTATGAAGGTCGTGAATACGCGAAAGCGTTACGTACCATCATGGATTTGGCGGATAAGGTAAATAGTTTTGTCGATGAAAATAAGCCTTGGGAAATTGCCAAAGATCCAACACGCGATATCGACCTTCAACGAGTCTGTAGTGTGACTTTGGAAGCCTTTCGTATGCTCAGCCTGTATCTCAAGCCGGTGATCCCTCAAGTCGCTGCGGGTGTAGAGGCATTTTTATCTATACCCCCCTTAAGCTGGTCTGATATTGATCAACCACTGTCTAGCAAGAACCCTATTAAGGCCTATCAGCATCTCATGACGCGAGTAGAAGCCCCACAAATTGAGGCTTTGCTGGCTGCAAACTTATAAAAAGTCCCTGAAAAACCACCTATATAATGGTGCCTGTAGTCCCTAAATGGCTTTTGGTATTTATATCATAAGCCATTGAATTTATTGAGTATTTTAGGAAATGCCATGGCAAGATATCAATCTGAATTCACCCAGTTCTTAAATGAACTGAAAACTGAGAAACCTCAGCTCGAAGCAGACCAGCAAGCTGGTCGTGCTCTGTTATGGGATCAAGATCCATTAAGCATTGAAGATCAGCGTCGTGCAAAAGCCGCTAAATTAAAACAACGCGCTTACGTCTATTCGAATGACTGACCCTAATCCTCAGCCCTTACCTGATTTACTGAAAAGCACCCCAGAAGTTACTGATGGGATGTCATTGGCATTTGCCAAGCTGTATGGCGAGCCACTTTTTAAGCTGCCCACTGATCTGTATATTCCACCTGATGCGCTAGAGGTCTTTCTAGAGGCATTTGAGGGGCCGCTCGATCTTTTGCTATATCTGATTCGGAAGCAAAATTTCAATGTGCTGGATATTCCTATGGCGCAGGTAACCCTACAGTACCTGAGCTATATCGACCAAATCCGCCATCATAATTTAGAGCTTGCGGCTGAATATCTTTTAATGGCAGCGATGTTGATTGAAATCAAATCTCGCATGCTGCTTCCAATGAAGAAGGCTGACAGCGAAGAAGAGGTTGAAGATCCTCGTGCAGAGTTGGTTCGTCGTTTGCTTGAATACGAACGCATGAAACTGGCGGCGCAAGAGTTAGATCAAATTCCCCAGCATGGTCGCGATTTTCAGATAGCCCATGGTCATATTGATACAACTGTTGCCATTACTTGGCCAGAAGTAAATTTAGATGACTTACAAATGGCTTGGCGAGATGTATTACATCGCGCTAAACTAAGTGAACACCATACTATCACTCGTGAAGAATTGTCTGTGCGCGATTTTATGACACGCATTTTGCGTCGTTTACAAAACACACGATTCATTGAGTTCGGTGAATTGTTTGAGGACGCTATCAAATCTGGTAAAGGCATCTCTGTGGTGATCGTCAACTTCATTGCGGTGCTAGAGCTTTCGCGTGAAGCCTTAGTTGAGATTACTCAGGCTGAGCCATATGCCCCCATCTATGTTCGGCTTGCATATACGCCAGTTGCATGAAAATCATTAGCAATATACAAGAATTACGCGATCATTTACGTGGCCAAAACCGTGCCTCGTTTGTACCAACTATGGGTAATTTGCATGAAGGTCATCTTTCTCTTATGCGGCTCGCAAGACAGCATGGTGACCCAGTAGTTGCTAGTATCTTTGTCAATCGACTCCAATTTGGACCTAACGAGGATTTTGAAAGCTATCCACGTACCATGCAGGATGACATTGAAAAGCTCGAGAGAGAGGGCGTCTATATTTTGTTTGCCCCTACTGAGCGCGAACTCTACCCTCAGCCACAGGAGTATCGGGTTGATCCACCACATCAATTAGGCGACATCCTAGAAGGTGAGTTTCGTCCTGGATTTTTTAAAGGGGTATGCACAGTTGTTCTAAAGCTCTTTTCTTGTGTGCAGCCTAAGGTCGCTATTTTTGGAAAAAAAGATTACCAACAACTGATGATTATTCGTCAAATGGCCAAGCAATTTGCATTACCGGTTGATATTATTCCTGGAGAGACTATTCGTGCAGAAGATGGCTTAGCACTCTCTTCTCGTAATAGTTTCCTATCTGTTCAGGAGCGTAATGAAGCGCCAGAACTACAAAAAGCACTCAAAGAAGTTCGCGAGAAAATTCTCCAACTGAATGTATGCAGTACGAATACTCTGTCGGAGATTGAAAAAATAGCTGTCGCTCAATTAACTGGGCGTGGATGGCAGCCTGACTACATCGCAATTCGTCAGCAAAGTGATTTAGCGCCACCCTCTAATGAAAGCCTACAGGCTGGTGAGCCGCTAGTCATTCTGACAGCAGCTAAGTTAGGTAAAACACGTTTAATTGATAACTTAGAGGTTTAATCTAAGATTACAAGACAAAGAATTGCCCAACTTGTAAATTGAGTTCTTTGGCTAATTCAGCGCCACTGACTTTACCTGAGGCCCCTTTTGCTTTGAGGACTTCAATTTGACCTCCATGACAGGCAACAAAGAAAGAATCTAGGGTAATGGCAGTTATCTCTCCAGGCTTTCCTTTGACCGCCCCAAACGTTGCGACCACATGCTTGTGGCAATCATAGATTTGCACTTTTTGCTCACCCAGCGTAGTCCATGCACCAGGCGCAGGATTACAAGCGCGTATCAGGTTATAGATTTGGCTAATATGTATTGCCCAATGAATCTGTGCAGCATTGACATCAAACCAACCTTCGTAATTGGCTTGTGATTCATCTTGAGTGATCTCTTGATGCTTGCCTGCTACCACTAGATCGGCTGCTTCTAGTAGCGCTTTCACACCAACAGGGAAAAGATGATCAAAGTAAATTTTGCCTAGAGTGTCATCAGGCCCAATAGCCACTTCTTTTTGCAAAATCACTGGACCTTCATCCAGGCCGTCAGAAGGTCGGAAAATAGTTAAACCTGTTTTTTCTTCACCTAAAGCAATTGCCCAGTTAATCGCGCTCGGACCGCGATATTTTGGCAATAAAGATGGGTGATATTGAATCGTGCCGTGTTTAGGAATCTTGACGAGTTCTTGAGGCACAAATTGCAAGACATAAGCCATCACGCAGATATCGGCATTGCTATCTATCATGGCCTGAGCAGCATCAGGACCTTTGAGAGAGGAAAACTGCAAAGGGGTTAAGCCCTTTGCTAGTGCTGCCTCTTTGAGGACTTCGGGCTTAGTGGAATTAGGATTATCAGGCGGACAAAAAACAGCAACGAGCTCATTCCCACGATCCAAAAAGGCCTCTAATGCTGCCTTACCAAAATCTGCACTCCCTATCAATGCAACCCGCATGTTAGATCACCTTATCATGACGTAGTGAAATCAACTCATCAGTGGAATAACCTAATTCACTGAGAATTTCATCGGTATGCTCACCTAGTAAGGGCGAACGAGTAACCTCGGTTGGACTATCAGACATCTTGATAGGATTACCTACGGTGAGATACTTGCCACGAATTGGGTGGTCCACTTCTACCACTGTGCCAGTAGCACGCAGCGCTGGCTCTTCAGCAATTTCTTTCATCGACAAAATAGGGCCACAAGGTATGTCGTATTGATTCAAGATATCCATGACTTCGAATTTATTTTTTGTCATGGTCCATTTTTCAATCTCGCCAAAGATTTCCATCAAGTGGGGTAAGCGTGCCATGGGTGAGGCAAAACGCAAATCAGCAATCCAATCTTCCCGACCGATTACCTTACAAACAGCTTCCCATACTGGCGCTTGAATAATCACATACATATAGGCATTTGGATCAGTTTCCCATCCCTTACATTTCACAATCCAACCAGGCTGACCGCCGCTAGAGGCATTACCAGCACGGGGTACCGCATCACCAAACTCACCATTTGGATACTGTGGGTACTCTTGCATCACACCAACACGCTCTAAACGCTGTTGATCACGCAATTTGACGCGGCATAAGTTCAATACAGCATCTTGCATTGCTGCTAATACTTTTTGACCACGACCAGAATGGGTACGCTGATATAAGGCAGTCACAATCCCTAAAGCTAAATGCAAGCCAGTACCACTATCGCCAATTTGCGCACCAGTGACCATCGGAGGGCCATCATCAAACCCGGTTGTCGAAGCAGAGCCGCCCGCGCATTGCGCTACGTTCTCGTACACCTTGCAATCTTCGTATGGGCCAGGACCAAAACCTTTTACAGAAGCCATAATCATCATAGGGTTGAGCTCTTGAATCCGTTCCCAAGAAAATCCCATACGATCTAAAGCACCCGGTGCAAAATTCTCAACCAGCACATCACACTCTTTAATTAAGCGCTCAAGAATTTCTTTACCTTTTTGAGTTTTGGTATTTACAGTAATCGAACGCTTGTTGTGATTGAGCATCGTGAAATACAAACTATCTGCATCAGGGATGTCACGCAATTGGCCGCGGGTTGCATCTCCTTCGCCTGATTTTTCTACTTTAATGACGTCAGCTCCGAACCAAGCTAGTAGCTGCGTACAAGTTGGTCCTGACTGAACATGAGTAAAGTCGAGGATTTTGACCCCTTCTAGGGCTTTTGCCATGATTTGCGTCCTAATAAGAATAAAATTTTGAATTGTGACAATTTTACCAGCGAGGAATCAGGCCAGTGAGAGCATGCCAAAATTTTGGGCAAAGACCGATGTAAAACCTATTTAGGGCTCTATTTTGCTGGACTGAGGATTTTCAAGATCAGCAAGGCGCTTTTTCAAGGTCCGTTCCTCGGCAAAACGCTCAGTTTCATCGCGAATGACTGCCACCACTCCATTGGCATGATGGTTTTCATCGAATAGCATGCCGACCGTAAATGCAATGGATAGAGTACTGCCATCCTTGTGCCTGGCCGGAACTTTCAATACAGAAGCTCCATAGCGCGTGGTTCCAGTCAACATCGATTTACTGTAGCCCTCATTATGTCTGTGACGCTGACGCTCTGGCACGATTAAATCGACGGTATTACCAAGGGCCTCTGCTTCGGAATATCCAAAAATGCGGGTAGCCGCAGCATTCCACAGCACAATCTTTTCATTAGCATCGGAAACAATAATGGCGTCTCCTATAGATTGAGCTAGGTGACTCAAATCGATATTCGTATTCATATAGCCAGTCTATCAATATTTAGATTGCATCTAGTATTTTGAGGTGAGAAAAAAGGCGCCCACTAGGAGCGCCTTGAAATGAATGCCTATTATTACTAAACTGCTTTAGCTTCATGCAGCTTAGCAATTTCATCTTTGCCATAACCAAGATCAGTCAACACTTCATCAGTGTGCTCACCCAACACTGGTGAAGGCTTCACCTCAACCTCTAAATCAGAGAACTTGATTGGGCTACCAATAGTTAAATACTTACCACGCACTTTGTGGTCAACTTCAACAATTGAACCGCTCTTACGCAAGTCTGGAGATGCAGCTAATTCCTTCATAGATAACACTGGAGCGCATGGGATATCAAACTTACGCAGGATATCTACAGCCTCATACTTAGTCTTGTCTTTAAGCCAATCTTCAATCGTTGCGAAGATATCAAAAATTTTATCTTGTCGAGCTTCAGCAGTCATGTACGCAGGATCAGTTGCCCATTCTGGCTTACCTAAAGCTGTAGTAATTGGCTCCCAAGCATGGCCTTGAATGGTGAAATAGATATATGCGTTTGGATCAGTTTCCCATCCCTTACACTTCAATACCCAACCTGGCTGACCGCCGCCACCAGCATTACCACCGCGTGGTACTACATCAGAGAATGTGCCATGCGGGTACTGTGGATACTCTTCTAAATAGCCAATCTTATCTAAACGCTGCTGATCACGCAATTTCACGCGGCATAAGTTCAATACTGCATCTTGCATTGAGCAAGAAACCTTTTGACCTTTGCCTGTTTTTTGACGTTGCATCAACGCAGTCAAAATACCGATTGCTAAATGCATACCAGTATTAGAATCGCCCAAAGCTGCAGCAGAAACAGTCGGAGGACCATCCCAGAAACCGGTTGTTGAAGCAGCACCACCGGCACACTGAGCAACGTTCTCATACACTTTTAAGTCTTCATATGAGTGGCCATCGCTAAAACCTTTTACTGATGCCAAAATCATTTTTGGATTGAGTTCTTGAATACGCTTCCAAGAGAAACCCATACGATCTAAAGCGCCAGGACCAAAGTTCTCAACCATGACATCAGAAACTTTGATCATCTTTTCTAATACTTCCTTACCCTCTGGAGTTTTGGTATCCAAAGTCAAAGAACGCTTATTACCGTTTAGCATAGTGAAGTACAAAGCATCTACGCCTGGGATGTCACGTAATTGACTACGAGTAACGTCGCCAGAACCTGGACGCTCAACCTTAATCACGTCAGCCCCATAAAAGCCCAATAATTGAGTGCATGCAGGACCCGCTTGAACGTGGGTGAAGTCAATGATGCGAATACCGTCTAATGGTTTAGTCATGTTTATTTCTCCTTAAGTATTACGTATTTAGCTTTAGTAAAATTATTTCTTAGCAGCTGCAGAAGATGGGTTTAAGTTTGTTAAACGCCCACTTTCAGTACCCGCAGTTTCATCAATAACAGCATTGATGAGGGCAGGTTTACCAGCAGCGATTGCTTCTGTTAACGCTACTTCTAATTCTGCTGGAGTAGTTACGTAGTAACCCACTCCACCAAATGCTTCGATCATCTTGTCGTAACGAGCATTTTTTACGAATACGGTCGGAGCAACATCAGCGCCGCCGGTTGGGTTCACGTCGGTGCCACGGTATACGCCGTTATTATTGAAAACAACTGTAGTGATTGGCAAGTTGTAACGGCAAATAGTTTCTAATTCCATGCCGCTAAAGCCAAATGCGCTATCGCCCTCGACTGCAACGGTTGGCAAGTTACTGATCACTGAAGCGCCAATCGCATAGCCCATACCAATACCCATAATGCCCCAGGTACCGGAGTCAAAACGCTTACGCGGCTTATACATATTCACAATCGCACGGCAGAAGTCCAGCGTGTTTGCGCCCTCGTTTACTAAGTTCACATCAGGGTTCTTCTTAATCACATCACGAATCGCACGTAATGCCCCATGGAAGTTCATTGGACTTACGTCTTTGGCAAGTGTCTCTGCCATCTTCGCCATGTTCTTGTCTTTTTTCTCATTGATTGCTGAAATCCATTCAACGCTTGGCTTGGGAACAGAAGCAATGCCTTTTAACAATTCACCAACGCATGAACCAATGTCACCAATCAATGGTGCGGAAATTTGTACGTTGCTATCAACTTCATTGGCCTGAATATCGATCTGAATAAATTTCTTAGGCTCCTTGCCCCAGGTCTTGCCCTTTCCATGAGCCAATAACCAGTTCAAGCGCGCACCAATTAATAAGACTGTGTCAGCCTCTGCTAAAACAAACGAGCGGGCTGGGGATGCAGTTTGAGGATGATCATCTGGCAATAAACCTTTTGCCATCGACATTGGCAAGTAAGGAATACCAGACTTCTCGATCAAGTCACGGATCTCTTTATCAGCCTGCGCATAAGCGGCGCCTTTGCCCAAGAGAATCAATGGACGTTTAGCGCCTTTGAGTACATCTAATGCACGCGCTACAGCATCAGCTGCTGGAATCTGGCGCGGCACGGGATCGATTACTTTGAAAATAGACTTCTTTGCCTCTTCGGCTGGCATAGTTTGGGCTAATAACTGTGCAGGCAGGTCTAAATACACTCCGCCTGGACGACCTGAAACCGCAGCGCGAATGGCACGTGCAAAACCAATACCGATATCTTCAATGTGATTAATACGATAAGCTGCTTTACAATATGGCTTAGCAGCATTGAGCTGATCCATCTCTTCATAGTCGCCCTGTTGTAAGTCAACAATTTCACGCTCACTTGAGCCACTAATCAAAATCATCGGGAAACAATTCACAGTTGCATTGGCAAGTGCTGTTAAACCATTTAAGAATCCTGGTGCAGAAACCGTCATACAAATACCAGGCTTTTGAGTCATGAAGCCTGCAATTGCTGCGGCATTACCTGCGTGTTGCTCATGACGGAAACCAATAAAGCGTATTCCTTCAGCTTGAGCCAAACGACACAAGTCAGTTATTGGAATGCCAACCAGACCAAAAATAGTGTTGAGATCATTCGCTTTCAAAGCATCGATGACCAGATGAAAGCCATCAGTTAATTGTGTGTTTTGAGTATCTGTTGTCATAGAAATTTTTTATACATTACAAAGGCTTATGCAGGGACTAAATCCCTGTAGTGTCGCTTTCGCTATTGGTCTTCCATTAAGTTATTTATTGCATGCTGAGTTCAACCCAGCTTAGGCAGAGATGAATATTAGGCTTGAGGAAGAGGATGATCATTGACTTCGGTCAATTTCCCCCAAATCCAGCGCCCCAAAGGGAAATTGTTTAGATAAAAAGCTCTTTATGCTTCGTTTTAAGGCGGCTCAAAGTCTCTGGTGAGAGGTTGAGGTAGGCTGCCAGCTCCTTTTTAGGGAGGAGCTCAAACAAGTTCTCATATTTTCGTAAGAAACGCTCTACCCGACCTGGAGCATCTAGCATATGCAAGGTAATGGTGTGAGCCATAATTTCACTCATCAGGCGCATTACCTCAAGCTCAAAAGTCTCCTTCAGAAGCTTATGCTCTTCCAGAAATTCAGCCCATTTTTTCATAGGCATGCGAGCCACACGGGTTTTGTTAACGCATGCAATACTGTAGGGGGCAGCCGTTTTAAGGCGCCAAGCAGCATAGCTAGTTTCGATATCTTTTTCGATAGCAAAACGCAAGATCATCTCTTTAGCGTCAGGACTAGAGACAATGCGCTTGAGAATACCGTCTAGAACAAAGTATTGCTCCATCTGATGATCCCCTTGATGGAGCAATATTTCGGATTTTTTGAGATCTGATATCTCTAAAAGGCGCTCTAAATCAGCCATAACAGCCTGATCCAAGCTTTTAAGCACCGAATTTTGGCTCAACTGCAAGCGAATCAGGTTTTTTTCTGGGTGCCTATCTAATGCGGTCATGAATCCTTAATCCTAGACCCAGCATTGTAGTCTTTTTAAGAATCCTAATTAAAATATTGCATCGCAACAAAAGATACCTAATTCTCCTTAGATTCTCAAATATTGCGATTCATGTTGGGGCAGTTAATGAGCTCAAACTCGCCAAAGCCAATAACGTACTCAGGCCAGTCATTTGCATCTTTTAAGACCTTCTGACCACTTTTCATTAAAAAATGAAGTGCTCGTATGACTCCTGCATGAGTAATCAAAATAATCTCATCAATACCCTCAAGCTCTAACAGCATTGATTTAATTCTATGAATAAACCCCTGAACACACTCCTCGCCACCAAAAAAATGGCTCGGGAACGATTGAACCCATGCATCAATTTCAGCCTTTGGAATATCGCTCCAAAGTACCCCTTCCCAAACGCCGAAATTAAACTCGTTTAATCTGCAGTCACTTTGAACAATTGCGTTAGGTCTGAGTATCTGAATCGCCTTCGCTAGGGATAGAGATCGAATCAGGCCTGAAGAATAAATTGGCAAATTCTCAGGCAACTGACCCGATAGAGATTGAGCCAAGGAATCCAATTGAGATCTGTCGATCTCTAGATCAAGTTGCCCATAGCAGACACCACTAGCCACTAAAGGTTTTGGATGACGGACTACCCAAATCTTCATAAGGCAATGAATGAGGCTATAAGAAGTAGACCCAAATAAAAACCGACTTCTGTAATTTGTTGAATAGCACCTAAAGCATCTCCATTGATCCCACCAAGCCTGCTATAAAAAATTCTAAGTAACAACAATAAAACAACTATGCTTGCAAAAATACCACCTGCCCACACCCAGCTAGGGTAACAAAGATAAATAATTAAAAATAAAGTCGCGGTCCATAGAGCACCAACTGTAAAAATAGTGAGACGCGGACCGGCAAACATTGCTTTTGATTTAGAAGAAGATATATCCCCAGAGTAAGGAAGATATGTCATGGCAACTAATACTAAAAATCTGGAGAAGATACTTGCTGCAACAATAGCAACAAATGTCAGTGATAAGCTGATCTGTGCAAGGGCTGACAAGAAGATAATTTTGCCCAAAATAGTGCAAATCAGCGCAACCGCTCCATAGGTGCCAACCCTAGAGTCCTTCATAATCTCAAGCGCTTTTTCTCGTGTTGTAGCGCCGCCCAGTCCATCAACTAAATCTGCTAGCCCATCCTCGTGCAAAGCCCCGGTAATTAATATTGAAGCAACAATTGCCATGAAGACAGAAACCCAATAATTAGCAACTTGATTTGGTAAAAGTATCATGAAAGTGATGAATACTATTGCTGTCAATAAACCTACCAGAGATCCGATTAAGGGTAAGTAAGCAGAAGATCGAGCCAAACGCTCCTCACTAAATCCTGCCCAAAGAGCCAATGTCCCGGTAACCGGAATTCGAGTAAAGAACTGTATGGCTAATAAAAAGTGACGAAGTGGGTTCATGATTCGCGAGAAACACCGGCGGACTCAAAACTAGCCATCTCATTAAGGATTAAACTAGCAGACTGGATCAGCGGCCAAGCAATCATTGCGCCAGACCCCTCTCCCAGCCTAAGCTCTAAATCAATTAACGGCTTAGCTTTCAGAATGTCAAGCATCAAGGCATGACCCTTCTCACCTGATTGATGGGTAAAAATGCAATAGTCCAATACAGCATGGTCAATCTTAGAGGCCACCAACACGGCAGAGCTTACGATAAATCCATCCACTAGTACTACCCTTTTCTCAGCAGCTGCTTTGAGAATTGAGCCGACCATAGTAGCTATCTCAAAACCACCTAATGCCGCCAAGACCTCAATTGGATCTTTTAACTGACAATGATGTTCAAGAGCTTCACAGAGTACCTGCGTTTTTCGCTTTATAGCCTCCGCATTCAACCCTGTCCCAGCACCAGTACACAAAGCAACATCTATATTTTCAAGTTTTGAAAATAGCAGGGAAGCCGCGGAGGTATTGCCAATCCCCATTTCTCCAAGTATCAGCACATTACCAGGTAACTCCGCAACTACTTGCATACCACTTTCAATACATTGAATTGCCTGAACATATGACATCGCAGAATGCTTAGATGAATCTGCGGTGCCTTTGCCCACTTTTCGAATCAAAAGTTTCTCTCTAGGCTCAAAGTCGTGATTCACCCCGCAATCAACCACTGTCATATGAATTTGATGCTGACGTGCCAAAACACTTACAGCCGCTCCATCAGCCAAAAAATTCTCAACCATCTGCCATGTCACATCACTTGGAAATGCAGATACTCCACGAGCAACAATTCCATGATCACCCGCATAGACAACCAGCTGAGGGTCAATTAATTTTGGCTCTAATGTATGTTGAATTTGCCCAATCCTAATAGCTAATTCCTCAAGACGCCCTAAAGATCCAACAGGCTTCGTTTTATTGTCTATCTTTGCCTGCAGTGTAATTAATAATTCAGCATCTTTACAAGGTGTAATTTTTGGTAATGTAATGTTCATCAGATCCTACTGGACAAGGGTTTGGAAATAACCGGGGTCAACCGTAATACTTTGCTGCAGATGCAATGCCAGGTTATTAAAGACTGCTTCTAAGGGGGTGGATTCACTACTAAATAAAGCTTGAATGACATTTTCATTTTCAAATAAGCCATGTAAATAAATCCCTAAAATATTTCCCTGAGAGTTGATCCAAGCACAATCAGGTAATAACTCAATTGCAGTATTGGACACGCCATTAATCTCTATTATTTCCGTTTTGCCATGATGAATTTCATAGCCAGAAATATCAAGAAAAGATAAGGCCATCCAAAGTCCAGGTACAGAACCAAACCTTATTTCAGATTTTTTTACGAGCTTATCCTGTTCGAAGCGAGTTTTTATTGGGAGTAATTGAACTCCCTCCCCCGTGCCATCTATACAGTAGGGATCCTCCAATAAGTAGCCCAACATCTGTAGGCCGCCGCAGATTCCTAAAATAGATTTTCCTGCACTAGCATGAGCAAGAATACGCTTATCAATCTGTTGATTTTTTAACCAACTTAAATCTGAGCTCGTATGCTTTGAGCCTGGCAGGATAATCAAATCAACATCCTGTATATCGGATGGACTCTTGACCCAAGATAAATTTATATTTGACATATTTTTCAATGCCTGAAATTCATCTAGATTACTTATATGGGGATAAACAACAATAGCAATACTAAAGGTTGCGTTGTTCCTAGCAATTAAATTTGCATCGAACACACCATCCTCCTCAGGTAATCCGTGATCAGGCAACATAGGTACAACCGCTATAACCGGAACCCCACATAATTCGCTTAATTTCTCAGGTCCTGGCGATAGTAACTTAGCGTCACCCCTAAATTTATTTAACAGAAAACCTGAAATAAGGGATTGATTCTCTTCTCCAAGTAACATCCAGGTTCCATAAAGATGGGCAAATGCTCCGCCGCGATCTATATCTGTGACTATCAAGCAGCGTGCACCTACATGGCGCGCAACTCTCATATTCACAATATCGCTAGACATCAAATTAATTTCAGCGGGTGATCCGGCTCCCTCAATAACGACAATATCGTTTCTTTCAACTAACCAGTCTAATGAGGCCTGAATCTCAGGCCAGACTTTTTCTGATCTCTCCCGCCATGGAACTTTTGAGAGTTCTTGGTTTACCTTACCTAATAAAATGACCTGACTTTTATTGTCAGCCTCAGGCTTAAGAAGAACAGGATTCATTTGCACAATGGGCTCTACATTTGCAGCCAATGCCTGGAAATATTGAGCAGATCCAATCTCTCCCTGATGAATTCCGATGCCAACTACACGAGCATTGTTACTCATATTCTGCGCTTTAAAAGGCGCAACTTTATACCCAAGCTGCACATATATCCGACACAATGCTGTGGCAATCCAGCTTTTTCCAGCTCCGCTTGAGGTGCCTAAGACCATAATGCACTTGGCTGTCATTCTTTTCCAATCGATATGACTGCATCTAAAAATTTTGACTGCGTTGCAGGTGACATAACAGCCATGCGGAAATGATCAGCCAAGCCAAAAGAGCTAGTATCTCGTAACTTAATAGCGTGACGTCTTAAGTGCGACTGAAATTCAAATAAATTTGTCCTCTGTGGATTGACGCAAAAGAAATTGCTAACACTATGCAATGGTAACCAGCCAATCTGCTTGCATACCTCAATCTGCCTGACCTTCCAGTCACGCAAAATATCCAGAGATTGATTTAGCCAGTCTTGAGATCGACTATCCGCCCATATAGATAACATTCCAACTCCATGAGCACCTAAGACCCATGAGCTAGCCATAGAATTTAGCTCTTGAATTAATTTCTGTGAATTAGTGGGGCCGATAATATATGCACCCCTAATTCCCGTTATACCTAGCGCCTTATTAGGTGACCACATCTGCCATACCAAATCTAATTCGGACTGATTTAAAGCTAAATGCCCCTCCAGTCTCAATGGCTCATACGCAAGATCTAAAACTGCAATTTGCTCGGACCTCAAGGAGGCGACAAGATTGTTAATTCCCTCTATGGATCGCCCAAGTGGACTTGATGGATCACAAAGCCAAACTAAATCTGCTTCCATAATATTTTTGGTACTGACAAACTGCCATGTGTCTGCTGCATTCTGGTAATCCCCATAGCAATATTCTGGAAACCAAACTATTGGGGGCAAATTCGATTCATCCTGTAAAGATTTTCTTGCAACATAAGCAGTCACTCGATAAATGAACTCACTTGCACTTCCCGCAATCAATATTCGCTCTGAATCAACTTGGTGCTTAGTTGCTAAACATTGTCGTAGTTTGACGTATTCAGGATCAGGATAATATCGAAAGCTTGTTTGCTGGATTGCGTTCAATACGAAATGCGGGGCACCCACAATATTTGCATTACTAGAAAAATCATGGGCGGGTACCCCTGCACGATCGGGCCCTCCGTGAATGCGCTTAGAGGGCACCATGTGATCAAGATTATTCAAAAAGAATCCCAATTAATAATAGGCCGCAAAGTAAAGAAAGAAATATGATAATTTTGTCACCAATGCGACAGGCCCCTTGAATATCATCAGCATTGGGCACCCTACCTTGAGGATTTAATTCATAAATCCCAGGCTTACTTAACTTGAGACCTAAAACCAATGCCATAGCGCCCATAGGCCATCCACCATTTGGTGATGGAGTCTTTCTTGATTCAGACAGCAATGCCCGAAAAAAAGATACTCTGCCGATTAAAAAAATCAATAAGGCCGTCAAAATTGCAGGAATCCACGACAAAATATCATCGACTTTTGCAGCAAATTTTCCAAACCACTCCCAATAAAAACCGTTTTTTGATGTTCTGTATCCCCACATAGCATCAGCAGTATTTGCGAAGCGATAGAGCGCGGCTGCTGGCAAGCCGCCAATAGCAAACCAAAATAATGGCGCAATAACAGAGTCATTTAAGTTCTCGGAAAGAGTTTCAATGGCACTCTCTCGAACCTGAGTATCCGTTAAGGATTTAACATTACGACTCACCAACCGACTAATCCGCTCCCTACCTTGATCCAAGGATTGATCCAAGGCAAAAGAAACAGCTAACACTTCATTCCTTAACATGCGCCAGGAAAGCAGAGTACTCAAAAGGACGCCCGTTAAAAAGCTATGTAGATAGAGATTAAAAGACTCGAATATCGATTCAAAGAAGACTGCAATAGAGATGGTAATTGTTACGCCTAGTATCCATAGTAATGTGCCCTTAAGTAACTGCCAATATGATCCTCTGGCAAATTTTTCAGCATAAATAGGTGCGTAATGTGATGCGGCCCAATTTAAAAAAATTCCCATGCCAATTACTGGATGAAGATAATTTGGAGGCTCGCCGAAAAACCAATCTACTGCCAATGCAATCAACATTGATAGTGCAATAAATTGGATGAAAGATTGATCCATATGATTAATCAACAAATAATTTTTTATTATTCTTAATCTTCGATTCCTCGTTGTGCGGGTATACCTGCATTAAATGCATGCTTAATTTTTGCCATTTCAGTCACCGTATCTGCGATATCAATAATTTCTTGAGGGCACCTTCTTCCAGTAAGGCAGACATGAACCTCTTTTGGGCGATCTTTTAAAGTTTTTAACACCTCATTCAAGTCTAGCCACCCATAAATGAGTGGGTAGGTAATCTCATCGAGCACAACCAAAAAATAATCCCCTGAAAGGATCGCTAGTTTGGCCTTCTCCCACCCATCCCTGGCTAATTGGCCTGAATTATCTAGGTCCTTACTCTTCCAACTAAAACCATCTCCTAGTCCTTCGATGGGAATCCCAATAGCCTCGAAGGCTCGATGCTCCCCAAATCTTGCAGTAGGAACTTTCATAAACTGATAAACCTTTACTTTCTTCCCACGGCCATGAGCACGAATAGACAAACCTAAAGCTGCAGTACTTTTACCTTTTCCATCACCAGTATTAACAATGATTAGCCCCCGTCGCTCTCCCTCAGCCTTGTCATATGGCTTCTCAGTAGGTGGAATTTCAATTTCCATAGATTGCTCTTTTCCTTGGCTATGTAGCTAGCATTAATTAAATAAAACGACGAAATCATCCATGAGTGGATAAATCTTTATCCTTTGATCGAATACCTTTTCAATATCGCGATGCAAGCCCAAATCTTGACTTGAATTCTGATTAATTACCCTCCCTTGATCCATAATGACAATCTCATCTGAATGAAGTGCAAAAGAAATTTCATGCAGGACAGTAATTATTGTTTTATTGCTATTTACTAGTCCTTTGATTAAATTAAGACAATCTGCTTGATGAGGTGGATCAAGATTATTCAAGGGCTCATCCATCATTAAAATCTGGGCATCAACAGCCAAGGCCCGTGCTATCAAAACTCTCTGACGCTCTCCCCCGGAGAGCTCATCTACCGATCTATTAATCCAACCATCTGCTTGTACCTGCCTTAGGGCATCCAATACAGCTAAATGATCCTGTTGAGAGGGGCTGCCGATCCATGACTGATGAGGAAGCCTACCAAGCATCACTAAATCATATACAGACATATCTCCATTGATGGCTTCACTCTGACCTAACCATGAGATCAGTTTTGCCCTCGATTTTGCTGATAACTGACGCATGTCCTGTTCAAATATGCTTGTCTGAAAGGATCCCTGAATGAGGCCTGCAAAGACACGCAATAAAGTTGATTTGCCTGCGCCATTAGGCCCAATAATCGATGTCCACTTGCCACTAGAGATCTTTAAGCTCACTTGATCGACTGCAGTAATTGCGCCTAAAAGTACAGAGACTTCTGAGACTTGAATAGCGGTACTTTGATTTGACGCAAGACTCATTGAAATCCCCTTCTACCCTTTGCACCATACATTAACCAGAGCAAATATCCTCCGCCCAATAAGGCAGTCAAAACGCCCACAGGTAATTCTTGAGGGGCAATCAGATATCGGGACAATACATCTGCTGCAAGCAGCACTAAACCACCCATCATCGCAGAAAGCAATAGTAATCTTGAATGATTAACACGAATCAGAGAACGTACGAGATGAGGTGAAACCAATCCCACAAATGCTACTAGGCCAACCTGCGCAACTGCAGCTCCCGTAGCTAAAGAAATTACTCCAATTAATGCGATTCGAGTAAGGTCTAATTTCAATCCCAAACTGACTGCCGTGATTTCTCCTAAAATAAGGCCGTCCAACACTCTACTCAACAGAATTCCGGTAATCAAGGATATAAGCAGAGCACCAAACATCACAATACAAGCATTCCAGCCCACAAATCCTGTAGAGCCCAAAAGAAACGCCTGCATTGCCTGCAAAATTTCCGGCGACATCAACGTCACAATTGAACTCATTGCACCAAATATGACACCTACAATGACTCCTGATAGGAGTAAGCGCAAGGAATTTTGTGCGCCTCTTGCTAGTATTAAAGTTAAAAGTACAGCAAGTACAGCGCCAATAAAGGCGGCACCTGTTAAACCAAGACGCACCAACCAATAAGTAGCAAAAGGACTGCCGCCAAAAAGCATCAGACTGATAGCAACTGCAAAAGAAGCTCCAGAAGCGCTACCCAACAAATAAGGATCAGCTAAAGGATTTCTAAACAATCCCTGCGCTATCGCGCCTGTCAAGCCAAGTAGTGCGCCTGCTAAAAAAGCGCCTATGGACCTCGGTAGCCGAATTTGCCAAATTATTTTGGCCGCTACTGGATCAGAAAGTGAGTTAAATACTGTTTTCAGCCCCGTGCTTCCTACTGCAATACCACACAGAATCAACACTAAGCCTAGACTAAATAATAGTAATAAACAAAGAAAAAATGCTCTGGAGGCTGACTTTCCATCACTAATCATCGTATGAATTTAAGAGAATTTTTCGTAGAAATTTTTTTACTGGACAAGCAATCCACTATTACCATTGCACCTTCAGCCATTCTTGGGCCAGGACGAATGATGACGTCTGCATCACTCTCCTTAAAAATGCAAGTATTCCCTTTCTTTAGTGCATCCAGTTGAGACCATCCAGGGCGATCATTCATACCTATATAGTTTCGATCGCCCACCATAATCACATCGGGATTTAAACTCACTACAAATTCAGGGCTAATTTTTGGGAATGGCCCTAAGGAGGCTGGAATAACATTCGACAACCCTAAACGCCCCAAAGTCTCGCCAATAAATGAAGTAGGCCCTGCTGCATAAGGTGCACTATTTACTTCGAAGTAAACCTTTGCTTTCACAGCGTCAGGCGGTAATAATTTAGCCGCTTTCTCAAGGCCAAAATCAATATCATCCCAAATTTTTTGTGCCTCTCTTTTCGGAACTCCTAAAATAAGAGCTAACTTTTCAATTGTTCTTTTTACATCTGAATAGCTTTTTGAATCTATAGAGAAAACTGGGACACCCAGGCTTTTAAGTCGCTCACTTGCCCTAGGAGACGATCCTACTAAAACCAAGTCTGGATTGAGGGAAATAATTGCCTCAACATTTGGATCCAAACCACCACCTAATTTTGGCAGACTTAAAATACTTTTAGGCCAATTAGAATAGCGATCCACCCCAATCAACTGAGAACACTTCCCTAAGATACACACTGTCTCTGTAATTGATGGAAGCATACTCACAATTCTTTTTGGTGGCTCTTTAAATTGCACCACAATGCCATGATCATCAACCACCTCATACGCAAAAGATGGGTTAGTAAAAAGCAGTGCGAGGCAGAAGTAGATAAATTTCATCATACGCCCTTAATCACTAAAGGCACTCCCGCAATCATGAGAGTAACTTCATCACAAATACGAGCAATTTTTTGATTCAATATCCCGAGCTCATCTACAAATTGTCGAATTTCACGACCCATTGGGATGACCCCCATACCAATCTCATTGCTAACGAATATGATAGGACCTCGAGCGCTTTTTACTGCGCTAAGGAGATCATCAATTGCTGCTGAAGTACTCTCAAACTCTGCAGCAACTAATTCTGAATGTGGCATCAGCAAATTTGTCAGCCATATAGTTAAGCAGTCAATCACAATCAAATGATTAACTGATGATTGTTCCCTAATAACTCTACCTAGATCAGTCGGCTCCTCTATCAATAGCATAGTCGGAATTTTTTGAGCGCGATCATTTTGATGTCTTTTAATTTTTAAATGCATTTCTTCATCTAGTGCTTGGGCAGTAGCAACAAGAACAGCAGTCCTTTTATTTGATTGCGACAGCCATTCTTTCGTTAGTAATTCAGCGTGTGCTGACTTTCCACTTTTCTGACCACCCAGAATAAGATGGGCTCTGCTTATTTCGCTGGAACTCATAGACTATTCTTCGCAAGAAAAAGAGATGCTGTAGCTTCATAATTTGATGAAAACCAGGCATGGAAATAGCTCGCCTTAATCGGGCCGAGCTGATACAAAGCCTCCCCTGACGAAGCGCTACTTATTTTTTTAGAGGCACAGATTTTGACGGGCAAGTCTGTTTTACATATAGAGTAATGAAAAGTATGGCCACGCAATATCCCTTCATCGAACTCAAAAAATTGAGCCCCTAAACCACCTAATTTTTGTTGCATTAAAACCGACCCACCCAAAAATCCCCACATGGGATGACTAATGCCGTCAGCCGAAACAATCTCCTGAAATAAACACATCATTCCTCCACATTCGGCCCATATTGGAATATCTTGATTGAGTAGATTTTCAATGCTTTTTCGCATGGCAACATTGCCATAAAGAGCATCCGTGTAAAGCTCTGGATATCCTCCGGGAAGCCATAAAGCATCGCACTTAGGGACTTGGGCATCTTCCATAGGAGAAAAAAATACGATCTCAGCACCTAATAATCTCAAAGCCTCTAAATTGGCCTCATAAATAAAGCAAAATGCTTTATCTCTTGCAATAGCAATTGTTTTTCCTAGCAACAGCGGCTTAATAGAAATAAGTTCATTTGGTAGTTCAAATTCTACATTCCACTTACTAAATGCAGAGATATTCATTTTTGCTAGCTCAGTGTTTTCTAGCGCATCAGCAAAAGCTTCAATCCTCTGCAAACCATCCTCCAACTCATCGGCTATAACTAAACCAAGGTGCCGCTCAGGCATTTCTAGATCAGCATTACGAAACACGGCGCCATTCCAATCGTCTTCATCACGAATTGCAGACCTTAGCATTAGGGCGTGACCCTCAGTCGCAACACGATTTGCTAATACCCCCGCCCAAGGTAATCCTTCAACATAAGTCTTAAGACCGTGAGCTAGGGCACCAAATGTGCCTGCCATAGAGCTTGCATCGATTACTGCAAGAATAGAGATTTTAAAATGAAGGGCAAGTTCTGCAGCACTTGGTTCACCATCATACAAACCCATTGCACCTTCAATCAAAATTAGATCAGCATCTTGAGCCGCTTTATATAGTCGACTTTTGCAATATTCAGATCCTGTCATCCACATATCTAACTGATAGACTGGATGGTTACTAGCCATCTGCAGCCAATAAGGATCAATGAAATCAGGCCCATATTTAAAGACCCGAATTTTCATCCCCTTACGCGCAAGCATCCGCGCAATTCCACAAGTAATAGTCGTTTTCCCCTGACCAGAAGCAGGTGCAGAAATAAAAATTGCTGGACATGCCTGAGTAGCGGACATATGAATTTATTTTCCTGAGTATCTTAGCCCAACAAATACATTTGAGCCCGGAGTTAAGTATCCATAAGACAATTGATATTGGGCATTAAATACATTGTTCCATTTTGCAAATACCGACCATTCAGGCGTGAGCTCATGACTGGCATATAAGTTCATCAACGCATATCCGCCCATTGCCTGAGTATTAGATGCATTTGCATAACGGACTCCTGCAAGCGTTAGATTTACACCTAAATCAGATTTAACAAAACGATAGTCTGCTCCGATATTTGCAGTATTTTTTGCCCTATATGGCAACTGTAACCCTGTCCCCGCATTAATTGCGTTCATTAAATCATAGGAGGTTCGGAGAGTAAGCGCCTCAAGGCGGGCATTTGCGCCAAAAGAACCGCCAGTAATACGAGTTTTTGCAAAATTAGTTGGGCAATATCCGCTTGATTGATAATTACATGGCAATGCAATAATTAAATTTTGTATTTGATTTTGATAAACAACTGCATGAAGATCGTAGATCTTTCCTTCGTAATGAAGCCCTCCCTCAACGTTTTTATTGGTTTCAGGCTGAACGTTTGGATTTCCATATCCAGGGTAGTACAAATCATTAAAAGTTGGGGCGCGGAATCCCGTCCCGTAATTGATATTTGCTCTTAGTTCCTTAGTGAAAAAATAACCATAAGCAACACTACCAGTAGTTTGTGAACCATAATTTGAAATAACATCGTTTCTTAGTGCAGCTGTCAGTAAATTAACGCCGCGTTTGAGCTGATATGAGGCCGCCACGGAATCAGTGGTTCTACTAGTATATAAGCTCGTGTTATTTGATAAACCAGTTACGCTCTTTGAGTAATTTGCGTTGACATACTGTATTCGACGCTCTCCCAAGACTTGAAGAATGTCATCCCCTAATCGAATATCGTTTTGCCATAAAAAGTCATTTTGCGGGGTATTAATTGGGTCATTGGCAGCGCTTGTAATGCTTTGTGCATTATTTGTTGAGTTTGAAATCTGCAACAGACTTTGCCAATTTTTCGTAATCTGATTTTTGGAGTAAATAGATCCAACAAACAAGTTTCCTACTTGCTGATTCATTTCGGGAACTCTATAAACTCCGCTGTAACCTGGGTATTGATAGGAATCACGTGTTGCTAAAACTTTGAGCCCGAACTCCTGACCAACTCCCCAATCCTGAGAGAGCTGACTCATAAATCCTTCACGCGTATAAGCAGATGAGCTATTAGGATAACGCTTATATGATGGATTATTACTTGCAACAGTATTAAATCCAGCTGAATTCTCCTGGCTCACTCCTAATGAATATCTTATTTTGTTGGCATCATCAGTCGAGCCTGAAATACTCGCATTGTTAATGGTGGTTCCATAACTACCGTATCCTGATGATGCTGAGAATTGGGTTGGGCCCTCACCTTTTTTAGTAAAAATTTGGATAACGCCACCCAGTGCATCGGCACCATAGAAAGTGCTTTGTGGGCCAAAAATGATTTCAATATGATCAATGAGCGCTACTGGGATAGTGCTCCAAACTGCACCACCCAAAGTTGAGGATTCAGTGCGCACTCCGTCAATCAGCACAAGCGCCTGGTTATTGGCTGAGCCTCTTAAGTAGACGCTAGCCAATCCACCGCTTCCTCCATAGGTTTGAATTTGTACACCTCTTTGTTGCTGAAGTAACTCTGGCAAGCTTGATTGCACAGCACGTGCTATCTCCTCAGGACCTATATAGCCATAGTCAGCAAGTACATCATTTGAAGATACCCCATACCGTGTAGCAGTCACGATAATTGGCTTAACAGCATCAGCAATATTATCAACTGACACTGATTGTGCAATTACTACCTCAGAAATGGTTAGCCCAAGGCAGGATAAAAGGGCAAGTACTCTTATGTAAGTTTTCATGATAAATCCAGGTAAGGCCGCCACCCAACTCTCCCCGTTGGATCGCTTAAAAGAAAACAGAATTGAGCCTAGATGTGTCAATTCGTGCCTGCAATACAGCCTCAGGCATCTCACTGGCACACGAAAATCCTCGTTCGTATTTCCAACCTGTTGAAGCCGGTATCCGGGCTAATGAGTATCAGAATTTAACCTTCCCAAACATGACTGTTCAGTGGTACTGAAATTCCTGCACTAAAAGTGCACTCACTTACCGTTGCGGGGACAGCATGGTGACTACTTTTTGGAGCTCCAATTTCCCGTTTAACTATCTTTCAAAAATGGAAAGATGAGCACTATCAACTCTGTTAGTGTAACTTAAACGCTAATAAATGCGCCTTAAAATTATGCGGGAGCCTCTAGACTCTTTTGCAGACGCACACACGTGGCATCGCAAAATGGCTGCTTAGACGTTTGTTTACAGCCGCAAAAATATACCTTTTTGCTCTCTAAAGCAGAGAATTTGACTGGCTGGAAGCCCATATCAATATGGGAGTTATCGCAAAATGGTTGAGTCTGACTATTACCGCAAGCGCACCATTTGTAAACATTATGAGCATCAATTTCAGTCAGAAATGGGCCCAATTGAGCAATTTTTGCCTTCACTATGCCCCTTGTATTCTATTTGACTGGCACATTATCCAGCTATTTTAATGAACTGTATAACTCAAGCGCGGGGTTCCACTCCTATGTTTTACAGGGCTACAATACCAAGATGAGCGAGCAAAACCAATTTTCCCTAGGTGATAACAGAGCTGACCTAGATGCAGTCAATGCATCTGTCAAACGCTTATCCGAAAAAGTTCAGCTCATTACTGAAGCAGTTAAGGAACTTCATCAAAACCGCACCCAACTGCAAGGTAAAATTGAAGATGCGCAAAAACGCATTCAACATATTTTGAGTCGTCTGCCCGATCAGGGTGATGGACGCCAGCTGAATTTACTGAAT
This sequence comes from Polynucleobacter sp., assembly GCF_040400325.1. Lineage (GTDB taxonomy): Bacteria > Pseudomonadota > Gammaproteobacteria > Burkholderiales > Burkholderiaceae > Polynucleobacter. The sequence goes on from NZ_JBBAQK010000010.1 coordinate 55,760, forward strand.
GAAGTAACTCCACCTAATACGCCAGAGGATGATAGTGAGCCAACAACGCATTGAAGTAACTCTCGCCGGCCAAAAGATTACCCTGTCTACTAGTACAGAACATGAGCCACTATTGCGTGCAGCTTGCGTTTTAGTTGATGAACAAATTAAATTGGCGATTAATGGTGGCAATCGGAGTATAGAGCGCGCCAGTATGATGGCAGCACTAAAAATTGCAGGGGATCTGATTAAACTCCAAAGCACACCATCGCCATCCAGTGCGTCCTCTAACGCTAATAGCAACGAAGTTGCTCGCCTTCAAGCAGAAATTCATGCATTAGAAGATCAAGTAGATGGCTTGATGCAATCCCTTTCCCTGCCTGGTTCGCCAAGGCCAATAGTTCCTTGAACCGATGCGCAAGCATCCGGAACGATCTTTACCTTGCGGGCGTGAGCGTTTCGAAGATTCACAGTGTCAGCCTCGAGCTGGTCACTCCCTGAGTCTCTTAATGCACCCAAAGCAGAGTAGCCGTTCCACCATGAACCTTAGGGTTCAGGATGACGGCCTAGCGGCTAAGGCGGGGAATTCATGTTACTAAGTGATATTGCGATGCTGCTATTGTGCGGCGGCATCACCGGATTTTTAGCCGGCCTACTCGGTATTGGTGGTGGCATGATTTTGGTGCCCTTCATGATTTTGGTTTTCAACCACCTGCACTTTGATCAAAGCATCATTGTTCATATGGCTATTGCTTCAGGCATGGCTACCATTCTTTTTACAACTACCTCTGCCATTTCGGCACATCACAAGCATGGCTCGATCGACTGGTCTTTAGTGAAATCATTTAGTCCAGGCTTGGTAATTGGCGGCCTAGTTGGCGGTAGTGAAATCTTTGAAGCTCTGAATACCTCATGGCTCTCGCTCTTTTTTGCAACATTTCTCGTCTATTCATCAGCTCAAATGATTATCAATAAAAAACCTAAGCCTGGAAGAGAATTGCCGGGTTCATTGGGTTTAGTTTCCTTTGGTGCATTTGCAGGCACTTTATCAAGCCTAGTTGGAGCAGGTGGCGCATTCATTACAGTACCCTTCATGCTCTGGTGCAATGTCAAACCCCATATCGCCATGGCCAGCTCATCTGGGCTTGGTTTTCCAATTGCAGTAGCGGCCACGATTGGTTATATGTATGGCAGCTGGGGTAATCCCAATCTGCCACCCGGTTCCTTAGGATTCATTTACCTGCCTGCAGTAGCTTGCATTGTCGCCGTCAGCATCTTTACGGCTCCCTTAGGCGCCAAGATGGCACGCAAACTGAATGTTGCTCAGTTAAAGCGCATCTTTGGTGTTATGCTCATTTTCCTTGCAGTCTTCATGTTTAATGAGAGCCGCAAGGCATTTGGTTTCTAAATACGATTACGTCGTATATTGCTGACGCAGGATATTCTTTTGTACTTTTCCCATCGCATTTCGAGGTAAGTCTGCAACGATTTCTAAACGCTTCGGGATCTTGAAGTTGGCGATCTGAGATTTCAAGGTCGCAATCATCACCTCAGCATTGAGCTTTGCACCTGCTTTTGGTACAACTACCGCCATCACCGCTTCACCAAAGTCCGGATGTGGAATACCAATTACCGCACTCTCATCAACGCCATCCATATCATCGATGAAACTTTCGATTTCTTTTGGATACACGTTATATCCACCAGAAATAATCAGGTCCTTACTGCGCCCCACAATACAAAGATAATCTTTTGGTGCTTTACCACCATTTGCATCGCCACCCCAGCGACCAACGTCACCAGTTTTGAACCAACCATCTTTAGTAAATTCTTCTGCAGTTTTCTCCGGCATCCGCCAGTAACCCTTAAAGACGTTCGGACCCTTGACTTCAATATTGCCGATTTCATCAACGCCACAGGGTTTGATATTGTCATTGACAACGCGCACCTTAACACCAGGTAGCGGCAAGCCAACTGAGCCACCTATTCGATTACCTTTGTAGGGATTAGAGACCAACATGACGGTTTCACTCATGCCATAACGCTCTAGAATCGGCTCGCCAATCACTTGCTTAAACGTATTAAATGTTTCAGTTAACAGTGGCGCAGAACCAGAAATAAATAAACGCATATTGCGTGCTACCTGCTTATTAAAGCCTTTATCAGCCAACAGGCGTACATAGAAAGTGGGCACGCCCATCATCACCGTTGAGGCTGGCATATGTTTAATCAGCTGAGCAGTATCTAGGCGTGGTAACCAAATCATTTTGCTGCCATTAATCAATGCACCATGGGCTGCGACAAATAAACCATGGACATGAAAGATAGGAAGAGCATGCAGGAGTACATCCCCTTTTTTCCAAGCCCAAAACTTTTGCAATACCTGAGCATTGCTTCCCAGATTTTGATGAGTCAGCATGGCACCCTTGCTGCGCCCTGTTGTGCCAGACGTATACAAAATTGCAGCTAGGTCATCATCTTTTGCGGGAACTGTTTTAAATTGATCGCTCAGATGTGCAGCACGGTCTAGTAGGGTACCTTTGCGATCCTCATCTAAGGTAAACACATGTTTAGTGCCTGCTTTAAACGCGACTTTTGAGACCCATGAAAAATGCTTACTACTGCAAACAAGCACTGCGGGTTCTGCATTCTCAATAAAGTATTGGATCTCAGCTGCTTGATAAGCGGTATTTAAGGGGAGATAAACATATCCTGCGCGAATGGTTGCCAGATACAAGAAAAGCGCTTCAGGTGATTTTTCCACCTGAACCGCAATCCTTGAACCAGCAGGAAGTTTAAGGCTCTTCAGCAGGTTAGCCATCTTTGCAGTGGCCCGCTCTAGATCACTCCATGAGTAGTACAAACCATCGTGTGTTTCTAGAGCACATGCTTTCTTATCTCTTGGAAAACCTTTTTCCAATAGCGAATACAAATTCATTAGAGCCTCAAAATCAAAAAATACTATTGATTAGTCAAGCGTTGCGCCCGACTTTTTCACCACAGCGCTCCAGCGAGCAATATCTGCACTCACTAGCTTACCAAAAGCATCACCGGTCAAGTTAGGTGTATCTGAACCGTTCTTTTCCCAAATTGATTTCATTTTTGGAGTATTTAGTGCCTTTTGGACTTCTACAATCATCTTATCGACGATCGGTTTTGGAGTGCCAGCAGGCGCAAAAAGAGAGTACCAAGTTGAAACGAGATAGTCAGGTAATCCAGCCTCTTGGAATGTCGGGACATTTGGGATAGCAGAACTACGTTTGTTTGAGGCTACAGCGATTGCCACCAATTTACCCGCATTAATTTGAGGAGCAGAAGTTGCTAGACCATCAAATTCAAGATCAATTTGCCCTGCCAGTAAATCATTCATTGCTGGGCCAGCACCCCGATATGGAATATGAGTAATAAAGGTGCCTGTCTGAATTTTATATAACTCGCCAGCAAGGTGATGCACAGTACCACTACCAGCGCTTGCATAATTATATTTGCCTGGATTTTTTTTCATTAATTGCTCGAATTCTTTTGCATTACGAGCACTGACACGGCTAGGATTCACTACCAATACTTGCGGCACGTTCGCTATCATCGCAACTGGGATGAAATTCTTCTCTATATCGTAGTCCAAATTTTTATACATGGATGGCGCAATCGTGTGATGTGACGCCCCAACAAACCAGGTATAGCCATCAGGGGCAGCTTTTGCGGCAACAGATGCACCTACTGTACCGCCAGCACCACCTCGGTTATCGATGAGAATCTGCTTTCCGAGTTGCTCTGTCAATTGAGCCGCTAAAGGTCTTGCAAAGGCATCTGTTCCACCACCAGCCGGAAACGGATTTATAAAGGTGATTGGTTTGTTGGGCCACTCTTGGGCCAGTGCAATCAATGGGCTTGCGCATAGTATTACCAGTACTTTCTTGAGCAATCCATTTAGATTTACTTGCTTAGTCATATCTGTCTCCTTCGTTTGCCATTTTTATTGGCTTGTTTATTTACTGCGGGTTTTATAAAGCTAATTCAGATTTCGTTCATTTTACGTCTTAACGGCACCTCATCATCCAAACTTATCCGCACAGCATTTATGGCGTCATTAAACGCCCTACTGCGCGAGAATAATCAATTTCTCCCTGGGTAAAACGCTCATGGTTCTCCTCCACTGAAGAAAGATCATATAAATAATTCACCATTAGCGAAGCAGATTGGCGCAAACCCTTACGGGATAGGTCGCCAGCCCAATTGATTTGATGTAATCTGGCGCCGTTACTCAAGTGAAACTTAGCCACAGGGTTACCATTTCTTCCGGCTGAACCCAGGCCCAAATAAAGACTGGCTAAGCATAACAAGGCTGATTTTTCTTTTTGAGTTGCATTATCAGGATGCCAACCAGCATTTAAACGCTCAGGCCAAGAGTGATGGTTCAGGCCCATCGCTTCTAATGCCTGATCTCGCGCAGTTCGAATCGCAGGCTTAAGTTGTGTACCTGATTTTTGATCGCTAATATCAGCGCCAGCAGCGATCCAATCTATGAATCCAGGAATAGGAGAAAGTGTGACAAAGGTTTTTAAACTGGGGAACTCCGCATGCAATTGCTCTGCAACCCGCTTGATTAAAAAATTGCCCATCGATACACCACGTAAACCAGGCTCGCAGTTACTAATCGAGTAAAAAGCTGCAACTTTATATTGAGATGCTTGATGCATGGTCTCTGCCTTTTTATCAACCAAAGGCATGACGATCGCTGGAATTTCAGGTAACAGCGCAACCTCAACGAATATCAGGGGTTCATGGGGCAATTGCGGATGAAAAAATGCGAAACATCTGCGATCCGGCTGCAGCCTCCTGCGCAAGTCATCCCAACCATCAATAGCATGCACCGCCTCATGTTGAATTAGCTTTTCCAAGACCTCTGCTGGTGACTTCCAATCCACCCGGTGCATTTTTAGAAAGCCGGGATTAAACCAAGAAGATAGTAAGTGGCGTAAATCAAAATCAACCGCAGTTAACTCAGGCTGCTTATCTAATAATTGCAATAAGTCTCGGCGCATTTCTACTAAAGCTCCTGTGCCATCACTTGCACGATTCAGACGACGAAATAATTCCTGTCTTGGGGGTTCAGCAACGCGCTGTAAGTTAATGTAATTTCGTGCATTTGCTTCTACTGCAAAATGTTGTGCGGCAGTCATCACTGCTGTTGGATCAGGGTTGAGCTTTTCAAATAAGAACGTAAAAAATTTGACATGCTGATCTTTAGATAGCTTACGATAGTTATGAATCACCTCATTTGCCATGCTGACAGCATTTGATTCTCCTCGCTCAGATGTGAGACGATTTACAGCCCCAGTGAGGCGTGAAAAATAGCGGGCTTTTGCAAGCTTTTCAAGCATGAAACTCTTTCAAAGAAAGGGGTTAGCGATTAATCGCTTAGCAAAACGAATGTATATCTATCAACTTTATGCTAATCATTAGACTACAAAAAGAGGATAGTTCATTGATTATTGCGATGCAACATGTGGGCTTCATCTGCAGCTTTTGAAAGACTTCCAGTCTTTACAAATGAGCAGAGTATTTCTAGTTTACGGAGTGTGACTTCTTCATTCAACATAGAAAGGAAGCTTTATCCCCTAAATACTGATGCTGTCTTAGATTTAAAAATAGTCAGAAGATAAATGCCAAAAATAATCATGGGAATACACAGCCATTGACCCATTGAGAGCCCAAGTCCCAGGAGCCCCAGAAAAGTATCAGGCTCGCGGGCATATTCAGCCATAAAGCGAAAAATTCCATAGCCTAGCAAGAAGAAACCAGAAACTTGTCCAACACGGCGAGGTTTGCCAGAATAGATCCACAATGCGATGCCTAGCAGAACACCTTCACCGAAGAACTGGTAAACCTGCGAAGGGTGCCTTGGTATGGAATCAACCATAGGGAACACCATTGCCCAGGGCAGATCTGTTGGTCTACCCCAAAGCTCGCCATTAATGAAGTTTCCAAGACGCCCGAAAGCCAAACCAAATGGCACTAAAGGGGCTACTAAATCACTCACCACAAAGAAAGAAGTTTTACGTTTACGTGCAAACCAATACAACGCTAGTAGCACGCCTAATAGTCCGCCATGGAAAGACATGCCACCTTCCCAAATTTTGAGAATATCTAAAGGATGCGCCAGATAATACCCTGGCATATAAAAGAGGCTATAGCCGATTCGGCCACCTAAGACTACCCCCAATACTCCAGCAAATAGAAGATCTTCTAGATCTTTATAAGTCCAAGCTAATGCTTGATAGCGCGGCGCCCGAATGCGCAATCTGCCTAACAATAAAAATTGTGCAAAGGCTAAGAGATACATCACCCCATACCAATGAATGGCAAAAGATCCGATTCGGATTGCTGCTGGATCAATCTCAGGATGAATCAACATTAAGCGCTCTTAGATTGATCAAAGTTATGTAATTCGTGTCCTAATTCTCGATATGCTTTATAACGCTCGCGCCCAGCCAGTCGCTCTGCTTCATTGACTGTAACAAGTTCAATAATTCTAGGAAAACGCGCCACTAAGGTAGGTACATCTTGGGGCATTCGCATACCTAAATGAATCATGATGTCTGCATGCGAAATGTGATTTAAGGCTGGAGAAGCAAAATCATCAGTCAGCACAATAGGCGTTTCAGTAGCGGCTTCATCATCAATAAAGCAATGGGGTAAAAAATCTGTAGTACTAAAGGTCCACAGCAACTCATCCAATTTTTTAAGATCTGCCTTTTCTCCCACCATCACAATTTGCCGAACTGGCTGACCGCTGGGCGTATCACTCCAAATACGCCGAGTAAGACGACATGCATATTGGAGTTTGTCAGCAACGTTGCTGTGAAAATCGATACGCGCCATGATGATTTAACTAAGCACCTTATCCCAGACTTAGCTTTGTTCAATCAGGTAATTGAGGAGTAAGGGAACTGGACGCCCAGTAGATCCTTTTGCTGCGCCACTTTTCCAAGCTGTGCCGGCAATATCCAAATGTGCCCAATGATATTTCTCTGTAAAGCGAGATAAAAAACAAGCAGCAGTCACACTTCCAGCAGGACGTCCACCAATGTTAGCGACATCCGCAAAATTAGACTTGAGTTGCTCGTGGTAAGCAGCATCTAAAGGTAAACGCCATACGGTATCTAAAGACGCTTTACCTGCTTTGGTTAAAGCATTTACAAGAGCCTCATCGTCAGAAAATAATCCGCTGTGTACATGACCTAAAGCAATAATGCAAGCGCCAGTCAAGGTAGCAACATCAATCACTACCTTTGGTTTAAAGCGCTCCACATAAGTTAAGGCATCACACAAAATCAAGCGACCTTCAGCATCAGTATTAAGAATCTCTATGGTCTGACCAGACATGCTTTTCACAATATCGCCAGGGCGGGTTGCGCTACCTGAAGGCATGTTCTCGCAAGTTGGGACCACGCCAATCACATTCTTCTTTAACTTCATTAGGGCGGCGGCATACATCGTGCCAATGACTGAAGCGGCGCCACACATGTCGTATTTCATCTCATCCATAGCCTCACCAGGCTTGAGAGAAATTCCACCGGTATCAAATGTGATGCCTTTACCAACCAATACGATTGGGGCTTCACCAGCTTTACCGCCTTGATGGCGCATCACAATAAATTGCGGCGGAGTATCAGAGCCTTTAGCAACAGATAAAAAAGAACCCATACCCAATGCTTCAATTTGCTTAAGACCTAATACCTCAACCTTAAGGCCCACCTTCTTGGTGAGTCCTTGCGCAGCCTTTCCTAAATAGCTTGGCGTACAAATATTGGGCGGCAGATTTCCTAAGTCTTTTGCCAAATTCATACCTTCAACCATGGCAACACCTTGAGCAACAGCTTCTTTTAATTCTTTACTACAAGCATCGTTACCAGCAAACACTAAATGCTTAAATGTGTCTGGGTGATCTTTCGCTTTAAATTTCATAGCGGGCTGACGAACACCAAATCGATAGGCTTGATCACCCGCATACTGAATCGTCAAACGCACTTCATCAGTAATGAAACTGCCCTGATGCGTTAGTGAAAAGCTAGGGACAAACCAAATAGCATCCTTAATAGCATTGCCACTAAGCACCTTTAATGCGGCACGGGCAATCTTGGAATATGAGATCAAGGTACGCTCGCTAGTAAGCTGTAAATCTCCTAAACCCACTAACAAAACGCGTTTCGCTTTAACCTCATTCGTAACCCATCTTTTTTCAGACCTGAAAACACATATAGAGGCTTGCTTGGAATCTAGATCGCCCACCACATTGGCATGGTTCACTGAACCACCTAATAATTGATCAAGCTCTGCCAAAAAACCAGACTTGGTTTTGGCGGCCTTACTTCCCCCAAAACTATCTAGATCTACCTTTGAATAAGCTAAGATCAGACAATCGGTGCTTTGAGCCAATAGGCTTTTCAGGCTAGATTTAAGAGATTTTTGGCTCCCCAGGTCAGCTTGAGGGAAAATCTTGGTACTAAATTGAATGGTCATAATTTATTGCGTTATTTATAAGTAAATTCAAGGGGATAAAGAGATGTTTATCCATTATCCTCCGACATGAGGGGAACCTCCGTATCAGCACTAATATAAGCCATTTACCAGCACCGAAACCTACTAAAGACCAAGCTCATCGCACCTCATGATTTTTAAAAAAGCCCTTCGCCGCGAACTCAGCTTCACCACTGGTGGAGTCTTCTTGGTGCTGGTCACAATCATGATTACCTCCCTAGTGATTCGTATCTTGGGTTATGCGGCCAATGGCGCAGTCAACCCAGAAGATGCGCTGGTTTTAATCGCCCTTGCGACTTTAGGGTATTTGGCCGTCATATTAACCGTCTCACTATTTGTAGCCACTTTAATTGTTTTGGTGCGGTGGTACAAAGATTCAGAAATGATTGTATGGTTTGCCAGCGGTCTGAGTGTCACCAACCTAATGCGTCCGATTCTACAGTTTGCTATTCCCATCATCATCATCATTGCTTTATTGGCGCTCTTTGTTTGGCCTTGGGCTAATCGAGAATCTACGCTCATTAGTCAGCGCTTTCAGCAGCGTGACGATATCTCCATGGTAACTGCCGGTCAATTTAAAGAATCGGCTAAAGCTGAACGGGTCTTTTTTATTGAAGAGCTGGATATCGATAAAAGTGCAGTAAAAAATATATTTGTGGCAGATACCAAAAATGGGCGTCTGAGCATTGCTGTAGCTTCTTCAGGCTATATTCAAAATGGTGAAGATGGTGAGAAATCAATCGTTCTAAATGATGGTCGCCGCTATGAAGGCAATCCTAGCGAGCCTAACTTTAGGATTCTAGAATTTAACGAATACACTACCAAAATCCGTAGTAAGAATGCTCTGGCGCCTGCACCGCGAGATCGAGAAAAGACGATCACCGAGCTATTGAATGACCCAAACCCCAAAGCTGAAAACCCAAATCGTGCGGAGCTTTTGTGGCGTATTGGCCTACCTTTGATGGCTTTAGGTTTAGTTTTAATTGCTATTCCACTAGCCTATGTCAACCCAAGATTAGGTAGCTATACAGCCATGTTCTATGCGGTATTGGTTTACCTGATCTATAGCAACCTGCTGAACTTAACTCAGAACTTTGTTGCACAAGGTAAGGTGAATGTATTCGTGGGTATTTGGCCAATCCACTTACTAGCGCTCATTATTGCAACTATATTGATTCGTAATCGTATCAATCCCTCTATTAAATGGTGGCGTCGACAGTTACCTGCTGCGCTTGGGAAAAATTAAGCCTCAACATGAAACTTTTTTTTCCTTATATCTTCGAACGGTATTTAGCCAAGCAAATTTACGCAACTTTTGGCTTTATTTTGTTTGCTTTAGTAGCATTATTTTTATTCTTTGACATCTTAAGTGAGCTTGGCTCAGTCCAGGGGCAATATACCCTTCCTTTAGTGTTACTTCATGTCCTTCTGAAGGCACCCAGTCGCATCTCAGAAATTATTCCCATTGCTACCTTAATCGGCAGTATTTATGTATTTTCAATGCTAGCAAGTCAATCCGAATTTACGATTTTAAGGATCGCCGGATTAGATGTGAAACGGGGATTGATCACCCTTGCGAAAATATCTGTACCACTCATTTTGCTTACTTTGGTCATGAGCGAATATGTAGGCCCTTACTCTGAAGCAAAATCTGATCAAATTCGCATGAAGGCTTTAGGCTCTTCTTTCTCATCACAATTTAAAACTGGTGTCTGGGTAAAAGATCGACTGCGTGATCAAAATGGCAATGGCCCTATTCGACCTGGTGTGCGTTATGTGAACGTTGGGAAAATTGATAAAGATAATGAAATTCGTAATATCCGAATGTATGAGTTTGATGATGTCTTTCATCTACTCTCCATTAGGAACGCCGCTTCGGGGCACTTTGATGAATCAGGCACTTGGGTTCTGAACGACGTTACTGAGACTCACTTTAAAGAAACTAAGTACTCTGATCCATTAGATCCTGCTTTCACAGCTCAAACGCAAAAGCACACTAAAGTCACCTTGGAATCTGATATAACCCCTCAGATTCTCAATGTGTTACTTGTCACCCCAGAAAAAATGTCGATTCTCAGTTTAGGTCGCTTCATTACCCACTTACAAGACAATAAACAAGATATTCAACGTCACTCGATCGCTTTTTGGAAAAAAGTGATTTACCCGTTCATTATTTATGTGATGCTCGCTTTGGCATTGCCGTTTGCTTATCTTAAGGTGCGTGCTGGCAGTATTGGTATTAAAGTGTTTGGCGGCATCATGCTCGGGATGGGTTTTCAACTCTTCAACTCACTCTTCTCCAATGTTGGACTCTTAGGTTCATGGCCCGCACTCATTACAGCCCTGATGCCGCCATTATTGTTTTTATTCTTGGCCCTGGTAGGACTTCGAAGGGTTTCCAAGGCTTAATACCTAAAATTCATTTAGAATTTAATTCCTATATCTTTGTAGATATATAGACAGGAATCAAGATGAATCTCCACCAATTCCGCTTTGTGAGAGAAGCGGTTCGACAAAACTTCAACCTCACCTCGGCTGCAAAAGCACTTTTTACGTCCCAACCAGGAGTCTCTAAAGCCATTATTGAACTAGAGGACGAGTTAGGCGTTGAAATATTCCGTCGTCACGGTAAGCGCATTCGCTCCCTCACAGAACCAGGTAAACGTATTTTAATTTCAATTGAACGAATTCTGGATGAAGTAGAAACTCTCAAGCGAGTAGGTAAAGACTTTGCTAGTCAAGATCAAGGCAATTTTGTCATCGCAACAACTCATACCCAGGCGCGCTACGCGCTGCCTAAAGTCCTCACAGAATTTACCAAGCGCTTTCCAAAAGTACGTGTGAGTATTCAGCAAGGTAGCCCAGGCCAAATTGCTGAGCTTCTCATGCATGATCACGCTGACATTGCGATTGCCACTGAAGGTATTGCTAATACTCCGGGTGTACTCGCTTTGCCAGGATATCAATGGCAGCACGTCCTAATGGTGCCCTTAAGTCACCCCCTACTCAATCAAGCCACTATCAACTTAGAAGAGATTGCTAAGTATCCAATCATCACATACGACAAAGCATTTGCTGGTCGAAGTAAAATTGATGCAGCCTTTGCGCAACGCAGTTTAAGTCCAGACATTATTCTTGAAGCGATCGATGCCGATGTTATTAAAACCTATGTAGAAGTCGGCATTGGTGTAGGCATTGTTGCTGGACTTGCATACGACGCTGATAAAGATCGTAATCTTAAGGTAATTCCTGTCGGACACTTATTTGGCAATAACGTTACCCATCTTGGAGTAAAGCAAGGCGCTTATCTTCGCTCCTTTGTTTACACCTTCATTGAGCTATTCTCCCCAACGCTCACCAAGAAAATTGTTGAGCAGGCGATGAATAATGAATCAGAGACCTATGAAATTTAGGACTCAAGAGCAGTTCAGCTATTTTAAGTGGTGCCTCGGGGCGGACTCGAACCGCCACGCCTTGCGGCACCGGATTTTGAGTCCGGCACGTCTACCAATTCCATCACCGAGGCAGGTGTTTGCAGTGGAAATTCTGCTAACTTTCTTACTTTGTACTGCTAAGACATGAGAGTGTAACAAAAATTGGGTAGTAATCTGCTACCTTTGCCCTAGAACCCCTTAAAATGAGGTCTTCTAGCCAAATTATTAAAAGGACTTACCCGCATGGCCGGCCACTCAAAATGGGCCAATATTCAGCACCGCAAAGGTCGTCAAGACGAAAAACGCGGCAAGATTTGGACCAAACTCATTAAAGAAATTACTGTTGCTGCCAAATTGGGTGGTGGTGATCTCGCTACCAACCCACATTTACGTTTAGCGGTTGATAAAGCCAAAGATTCCAACATGCCTAACGATAATATACAAAGAGCAATTCAGCGTGGCACAGGATCACTTGAAGGTGTTAACTACGAAGAAATTCGTTACGAGGGTTATGGTATTAATGGTGCAGCAGTCATTGTGGATTGTTTAACTGATAACCGAACTCGTACTGTCGCTGAAGTGCGCCATGCTTTTAATAAAAATGGTGGCAACATGGGTACTGAGGGTTCAGTTGCTTTCTTATTCAAGCACTGCGGGCAAATGCTATTTGCTCCCGGTGCAAATGAAAACCAACTAATGGAAGTCGCTTTGAATGCGGGCGCTGATGATGTGATTACCCATGATGACGGCTCATTAGAAGTATTAACCCCCGTTCCTGATTTCAGTAAAGTACAAGATGCGATTGCTCAATCCGGGTTGAAGGCTGAACTTGCTACAGTAGCGATGCGTCCTGAAACTGAGATTACTCTAGAAGGCGATCAAGCAGAGAGTATGCAAAAATTATTAGACGCCCTAGAAAACTTAGATGACGTTCAAGAAGTCTTTACGAATGCCACCCTTTAATCCTCCATCAACCTCTCTATTATGAAAATTCTACTAATTGGATCTGGCGGACGAGAACACGCTCTTGCTTGGAAGCTTGCCCAATCTCCCCAAGTACAAACTGTATTTGTGGCCCCAGGCAATGGTGGCACTGCTACAGCTAAACAATCTACAGCGGGCATTGAAAACCTTCCTATCACCGACTTACAAGAGCTAGTTGATTTTGCTAAACGTGAAAAAATTCACTTGACTGTTGTAGGGCCTGAAGCCCCATTAGCTGCAGGCATCGTGGATATCTTTCGAAATAATGGCCTGCGCATCTTTGGGCCAACACAATTGGCGGCACAGCTAGAATCCTCCAAAGATTTTTCTAAAGCCTTTATGAAACGTCATGGCATTCCAACTGCCAACTATCAAACCTTTTCTAGTGCACTTGAGGCACATACCTATATTGAGACTCATGGTGCACCCATTGTGGTTAAGGCAGATGGCTTAGCTGCTGGCAAAGGTGTTGTAGTGGCGATGAGTCTAGAAGAAGCTCATGCCGCTGTTGATATGATGCTGGCCGATAATAAATTGGGTAATGCTGGTGCGCGAGTCGTCATCGAAGAATTCTTAACCGGTGAAGAAGCTAGCTTTATCGTGCTTGTCGATGGTAAAAATGTTCTTGCTTTAGCTACCAGTCAAGATCACAAACGTTTATTAGATGCCGATCAAGGACCGAATACAGGTGGTATGGGTGCCTACTCCCCCGCCCCTGTCGTCACTCCAGAAATTCATGCGCGTGCTTTACGTGAAGTGATCATGCCTACTGTTAAGGGCATGGAGTCTGATGGCATTCCCTACACTGGATTTTTATACGCAGGCCTCATGATTGGCCCTGATGGCAAAATTAAGACCCTCGAATTTAACTGCAGGATGGGTGATCCAGAAACTCAACCCATCATGGCACGTCTACGTAGTGACTTGGTCAGTGCTTTAGATCATGCAGTAGATGGTAAGCTCAATGAGATAGATTTGGAATGGGATCGTCGTACTGCCTTAGGCGTTGTACTCGCAGCACATCACTATCCAGATACGCCACACAATGGTGATGTCATTAGTGGGGTTCCGATAGACACTGAAGATCAGATCACCTTTCATGCGGGTACTAAATTACTAGATGGAAAATTAGTGACTTCTGGCGGTCGTGTGATGTGTGTGGTTGGTCTTGCCGATACAGTCAGGGGTGCACAGCAAAAGGCTTATGAAGCTATCGAGCAAATAAAGTTTGACGGCATGCAATATCGTAAAGATATTGGCTATCGCGCGATTAAATAATCAAAGCTCTCACTCAAAGGTTAAATGAACTTGACAGATCAACAGACTCAAATTGATATCACAACCCTGAAGGACTATTTTTTAGGGTTACAAGATCGCATCACTAATGACATGAGTGGGCTTGATGGTGCCGCCTTTATCCCTGATGAATGGCATAAACCCGAGGACAGCAAACTCAAAGGATATGGTCGCACGTGCATATTGACTGCTGGCAATATTTTAGAAAAAGGCGGGGTGGGCTTCTCCCATGTACGCGGCGATCAAATGCCGCCTTCTGCTTCTCACCACCGACCAGAACTGGCTGGTCGCAGCTTTGAGGCCCTAGGAGTATCACTAGTCTTTCATCCACACAACCCTAAAGTACCCACTACCCATATGAATGTGCGCTGCTTCATTGCGCAAGTAAAAGATAAAGAGCCAATTTGGTGGTTTGGGGGTGGCTTTGATCTTACCCCCTACTATGGCGTAGATGAAGACTGTAAGCACTTTCATCAAACTGCTAAGGATGCGCTCGATCCCTTTGGAAAGGAGTTGTACCCGCGTTTTAAAAAATGGTGTGATGAATATTTTTACTTAAAACATCGTGATGAGCCGCGGGGCATTGGCGGGGTTTTCTTTGATGACTTTAACGAACTTGGCTTTGAAAAAAGTTTTGCGATGACACGCGCGCTTGGGGACTCGTTTATCAATGCCTATTTACCCATTGTGCAGCGCCGCTATCAAGATTCCTTTACCCCTGCAGAAAAATCTTTCCAAGAATATCGTCGTGGTCGATATGTGGAATACAACCTCATCTTCGATAGAGGAACTATCTTTGGCCTGCACTCTGGTGGTCGTACAGAGTCCATTTTGATGTCGATGCCTCCAGTGGTGCAATGGTGGTACAACTATGTGCCTGAACCTGGAACGCCTGAGGCCAAGCTCTATGATTATTACCTCAAGCCACGAGATTGGTTAGCTTGAGCACTCTGAAGAAAATCGGCATCCTAGGGGGAACTTTTGATCCGCCGCATATTGGCCATCTCAAGCTAGCGATTCATTTTGCAACAATATTACATTTAGATGAACTTCTACTGATTCCCAGCGGTGAGCCATGGCAAAAAGGTTCTGATATCACCTCTGCAGAAATTCGATTCCAATTAACTGAAGCAGCTGGTATCGATTTAGCAAGAGCGCTCTTACAACTCAAGATTTCAACGAAGATCAGTATTGATCGTCTCGAGATTGAACGTACCGGACCTAGTTACAGCATCAATACAGCTAAATCCCTACGAGAATGCTATGGGTCTGAAGCCAATTTAATTTGGTTAACTGGGGTTGATTCCCTAATTAATCTACCCACATGGAATTCTTGGCAAGATTTATTCAAATACATGAACTTTGCGGTAGCTAGTAGACCAAATTATGACCTTGCAGCTGAGATGAGCCCTGAAATCAGGCAGGCTTTACAAGAATATCAAACCCAAGATCTCATTGCCCTTGAAACCACAACTTATGGCCTCATCTATATTGATGAGAGCTTATCTGTTGACCTTTCCTCAACGGACCTTAGAAATCGGCTAAAAACATCTGACCGGAATTTGATTGAAGCAGATCAAATTCCATCACACACCCTACAAATCATTACAAATCTAGGCCTGTACCAATAATCAGGCTAAGATCATCCTAAATACAAAATAAATTACTCAGAAACTATGGACTTACGAAAACTGCAACGTGTCATTATTGATGCACTAGAAGATGTGAAGGCGCAAGATATTCGCGTTTACGACACTACCAAATTAAGCGAATTATTTGATCGCGTGATTATTGCAACTGGCTCTAGTAATCGTCAAACTCGCTCATTAGCAATGTCAGTCAAGGAAGATGTCAATGCCAAAGGTGGCGAAGTGATATCGATTGAGGGTTTAGAAACCGGAGAGTGGGTATTAGTAGATTGCGGCGACATCGTTGTCCACATTTTGCAACCGATGCTCCGCTCCTACTATCAGCTTGAAGGCATGTGGGGAGCTAAACCTGTACGCGTCAAGTTGGCCGGTGCAAAAGGTCTAGTCAAAGCTAGTGAATCTGACGACGACGAATAAGCCGTCCTCTCTCTATTGCAAGATGGATCTATGCGCTTAACCATTGTTTCGGTTGGTCACAAGATGCCAGACTGGGTGACTACTGCAACCCAAGATTACATCAAGCGTTTGCCTGCAGATTGCAGTATTGATATCAAAGAGATCAAACCTGATCTCACACCAGCCAAAGAGGCTCTCAAAATTACCGCTGCCATTCCAAAAGGCTCGAGAGTGATTGCCTTAGATGAACGCGGCAAAGATCAGACTACCCAAAATCTAGCGACTCAACTAGCCAGCTGGCGTCAAGAAGGTTTCGATATCACCTTTTTAATTGGGGGTGCTGATGGATTGGATTCTAGCTTGAAAGATGGTGCGCAAGCTATATGGCGACTCTCTAGCCTAACACTGCCCCATGCCATGGCCAGAGTCTTACTTGTGGAGCAACTGTATCGTGCTTGGACTATTTTGCAAGGTCACCCTTACCACCGTGAGTAATTCATTTATCTATTTAGCCTCCCAGAGCCCCCGTCGACAGGAATTGTTAAAACAGATTGGTGTGCGCTTTGAAATGCTAGCTCCAGATCCTAGCGAAGATAGCGAGAGCATTGAGATCCCTCTGCCCGATGAAAAAGCAAGGGCCTATGTAGAGCGTGTCACTATTGCCAAAAGTGTTGCTGCTCTGGCGCGTTGGAAAAAACAACAATTACCATGGGCTCCGATCCTGTGTGCCGATACCACTGTCAGTCTTCCCAATAGCGCTGCTGGAGAAATTTTGGGTAAGCCAACGGATGCTGCGGATGCTGCCCGTATTTTGACAATGCTCAGCGGTAAGACTCATGAAGTATTAACTGCGGTAGCTCTTACAATGAACCCGAGCGATCAACCTATATCTCTAGTACAAGTCTCAAAAGTCCAATTTTCCAATTTAAGTACCGATCAAATCAATACCTACATTGCTAGTGGGGAGACCTTTGGTAAAGCAGGCGCTTACGGCATTCAAGGTTTAGGCGCAATATTGATCCCTTCAATTCAAGGGAGTTATAGCGGTATCATGGGATTACCTTTATTTGAAACTACCCAACTACTCGACCGCGCTCAAGTTACCCGCATATGAATGAAGAAATCCTCATCAATATCACGCCGCAAGAGACACGCGTTGCCCTCATTCAGCAAGGTGCCGTCCAAGAGCTTCAAATTGAACGTACTCGTCAACGTGGCATTGTTGGCAATATCTATTTAGCAAAAGTAGTACGTGTCTTACCAGGAATGCAATCAGCCTTTATTGAAGTTGGTCTTGAGCGTACAGCCTTTATGCACGTCGCTGACATTACTCAAAACAATCCGACGGCTCAAATCGAAAAGCTCTTATTTGGAGGGCAAACAGTTCTAGTGCAAGTTTTAAAAGATCCTTTGGGCACCAAAGGCGCTCGTTTAACAACACAGCTCAGTATTGCTGGTCGCAATTTGGTGTATCTACCACCATCTGGTAGTGATACCGCCACGGAGAAATATATTGGCGTATCACAGCGGATCGATCAACCCGAAGAACGTGAGGCAATCAAAGTCCGTCTAGCTGGCTTGATGTCTGCTGATGAAAAGGGCGGCATTATCGTGCGCACGAGTGCTCAAGATGCGACTGATACCGAGTTACAACATGACATGCTTTACTTACGCACTACCTGGGAAAACATTCGTGAATCGATGAATCACCATGCTGCACCAAGCCTACTCTATCAAGATCTGAGTTTGGCAGAACGAGTGCTACGCGATGTTGCTGGCGATGAAACTACACAAATTCGAGTTGATTCAGCGGAGAACTTTGAGAAACTGAAGGGTTTTGCTAGTTTATATATGCCTAATTTATTAGGGAAGTTGACGCTGCACCGAGGCGAACGCGCCCTTTTTGATTTATTCGACGTTGATTCTGAAATTAATAAAGCCTTGGGTCGAAGGGTAGATCTCAAGTCTGGTGGCTATCTCATGATTGACCAAACTGAATCAATGACGACCATTGATGTCAATACCGGAAGCTATGTAGGTGCGCGAAATTTAGACGACACTGTCTTTAAAACCAATCTTGAGGCAGCCCAAGCAATTGCTCGTCAATTACGATTACGTAATCTGGGTGGCATTATCATCATCGACTTTATTGATATGGTGAGCAAGGATCACCAAGAATCTGTATTGCATGAACTCAAGCGCAACCTAGAGCGCGATCATTCACGGACATCAATCAGTGATTTTTCCGCATTAGGCTTGGTGGAGATGACTCGTAAACGTACCCGTGAATCCTTGGCTCATATTACCTGCGAGCCCTGCGCTACTTGCATGGGTAAGGGAGAGGTGAAGACGCCTCAAACCATCTGCTATGAAATTTTGCGTGAAATTGTTCGTGAACATCGCCAATTTAATCCGCGAGAATTTAGGATTGTTGCAGCTCCAGATGTGATTGACCTCTTTTTAGAAGAGGAAAATCAATTCTTAGCCCAATTAGGTGATTTTATTGGCAAGCCGATAACACTTCAGGCAGAAGGTAGCTTCCGCCAAGAGCAATACGATATCGTACTCAGTTAACTATTTGAAAATTGGATACGGTGCAAACTGGCATAGAGGCCGTTGCGTTGAATCAAATCTTCATGAGAGCCATTTTCAATAATTTGACCGTGCTCCAAGACCACAATCCGACTAGCATGCTCAATCGTTGATAAACGATGCGCGATGACTAAGGTAGTTCTACCAGCCATCAAACGCTCTAAAGCATCCTGGACCTGACGTTCGGACTCAGAATCGAGTGCTGAAGTAGCCTCATCTAAGATCAAAATCGGGGCATTCTTATAAATCGCTCTAGCAATCGCCAAACGCTGACGCTGACCGCCTGATAAACGATTGCCATTATCGCCGACTAAAGAATCAATTCCTTCCGGTAACTCCTGGATAAGAGCCGTCAGATTTGCAGCTCCTAAAGCCTGTGTAACTCGCGCACGATCAATACCTTTTTCATCAAATGCACCGTAGGCTACGTTAGCAGCTATCGTGTCATTAAATAAAACAACGTCTTGACTAACAAAGGCGATTTGCTTGCGCACATCTGCCAAGATAATATCTTCTAGAGGAATGTCATCCAAGTAGATATGTCCTGTAGTGGGTTTAAAGAAGCGTGGCAATAAATTGACTAAAGTAGACTTTCCTCCACCTGAAGGTCCTACAAATGCAACCACCTCTCCTGGCGCAATATTGAGGTTAATGCCACGCAGAGCATCTTGACGCCCCTCTTCTTGCTGATAGGAAAATCCAACATCTTCAAAACGAATACCGCCCTCAGTCTTATTGAGGGGCTTCATATTCAGCTTGCGATCTTCTTCTTCTTCGAAAGGTTGGTCCATTAACGCAAAAATCATCTCTGCAGCAGTGAGACCACGCTGCAAGGGCTGGTTAATATCCGCTAAATGTTTTAGAGGTGAAATCACTAACATCATGGCTGTAACAAAGGCAGCAAAACCTCCAACCGTTGTTCCTTGGGTGACTGATTGCATCAAAGCAATCACCAAAACAACTGATAAAGCCATCGAGGCAATGAGTTGGGTAATAGGCTGATTAAGACCGCCGACAACTGCTGACTTTAGTGCAAATTGGCGTAGACGTTGGGCCTTTTCCATAAAGCGCTGCATCTCATAAGACTCAGCACCATGTACTTTAACTATCTTATGCCCTGCAACAGATTCTTCAACGATATAGGCTAATTCACTTGTCAGTGTTTGTTGTTCGCGATTCAGGGACCGTAAGCGGCGATTAATTTTGCTCATGATGAAAGCAATGATTGGGAAAATCACTAACACCACGAGCGTGAGCTGCCAGTTCAAGTAGATCAGGTAACCAATCAAACCAATCACAGTTAAAGAGTCGCGCACCAGACTAATTAACATTCCACCCATAATGGTGAGAATATTATTCACCTCAAATACGACAGCATTAATTAAATGTGAAGCAGAGTTCTGTTGAAAGAAAACAGTGCGAGCGCGCAATAGAGTATGAAACATTCGCTCGCGCAATTTAAGGAGTACTGAGTTAATGACCCGGGTGAGCAAATAATTCGAGAAAAACTGCGCCAAACTACGGATAACAGCCAAGCCCACTAAGAAAACGGGAACCTGCCACAGCTTGTTATTCAGCTCGCCAGTAAAGCCCCTATCGAGCAATGGCTTCATTAAGGCAGGGATGGATGTTTCAGATGCTGCCACAACAACCATAGCCAATAAAGAGCCAATAATGAGCTTAATATGGGGTTTGAGATACTGAATTAAGCGATTTAGGGTAGTCCGGTCTTGAGCATTCATATAATGAATTATGCCCACCTTATCAGTCATACTCATCACTCGCAATGAAGAGTCAAGTTTGGACGATTGTCTGGCCTCCCTGGAGGGGATTGCCCAGCAAATCGTAGTGGTCGATTCGAATAGCACGGATCGGACCCTGGAAATCGCCCATAACTATGGTGCCTTGATGGCTTACCCCAAGGATTGGCCTGGTTTTGGCCCCCAAAAGAACCGCGCCTTGGATTTGGCAACCGGGGACTGGGTCCTTTCACTGGATGCGGACGAAAGACTCACCCCAGCCCTCAAATCCGAAATTTTGACGGCTATCAACCATTCTGCCCATGTGAACTGCTTCGCCATTCCCCGCTTATCTTGGTACTGTGGCCGCTTCATTCGACATTCAGGCTGGAGTCCCGATTATGTAGAGCGTCTTTTTAAACGAGGTACTGCCCGCTTTTCGGATGACCTAGTTCATGAGCGCCTCATTCCAAATGGAACTGTAGCCAAGCTAGAGAACCCTATGTTGCACTATAGCTTTATGAATTACACACAAGTACTAGACAAGCTTAATCGCTACTCTACTGCATCAGCAGAGCAAGCTTTTGCTCAAGGCAAAAAAAGTAACCCAGCCAAAGCAGTGCTCCACGGTATGTGGGCTTTTATCCGGACCTATATCCTACGAGCCGGTTTTTTAGATGGTCCTCAAGGTTTTGCCTTGGCAATTTCTAATGCTCATGGTACCTACTATCGCTATATGAAGTTATGGCAACTAAATCAGGATGCTGGTAAATGATTTCGATTCTACTGGCTACCTACAATTGGCCACAAGCACTCAAGCTCTGCCTAGAATCACTTGCCACTCAAACCGATCAGGATTTTGAAATCATCATTGCAGATGATGGTTCTAGCGACGAGACTAAACAACTGATTGAGAAGATCAAGCTTAACCATCCCATTCCTATGACCCATCTCTGGCAAGAAGACCAAGGTTTTCGGAAAACAAAAATCCTGAACCAAGCTATTGCAGTTGCGCATGGAAACTATTTAATTTTCTTAGATAGCGACTGCATTGTTCAACCAGACTATGTAGCACGCCATCGTGCCTTAGCTCAAAAGGGCTACCTCGTTACGGGTAGTCGCGTACTCTTAGATCAGAGTCTCACGAAGCGATTACTCAACTGGCCAAATTGGGATTACAAACGGTTTGCTAGTAAGTTGCTAAGTTATAGACTCAGCGGCTGCATTAATAAATATTGGCCCTTACAAATCAAGCTTGGAAATGGATCCTGGCGCGATTATCGAAAATTTGTATGGCGTCGCATTAAGGGCTGCAATATGGCCTGCTGGAAAGAGGATGCAGAAGCTATTAATGGCTTTGATGAAGGCATGACTGGTTGGGGTCATGAGGATGCTGACTTTGTCTTTCGTCTACAGCGTCATCATATAAAGCGTAAATCAGGCTCATGGTCTACCGAAGTCTTACATCTGTTTCATAAAATTCATGATCAAAGTCATGCTGCAGAAAATGCCCGAAAAGTGCACGCCACGATTCAAGCTAAGGCAATGTAAATTATTAGCTATGTCGAATTTTTCCTCCATTCAACCCAAAAAAGTATTGTTTATTGCTACTCGGCAAATTGGGGACGTACTAGTAACAACCCCACTCATTAGCAAGGCTCGTGAACTTTGGCCTGAGGCCGAATTTCATTTTCTAGGTTATCGAGGTAAGTTGGATATGCTCAAAGGCAACCCTGACATTAGCGAGTACATTGAAACCTCTGATCGACCTGGCTTCGCGGAATATCTCACTCTTTTTAATCGCTTGTTTCAGCGCTATGACTTAGCCATCGTTACCCAACCTAGTGATCGTGCCTACTTATATGGCTTAGTCTCAGCATTCAGACGAGTGGGTATCTTAGGCGGTCATCCACAAGGTAAGGGTGGTGGTGGCAAGCAAAATGCTTGGAAGAAATTTGTTTCCATGCATAACGTCACGGTAGATTATTTTGCACAGCATGTAATTGCGGAAAAACTACGGCTATTGGAAGTGTTCTTCAGAAATCCGAATGATATATTTAAAGAGCCGATTTCAGTAACACCCCCTGAAGACGAAGTGTTAACACCCGTCATTGCAGGCCAGTTAAACCAAGCTTATGTAGTACTTCATCCAGGGCCTTTAACTGCTTATAAACGCTGGCCACTTGCATACTGGCAGCAACTCATTACCTGGTTGACTCAACAAGGTTTACAAGTAGTCTTGAGTTCCTCCTCTGCAAAACAAGACTTACAACTCAATCACGATATTCTGTCTTTACTAGACGAGGCCACTCGTAAGCAAGTCATTGATACTGCTGGGAAGCTCTCTATTCCACAGGCAGGTACTTTACTGCGTGGTGCAGCTTTATATATTGGTGTTGATACCTCTATCACTCACTTAGCCGCAGCTTGCAATACCCCGACGATTGCATTATTTGGAGCAACTCCACCAACAAATTTTGGCCCCTGGCCAAATGGCTTTGTTGGCGATCAACCCTATCAATTACGCGCCCGAACTCAAACTATCGAAAATGTCACTATCCTGCAAGGTCCAGGCGAGTGTGTTCCGTGTCGTAAAGCAGGCTGTGAGGATCGTGCTGATAGTCATAGTGAGTGCTTAGATCTACTTGAGCCTAGTCAAGTGATCACTGCTGCTAAACAAATCCTAAACCAATAAATACCAAAGATTAATGGTACTGAACTTGTACAGGGTTATTTTGCTTAGAGGCCAGAATCTGGCTCAAACCATGCAGACAGGCATCATCAGGATAGATCCGTAAGTCCTCCGGGAACTGCATTAAGCATGCACCCCCACTAGTGGTGACAGCAGCCGTCAACATCAAACCCTTGACTGCATCATTAGAACCAAGAGCTGGGGATTTAACAGAACCAAACTTGGGATCATGTACGCGATTTGACATGAGATATGGACTAATTTGAGAACGCAACATCTTTATATCGATGGCTGTATCAATAAAGACATGCACATTACGTGCAAACCGCATCCGTGCTCCCGTAATATCCATCACTGCCTCAGAAACAATGCGCATGCCACCTGAAAATTTGTCTGGCGTGACATTCACTTTTGCGACCAATAGCTCATCCTCTTTTAACCAAGAACGATTCGGTTCATATACTTCGCTATAGAGGGTCACCTCCAAGGCTGCAGTACCATCGTCAATCGTAGCAATCATCATGCGGCCACGCTGGCCTGTCAACATTCGGGCAGAAGTGATAATGCCAGCAACTAATTGGTCTTTACCTTCGCTGATCTTTGCTAAAGATTGGCGAATAAAGTGTGATGTCTCTTCTCGATAGGCATCAAACATATGTCCTGTTAAGCAAAGCCCAAGTGCAGTCTTTTCTTCTTGAAGACGTTTTTTTTCAGACCAGATGGGCTCACGAACTAATTCTGGGAGGTGCCGATTTTCTTCACCAACCACATCAAATAAACTCACTTGATGAATTGAGGCCTCTGCTTGCTCTGCAGCTTCAATTGCTCTAGCAAGAGAAGATAATAATGTGGAACGAATATCGTATAAGTTGCCGCCAGCAACCAGACTATCTCGATACAGACTATCGAATGCGCCAGCCCGCATCAATGCTTCAATCGCCCTACGGTTCACTTGTCGACGATCAACTCTTGCACAGAAATCAAACAAGTCTTTGAAAGGACCGTCCTTCTCACGGGCTTTGACAATCGCTTCAATCGCTGCCTCACCGGTACCACGCACTGCACCAAGACCATAACGAATATGGCTTATTGGTGAATCTGGTGCCGCATCTGGAGCGCGTAAAGGAGTGAACTCATAAACGCCTGTATTAATATCCGGTGAGAAAACTCGAATCTGATTTGCTAAGCAATCGTCATACAGAATCTTCACTTTATCGGTGTCATCCATGGCAAGCGATAAGTTGGCTGCCATAAATTCAGCTGGGTGATACGCTTTTAGCCAAGCAGTCTGATAGGCTAAAAGCGCATAAGCAGCAGCGTGAGATTTATTAAATCCATAACCCGCAAAGCGCTCCATCAAGTCATAAATCTCATTGGCTTTGGCTTCACTAATACCGCCTGCTTTGGCGCCATCACTAAAGATCTTGCGATGCTGAGCCATTTCTTCTGGCTTTTTCTTGCCCATTGCACGGCGCAACATATCAGCACCACCTAATGAGTAGCCGCCGATCATCTGCGCCATCTGCATTACCTGTTCTTGATACACCATGATGCCGTAGGTTTCACGTAAAACGGACTCGATACGCGGGTCTGGGTACTCTACTTTTTGACGCCCATGCTTACGCTCAATAAAATCGGGTATTAGATCCATTGGGCCAGGACGGTACAAAGCGACTAGAGCAATAATGTCTTCGAATCGGTCAGGCTTAGCCTCACGCAGCATGCTTTGCATCCCACGACTTTCAAGCTGAAATACTGCAACGGTATTTGCTTTCTTTAGAAGTTCAAATGCCTTTTCATCATCAAGCAGGATTTCACTCATACTCCAATCTTGACGATCAGTATGCAAAGCCTTGATGCTTCGCTCTGCAGCAGCCAAGATCGTGAGTGTTGTGAGGCCTAAAAAGTCAAACTTCACCAGGCCAATCGCTTCAACATCGTCTTTATCAAACTGACTAATGACAGAGCTACTGTCCTGATCTTTAGTTTCTTGTGTATATAGAGGGCAAAAATCAGTGAGGCGACCTGGGGCAATCAATACGCCACCAGCATGCATACCCACGTTACGCGTCATCCCCTCTAGCTGTTCAGCTAAAGAAAGAAGTTGACGCACCTCATCTTCATTCTTCTCACGTTCGGCTAACTGCTTTTCTTCCTTCTTCGCCATATCAATCGTCATATATTGACCTGGCTTATTGGGCACAAGCTTGGCAATTCCATCGACAAAGTTATAACCCTGCTCTAGTACACGCCCAACGTCCCGAATGGCTGCTCTAGCTGCCATTGTTCCAAAGGTAGCAATTTGGCTAACTGCATCTTTACCGTATTTATCTTTAACGTATTGAATGACGCGATCACGCCCATGTTGACAAAAATCGATATCAAAGTCGGGCATCGATACCCGCTCAGGATTTAAGAAGCGCTCAAACAGTAAGTTGTATCGCAAAGGATCCAGATCGGTAATGCCCAATGAATAAGCCACTAAAGATCCAGCACCTGATCCTCTTCCCGGGCCAACTGGTACACCATTATTTTTAGCCCAGTTAATAAAATCTGCCACGATCAGGAAGTAACCAGGAAAACCCATCTGAGCAATCGTCTTTACCTCAAACACGAGACGATCGTGATAGCGTTTTTGCTCATTGGCGCGCTTCTCTGGATCAGGAAAATTACGCTCCATATGGCGTTTCAAACCAACCTCTGATTGCGCTAATAAATATTCATCCAAAGTCACACCTTGCGGTGTCGGAAAATCAGGCAAGCGCGGCTGACCGAGAACTAAAGATAAATTACAACGTTTTGCTATCTCGACCGAGTTGGCTAGGGCAACAGGTATATCTGCAAACCGTTTTTCCATCTCTGCTTGAGTGAGGAAATATTGCTCTTCATTAAATTTCTTTTGGCGACGTGGGTTACCCAATAACTCACCTTCAGCAATGCATACGCGTGCCTCATGGGCCGTAAAATCCGTCTTTTTCATGAACTGAACTGGGTGCGTAGCAAGGACTGGTAGATCTAGCTCGCTAGCTAAATGACAAGCTAGTTGGACTTGCTTTTCATCCTGAGGATGACCGCCACGCTGCACTTCAAGGTAAAAAGATTTGGGAAAGAGTGTATTTAGACGCAGCGCAGCTTGCTTAGCCTGTTCAGCTTGACCAGCCAATAATGCTGTACCCACTTCTCCACCTCGACCACCAGATAATGCAATTAATCCAAACGATAAAGTACGCTTGGCTGCCCTATCCTCTTCCTTGGCCGCAGGCTCACTAAACCAAGTCATATCTACTTCAGCTCGGCCTCGAGTTTGGTTATCTAAAGACGCTCTACTAAGCAACTGACAGAGGTTTAAGTAGCCAGAATGGTTTTGTACTAACAGTAATAAACGATGGGGTTGATCTGGCTCCAGAGGATTACTAATCCAAACATCTGCGCCGGCAATGGGTTTCACACCACCAGAGCGGGCGGCAGTATAAAAACGTACCAAGCCAAATAAATTACTTAAATCAGTCAGGGCTAGCGCGCCCATTTCGTCTTTAGCGGCGGCAGCTACTGCATCATCTATGCGAACGACCCCATCCGTAATTGAAAACTCGGAATGAAGGCGAAGATGAACAAAACGGGGTAAAGCCATGAGATGATTTTAGCTGTGTCTAAGATCAAAAACCCTCCTCCCCAACCAGTAGGCTACCGCGGGCGATTTGCCCCCTCGCCGACCGGTCCACTCCATACAGGATCGCTGGTGCAGCCCTTGGTAGTTGGCTAGATGCCCAAAAAAATGGCGGTCAATGGCTACTCAGAATCGAAGATCTAGATACTCCCCGCTGCGTCACAGGGGCTGACCAGCAAATACAAGCTCAGCTCTTGGCTTGTGGCCTATCCTGGGACGAGGAAGTCACCTGGCAATCAGAACGTCAAGCTGGTTATCAAAAAGCCTTCGAAAAGCTCAATTCAATCCAATTGATGTACCCCTGCACTTGCTCAAGACAAACCATTGCAAGCACCCTAAGCCAAATGGGAATACAAACACCGCGTAATCAAGAAATGGTTTATCCAGCAAGCTGTCGGCCAGAACAATTCATCACATATTCCGCAGAAGATCTCAAAAATACCAAGCTTACTTGGAGACTTGCTCTCCCACCTGACTGCAACATGACATTCGTAGATGAGGCCTTAGGAAAACAAAGTCAGCAGCTCAATACTCAAGTAGGAGATTTTGTGATTCGTCGTAATGATGGTTTATTTACCTATCAACTGGCTGTGGTAGTTGATGATGCGCAACAAAGTATTACCCATATTGTGCGAGGCGAAGACTTACTAAGTAATACTGGAAGACAAATCTATTTGCAATATGTTTTGGGATTGCCCACTCCCCAGTATTTGCATCTACCTTTAGTACTCGAGGAGCATGGTGAAAAACTGAGTAAACAAACTTTAGCCACACCCATTCAGACGCAAAATGCGAAAGCAGCACTTGCCGAATTGCGTAAAGCAGCAAAACATTTAGGGTTAGGGCAATTGCCAGATGGTGAAAACATCACGATTGCCGAGTGGCTGCTAGCGGCTACTCATGCATGGAAAGCTTAAGGAC
Organism: Polynucleobacter sp.; assembly: GCF_040400325.1. Taxonomy (GTDB): domain Bacteria; phylum Pseudomonadota; class Gammaproteobacteria; order Burkholderiales; family Burkholderiaceae; genus Polynucleobacter. The sequence continues at coordinate 83,653 of NZ_JBBAQK010000010.1, forward strand.
TTTCCATACTTTTTCAACACCTCATTTATTTTTTCTTAAAGCCACCAAGTAAGGCACCAACGGTAGGCTTAGCAGGCACGATACCCACTTTTTTCTGTTCTGGCTTGGCACCTTCTGCTGATTGTGGTGCAGCAGAGGGTTCATACGGTTTGTAGAAAAATGGGTCTGACATTTTTGCTGGTACTGCACTATTTGACGATGTGCTGCTAGAAGAAGAGCTGCTTGCCCTGCTTGATGCAGACCTATTTGAGGGTACACCCTCTGGTAAAGGCTTGATTTCTAACTTGCGTTTCATCAATCTTTCAATATCGTCTAAAAGACGCTTTTCACTAGCATCGACTAAAGCAATCGCATCGCCTGTACTACCCGCACGCCCTGTTCTACCAATGCGGTGAATAAAGTCTTCTGCGCTATAAGGTAATTCATGATTAATGACACAAGGCATATCGGGGATATCTAAACCACGTGCCGCTACATCGGTTGCTACTAATACTTCAATAACGCCTGACTTAAAGGCATCCAGAGTAAGGGTACGTTCACCCTGACTCTTATCCCCATGAATTGCGCCTGCCTTAATTCCATCGCGCTCTAAGGCACGCGCTAACCTAGCACAGCCTAAGCGGCTATTGGTAAAGATGATGCATTGGCGAGATAAGCCTTGGCGAGAGCGGGACTCTAGTACTTTGACAATGGCACTTTGTTTATCGCTAGATGACACCATATGCACTACTTGTTTTACGGTGTCAGCCGCCGCATTTTGTCGCGCGACTTCCACTGTTACTGGAGTACGCAAATAGCTTTGGGCTAGCTTTTTAATCTCTTGAGAAAAGGTTGCAGAAAACAAAAGTGTTTGTCTTTGCACCGGAATTAAATTAATAATACATTGAAGATCTGGCAAGAAGCCCATATCCAACATACGATCAGCTTCATCAAGCACCAACAACTCCACTTGAGATAGGTTTGCCACCTTAGAACCAATATGGTCTAACAAGCGACCAGGCGTAGCGATCAAAATCTCGACGCCATTCCGCAGCAAAGCAACCTGCTCCTTCATATCAACGCCGCCATAAACAACAGCAGTCCGCAGATCTGTATGTTTAGAGTAGCTAGCAGCATTCTCAGCCACTTGGACTGCCAACTCTCTGGTAGGCGTTAAGACCAAGGCACGAATTGGATGACGCGCAGGAGAAGCGCTATTACTAGCGTGACGCAAAATCTTTTGAATAATAGGCAATACAAAAGCGGCAGTTTTACCTGTGCCAGTTTGGGCTGCACCCATTAGGTCACTACCCGCTAATACGTGTGGAATAGATTGCGCTTGAATCGGTGTCGGAATAGTGTATCCCTGTTCAGAGACCGCTTTTTGAATCAGTGGATCTAAACCAAAGTCAGCAAAAGTGATCGTTGCCGCAGGAATGTCGCTAGGGGTGGTGACTTCACCAAGCCCTGTAGAAGAAGTTATTTCAGAATCAGTATTTATCAAGGTAACTTACAGAATGGCAGCGATGCCGGCCTTAGCAGTAGCAGCATCCTCAGCCGATTTAACGCCGGAAACGCCGACTGCGCCGATGGTATGACCATCTACCTCGATATTGACGCCGCCCTCTAGCATGCCTGAGACGTGCGGGGCAGATAAAAATGCATGGCGACCGTTGTTAATAATTTCTTCATAAACAAGAGTTTCGCGTTTACCCATCGCAGCAGTGCGCGCTTTTTCTTGAGCAATATAAGCAGACAAGGGTGCGCAACCATCACGACGAATTAAACCTAACATATGACCGCCTTCATCACAAACAGCAATCGTGACTGCCAATTTATGTTTGGCAGCATATTGATCTGCGGCCTCCAAAATCTTTTGGACAGCCGCTTGTGTTAAATAATGTTTATTAGCTAACATGTTTAATCTTTCTATCTCGAATGCGGTTCAATGATTGCAATATAAGTGCATGAATTATAAGGGGTATAGGGGTGCGAGCCTTGCTAGTACTTACTTTAAGAACTCCTGGGCAGCTACAACGCCACTTTCCTTGGGTTTATAGCCCATAGATCCCAAACTCATCTCTACCCCACTTAGGGCAGCCATCAAGCTAAGCTCATTACAGTCGCCCAAATGTCCAATGCGGAACATTTTTCCTTTGAGCTTGCCAAGGCCAGTGCCTAATGAGAGATTAAATTTCTCTAAGGCATGTTTACGCAATTTATCAGCATCCATACCATCGGGCACAACAACACCAGTAAGTACTGGAGAATATGCATTAGGATCTTGACACTGATTTTCTAGACCCCAAGCTGCTACCGCATGACGGCATGCTTGTGCCAAACGTTGATGGCGGGCAAAAATATTATTCAGGCCCTCATTCATCATCATATCCATGGATTCATGTAAGCCATACATCAGATTAGTACTTGGAGTTGTTGGCCAATAACCTGTTTTGTTCATCTCCAAAATCTCATCCCAAGCCCAATAAGACTTCGGAATCTTGTTATGTTTACTGACTTCAATTGCCTTGGGTGATAGAGCATTAAATCCAATGCCTGGTGGCAACATCAAGCCTTTTTGTGAGCCACTAATCGTGACATCAGCACCCCAAGCATCATGTTCAAAGTCCGCAGAACCTATGCCAGAGACGCTATCAACGAGTAGTAAGGCGGGATGTTTTGCTGCATCGATTGCTTTGCGAACAGCCAAGATATTTGAAGTCATGCCGGTAGATGTTTCGTTATGCACAACACATACCGCTTTGATCTCGTGTTGCGTATCTTTGCGCAAACGCTCTTCAATTACAGAAGCATCAACACCCCAACGCCATGTATCGTGACCCACTTTACCAATCACCTCAACATCTATGCCAAGTCGTTTAGCGAGTGCATGCCATAAGTTAGCAAACTGTCCAGTCTCATAAAACAGTACTTTGTCATTAGGATTCAAAACATTCACTAACGCAGCTTCCCATGCACCAGTTCCGGATGCGGAATAAATCATGACGGGCTGCTTGGTTTTGAAGATTTTCTGAATACCCTCTAAAACTTTTAGACCGAACTGACCAAACTCAGGTCCACGATGATCAATAGTTTGATAGCTAATAGAACGCAGAACACGGGATGGCACTGGACTAGGACCAGGAATATGTAAAAAGTGGCGTCCAGAAGGATGGTTGTCGAGTTTCAGCATGCTTTGTCTCACTGGGTTTTTGGGTTAATAGTGGCAATAGTGTACGGGAAATTTTCCTATTTTTCTATTTTGTATGCAAAATATATAATCTGAACATCAAAAAAAAGCCAAAATAAGGGTTTATTTATCATTTACCTTGGATTATTATTATTTTGTATACAAATTAAGGCATAAGCAATGGCAGCGATAGAACAACCTAGCTCTCAAAATTTGCATGAAGCAACCTTTCAAACCCTAAAGTCATTATTAGTTGAAGGAAAGATTGCCCCTGGCAGCAAACTCAATGAGCGGGAACTTGCAGAGAGTTTGAATGTGTCACGCACCCCTATTCGGGAGGCTATTCGCCGGCTTGCCGCAGATGGCTTAGTCGAATTAATCGCTAATCGTGGTGCGATTGCCGTACAACTAAGCATTGAAGATGTGATTCATACCTTTGATGTGATTGCAGAATTAGAGGGCTACTCTGGTGAGTTGGCTGCTAAAAATATTAGTGAAAGCACCCTCTCAGAATTAGAGGCCCTTCAATATGAAATGATGGCTTCTTATGCGAGACGTGATTTGTCTAGCTATTTCAAATTAAACCTACGAATACATCGCCTGATTAATCAAGCAGCGAATAACCCTGTATTAGCAACACTCTTCTCTCAAGTGAACTCCCGCATTGAAGCCTTGCGCTTTCGCTCCAATCGAGATGGCATGAAATGGGAAAAAGCGGTTGAAGAACATCAAGAGATGCTCGATGCATTGAAGGCGCGTGATAGTGCTCGGGTGCGCAAAGTCATGATTACTCATGTCGCCAACAAGCGAGATGTCGTTGTTCATCTACTAAAATCTGAATCAGGTATACAGGTTAGTCAAGTATGAATAAGCCTATAGAAATCAATGCATTCAAAGAGCTCATGGTTGATCAAGCTCTATTAGGAAAGAGCCTTCGTCAGGAAACCTCTGGCGAAGTGATGACCGATATTGCGAGTCGTGGCCGCTATGCAACCGATGCCTCTATTTATCAAGCAATGCCCGTTGCTGTGTTAGTCCCTAAGACAGCGCAAGATATTGCGATTGCGATTCAGATTGCAGCCGACCTTCAGGTTCCAGTCCTGCCCAGAGGTGGTGGCACTAGCCAATGTGGCCAAACCACTGGAACTGCGCTGGTTATTGATAATAGTAAGTACTTTAGAAATGTTCTAGATCTCAATCTTGATCAAAGCTATATTGAAGTAGAGCCTGGCATGGTGCTGGATCATTTAAATGCCCAACTGAAGCAACATGGTATTTGGTTTCCAGTAGATGTCTCTACTGGAGGGCAAGCTACGATTGGTGGAATGGCTGGTAATAATTCTTGCGGCAGTCGCTCTATTGCTTACGGCAACATGGTACATAACGTTTTAGGAATTGATGCCTGGCTCGCCAATGGGCAAATTGGACAATTTGCTAACTATGCCAATAGCTCTGGTGTTGCTAAACAATTAGGTGATTTTGTAAAAAACCTAGCCAATCATCTTCAACCTGAAATCGAAGCTCGTTTTCCGAAAGTTCTCAGACGTGTAGCTGGGTATAACCTGGATATCTTTCATCCTCAAAGCGAATTACCTTATACCCAAGACGGCAGCGTCAATCTATCGCACCTCTTAGTTGGTAGTGAAGGTACGTTAGCCTATTTTAAATCACTCAAACTCAAACTATCCCCTCTCGCCGGGCATAAGGTATTAGGTGTCATAAACTTTGCCAGCTTTTATAAGGCAATGGATAGTGCGCAGCACATTGTCAAACTCGGCCCTACTGCAGTGGAGTTGGTTGATCGCACCATGATTGATTTAGCTCGTAGCAATCCTAGCTTTAAGAAGACGATTGAAACTGCCTTAATTGATCCCAGCGAACAAACTCCTGAAGCCATTCTATTGGTGGAGTTTTCTGGTGAAACTCAAGCAGCTCTATTAGAAAAGCTCAAAGTACTTGAAGAGCTTATGGGAGATTTAGGTTTGCCAGGTAAGGTTGTTTCAATGGCAGAGGCCAGTCTGCAAAAGAATTTATGGGAAGTACGCAAAGCAGGACTGAACATCATGATGAGCCTGAAAGGTGATGGCAAGCCAATCAGTTTTATTGAAGACTGCGCCGTCCCTCTAGAAAGTTTGGCTGATTACACCCAAGCCCTGACAGAAGTTTTTTCTAAACATGGGTCACGTGGTACTTGGTATGCACACGCATCAGTAGGTACATTGCATGTCCGTCCTATTTTGGATATGCGTAGAGATGGTGCTCAAAAGATGCGCGCGGTTGCAGAGGAAGCCTCAGAATTAGTTCGCAAATATAAGGGTGCCTATAGTGGCGAACATGGCGATGGACTATGCCGTGGTGAATGGATCTCCTGGCAATTTGGCCCCAAAATTACTGAAGCCCTTGCGCAAATCAAACACACCTTTGATCCAAACGGATTATTGAATCCCGGTAAGATTATCAATCCACCCAAGATGGATGACATTAGCCACTTTAGATTTCCACCAAGCTATAAAGTGATTCCGCTCCAGCCTGCATTAGATTGGTCGGCCTGGAATGTGCAGAATAATCCCATCACTGAAGAAACGACTGCGCCTGGAACTGGTGGCGATCCTTCAATGGGTTTAGCCAAAGCAGTAGAAATGTGCAACAACAATGGTCACTGTCGTAAATTCGATGCTGAAGTGATGTGCCCAAGCTATCGCGTCACAAGAGATGAAAAACATTTGACCCGCGGAAGAGCTAATACTTTACGTTTGGCACTCTCTAATCAACTGGAGATTCAAGATGGTATATCACCCCTAGCGAGTGATGCTATTAAAGAGGTGATGGATCTGTGTGTTAGCTGTAAAGCCTGTCGTCGTGAATGCCCTACTGGCGTTGATATGGCCAAGATGAAGATTGAATTTTTATCTGCATATAAAAAACGAACGGGGCACTCATTCAGAGATTTAGCGGTAGCCTATCTTCCAAAATATGCTCCTCTAATTAGCAGCATTCCCTTTCTACCAGCAATACTGAATCTGCGTAACCACATCAAACCGATTGCCAAGGTACAAGAGTGGCTAATGGGCATCTCTGCGCAAAGAAGTTTACCCATTTGGAAAGGGAATACTTTTTGGAATGACTCAAAGACTATTACATCTTATCAATTTACTCCCGAGCAACTGAGTAGCGGATCAGATAAAGGTGTCGTCCTGATTGCAGATACGTTTAACGCCTACTTTGAAAATGAAAATCTTACAGCGGCATTGCAAGTCTTGAAAGCTGCTGGGTATCGAGTTCATATTCCTCAAAAGAATAAAAGCGTCAATCAAAAACCAGCCAATAATATTTGCTCAAAAGAATTTTGTTGCGGCAGAACTTATTTGGCAGCTGGTATGGTAGATAAAGCTAAAGAAACCCTTGGTGAATTAGTCGGTCATCTCGCGCCCTATGCACATAAAAATATCCCCATCATTGGTTTAGAACCCTCATGCCTCTTTACACTCAAAGATGAAGCGCTGGTCATGGGGTTTGGTGAGGGCGCAATCGCTGTGAGCCAACAAGCTCAACTCTTAGAAGAGTTCTTGGCAAAAGAAGTGAAAGCTGGAAAGCTTAAGCTTGCTCTCAAAGCAGCAAGCAAACCCGTGTTATTTCATGGACATTGTCACCAAAAAGCATTTGCTGCTGTCACACCAGCCATGGAATTACTCAAACTAATCCCTAATGCTGACCCCAAGCTGATTGAGTCATCATGCTGCGGCATGGCAGGCAGCTTTGGCTATGAAGTCGAGCATATTGAAGTATCAAAACAAATGGCAGAAGCTAGCTTGTTGCCTGCTATACGCAAATCGCCCGATAGTTGGGTTGTTGCTGATGGCACTAGTTGTCGCCATCAAATTACGGATGGAACACAAAGAGAAGCGGTACATATCGCCAGAATATTGGCGGCTCATCTTTAGCGAATGATGCCGTAACCAACCATGAGTAAGGTACCCGTCAATAAGGCTGGCACTAAACGTTTTGAGGGTTTAGAAACCATTACCCCAATACTGAGCACACAAATCAGAATCCGCATCCAGGCAGGAACTGTTGCCATCAGGCCCACAGGAAACAAAATCAAACGAACTGTCAGTGTTGCAACCATGGCGTATGTGATGGCTGACAGCAAACGAAAGATTTCACTGTCTTGATTAATGCGATCTGAGAGCATGACCCCCATCGCACGACAGACATAAGTACCTAGACAGGCACCTGCAAGTGCCAACCATAATCCCCACCCCTCAAGAGATGCATTTATCATCCGATAATCCCCGCTTTCTTGCGAATCCATTTACGGTCAATGAAATAAGCGATCACACCAGCTATTACTCCAGTAGTCAATAAACTAGAGTCTCGATCTAACATGGTGAAGAAAGGGCCTAAGAGGCATCCCAAACAAATAGCGATGCGATTAATCCAGGGCTTTACTTCAGTAAAGGTCAATAAGAAAAATAAAGGATTAATAAAAACCAGACCTAGTGTTACGGCCGCTGGCACAAAACCCGCCAAAATATAGCCTAAGATAGTTCCAGGCACTGAGATCAACCAACACAATAAGCCAAGACCCACAAAGTAACTTAAACGATGCTTTACTTCTATGGAAGAAAATTCTTTCATAGAAACAGCCCATGCTGTCATGGCCAGCAAATGAACCGTGGCATAAAGATGGCGGTTACGATCTTTTTCGTGTAACTGCGGAAAGAGTGTCACTGTCATGGTGACAAAGCGAGTGGATGTCAATGTGACTGCTAATGCAATGGCAATGACTGATGAACCTGTAATGACCATCTCCATTAATACCACCTGCCCAGGCAAAGCAAACATCAAAAAGCTACTGAGGACCGTAAACCACCCATCTACACCATTGGTGCGGCCCATTGCCCCAAAACCCACCATACCTGCAAACAGCACCATCGCTGGAGCACCTGCGGCATCGCGCATGCCAGACCAAAAGGCATCGCTACGGCTTTTGAAACGATCGACTGTCGATCCTTCTAAATTGATTTCTTTAGGGTCGATATGAGGTTGCTTAGCAGATGACATGGGCTCATTGTAAAGCTGGATGAAAAGTCTGCTGATTAGACTGAGTCTGATAGCGCCCATTGAATATGTTCAGCCACCAACGGCTCAGCCCCAGACAAAGCATCATGTAATGCTTTACGAAGTAGTTCTTTTTCAGAGTCATCAAGATCAGGGCTAACCAGCGCATTACCCATCGCAACGGCTAAGTTACGGCGCCAACGTACGTAGCCAATTCGGCGAATCGCACTTCCCTCGTGACGCTGATCAAACTCTGCTTTTGTCCAGGTCCATAATTGCAACAGACTAGCATGACCCAGACCATGACGTTCTGCAAAATCTGATAGCTGGGTACGCTTAGCAAACTTATTCCATGGGCAAATTAATTGGCAATCATCACAACCGTAAATTCGATTACCCATTGCTCGCCTAAACTCTATGGGAATTTCTCCAGGATTTTCAATCGTCAAATACGAAATGCAACGACGCGCATCTAATTGATAGGGGGCTGTGATGGCCTGGGTAGGGCATACCTCTATACAGGCCTGACAAGTTCCGCAACGCTCTTCTTGCTCTTCATCTAGAGGCAATGGCATATCGACCAAGATCTCGCCCAAGAAAAACATCGAGCCATATTGGCGATTTAATAAGAGCGTATGTTTACCACGCCATCCTAGACCAGCCTTGCGTGCTAACTCCACTTCCATTAGTGGTGCTGAATCTGTAAAGACGCGGTAACCAAATTTACCAATTTTTGTCTCTATAGTTTTAGCAAATTCCTGTAAACGCTGACGTAATACTTTGTGATAGTCGCGCCCACGAGCATATAAAGAAACTACAGCTTGAGTCGGCTCATTTAAGCGCTGCCACTCTTGATCAAAGTCACCCTCTTGAAGCAAGTAACTCATCGATACGCAAATAACCCTGACGGTACCAGGCACCAATAACTGAGGATCTGAACGAAGCTCGGCATGCCGCTCCATATATTCCATTGACCCATGGCGCCCTTCTGCTAGCCACTGTTGCAGGCGCTCATTTGCTGAACCCAAGTCAGTATCGGTAATTCGTAATTGATCAAAACCCAATTTTGCAGCCTCTTCCCCAAGCCAATTTCGCAAATTGGACTCTTCTGAGGAAGTAGTGGAAGCATTTAAAGTCATGATCAATACAGAATGTAGCTCAATAATTGAATAAACTAGCGTAATGGGTAAAACACAGGCATCTATTGAACAACATTGTAGGCAAGAAGCGGATACTGCCGCCCTTGCAAAGGATTGTGCTGCCAGCGTAAGCCGGTTCCTCACTCAAAATCCAAGCGCGCACCTCAATATTGCCCTCGAGGGTGACCTGGGCGCAGGCAAGACTACTTTTGCCAGATACTTGATTCAAGGCATGGGGCATGAGGGCAAGGTGAAGAGTCCGACCTACACGCTTTGCGAACCCTACTCACTGAATATAGAAAAATACTCATTTATTGCGCATCACTTTGATCTTTATCGCATGAAAGATCCCTTGGAGTGGCAAGAAGCAGGATTTGGTGAGTATTTTGATGTACCTGGATTTTGCTTAATTGAGTGGCCAGAAAAAGCAGGGGGCACTCTACCCTTGTTTGATATTGCGATCTATCTGAACGCCGGCATAGAAGAGAATGAGCGCCAAATTCTGATGGCAGCAAAAACTGCTCTTGGTATAAGCGTTTTAAAAACAATGTCTGGCTATACAACACCATAAATGCGTCGTCCAAAAATCAATCTCTCGAAAAGAAAGCATCTTCAGACTTCAGCGAAGTTTTTAGGATTTGTTTTACTCTTAGGTGAGATTGAAATCGCTTGGGGTGCTAAGATTTTGGGAGTACGTGTTTGGCCATCCGAAGATTACACCCGTATCACTTTAGAGTCTGATAAAGCTCTGCCTATTACTCATCAGATTCTGACCAATCCTGATCGTTTAGTAGTTGATGTGCAAGGCTTAGAGCTCAATCCCACTCTAAAAGATTTAGTTGCTAAGGTAAAGCCAAACGATCCTTATGTTTCTCAGATTCGGGTGGGTCAATTTCAAGCAGGAATTGTGCGCCTGGTCTTTGATTTAAAAGAACCTATTAAACCGCAACTCTTTACTTTAGACCCTGTTGCTGAATACAACTACCGCATGGTGTTTGATTTGTACCCCACCACTCCACCAGATCCCTTAATGGAATTGGTTAAAAGTAGCGCACGCAAAGAATCTGCTTTAGCAAAATCAAATGAAGAGGTCGATCTGATTGCACAGTTTGCAGCCAAGAAGGATATTCCAAAGGCGCCAGTGGCCCAAGCCATACCAGAAACAAAAGATATCCCCGCTCCAGCAAAATATAAACGCCTCATTACGATTGCAATTGATCCAGGACATGGTGGCGAAGATCCGGGAGCTATTGGCTCAATGGGCTCTAAAGAAAAGAATGTAGTGCTCTCGATTGCCAAGCGACTGCGTGACAAGATTGAGGGTGAGGCGTATATGCGTCCATTCTTAACACGTGATGGTGATTACTTTGTACCGCTCAATGTCCGCGTTCAAAAAGCTAGGCGGGTTGAAGCAGATTTATTTGTGTCGATCCATGCAGATGCTTTTATTCAGCCTAATGCAAAAGGAGCATCAGTATTTGCACTATCGCAACTCGGTGCGAGTAGCTCTATGGCACGTTGGATGGCAAATAAAGAAAATGCATCCGATCTGATCGGCGGCATCAATATCAAGACCAAAGATCAGCAAGTTGCAAACTTATTGCTAGATATGTCGACCACTGCGCAAATCAAGGATTCATTGCAGGTGGGAAATTCTATTCTGAAGCAAATTGGTGGCTTTGCCCCTCTGCATAAAGCAAAAGTAGAACAAGCCAGTTTTGCTGTTTTAAAGGCTCCTGATATACCTTCCATCCTTGTTGAAACTGCGTTTATCAGCAATCCCCAAGAAGAAGCAAGATTAAATGATGAAAGCTATCAAGATCGGATTGCAGAGGCGATTTTGAAGGGAATTAAGGAGTATTTTTCCAAAAATCCACCAGTTGCTAGAAGAAGCAATTCATAACGAACTTATATCTATAGGGCTTGTGGGGTAGAGCTCCAAGACCCACGGAACGCACTCAAACTTCTTGCTATAATTTCCTTTTGGGTCGGTAGCTCAGTCGGTAGAGCAGCGGACTTTTAATCCGTTGGTCGCGAGTTCGAATCTCGCCCGACCCACCAAAAATAAAGGGGCCGTACCGGACACATGCTTTACGTCCGGTACCGACCACATGGTTTACACCTTTACTTTCACATCCCCAATAC
>NZ_JBBAQK010000011.1:0-66686 GCF_040400325.1 Polynucleobacter sp.
GAAGATTATCAAAAATCCTCTCTTTGGGAGTGGTACTAAAAATCAGGTCAGTTCACTTTGTCTTTGATGGTTTTGATACTGTTGATACGAATACTGGCTGGGCACTTGAGATGACCATCAATCAAGATAATAAAATTACTTGGCAGATATATGAAGCTAAGTTAGATAAGAATGGCATTCCAAGAAACAATGGCGTGATTCAAAAACAGGGTTAGACATCCTTATCACTGTTCGATCCTGCCTCTGCGGCAACTGATTAGTTCACTTAGCAAGTAATCTCATCAGATTTTCAATTACTATCTGGCGATGCTGTTCGGTTCCGGCGATCGGATCATCATTTGCAAACGGTCTTTCCGCTAATATCAGCACACATTTAAAAATAAGTCTCGCCTCATCTAATGAAAGAACTCTGAAAGTATTCGTTTCATTCTTTTGGCATAGCTCAAGATAGGGCTCAATTAATACATCGATATAGTCAAAGTAATTAGCAGTTAGTCCATACTTTAGAGTGAATCGTTGATCATAATAGCGCATGACTTTTGAGGTGACTACATTCATATTGCCAAAAGCGATGTCAACATACTTATCTAAAAAAACCCGAATTGGTAATTGAGTATCAAATTGCTCCATAGCATTGATATAGGCATTTAATTTACTCTTCCTGCCTCTCTGAATTGCCCAGAAAAATACATCTTCTACTGATCCCAATCGTTGGCTTAAGGTACCAAGTGAGTAGCCAGCCTTAGAGGCTAAAGTTCTACTTGTAAATTTTGCAGTATCAGCAGCCTCAACAATCTCATAGGCAGCATCAAGGAGATCGTTTAAGGTTTTTTTCGACCGATCCTGCTTGGGATCTGAAAAGTTAATTTCAAGGTTTTTAGACATTGTGAAATATGGACAGTAAAAAAGTAATCTTAAGGGGTCTCTAAAACCCAATCAGTATATAGCTTTTAGGGACGATAGCTTGATCGGAAATGTAGACAATATTTTCTATCTAAAATTGATATTATGCATCTATTATTGCTTAGAACAATTCTGGGGTGTGTATGGCTTTTCTATTAACAACAAAAAAACAGCTAGCCTTAGTAGTGCTATCTACCTTAGTGGCTGCAGGCATATTTTCTTGTGGGGGCAGCAGCAGTTCTGGTGGTAGCAGCTCTTCCAGTACAGGATCTGACTCTAATACGGTAACTACATTACTGACTACGGCCAATGGTGCCAGCAATGTTATTTGCGGCAAAAATGTCCAATGTATCGCCTTGGAATTTAAAATTTTGGGTGACGTGCCCAACGTCATGAGTGTTGCTGCAACGCCATGGACTGATACTAAGACTGGCATCATTGACGTTTCAAAGATTGTTTATGTAGACGGATCTAATAGCGCCACCGCCTTTGATTCTGCTGGCAGCGTGTTTTCGATGACTATAGACCCTACGGCAACTATTCCTGGTTATCCTACACCAGGCATTCGCAAGTTTTCTGGTAATGGCTTACCCACTACTCCAATGGGTAACTTCCCAGTGCTGCCTTCACAAGCCGCTTATCCTTACTATGTTGCTTTGCCAGGGGGTTCCAATCCAGCAACCGGACAGGTCTACTCTAGCGCAGCAGCTATTGGTATTTCTACATACCCGCTTGATAGTAGTATCCCCTTGAATCCAGTAGCAACGGGGGTCTATAAAATAAATTCATTAATTAGCGGCATTATGTTGACCGGAGCACCTCTGCATGTTGAGAAGGCTAATGATTCAAGTGGTAACTTTTACTCGCCTATTAATGCCCTTCCGAATGACCAATGTTTTGGCCATCCTTACAATCAGCAATATCACTACCATGCTTGGTCATGGAAATGTTTTGATCAAGGTGGTTCAGGCCAGTCTCCTGTCTATGGTTTTGCATTAGATGGTTTTCCGATCACTGGTCCTCGCGGAGCGGATGGACGTAATCTAACCAATGCAGAGTTAGATGAGTGTCACGGTACTACATCAGAGATTACGATGCCTGACGGCATTAAGAGGGTAACCTATCACTACGTCTTGAATAGAGAGTATCCCCATTCAATTGGCTGCTTTAGGGGCAAGGTTAATTATGACCAGGCGCTTGGGCCTCCAGGACCCAATAACTATATGAAAGAAGGCGCACCCTATCTGAATAGTCTTTACCCACCGGGGCCTTAATCTATATTAGGTGAGTCATTACTTGGCAGTATTGAGTTGAGTTCCTAAGCTAAAGTATTACTATTTCATATCTAAATACTTTCATTCGCTAGGGTAGTCACCTTCTAAATACTGCATGGGAAACCCTAAAAAAGATCTTTATGAAATTAGTGCAATTTCTGGAGGCAAGAATCAAACCCTAGCAGTATTAAAGTCAGGTGAGGTTCTGGGGTGGGGTGGTGCAGGTAGCGGTCGGATCAGCGTTGGATATGTAGATATATGTGGTACTAGAGCACCCTCTAAGGAGCCTGTCTACATTGCAAAGCCCTCTCTGTATTCAAACATCTGCGCAGGATATGGTGTTAGCTTAGGAATTTCTAAGCAACAGGCATACATCTGGGGCTTTAGTCAAATTGGTATTGGTGGCAAAGAACTATTCACTGAGGCGCCTACTTTAATCGATGGAATTTCTGACGCATCAAAAGTTGTTGCTGGGCAATTTATATATGCTGCCTTAGATCAAGTAGGAAGTGTTTACACGTGGGGTCTTAATGTCGATGGAGCATTAGGGCGCACTACTACTCAATTGAACGCCTTACCTGAAAAAATGACTGATCTTCCGCCAATGCAAGAGACGGGTGTCGGCGATAACTTCATGGTGGCATTAAGTAAAGATCAAAGAGCGTATGCATGGGGAAGTAATTCAGCTGGGCAATTGGGCCTAGGCCACCTTCAGTCAAGCCCGTCCCCAGAGCCAGTATCTCTTCCAGTATCTATTGCTTCGATTGCTGTTGGCTCGACCCATGTATTAGCTGTCACAGCTAATGGTGCGGTATATGGCTGGGGTAGTAATCATATCGGCCAGCTCGGAAATAATCAGCGTCCTTATATTGATCGTCCAATGGCTATCGCCTTTCCAGAAAAGATCAAAGCAGTTGCTGCTGGTATGCATTATTCACTTGCTCTTGCAGCTTCAGGAAAAGTCTATGCCTGGGGGTGGAATGGCTTTGGTCAGCTTGGATTGGGTGATCTCAAGGCTAGGAATAAACCCACTCTCATTACATCTCTATCGGGGGTGCATGCAATAGCTGCTGGAGAAGCGCATTCCTTAGCAAGCAATCAGACTCATTTTTTGGGATGGGGATGTAATGAGTCTGGCCAGCTTGGCAAAGCTGCAATGATGCAGACAACACCCAATATTATTTTAGAAATTGCCTAGACGAGCATGTCAAAGATGAATGATCCTAAAAATCATCGACGTGATTTCTTACGCATGGGGCTTACGGTAGCATCAGGTATCGTATTACCCGCAAGCTTTGTAGCATGTAGCAGAGAAGGTGAGAGAGGGACTACAAGTTCAGTTCAAACTTTTGTTCAGCCCACCATGCTAGAGGCAAAAAATGGCGTGCTCGATATCACGCTGACAGCATCGTACTGGGATAGCAAATTATCGGGAGCTGATCCGAAGCAACAATATCCTGTTTCCCTACGAGCCTATGCTTACGATACCAATGGACCCAGTTACTCAGGGCCTACTTTGGTGGTTCGAGGTGGCGAGCAATTGCGGATCAAGCTGGTGAATAACTTACCCGTTAATCCACCATTTTTAGCGTTTAGAGATCCAACAAACTATATCAAGCCCAATACTACAAATCTACATACTCACGGCTTGCATGTATTTCCAGGAATCTATCCAGATAAGAAAGAAACTGAATACGGCGATTATGTAGTGGACCCCAATACTGGAGGTGTTATTCCTCAAGGTGATACACGTCAGTATGTATATAACTTGCCTAAAGATCATCCTGCAGGACCTTTTTATTACCATCCGCAATACCATGGTTCAAGTGCTATGCAATTGGCAAGCTTGATGCAGGGCGCCATTATGGTTCGCGGGCCAGTCGATGAGTTGCCAGAAATGGCGCAAGCAAAAGAGCTTATTTTCTTATTTCAGGCCCCGTATTTTGCAAAAGATGGTATTGAAAATCACTATGGTGTGAAAGCAGGCTCATTAGAAAAGTTTGCACAGGTTGCTAATCATCCAACGGGGCACGGTTTAGAGAGCAAGGGATCATCTGGTGGTGATATCAATGCTCAGCCTGTGTTGATCAATGGAATACGACAGCCCACTATTGTGATGGAAAGTGGTGAAGTACAGCGTTGGCGTTTCATTAATACTCAAGTATTTAACTACCTCAATCTCAATCTAGATGAACACGTTCTCCATCAATACACAACAGATGGATGGGGCAGTAGTCTGTATCAAGAATTTCCAGATAGCCGCCAAAAAGATGGCAGGGGAGTGGTATTGGCAGCAGGAAATCGCTCTTCAGTGATTATAAAAGCTGGGAAACCTGGTACTTATTTATTGAGATCGTTACCCGTCAGACTAAGTCAAGGAAACAAGCCAATCGTATTGCCAGGAGATGTTTTAGCCAGGCTGATTGTCGTGGATGTAAAGAGTACAGCAGCAGCTTCAGTAAGTACGGCAAGTACAGCAAGTACTATTCCTCCAACACCATTACCTGTTTCAGATTATTTAATGCCAATTAGTGATGAAGAGTTTGCTAGTGCGGGCGGTAAGAAGCGCAGCATCATTTTTAATATGATCGGTAATGAAATAGAGCATCAGCCCGATAGTATTTTCTCAGCGTGGAATACAGCATTTACTAGAGCTAGTGAGATGGGTTCTGATGCTTGGGAGTCCATCAAGAAAAATACTGCCAAGGCAAAACAGGAAGTGGCCAAGATTACTGAGAAACCAATTGATGGTTCAGTTTATATTGCACCCAATCCTGTACCAAAATATGATTACGAGTTACAGCCTTCAAATACGATGATTCAAAATGTTACTCTGGGCGATGTGGAAGAGTGGACTATTTTCAACTGTAACAACTTATCGCATGTTTTTCATATTCACGTCAATCCGATGTTGATTACCAAAATCAACGGAGTGTCAGTAAAGCCTTATTGGTGCGATACGATCGCCTTGCCTGCTGGCGGGACTTCATCAGAACCTAAATCGATTACTTTCAGAATGCGTTTTACTGATTTTGCAGGACCTTATTTGATGCACTGTCAAATGCTGGCGCATTCTGATCTGGGCATGATTCAGCGGGTAACAGTAGTCCCTCAATAGGGAAAACAGTTCTAGATTATCTATTTATGAATTTGGTAGTATTAGAGGATCTGATTTATCCATTCGATGAATCCCGTCAATCAAATCTGAAATAGAGCTTTCCATATAAAAAAGATCGTCACAATAGCTTTATTTGCTTGTATTGGCGCTGCTGTAGTTTCTTGCGGTGGTAGTGATTCATCGACATCATCTAGCACTACGGGAACATTCACTGCAACTGGCATGATGTCTTCTGCTCGCTCTATGCCAACGGCTAATTTATTAGAGAACGGACAGGTGTTGGTGGCAGGTGGCGTGGGATCTGCAAGCATCGCGGTTGGTTCAGCTGATCTTTATGATCCTGCAACCAGAACATTTAGCGTAACTGGATCGATGGTCAATCCTCGCTATGCTGCATCCTCGGTGCGACTCTTGGATGGGCGGATTTTTGTAGCTGGGGGTGAAGGTGTATCTGGGACCGGCCTTAATTCTGTTGAAATTTATAATCCCTCAACCGGTACGTGGCAGGTAACAAGCAATATGAGTACTGCGCGTGTAAATCCAACGGCAACATTACTGAATAATGGAAAAGTGCTGGTTGTCGGTGGATATTCCTACGACAGTGATTGCTGTCCTCTTACTAGTGCTGAAATTTATGATCCTGCTACCGGAGCCTTTTCTCCTACAGGATCCTTGTCTACCGGACGTCGAAACTCAACGGCAACCCTGCTCAATAACGGCTTGGTATTAATCGCCGGCGGCTACGATGGAAGCAATTTAGATGCGCCAGAAATTTATGACCCAGTGACTGGAAAGTTTAGCGTGACAGGCTCAATGGGAACGCCTCGACGCTTTCCAACAGCTAATCTTTTGTTAGATGGAAAAGTATTGGTTTTAGGTGGATATGGTGCAAACGATACTGTGCTTACATCTGCTAGTTTATATAATTCACAAACTGGTACTTTTTCTTATACCGGTTCAATGAATAATCCAACTGGCCGACAAACATCCACGCTGTTGATTGACGGGAAAGTTCTTGTTGCTGGCGGATACAATCTGACGAACGTACTTTCTTCTGCAGAGCTTTATGACCCAATTACGGGCACTTTTTCCGTTACTGGATCTATGACGGTTCCTCGCTGGCGTCATGCTGACGTACGTTTATTAAATGGTGATGTCTTATTAGTAGGTGGCTCAAGTATAGGTGGAAACACAGGCGGCGCAATTGCTTCAGCAGAGACCTATTCAAGGAAATAGCCCTTAGCCTTTAATATGACTTAATGATCTCGCTTAAGACACTATACCTATTCAGCATCTCACTAGTTTTGCTAGCTTGCGGTGGCGGTGGTGATTCATCAAGCTCATCCTCTAGTTCAACTCCCGCATCCACCATCAGCCTGGCCACTCCAGCAGGAACTCAATGCGCTAATGATTTTAGTAATACAGATGCTTTTGGGAATATTACTTTCACAGTGTCACATCCTATCAATGCGTCACCTTGGGGTTGCTTGGTAGTTGATAAATCCAATAATCAGCCTGTCTATTCTGGTACACAATCTGCTCGCTTTGAGATAAGGCCTGGAGACTGTAATGCAGCCACTTCATTTAATGATTGTGTAAATGATCGTAGCCGTTGGGAAATATTCCAAAATAGGAGGACTTCAACAGCCGGTCAAATAATTACTTATGAATATGCTGTTTACATACCATCACAGCCACTTATTCAACCGACTCCTACAAGTGGCCCAGGCCCTAAACCACTAACAGTACTCACACAAATTAATTGGCAATGCCTTACTAGCAATCCCTGTTCGAGCCTAGGTACAAACGGTTATGGTGCCCTTGCATTTCTCAAAATTGATTACACAGGGACACTTTCTCTGCAAACCCATCAAGACTTTACTTGGGTTCCTAACCAGGTGGTTACAGTAGATACAAATCCATATAACAAGTGGATCAAGTAAAGGTATGTGATTAAATCAACGGATGCCTCTGATGGCTATATACGGATATATGTGAATGACAAATTAGTTATTAATGAGACCAGGGCTACATTACCCATTTCCGATGCCTTTGATACTTTAAGAGTTGGAATCTACAACTCCTCCATGTCTTTCGCTTCTCAACCATGGCAAACCCAAGTGGTGTACTTTGATGGTTTTGGGTTAGGGACTACTAATTTTTAGCATCTCTAGGATGCATCCTATGTTCAAATACTATTTAGTATTTGCTTTAATAAATTGCAGTGCCATTTATATAAAAGAAGGCTTTTGACATGAGTCATTTATCTATTGAGCAAATTCATCGGCAAAAAATGGGAAAAGTGAGTGATAAATGGTCCTCATATCTTCCTTTTTATGATGAACTCTTTGAAAATTACCGTACACAAAATCTCAATCTTCTAGAAATTGGTGTCCAAAACGGTGGATCCCTTGAGACTTGGAAAACCTTTTTTAGTAATGCCAATATATTGATTGGTTGCGATATCGATCAGCGATGCACCAATCTTCAGTACGATGACCCTAGGGTCCATGTAGTAGTAGGGGACGCGAATCAGCCAGAAACCCATGATCGAATTACTGCTTTGTGCAAAGACTTTGACATCGTTATTGATGATGGCTCTCATTTATCCAATGATATTTTAAATAGCTTCATGAACTATTTTCCTATGGTTAAGCCAGGTGGTTTATTTATAGTAGAAGACGCTCATACCTTGTACTTAAATGATTGGGGTGGTGGAGTATTAAATGAATTTTCTGCCTATAGCTTCTTTAAAAAGTTGGTAGATGTCATTAGTATTCAGTTTTGGGGCAATGAGCTTTCTGTAGATGCTTATTTCAGAACCTTCTTTCCTATAGGGCAAATGCCATCCTTCTTAAAGGAGGGCTGGGTTGAGTCGATTGAGTTTAGAAACTCGATCATCGTCATTCGAAAATCTTTAAAGGCAACTCACGAAAAACTTGGGGAAAGAATCGTTAGTGGTACTGACGCGATAGTCAATAGCGAAATTCTTCAATTCCGTAAATAGCTTAGTCTTATAAAGATGTATTTAGTTCTCTTTTTTGAAAAATAACATTAGGAAGAATAATGAAAATCACTAAATTTATTAGCATCGTATTTTGCTTAATACTTACGCAAGGCATTGCTTATGCCCAGCAAAAGCCGACGGTTCAAAGCTATCCCAAGGAGGCACCAAAGTCAGCTGCTTTTATTGGCAATAGCTTTTTCTATTTCAATAACGGCATTATTAGTAATTTAGGGCCAATGATTGCAGAAGGAATGAAGGGCGCGCCATGGCGCCAAAGCATGATCACAATTAGCGGCTCAGGATTTGATTGGCATGATGTTGATTCTTATTTCCGCCCTAATGCGATTGGTAAGTATTCGTTTAATGCCCAGAATGATGTGGTGATCAATCCTCCTCAAAAACCTTTATTTGATGCAGCGATCTTAATGGACTGCAGTCAATGCCCCATTCATCCGCAAATGAAATCTGTCTTTACGGAGTATGCAAAAAAACATAGTGATACTGTTAAGCGTAATGGCTCAGTGCCGGTCTTCTTTATGTCATGGGCTTATAAAGATAAGCCAGATATGACGATTCCTCTGGCGGATGCTTATACCGCTGCTGGTAATGAAAATGGCGTCTTGGTCATTCCGGTTGGATTGGCATTTGCTAAATCAATCGCCTCAAAGCCTGACTTGGAACTATATGCACCGGATAAGCGTCATCCTAGCGCGGCAGGAACCTACCTGTCTGCAGCAACCACTTATGCAACACTCTTTAATCAGTCACCCGTTGGTCTCAAATACAGTGCTGGATTGAGTCCAGAAGTGGCTTTATATTTACAACAGGTAGCTTACGATACAGTCAAAGAGTATCAAAAGCGCTAAGATTTAGTATGGCATAGGAGACTCATACCATGATGACGCCCGATGAGATAGAAAAGTTAATTCCTGCAGAAACTACTACATTTCGCTCGCCCATTCCTACGCAAGCAATCTCTAGCGATGAGTTCTTGCCAGGTTTGCAAACACCTAAGCAAAAAGAGCTTGAGAGACGCATTAAAGAAATCGGTACCAGACTAGCCAAGCATCATGGCGTTTCACGTCGATTTTTCCAGGGGGCTGCAGGAATGGCGGCGGCCTTTGTTGCCATGAATGATACTTTTGGCCCGCTGTATGGCGTTAGTCATGCTGAAGCAGCGACTCCTGAGCTAGCGAACGAACGTGCCGCTTCGCTCAAGAATCAATTCATCATGGATATGCACACACACTATTTGCGGGATGACACACGCTTAGAAGGGTTTGTCAGATCGCGCGAGGCGGTAGGAAGGGCAGCATGGAATCCTGCTCTTGCTGGAAAGTCACAAACTTTAGATGATCTGAAATTTGCAAACTACTTTAAAGAGATCTACCTAGATAGCAATACCAAGGTAGCTTTAATTTCTGGATCAGGGTCAGAGGATCCAAGGGATTGGTTCTTGACCAATGAGATGAAAGCTCAGGCACGCAAGACAGTCAATCAAGAGGCTGGGACAAGGCGCATGTTCTCACACGCGATTTTCATGCCCGGAATGCCCGGTTGGTTAGAAAAAGCTGAATCCGACTATGAAAACCTCAAGCCCGATTCATTTAAGGGTTATACGATCGGCGATAACACTAATAAGCAGCTTTCTAAACATCCATGGCGTCTTGATGATGAGAAATTGGTATATCCCTTTTATGAAAAACTCGCCAAGTGGAGCAAGACTCAGCCAAGTCTGTCCAACGTTTGTGTACACAAAGGTTTATACCCACCATCTGTCACACAACAGTACCCACATCTTTTGCAATATGCCAAAGTCGATGATGTAGCTAAAGCGGCAAAAGATTGGCCGCAACTCAATTTTGTAATTTATCACTCAGCCTTTCGGTATACCGGCGGAACTTGGGATGAGGGCTGGCAACAATTTTTGCGCACAGGTCGCATTGATTGGGTGACAGATTTAGCGCAGATTCCTCAAAAGGCAGGGGTCAATAATGTCTATGGCGACTTAGGGCAAATCTTTGCGCAAAGCACAATTGCTGAACCAAGACTCTGCGCCGCTATGCTCGGTCAACTGATTCAGGGTCTTGGATCTGATCACGTCGTGTGGGGAACAGATGCCATTTGGACGGGTTCACCACAGTGGCAAATTGAAGCATTACGCCGCCTTGAAATTCCTGAAGATATGCAAAAGAAATATAACTTTGCACCTTTAGGTTCTGCTGATGGAGCAGTAAAGCGCGCGATCTTTGGTGAGAACTCAGCACGAATTTATAATTTCACACCAGCACAACGCAGAGCATTAGCAGGGGATAAAGTAGCTTTGGCTAAGTTAGCTTATGACGAGTTTGGAGATGGCAGGACCAATCTTCGCTATGGATATATGCAAGCTTAGAATGAGAAAATGATTAAGCTCAAAATGATAATGGTTCGGTGCCTATACATGTGTTTTGGTCTGATCATGCTTGGTTGCTCTACGCCAGTAAGCGACTTTAGGGTTTTTCAACAGTCGGACGGCACGATTGGTGTTCATGCACCAAAGTCAGCCAATGAAGCGGCGGCCCATCAAATAGGTGAGGCTCAATGCCAGAAGTTAGGAAAGCGGACTGCTAGTTTAGTTGATAGTCGCAAGACTACTAACGACCGCTTTCCTTATTCTTATACCTTTTTGTGTCGCTAATTAGCTTAGCAACCATTTCTTAATAGACTTATTGACGCACATTGCATCTAAAGCAAGACCGAAGAACTCTGATCCATTAGTAACCATGCTTTCGATAGCCTCCACCTTGCCAGATTTAATGCCACGTAGATAAGTAGCAGCACGATAGCGTAAGAAGTGCTCTGTTTCACCTTCTTCATTCTCGGTTGTGCAAATTTCTAAGCAACCATAGCGGGTTTCTGGATTGATATTCAGAATTGCAAGTCCTAAGACACCAATCAAGTTATCCGGTACTGAGATGGGTACATAAGAATACAGAGATATCAACATCTCTTCTTCGTCCACCTCAATGATGTGGTCGATATCTAAAACATCTTGTTCTGTCAGCTCAGTTTCACCAGAGTCACCACCACCAAAAGTAGACTCAAACTGCAGCATTGCAGTATTGCTTCCTTTGGAAATTTCAATCATGTCAGGGTAGCCAAGTAATCCTTTCCACCAATACATCAGTGAGAAGGTGCAGGGCTTCACTTCAACTAAACCTTTATTAGTTGATTTAGCAAAGTAGAGACCATAAAACTCATCATCCTGTTCAAGACCATATTGATCTACTTTAGGTGACTTAGCAGAAACTTTCTTAGTGGTTTTCTTGACAGACTTTTTGACGGCTGGCTTTTTTGCTGCTGTCTTTTTCACTACTTTTTTCACTGTCTTCTTGCTAGCCATTTTCTTAGCAGCCACTTTTTTGACAGGTTTTTTTGCAGGGGCTTTTTTTACCACCTTGGTAGCTACTTTCTTTTTTGCTGAAGACTTCTTTGTAGCCATGGTTCATTACCCTTCTTTTTCATTTAGTAGTGCTTAGTCATTAGTGCTTAACGCACAGATCAATATTACTGCAATTTTTATAAGGAAATCCTCATTTTCATATGGGGTTTATCCTGCTCAATTCAAGACTGAGATGATATGAAATATCCGCGTTCCCCATTAACTATCAGTCTGGGCTTGATACACTGTATTGTAGGAGGTGATGAATAAGCTTACAGAAAGGGTAGCCATGTTTCCTGAATATCGTGACTTAATCACTCAGTTGAAAACCTCAGATCGTCATTTTTCTCATTTATTTGATAAACACAATCAGTTAGATCAAAAGATCCTCAGAATGGAGGATCACTCTGAGCCAAGTACTCCAGAGCAAATTGAAACCCTCAAGAAGGAAAAGCTACTCTTAAAGGATCAAATTTATGCTGTTTTAAAAAAGGCTAGTACCTAATAAGCGCATTAAGAAATTAACTTAATTACAAAGAGGCTAAATAGGGAAATAAAGATACTGGCAAAGAAAGCTGTCCAGAAGCTAGAAATCGTAAAGCCACTAACAACTGTCGAAACTAACATCAATACCAAAGCATTAATGACTAGCAGGAATAATCCCATCGTGAGCACGGTGAGCGGTAAGGTAAAGACAATAAGCAATGGTTTGACAATAGCATTGGCAAAACCCAAGAGTAGGGCTGCGATGATGAGTGAGCCAACATCGGCAAAGCGCAAGCCACTGAAGATATAGCTCGCTACCCAAAGCGATAAAGAGGTTAAGCCCCACTGAACAAGAAACGGTGTTAAGTTGCCCATGATTTGGTCCTTTAGGTAAAGTCAAAAGTATCAATAATGATGCTACCCATTTTATCAGTTGCCTAATAGTGCGGAGGAATTTCATCTTTTAGGCTACCTGCGCCTGAGCCACTACTAGCCTGTTCTTTAATGGCTTTGAGTTCTCGATACAGAAATTCAATTTGCTGCTGCTGTTTGTAAACGGTCTCATTGAGTTTTTCAATCAGATCCTCAGTAAAACTCAATTTAATTTCTAGGTTGGTTATTCGAGCATCTGATGTATTTTCAGTCATTTCTAATTCCTTTTTGATTGCTATTGTTCTATCAGCTCAAATCGCCCATCTTCCATTTCTGCTTGAGGCCGAATCCAGAAATCGTGAGATTGTAATGACTCATAGACATAGGCTGGCTCAAGGGTAGCCTCGATATTGGCTAGCAGGACGACTTTATAAAATCCACCCGTCTTCAGATGCTTTAGTTTGCTGCCTGGTTTAAAGAGTCCAGCATCTGGATCTGCCATTTTAGGTTTTTGCATGTTCAGAAACGACTTTCTCAGTATGATCTAGTAATGGCCAATACCATCCCATACTCCATTCTAGATATATCTCCTATTCCACAGGGATTTACTGCGGGCGATGCCCTTCGTAACTCCTTGGATGTAGCTCAGCATGCAGAGAAGTGGGGCTATACACGCTATTGGGTAGCAGAACATCACAATATGACAGGTAATGCGAGTTCTGCTACGGCAGTACTGATCGGCTATCTGGCTGCTGGAACCAAGACCATTCGCGTTGGCTCTGGCGGTGTGATGTTGCCGAATCATGCTCCATTAGTGATTGCTGAGCAATTTGGCACTTTAGCTTCAATTTACCCAGGCAGAATTGATTTGGGCTTAGGACGCGCACCCGGAACGGACCAAATGACGGCAAGGGCCCTACGCAGAGATTTATTGGGAAGTGATGATCGCTTTCCTCAGGATGTAAGAGAGCTACAACATTACTTTGGCCCCATCCAGGAGGGGCAGGCTGTGAAGGCTATTCCGGGGGCTAATACTGAAGTGCCAATTTGGATCTTGGGGTCAAGTCTATATGGCGCGCAATTGGCTGCCCACTTTGGTTTACCTTATGCCTTTGCATCCCACTTTGCACCAGAGCAATTGTTAGAGGCTATGAAGATTTATAGAGAACTCTTTAAGCCTTCAGAAGAACTAGACAAACCATATGCTGCTTTTTTGATGAATGTCGTTGCAGCGGATACAGATGAGGAGGCACAATACCTTTTTACTACTTTGCAGCAAAATGTGATTCGTATGAGGCGTAATACACGCGGTCAATTACCGCCACCGATTAGTGATATCGATGACTTTTGTGAGCCCTATGAAAAAGCCACTGCAGATCACGCCTTACAAGTTTCGGCAGTGGGATCGCTTGAGACAGTGAAAAAAACCATGCGACATTGGCTAGATCTCACTGGTGCTAGTGAATTAGTTGTGACCGGGCAAATCTTTGATCATCAAGCACGACTGAAATCCTTTGAAATCGCCGCCCAAGCAGCACAAGGTCTATAAAGCCTTGTAATCAGCAGTAATCACTACGCCTTCTTTAACCGCTCTATTAGCTAGCTTCAAGACTTCATTATCTTTGCTAATCAGCACACAAGGCTTTGCGGTGTAGGCTAAATCTAAAAAGACTTGATCGTCCTTGTCGTGGCATTCCCAAGGCGCCTTCACAATATCCTCGTCTTTGATTATCCTAGCCAGTGATCTCCATTCAAGAGTAATTCTTTTTTGCTCGCTTTGACTTAGAGAAAAAAGTGGACGTGCAATTACATCAGTTAATTCTTCCAGAGTTTTTTCGCTTGCGAGGGTATCTAATGTTTGATTGAGAAGGGCTTCTTTGAGATGAATTGCTCTGAGGTCATGAAAGACAAAAATATCAAGTAAGACGTTAGTATCGAAAACGACTGACTTCATCAAAGATCTAGCGTTCAATATTACTGTTGATGCGTGCGCCATAGCTCTGGCGTAATAGTGACTTGACCCTGATCGGATGAAACATAGACTTCGCCATCTTGAACATTGACGTGTAAGACCATACTTCGCTCTACTAATTGATGAAGTTGATGTGATTGTTCGGCAGGAATGGACACTACTTGTAGATTACGGGCTCTGGTTAGCTTGTTGGCAATTCCATCCCACCAGATTTTGCTAGTGTGACCTCCATAGCAATAGACCATCACTTGATCTGATCTGCCACAAGCTTTGAGGATACGACGCTCGTCAGGTTGCCCAACTTCAATCCAGAGTTTGATGGCATCGGTGAGGTCTTTGATCCAAATATCAGGCTCGTCGTTATCACTTAAACCCTTAGTAAAAGCCAAATCTTCATGGGCTTGCAAGGCAAAAGCGATGATTCTGATCATCATTCGCTCTTCGGTTTCTGAAGGGTGCTTGGCAATGGTTAGGGAGTGACTGCCATAGTAATGACGGTCTGAATCAGCGACATGAAGGTCTGCTTTGTGGATAGTTGCGCGTAGAGCCATGGCGCATTATCGCCTTTTACCGTAAATACGGGGCAAATGGGAATATTCCCAGTATCATTTTAGGAGTTTGTTCAATTTAATGTAGAGAGTCATGAAATCCTTTTTTGATAAAAAATTACGCTTTGCAGCAAACCTTTTTGGTGGACTGTTTTTAGCTTGTTTTATTCACTTAACGGCAAATGCCGCTCCATGGCCAACTAAGCCGATCAAGATCATCGTGCCGTTCTCTCCAGGCAGTGTTCAAGATGCTTTAGCGCGCTCATTTTCTAATGAGTTAGGTCTTGCGCTTGGAGAAACAGTGCTAGTTGAAAATAGATCTGGAGCAGGCGGAACTATTGGTACTGGTATGGTGTCTAAGTCTGCACCAGATGGCTATACTCTCGTGATGTCAGCTGCTAGCCATAATATTAATGGCACTTTATTTCCCAAGCTGAGTTTTGATCCGATTAAAGATTTCACAGCAGCTGCCTATATTGGTACTAGTAGCTATGTGATGATGACCAATTCAGAGTTTCCAGCGAAAACTGTTGCGGAATTTATTGCTTTAGCAAAAGCCAAGCCTGGCCAATATAACTATGCAAGTGCTGGTAACGGTAGCGCATCCCATTTAGCGATGGCATATTTTGACAGCATGGCTGGCATTGACTTGGTGCACATTCCTACCAAAGGTACTGGCGATGCTATTACAGAATTGCTGGCAGGGCGTGCGCAAGCAGTGATTGCTGCCAATGTGGCAGCATTGCCTTTTGCGAATGATTCCCGTACCCGCTTCCTTGGAGTGTCATCTGAGAAACCATCTCCTTTTGTGCCGGGCATTCCTCCGATTGCTAATACAGTCAAGGGTTATGCATTCGATAGCTGGTTTGGTCTGCTTGCTCCTGCCGGCACTCCTAGGGATGTCATTAACAAAATTTCGACTGAAATGACAAAGCTCTTAAAGCAGCCTGAGATTATTGAGCGCATGCGTCGTCAAGGAATTGAGATTGGCAATATGAATCCAGCCGAATTTAATCAATTATTGGTGAAAGATTTTGATCGCATGGCTAATGTAGTGAAAAGCTCGGGAGCAAAAGCTGAGTAAGCCTTTTCCATGATTCGCATTACCGA
Source organism: Polynucleobacter sp. (assembly GCF_040400325.1). Lineage (GTDB taxonomy): Bacteria > Pseudomonadota > Gammaproteobacteria > Burkholderiales > Burkholderiaceae > Polynucleobacter. The sequence continues at coordinate 16,215 of NZ_JBBAQK010000011.1, forward strand.
GCTACGATTACCGATTAGCCATCCCCCTGAAGTATTAGAGGAGGCAATCCTTAAGCGTTTACATTTAGCTTCTAAAGATCTGCTTTCATTTGAGGTCTTTAAGCGAAGCTACGATGCCAGGAAAAATGTGGCGCTGTCCTTTATTTATACCGTTGATTGCTCGGTTAAGGATGAGGAGGGCGTATTAAAGACTTTCATCAACGATACCCATATCAGACCTTCGCCAGATACTAGCTATCACTTTGTCGCTCAGGCGCCTGTAGCAATTACTCATGGAAAGGCTTTACGACCAGTGGTGGTTGGATTTGGTCCATGTGGAATCTTTGCTGCACTGGTATTGGCGCAAATGGGATTTAAACCGATTGTTTTGGAGCGAGGCAAGTCAGTTCGCGAACGCACTCAAGATACCTGGGGCTTATGGCGTAAAAATATCCTGAATCCAGAATCGAATGTGCAATTTGGAGAGGGTGGTGCGGGTACATTTTCAGATGGCAAGCTCTATAGTCAAATTAAGGATACAAAGTTTTATGGTCGCAAAGTGATTGCAGAATTTATTCTTGCGGGAGCACCAGAGGAAATTCGCTATGTTGCTAAGCCTCACATTGGTACCTTTCGTTTAGTGGGTGTGGTGGAAAAAATTCGTCAGAAAATTATTGATCTTGGTGGGGAGGTTCGCTTTGGGCAAAAGGTGATTGGATTTGATATTAAAGATGACCAAATCACAGGTATCCGAATTGAAAATCAACCAGACTTACTGGCCAATCATGTGATATTGGCATTGGGCCATAGTGCACGCGATACCTTTAAGGCATTGGATGACGCAGGGGTCTTTATGGAAGCCAAGCCTTTCTCTGTGGGCTTTCGGATTGAGCATCCTCAGTCTCTTATTGATAAGGCGCGCTTGGGGCCTCATGCGGGTAATGAATTAATTGGTGCCGCTGATTACAAGTTAGTTCATCATGCAAAAAATGGTCGAGCGGTGTATAGCTTTTGTATGTGCCCAGGAGGTACGGTAGTTGCTGCAACGTCTGAGCCTAATAGGGTCGTTACAAATGGTATGAGTCAATACTCGCGTAACGAACGTAATGCCAATGCGGGTATTGTGGTTGGTATTACTCCAGAAGATTATCCTGGGGGCCCATTGGCTGGAATTGAATTTCAGCGTGCCATTGAATCAAAAGCATATGAGTTGGGCGGCTCTACGTATGAAGCACCGGGTCAATTGGTAGGAGATTTTTTAGAAGGAAAACCATCCACTGAATTTGGAAGCGTGATGCCATCTTACAAACCAGGCGTATACCTGACAGATTTGGCCCAAAGTTTGCCTGCCTATGCGATTGAGGCGATTCGTGAAGCGATTCCGGCCTTTGAAAAGCAAATCAAAGGCTTTTCGATGAAAGATGCTGTTCTTACTGGAGTAGAGACTCGCACTTCCTCGCCTTTGCGCATTACACGAGGCCCTAACTACCAAAGTTTGAATATCAAAGGCCTCTATCCAGCAGGTGAGGGTGCTGGATACGCTGGTGGAATTTTGTCAGCTGGTGTAGATGGTATTAAGGTAGCGGAAGCGCTTGCGCTAGATTACTGCGCAAAGTAATTATTCCTAGAGGTAATACCAATACAGATAAGTAGATTTACTCGACTAAATCGTTGATGAGTGATTAGTCTGGCAGAAATTGACGTAAATATCCCAACTTTTTCTGAAGTGAGGATAATGTCGCCATGGCTTTAATCGTACTTACTGATGCAAAACTGGCTTTTGGCCATGTTGACCTCCTCGCAAACACCGCTTTTTCACTTGAATCTGGCGAACGTGTTGGCTTAATTGGCCGCAATGGCACAGGTAAATCCTCTTTATTGAAGATCTTGGCCGGTATCGAAAAAATGGATGATGGCCTGCTTCAATATCAACAGGGTTTACGAATCTCCTATGTTCCTCAGGAGCCTATTTTTGATGCTGAGGAAACCGTATTTGAAGCAGTGTCTCAGGGGGTAGCACAAGCCAAGGCTTTACGTGAAGAGTATGAAGCCCTTAGCGTAGCTGACTGGGATGACGCATCCCATCATCGCCTGGATGAAGTTCAGTCCCAGCTTGAGGCTTTAAGTGGTTGGAACTGGGAGCAGCGTGTTTATGAAACGCTCGACCGTTTACACCTAGAGGCTGATGTCAAAATTAATACCCTGTCAGGCGGTACCAAGAAAAGAGTGGCCTTGGCACGTGCCCTTGTAGAAATGCCCGATGTACTTTTACTCGATGAGCCGACAAATCATCTTGATCTAGATTCGATTGCTTGGCTAGAAGGGCTCTTAAAAGAATATCAAGGCTCTGTCATATTGGTTACCCATGACCGCGCCTTCCTAGACAATGTCTGCACTCAAATTGTTGAGTTAGACCGAGGCATCTTACGCTCATACCCTGGGAACTTCTCAGCTTATGAGCTACTGAAAGATCAAGAGCTCAATTCTGAATCTTTAGCCAATGCCAGAGCGGATAAATTATTGGCTCAAGAAGAGGTATGGATTCGTAAAGGGGTAGAGGCTCGCCGTACTCGAAGTGTTGCCCGAATTGCGCGCTTAGAAAATTTACGAGTGAGTCGTGCGCAGCGCAGAGATGCCATTGGTCAGGTGAAATTGGCAGTATCAGCGGGTGACCGTAGCGGAAAGATTGTTGCCGACTTACAAAATATTTCTAAAGCATACGATCGTCCAATCGTGCAGGATTTCACGGCTACGATTTTGCGTGGCGATAAAGTGGGCTTGCTTGGCCCTAATGGCGCAGGTAAGACGACTTTATTAAAGTTGATTTTAGGCACGATTGCGCCTGACTCTGGTACAGCTACGATGGGCACTCGGATTGAGGTTGCCTATTTTGATCAAATGCGTGAGGGCCTGGATCTCAATGCTTCACTAGAGGATTACATTAGTCCAGGAAGTGAGTGGATTGAAATCAACGGCAATAAAAAACACGTCAAGAGTTACTTGAGTGATTTTCTGTTCGCACCTGAGCGTACTAATTCTCCGGTGAGTACCTTATCTGGAGGCGAGCGTAATCGATTGCTTTTGGCGCGTTTGTTCGCTAGGCCAGCAAACGTTTTGGTATTGGATGAGCCAACCAATGATCTCGATATTGATACCTTAGATCTGCTTGAGCAGTTACTTCAGGATTACAAGGGCACCGTCTTTTTGGTGAGTCACGATCGTTACTTTTTAGATAACGTCGTGACCAGCATTATTGCTAATGAAGGTGATGGATTTTGGCGTGAGTATGAGGGTGGCTATGAGGATTGGAAGATTCAGAAAGCCCGCTCTGACAAAATTCGTGCTGCTAATGCAAATACCAGTACAGAAAAGCTCAGCCCTAAAGCAGAAGTGAAGAAAGACTCAAAGCCTCAGACTAAAGTGATCAGTAAGGGCGGAGCGCAAAAACTCAATAGCAAAGAGCGTCAAGAATTAGAGACTTTGCCTCTACAAATTGAGGGCCTAGAGACAGAGCAAGCCGATATTGGGATTGCAATGAGTAAGCCTGAGCTATATAAAAATGAGCCTGAGTTAGCTGCCAGTATGCAGGCACGCTTGACAGAGATTACAGAACAGCTCGATCAAAAACTGCAGCGTTGGGAAAAGCTCTTAAGTCGTGCCGAGTCTTAGTTTATTTAGAGGTCTGCATGCGAGTGCGCAGCTGCGCTATCTCATCTAGTAGCTCTAATGCTAAGGCAACACCAGGAACATTGAGTTCTAAATCATGAGTGAGATGCGCAGCCGTTTTTGCTCTGCGTAGCGAGTCCCCACTGAAGCGCCAATCTTGGGGCGTTGAGCCAGAAGGGCTTAAAACACCTTCTGATACCCAAGACATAATGAGCTCTTCGGGAGTGCGTGAGGCATGAGAGAGCTCCACAATAGTCATATGCAATTCATTTTCTACAACACTACCTTCGATCCAGGTGATATTAGTCTGTGTCATCTTCATCATCCCTTTAAGTGAGTTCTTGGATTGAAATCAAAGGCTTTTTCAAAGTTTTGATAGGCCTCTTTTTGCGCATCAGTTTGTGCAGGCGGTAATGCAATGGTTGGAACGACATACAAGTCTCCTGGCTCTGCGCTTGGAATACCTTTACCCTTGAGGCGCATCTTTCGGCCAGCTACAGTACCGGCTGGAATCTTGAGTTCTAGTGTCGAGCCTGCAGGGGTTGGTACATTCACGCTAGTGCCTACAGCTGCTTCCCATGGCGCAAGTGGAATATCAATGTAGACGTCTTTGCCATCTAAGCGATACATGGGATTAGGATGAAAGTCTATTTCTAGATAGAGATCACCAGCGCCGCCTTGGCCCATACCGGGGCCGCCCTGGCCCGATAGGCGAAGATTTTGACCAGCCTTGATTCCTTTAGGAATACTGACATCTAATTTACGTTCTTGGGTGCCAACATGACCTTCTGCATCCATACTTGGCATCTGTAACGCGATGGTGCGCTTTGCGCCGTTATAGGCATCAGCAAGATCAATCAGAATTTTTGCGTGGTGATCTTGTCCCTTGAAATTCATGCCCTGGCGCGTCTGTCCGCCACGACCACCTTGTCCTTGTCTGCCTCTACCAAAAAGAGATTCAAAGAATTCGCTTTGATCACCTTCGAAGCCGCCACCATATCCTGGGTGACCACCACCATCAGAGTATTCAAAACCTTCATTCCAATTTGGGGGTGGGGTAAAGTCTTGGCCATTCTTCCAATTTTCGCCAAAGCGATTATAGGCTGCTCGTTTCTCAGTATCTTTGAGGACGGCATAGGCTTCACCAATCGCTTTAAATTGATCTTCAGCCCCCGATTCTTTATTCACATCGGGATGATATTTACGAGCTAATTTTCGGTAGGCTGATTTAATCTCAGCCTCGGTCGCCGAGCGAGCTACCCCTAGTGTTTCGTAGTAATCCCTAAATTTCATAAGCCGTATTAATTTCGTTTAAGTCTTGCTTGAACTTCAAGGATGAATTCTACCGTTCTTATTAGCTCATGACACCAATTTGCCATGGAACAAACTCGTAATTGCCTAAGCCAAGAAGCTCACTTTTGGAAGGTTCACCAGAGGCAGTCCGGAGAAATAGCTCAAAAATACGCTGTCCCATTTCCTGAACCGATACGGTGCCATCGAGGATTTCTCCACAATTAATATCCATATCCTCGGTTAAGCGCTCATACATAGGGGTATTGGTAGCCAATTTAAGGCAAGGAGCAGGCTTAGAGCCAAACATCGATCCACGGCCGGTTGTGAACGCTACTAAGTTAGCGCCGCCAGCAATTTGGCCTGTCGCAGATACTGGATCAAATCCAGGGGTATCCATAAAGACAAATCCTTTAGTTGTAACAGGCTCTGCATATTTATACACTTCCATCAAAGGACCTGTGCCACCCTTCATGGAAGAGCCTAGGGACTTTTCAAAAATATTGGCAAGCCCACCAATTTGATTGCCAGGACTAACCTTGCCGTTGATTTGTACATCTCTGCCAACAGAGTATTCATCTTTCCACCAGCGAATTCGCCCAATGAGTTTCTCACCTATTTCTTTACTAGCAGCCCTGCGGGTAAGGGTGTGTTCTACACCATAGATTTCAGGGGTTTCAGAGAGAATGCCGGTACCACCATGACGCGACAAAATATCAACCGCTGCACCCAACGCTGGGTTGGCAGTAATAGAAGAAAAGCCATCAGATCCACCGCATTGCAAGCCAACAGTAAGGTGACTTGCGGAAACTGTCTGACGCTTGGCTTTATTGGCTTCTGGAAGCAGTGCTTTTACTGCCTCGATACCTGCTTCGATTGTTTTTCTAGTACCACCTGTTTCTTGCATGATGAAGGTATGCAGAAGATGACCCTCTTTAAGATCCTCTTGATCCATCAGACCTTTGAGTTGATTGCGTTCACAACCAAGACCTACAATTAATGCAGCTGCTAAATTGGGGTGACGTGCATAACCCGCCATAGTACGACGCAGTAGTTGCATCGGTTCACCACTCATTTCCATACCGCAGCCAATATCATGACTAAAGGCAACCACACCATCTACATTGGGATAATCTTTTAAGCGCTCAGGAGTAAACCAGTCTGCAATCATGTTCACTACAGTTGCTGAACAGTTCACTGTCGACAAGATGCCAATAAAATTGCGTGTTCCTACTTTTCCATTAGGGCGCACATAGCCTTGGAAAGTCGCACGCTCAGACTCTGGCAACATATTAGTCGGCTTAAATTCGCTGGCATAAGCATAGTCGCGATCAAACTCACGAAACTCAGTGTTATGGCTATGAACCATCGTGCCTGGCTCGATATCAACATTCGCAAATCCTACAGTGACGTTGTATTTTAGAATTGGCTCGCCCTTCAGAATTTTCTTGGTAGCGATTTTATAACCTGCAGGAACTTGGCTGCGGCTTGTAAAATGTTCACTTGGGACTTCAGCACCAATGCCAACATCAACTCGGGCAACCACAACATTGTCATTGGGGTGTAGGCGAATGATTGGGCCAGCTAATTTTTTTCCAGAAGTTTCAATCATGTCAGTCTTTCAGTAATGTGATTTCATATTGTTTAAACCTTGCATTAATTGCTTTTAAGCGCTTCAGGTGTATTCTTTATTATGACGAATTAGTCTGATTTTCTCCCATTTTAGGTAAAAATACCGACCAACATATTTTTTCTTAGCTGTTCAATTTAAGTATTAATATCTGCAAATGAAAATTACTCAAGCGACTATCTACCCACTCTCTATACCGCTCATTGAGCCGATCAAGATGTCGCGGGAATTGGTGCGGGATGCCAAAACAGTTCTTCTGCGCTTAACCGATGATGAGGGTAGACAGGGGTGGGGTGAAGCATCTGTTGCGCCATTGATGACTGGTGAGACTCTAGATAGTCTTTTAGGTAGCGTGAAATACCTAGTTGAGCATGGAAAATCATGCGAATGGACAGAGCCAAAGGATTTTGCTGCAGTCTTCTCTAGCATCCTGTATGGCAATGCCTCAGCAAAATCGTGTTTTGAGATGGCCTTGTTAGATCTTTTTACCCAAAGGCAATCAATACCACTTTGGAAATATCTCCGTTTAGCAAACAAACTATCCGATCTAGCTGATCCTCTACCTATTCCTTTGCTGCGCATGCTAGGCGGCTCACCCGAGAAAGAGATAGCAGATGCTAAAGAGTATCGCGCGCTAGGCTTTAAACACTGGAAGATCAAAATTGGTTCTTTGCCCTTGGACCAAGATATGGAGCGGGTAGCCATGCTTTCTGAACTGCTTGATGGAGATGTGATTTCTGTTGATGCGAATGGCGCCTTGAGCTTGGCTGATGCGATGCGTTTTTGTGAGTCAAAGCAAGCGAGTAAATTAAGTTTTGCTGAGCAACTGGTGCCAGCAGATTTACCTTTGAGTGACTTTATAGCGTTAAAGCAAAAATCACTGATTCCCATTGGCTTAGATGAATCGATCCATGGCTTAGTAGAGATCGAAGAATTTATACAAGCGAAGGCATTTGATGGGGCAAGCTTGAAACTCATTAAAACAGGCGGCGTACTCGAAGCAGTTGAGGCTGCGAAAGTTTTAAAGGCCAACCATCTGGGCATTAACTTGGCATGCAAAATTGCAGAAACATCTCTCTCAGGGGCTGCAACAGCTGCGATTGGTTTTGCTCTTGGCGAGATCCCTTGGGGTTTTAGCATGTCAAATCAGTATCTGCAGTTTGATATTTGCGCTCAAGCGCTAACAGCTAAAGACGGGCACCTAGATGTGGCCCAACTGTCTGATAGCGGCATTGGAATCAAGCCTGAAGAGAGTAGAGTGAAAGATGCCATTGCTAAAGCTTATGCCCTTATTCAATGTTAAGGACATCAAACGCTGCCTTTAATCTTCTAGAGTAAGAATCAGAAACCTTAGCGATTTCTTCAGGGGTCCATTTCCTAAAACCTTCACCAGCCTTCATTCCCGTTTTACCTTCTTTCATTAATTGCTCTACCTTAGGGGGCAAGAATGCGGTATTAGAAAGAGAAGGATAAATCTCTCTTGCAGCATTGGCCATTCCATCCCATCCAGAGATCTCTTTTTGGGTCATTGGTCCAACAGCGGCATAACGAAATCCAAAGCTGTATCTCACTGCATCATCAATATCCTCTGGAGTGGCGATACCCTCCTGTACTAAGGACAGGGCTTCCCTCATCAGGGCATGCTGAATGCGGTTGGCCAAAAACCCAGGAATATCTTTCTTAACCAGAACAGGTTTTTTACTAATCTTTTTATAAAGCTCACAAGCTTGTTGAGCAAATGGCAAGGCTGTTTTTTGGCCCATCACAATTTCAACCAAAGGCACAACCTCAGCGGGCATAAAGTAGTGGGCGCCCATCATACGTTCAGCTGTTTTGAGGCCTTCTGCAATTTTGCTGATTGGAAAGCCTGAGCTATTGCTACCAATCGGAATATGAGCAGGAACCACTTGATCTAAGTATGCAAACACTTGTTGTTTGAGCGCTAGGTTTTCTGCCACAGTCTCGATAACCCAAATGCACTGATCCCAGTTAGACCATTCTTCTAATTGGCTGATGGACTGTTCAAGCTTGATTGCTGCTATCTCTTTTTGAGCATTCTCACCGGCTAAGCCAATCTTAAAAGCCAGAGTGATCGCCTTATCTAGGCAGGCATCAGCCTTTTCTTTAGTTCTGCCCAAAATCACTACAGGGATGCTTTGTGCAATAAATCCTGCGGCAATACCCGCAGCCATGATTCCGGTGCCAATAACGGCGACATAATTCATCATTATTTGAACCTATATGGATAAGTTAAAGTAGTTCATATTGATATAGAATCAATCTCTACAAAAGATTATCATTAATTATGTTTTAATAGTTGAAGAATAAATATAACTTGTACGGATAACTTTAAAAGGAACCCTCATTTATGACCATGCATAACCCTTTCCAGCCAGTTGAGAAAATTAAAGCCGAAGTTTTTATGTCGATGCCTGCTAAGTTTAGAAAAAAAGCACGTACCGGCTGGTCTGATCCAAATCGCCAGGGTGCTGAAGTCGAGTGCTTTTTGGAAGGCCCTTCATTCGATCGCGAAGGTAATTTATGGTTTGTCGATATTCCCTTTGGCCGAATTTTTAGAATTACACAAAAAGGTGATTGGGAGCTCATCACACAATATGATGGCTGGCCTAATGGCTTGAAGTTTCATAAAGATGGCCGCGCATTTATTTGTGATTACAAAATGGGTTTGATTACCTTAGATACTAAGACAGGAAAAATAGAAACTGTTTTAGGGTCGATGTATAGCGAGAACTTTAAAGGCCTAAACGATTTGCATTTTGCTGCTAATGGCGATTTGTATTTCACTGATCAAGGGCAGACTGGTATTGCTGATCCGACAGGTCGGGTATTTAGATTGCGCGCCAACGGTCAACTCGATCGTTTGTGTTTAAACGTACCTAGTCCAAATGGAATTACTTTAAATACTCAAGAGAAGCATGTATTTGTAGCAGCAACTCGCTCGCAGCAAATCTGGAGATTGCCATTGATGGCTGATGGCTCAGTTTCTAAAACGGGGGTTGCTGTTCAGTTAACAGGCGGAGTAGCAGGGCCTGATGGTATTGAAATGGATTCAGAAAATGGTTTGTTGGTTTGCCATTTGGGTATTGGTATCTGGAGATTTGATAGCAATATGTTGCCTACTCATCTGATCTATTCAGATAATCCACACCATCACCATTTAGCCAATATGTGCTTTGGCGGGCCGGATGGCAAAGACCTTTACATAACAGAATCCTTATCGGGAGATATCTTAAAAGCACGCCTTCCCGTCGCCGGCAAGAAGATGTTTGGATTATCTTAAATTGACTGAGCGCCTGCCCTTATATAAATCATTAGCTAATACCTTAGAGCAGCGTATTTATAACGGTGACTGGCCAGTGGGGTCTGCCTTACCAACAGAGGCAGACCTTTGCAAAAATTTTCAAGCTAGTCGCCATACTTTAAGACATGCCCTACAAATCTTAGAGACAAATGGACTGATATTTCGGCGCCAAGGAGCACCTACTCAAATTATTTCTAGGAAAAAGTTAAGGCGTTTTACACAAAGCTTTAACTCCCCAGTCGATATATTGAGCTATCCAAGAGATACCTACCGAGTAAACTTGGTAGAGGAGTACATTGAATTAGATCAGGCACAAAGCGATGCAATTAGCGGCCCCGTCGGCTCCTCTTGGTATCACATTGGAGGTATTCGTAAGCGTCTCGAGACTGAAGAAATTATCGCCTGGTCAGATATTTATATCTTGCCGCAGTTTGCCGCACTGACTACCGATCCTGAACATCCTCAAGTGATGGTATTCGAGCAAATTGAGAAAAAGTATGGCGCTAGAATTGAGCGTGCAGAGTTAGATGTTTATGTTCTTGGGGCGACTCCTATCATTGCCGAACATTTAAAGCTGAAGTCTGGCGATCCGTGTTTGGTTATTATTAGGCGGTATTTTGATGATCAAGATAAACTTTTTGAAGTAACTATGACTTATCACCCAGAAGGTAAGTATGTTTACAGTATGGAATTTAGGGCAAGCACGGAGGTTTAAGTTCTGATGGGCAATCTCGAATACCTATCGATCAGCGATGCTGAAAACTTTATTGCAGAGGTACTTTGCGCAGTGAAGGTCCCAACTGCTGATGCCAAAATGGTTGCGCAGCTGATGATCAAGTCTGATTTGGTAGGCGCTGATGGGCACGGTATTTTTCGTTTACCCGCTTACCTCAAAAGAATTCGTGCGGGCGGAGTGAATCTCAACCCCAATATTCGTATTGAACGTGAGCAGGGGGCCACTGCACTCATTAATGGTGACAATGGATTGGGCCACCTGGTAATGAATAAGGCTGTCGAAGTAGCCATTAAAAAAGTAAAAGAGCATAGTGTGTGTTGGGTAGGCAGTCACTATGGAAATCACTCTGGAGCAGCATCTGTTTATGTTCGTAAATTAGCCGAACAAGGTTACATTGGCATCTACATGGCTGTAGGAAATGCCAACCACATGGCTCCTTGGGGTGGAATCGATTTACTTTTATCAACCAATCCGATTGCGATTGCAGTGCCAGCTGGCGATAGCCCTATGGTGTTGCTTGATATTGCTACCACTGTTGCGGCTTACGGCAAGGTGAAGTTAGCGGCTCAAAAAGGTGAATCGATACCAAATGATTGGATGATTGATCGTCAAGGTCAGCCTATTACTGACCCAAAGAGATCTGCTGAGGGCTCTCTATTGCCGATTGGTGGCTACAAAGGGTATGGTTTGGCAGTCATGATCGGCCTACTTGCTGGGGCACTTAATAATGCTGCAGTCGGTAAGGGTACTATCGACTTTAATGCGCATCATGATTTAATGACGAATACTGGGCAAACCATTATTGCGGTAGATCCCAGCGCATTTGGAGATAAACAGGAGTTTATTAGTAGAGTGATGGCTTTAGTAGATGACTTGAAGAGTTCCTCTACTTTGCCGGGTGTAAAAGAGGTTCGAGTGCCAGGGGAAGGTGCCGCAAGAATGATGGCGGAAAGAATGCGTCAAGGCATTCCACTTACTCCCGAGTTATTGGATGCCTTAAATATTTGTGCCAAGGAATGTGGGGTAGCATCATTCAGTATTTAAATTTTATGGAGGAGACGATATGTTTCAGAAAATAATAAAGAACATAGCATTCAGCGTAGTGGTTTTACCAGCACTTATAGGTTCTGCAGTAGCCGCCTATCCAGATAAGCCCATCAAGATGATGGTTGGCTATGCCCCAGGTAGCTCAACTGATATTGTGGGCAGAATGATTGCTAACGATCTCAGTCTTGCTTTGAAACAACCAGTAATTGTAGAAAATCGTGGTGGTGCAGCTGGTAGTTTGGCTGCTGATGCCGTTGCAAAAAGTGCTCCTGATGGATACACCATCTTGTTTGCGCAAAATGGCCTGGCAATTAACGTAGCAGCCAATCCTAAATTACCGTTTAACGGGCAAAAAGACTTACTGCCAGTAGTCGGAGTTGCTGCAACACCCCATATTCTGATTGTGAACAACAACTCTAAGGCAAAAAATGTTGCAGAGCTAATGGCGATGCTCAAAGCGGATCCTGGAAAGTTAAGTTTTGGTTCTTCCGGAATTGGTAACTCGGATCATATGGCTGGCGAATTATTTTTAGCAACGACGGGTTTACAAGCTATTCATATTCCTTACAAAGGCGGCTCACCAGCTGCAACTGATGTGGTTGGTGGACAGATTGATTTTTACTTTGCCGGGATGCCGGTAGGACTTCCTTTGTATAAGGGTGATAAGGTCCGGGCCTTAGCAGTGACCAGTAAAAATCGTTTTAGTGGTGCACCTGAGTTACCAACCATGCAAGAGGCCGGTGTAAAGGGTTATGAAATGGCGCTTTGGCAAGGGGTATTTGTGCCAGCAGGTACGCCAACTGCTATTGTGCAAACACTAAACAATACGATTCTTAAAATTCTTGATACGCCTGAGATGAAAGAACGCTTTGTGAAGGCAGGAGTTCAGGTTGCCCCTTTGAACACCCAGCAATTTGCTGACTTGTATAACTCGGATATCGCACGCTGGAAAGTGGTGATAGAAAAAGCAAAGATCAAGTTAGATTGAGCTAGTGAGAGTTTCTCTATGCGCTGAGGTCAAACACTAGTACCTCAGCGTTTTTACCTTCACTGATTAATATATTGCTTTCATCATCGATGAGGAGGGCATCTCCTCCTGCGAGTGCTTGCCCATTGATCTTGAGTGAGCCACGAATCAAATGCAGATAGGCTTTACGTTTTGGATCTAGGGCAAGTTCTGCGGTTTGTGCTCCCTCAAATAGACCTACATACAAGTTGGCATCTGCATGAATTTTGACGGCGTGACCTTGTCCATTTGGAGAGGCTATTAAACACAATTTGCCCTGCTTATCAGCGAGTGGAATCGTTTTTTGTTCATAACTAGGTTGCACTTCTAAAGTATTCGGTTCAATCCAAATCTGTAAGAAATGGGTTGTTTGATCTTTGGCATGGTTGAACTCACTATGTGTTACTCCAGTGCCTGCACTCATGCGTTGCACATCACCCGGTGGAATGCCTTTAATGTTGCCTATACTATCCTCATGGGCCAGTTCACCTGACAAAACATAACTGATGATTTCCATATTGCGGTGACCGTGTTTTCCAAATCCCTGTCCAGCAGCAACTTGGTCTTCATTAATGACCCTGAGATTTCCCCATCCCATAAAGCGAGGATCATGATATCCAGCAAAGGAAAAGGAGTGATAGCTTTTGAGCCAGCCGTGGTCGGCATAGCCTCTTGCTGAAGATTGTCTAAGTGATTGCATTGTTTGTCTCAGTATATTTTGTTCAGAGCGCAATTAAAAAGAGGCTGATAAGCCTCTTTTTAATTGGAGAGCTTTGTTTAGATTAAGCCAAGCTATCAGCCCAAATATTACGCGCCCAGCCCCAAGCATAAATACCTTCGAGTACTGAAGGTGCTGGAGATAATCCACCGGATCCTGGAACAGTCTTAAAGGTTTTCTCGGCAGCATTGTATTGATGAACGCTTGCTACGTGAACCACTTCTTTGCTATTGACAAAGCTATAGCAGGTATTTGTCAGTACAGGAGCAGGATTGACTTCCCACCCACTCAGCTCAGCAACAATTGCTGCTGCTGCGACTTTGGCATGAGAATTTGCCATATGGCCTGACTTTGGCATCGCAGGTGCAATTTGAATAGAATCGCCCAGGACGTGAATATCCTTTTGTGCTGTTGACTCAAAGTTGAGGAAGTTGACATTCACCCAGCGCCCATTGGAATTAGCTAAGCCCGTTTTGACAGCAATTTCTCCAGCACTCATCGCTGGCAAGATGTTTAATACATCGCCTTTGAAATCATCCTGAACTTCTAATTTCACAGTTTTTGTTTTGCCATCGACTGCAATGACATTATGTTTTGGTAAGTACTCAATCATTCCAGGGTACTGTTCAGCCCATACCTTTTTAAACAGTGCACCTTTCGATGTCACATCTTGATTTGCATCCAAAACGATTACTTTTGATTTGGGTTTATTTTGCTTAAAATAACTGGCCACTTGGCAAGCGCGCTCATAGGGACCAGGAGGGCAGCGATATGGCGCTTCAGGAACACTTAGAATATAGGTTCCACCATCCCGCATACTAGCCAGCTGCTGATGCAGTGCTACCGTTTCAGCGCCAGCCTTCCATGCTTGCAGTGTCACACCTGCCTTGTTCGCCTCTGCTAGGCCCTCAACGGTATTCGTCATCAGGGTGACGCCTGGAGAGACGACTACTTTATCGTAGCGTAAAGTTTTTCCTGAAGCGAGTTTTACTGTCTTCTTATCTGCATCGATGCTGGCAACGCTATCTTGAATCATTTTGATGCCATGACGCTTGCTCAGATTGCTATAAGAGGTGGTTAATTCAGATAAGGTGCGTGAGCCGCCAATGACTAAGTTAGACATTGGGCAAGAAATAAACGTGGGATTAGGTTCAATCAGGGTCACTCTAGCAGTATTGTTAGAGAACAAGCGCAAGTATTTGGCGGCTGTAGCGCCACCATACCCACCACCAATAACTAGTATTTCTGCTTTTTGCAAATTGGCACGAGCTTGGGTTGAGAAACCAGTAACTAAGCCGAGTGCTGCAGCACTTTGACCAATAAAATGTCGACGATCCATGATGGGCTCCTATTTATCTTTTGCCAAGTTGATTGGCGATGGTTTCGAGTTGCTCATCGGTATAGCCTTTAGCAAGTTGCGGCATAATCGTGCCCTCTAAAGCTCCAGATTTATATCCCTTTAACTTCTCCAGTATTTGCCCGCTGGTAAGGTTATTGATGAGGGGCATCCCGCCATCGACTACTCCCTTACCATCTGTACCATGACAGTTAGCACAAGTAGCTGCTAAACCTCGCTTATAAAGATCAGTGGTAGCAGCGTTTTGCGCTAAGGCAGTGCTACTCCATTGGACAAGACCAAGGATGGCCGAAGCTAGTATTGATGCTTTAAGATGTTTTGCCCGCATAGGAACAATCTCCATTTCGTTTATTCAAGTTGAATGCCAGTGAATTTCACTCAGTCATATCTTAAACAAGAACTTGAGAGAATGGATCATTGCCTCAGATTCATTTCTCATAAGCTCATTTGAAAAAGCATATGAAATGGTTTTCTACAGCCTCCTGCTAAGCCCTATAAACTAGCGCTATGCGAGGTTCATTTTCATACCGTTCGGCTCTCTTGATACTCCTTTTAGGTGTTTTCACCTATCTTTATGGCTTAGATAGTCGTTTTGCCCCTAAGAATGGCGATGAATATCCTTATATGCATATTGTTCGGATGACGGCTAATACAGGGGATTGGCTCCCATTGCAGTCAGAAATGGCGGGATTGAGGAATACTAAGCCACCTTTGATTTTCTGGCAGGGCATCGTGAGCACCAATTGGGCAAATCAATGGACGCTCTTTAATTTACGTTGGCCCAGTCTTTTTTATACAGCCCTTACCGCTTTATTTTTATTTCTTTCAGTTCGTCGTTTTAGTGGCAGCGCAAAGACTGGCTTATTAGCAGGTTTAGTCTGGCTTTCCTTTTTTGCTAGCTATCGTTACGGACGCCCATTTTTAACAGATCCTCCTGAAGTATTTTGGATGAGCTTGCCGTTTATGGCACTTTTGTATTGGGGGAAGGCTGCTTTTAATTCTCAATTAATTTTCCCGGTCTTTGCGGGTCTTTGTTTAGGCTTTGCATTACTTGCAAAGTCGTTTGCCTATATTGTCCCTGCGTCGTTCGCTCTGGGTTTGTATTACTGGCGCTGGCGAGAGTGGAGCGTATCAACAACACTTATTAAAGATGTATATAAGCTTTTTTTCATTGCGGTTATTGCATTGGGAATCTTTGCGCTTTGGTTTGCCTTAGACCCTAATCCGCAGGCAGTGTGGAAAGAATTTGTGCTGGGTGAGAACGTCGGCAAGTTTGATGCTCGGAGTACGAACTACTTCTTGGACTTAGTAAGCGGTGGCGACAGTATTTGGATGTTGATCCTGACTTCTTTAGCAAATGCTGGCCTGTTCACCTTTGTTTTATTGTCGACCCTAATTCAATGCTGGCGTAATCGCCGTTTCCTCTCTCTTGAAGAGAGCTTATTGCTCTTACTGGTGTTGGCATTTTTTGTGGTCTTTAGTTTGCCAAGTCAACGATCGGGCCGTTATCTATTACCAGTCATGCCGGCTTTGGCCGCATTACTAGCATTGCATTGGGATCGCTTACCCCTATGGGGTTTTCGAATTGCCTTGTTATTGCAAGTCATTCTTTTCTCAGTATTGATTTGGGCGGGCAGCCAGCTACACTTATCTGCATTCACAGGCGACACTAGTGAGTGGGTCTATTCAGATGGGCACTGGATTTTCATGGCCCTGAGCTTGGGCCTAGTGATCTTAGGCTTATTCAAAAAAGATAGTTCCAAGACAATCGCTCTGGCAGGATGTTTTTTAACTTACTGCACATTGACTAGTAGCATATCTCCTTTGGAAGGTGAGTTGGGGCGCTTTACACCACAGGCAATCTCTCAAGTGCAAGATAAGGACCTTTGGGTTCCTTGCGACTATCGCGCTAAAGATGAAGAATATCGCTTACTCTTGCCCGGAGCTCGCTTGCACGGCTATATGGCGGGAGAGGCAGGTGAAGTAGCTCAATTAACTGCTAGCTATCCTTTGGTATTAGTGCAGTCACCATTAGGGGTTAAACCAGCTATATGTGATGCTTGTCAGATCATTGCCCATAGAATAGAAATGAGAGCACGTCACTCTGATGAAGAAATTATAGAAATGCTAAAGGGTCACCTTGGAAAATATTTATTTGTGAATGAATACCTCGTTGCTACGCCGGTGGCTAATACTGCTACTTTGTTAGATAAAAAGGATGCTTGTAGATGAGTCGCGTAATAGCATTCTGTTTCTTACTGCTCGCAGCAGTGATTGGTGTTTTGCATTTAGATACTCGACCCGCATGGGCGCCTTTTGCTGATAGCTTGGCTACGGTAGTTGAGGAGGCGGTTGAAGAAGAGTTGCCTTTAGCCGCATCTTCACCAAAACAAGTAGTAAATAAATCAGTCAATAAATTATCGACCCAACCCATCATTGAGCCGAGTATTGCAAAACCTCACGCCACTTGGTTGCCTGATACTGATGCTCCATCAGTCCACGCTGCGTCTCTGATTGCCTTAAAGGATGGCGGTATTCGGGCGTTCTGGTTTGCTGGAAGTCGTGAAGGTGCTCGTGATGTGGTGATTAATAGCGCAGTGTTTGATCCCAAGGCGAGTTTATGGACTGCAGCAACGGTCGTAATAGATCGAGTGGGTGCTGAAAAAGGTCTAGCTCGCTACATTGCCAAACTAGGCAATCCAGTCCCTAGCAGAATGTCAGATGTACGATTACAATTATTTTTTGTCACTGTTTCGATTGGTGGTTGGGCTGGCAGCTCGATATCCACCATCATTTCTGATGATGAAGGTCTGACATGGAGTCAGCCACAACGCCTGATTAGCTCACCTTTATTAAATATCAGCACTCTAGTGAAGTCACCTGCGCTAGCATTTAGTGATGGACGTCTCGGCTTGCCTGCCTATCATGAATGGATTGGCCGCTTTGGTGAGTTTTTAAGAGTTGATGCAGCCCAAGTGATTGATAAGCGCCGGATGAGTTCCGGTCGCGGTGCAATTCAGCCGGTGATCTTTACGAATAGCCCTCAAGACGCTGCTGCTTATTTTCGCCAAACCAGAAGCGCTGGTCTTCCAAAAGTAATACCAGCCAGCATGACAAGTGATGCAGGGCAAACGTGGCAAGTCTCTCAGGATTTAGCAATTGCCAATCCTAATGCTGCTGTTGCTGGTTTGACGTTAAAGAGTGGAATTCGTTTATTGGCGCTCAATAATATTGAAGTAGGGCGTGCTCGTCTCGTTCTGTTAATGAAGCTGCCTCAATCGGATCAATGGCAGATTGTGCAGACACTTGAGGATGATGAGGCTCTTCCTAATGATCAGCGTAAAGAGTATTCCTATCCCTATTTAATGAGTAGTGATGGCAACGATGCACATCTAGCCTATACATGGGATCGCAAAAAGATTCGGCATGTGCATTACTCATCTGCATGGTTAAAGCGTGAATACCAGCAACTTTCAGCGTCGCCTACACAAGTGCCTGATGCCAATGCCAAAGAGCTTAAACCATGATGAATTGGATGCAGACCCTAGCGCTGATTGAGTTATCCATTACCTGTGGTGTTGTGATTGTTTGGTTCATCCATTTGATTATCAGCAAAGCTTTACCAATGCCAGTGAGATGGATTGTAGTGTTGATCTTGGCCAATGTATTTTTCTGGCCAATCGGTTTATCTCTAGAGCTTCCTCTGGTTGGCTATGTGCGCGGAGTTACTGGTGATTTGAGTGTCGTGTTAACACTCTTACTATGGAGCGCTGTGATGCTCCCTAGTCGCCCCGTACCAGTAGGCTTTCGAGTCGCGCTGATATGCATCGCTCTGATGTTCTACCCTCTAGCCTTAGGTCTGGGAATGTTTGATCCCTATGTATGGGGTTATGCATCTTTAGGATTCTTGATTGGCGTAGTGTTGTTGGCTTTGGTATGCGGTTTACTGGGCTGGACCAAAGGTGTATGGATTTTTGCAATTGCCATCATCGCTTGGGCTGGGCATTGGCATGAGTCAGCGAATCTTTGGGATTACGTCTTAGATCCACTGTTGGCATTTTGGGCACTCATCACATGCATTCAAATCCTTTTTTTTAGACGACGCAATAAAGCCCAATCGGGTTATTTATTTAGACCAGGCTAAGTTTTTTTTGAGTTGAGCGAGGAGTGCCTGAAAGGCGCAGAGGTATTAAACTTTCATTAACACTATATTTAACCCTTGATTACGGAAATAGAGAAATGACATTCAACACTAAAACCTTGGTTCTTGCTGCTACGGTGATGGCCGCCCCCACGATTACCAACGCACAGTCCGGTGAAACGACTTATAAACAATATTGCGTGAGCTGTCATGGTAGTGGCGTTCTGAATGCGCCTAAATTAGGTGATAAGGCAAAGTGGGCGCCTTTGATTGCAGAAGGGCAAGTCATTCTTACCGCTCATGGTTATGTTGGCGTAAGAGGTATGCCAGCAAAGGGTGGTGGTCCCAATTTATCAGTAGAAGGTTTTGCAGAATCTCTAGTTTATATGGTGAATAACTCAGGGGGCAAATGGACCTCTCCAAATCCCACTACTGTAGCTGCTATCAATAAAGAAATCGAAGCGCGTAAAGTAGGCTTGAATAAGAGTAAGTAATTCATTTTCTGCCCTTGGCCAATAATGGGGAGAAGCTCATTACAATAGCAGCATGAACCTTCTGCCTCATGAAATCGAGATCATTGGATATTGCGCTGCGTTTTTAACCACGATCGCATTTTTACCCCAGGCCATTCATTCTTGGCGTACTCGTAATCTATCTGGTGTTTCTTTGGGTATGTACTCCTTGTTTACAGTTGGAGTGGGTTTATGGCTGATCTATGGCCTCATTATTGAAAAGTGGCCTCTGATCTTAGCCAATGCTCTTACCTTGGCCTTGGCCCTTAGTATCTTGTTGTTGAAATTGCGTCATACTTCGCCAAAAAAGAAATAAGACCTCTCCCTTATTACCTTTATTGGAATGCTTATACATGAGCACCAATTACATTATCGAGCCACCAAAAACGCTAAGAGTTAGCTACTTGCCTATCCACTGAGGTGGACGACCCTCGAGAAAGGCGGTAACGCCTTCTCGAAAGTCTTGGCTGTTATAAGTCTCTCGCATCAGGTCTGAGCAATCCGGGAGATTGCTACGTAATAAACGAGCGATTCCTAGCTTGCTAGATTTTTGGGTAATGGGTGCTAGCACAGCCATCTTATTGGCTAAAGCGTCAGCAGCTTCAGTAATCTCCGACGTCTCAACTGTTTGATACAGAAATCCAGATTCTAGTAATTGGGGTGCTTTGATGAGCTCTGCAGTAAGCAACATTTTTTTTACCATCGGGATACCCAAATGCGCGCTAATCCACGCAAGGTTGCCAGGAGAAAGGCAGTTACCTAAAGTCCTTGCTACTGGAATACCAAAACGGGCATCGGGAGTAGAGATCCGAAAATCACAAGCGCTAGCCATCAGCAAACCACTCCCAACGGCCAATCCCTCAATGACTGCAATGGTGGGCATAGGGAGTTCTTGTAAGGCGATCAATATTCGATCTATTGCTTGCTCATAAGCCTCGTCTTTTTTGAGGCTGACAAATTGCTCGATGTCGCTACCAGAAACAAATGCTTTATCGCCTGCACCCCTAAAGATCACTACCCGAATATCTGGGTTCTGCGCTAAATCATCACAAATGCTTTTCAGTTCTTCGTACATCGGCCAAGTCATGGCATTACGTGCGGTAGGATTATTAAAAGTGATGCGCGCAATATTCCCCTCAAGCAGCGAGTCTAAACAGGGAGGGATCGATTTTGTACTCATGGGTGCATTCTAAACAAAAGACCTACAGAAAGTCGTGTAATGACCAAAATCGCTATGGTTTGTTGATACTGGGCTAGAATTCTTATATGTATATGTTTCTACCTTTTCTGACAGCATTCATCGGGCTGCTATTGGTCTGGTTTGAGAAACGTCTTGCAGGTTTGATCATGCTGGCGATAACAGTCGTCATCTTAATTGTCTGGTTCCGCCTTCATGCAACTAATCATTTAAATATCAGCCTGTGAGTCAGCATTCTTCTCCTTCGCTTGCCGCACTGGGTAATCAACTAGCCCTATTAGCAGTAGTCGGAGTTCTTTCTTACGCCTTTGTGGATCAGCTCTATTTTGGCGAACTCCCATGCCCACTTTGCCTGATGCAGCGTATAGGCTTTGTCATCATTGGGTTTGCACTTGTGCTCAACATTCGATGTGGTGCTCATTCTGCGCACTATGGCTGGGGAATTCTGGGTGGCCTAATCGGCATGATGGTTTCTTTACGTCAGGTCTTCTTGCATATCTTGCCTGGAGATAAGGGTTACGGCGCAACATTTCTAGAGCTCCATTTTTATACCTGGGCATTTGTTGGGTATATAGGTCTATTGGTGGGACTGGCAATTTTATTAATGCTGCCCAATCGTGATATTCGTTCGCGATCTTGGTTTGCGAATACTGTGGTCATCCTTTTTATTGTTTTAGTCTTGGCTAATTTGATATCTACTTTGCTTGAATGTGGTGTGGGCTCTTGTCCAGATGATCCAGTCTCCTATACAGGTTGGATTTGGTTACGCAGCTACTTTGGTTTTTAAGTTCACTTGAACATGCAATTCTTGATAGCGGCTAAGCGACTCTTCATAGTCTGGCTTGTACTATTTGGATTGCTGCAAAGTGGGGTACAGGCACAGACTCAATGGCCTAAGCAGCCAATTCGAATTATTGTGACCTTTACTCCAGGAGGGGCACCAGATATTTTGGCCCGGGTATTGGCTGAGCAATGGCAAAAAAATTTGAATGTCCCTGTATTGGTTGAGAATCGTCCAGGAGTTGGTGGCAATATTGGCGCTGACTTTGTTGCTAAGAGTGAGCCTGATGGATATACCTTACTGATTGGCACCGTCGGAATACATGCGATTAATGGCGCGCTTTATGACAAATTATCTTTTGATCCGGTAAAGGATTTCACGCCGATTAGTTTCTTGGCAAGTACTCCCAATGTATTGATTGTGAGTAAGCAATTGGGTATCACCAATTTGCAGGAGTTAGTTGAGCTTGCTAAAGTAAAACCGAATCAACTCACTTTTGGATCCTCCGGAATCGGTACTTCGCTACATATGTCTGGCGAACTCTTTAAAGACATGACAGGAGTGCAAATACGGCATATTCCATACAAAGGCCGTGCGCAATCCCTGCCTGATTTAGTGAGCGCTCGTATCACCATGCTTTTTGATAACTTATCTTCATCACTTCCCTTAATTAAGGCAGGGGAAGTTCAGGCCTTGGGAGTGACTTCCTTAAAACGCTCTCCAGCAGCCCCTGAGATCCCAACATTAGCTGAGCAAGGTCTGCCTGGTTTTGAGGCAATTTCTTGGTTTTCTTTAATGGCGCCAGCCAATTTGCCGCCAGATATTCAAATGCGCCTTAATCAGCTCACTCGCCAAGCCCTTAATAACCCAGAGATTAAAGCCAGATTATTGGCGGGTGGCCTAGATCCAGCCCCTGGAAGCCCTCAAGAACTCTCTAAATTGATTGCTACAGAGTCTAGCAAGTGGGGTAGAGTCATTGTCAAATCTGGCGCAAAATTAGAACAATAAATTTAGTCATTTGTGTCAGCTTGCTTCTACTTGGGGCGTTATAGAAGTAAGAAGCATGATAAAAGTGGCACATAGTCAAATTACTAAGCGGTTTTAATAGACCAAACAGAGGGGTCGATGATGAAAAAGATTCAAATACACCTTGTTTTCGGTATCGTCTTTGCTGGCTTAGTTGGCTTAAGCCCTATTGCAGCAAATGCTGGCAATGTGGCTTGGAATGTCAGCGTAGGTGGCGGATATGCAGGTGGCTATGGCTATGGTGGTGGCTGGCGTCCAGCAGCTTATGGTCCCGGCTGGGGCCGCGGCTATGGCTATGGTGGTGGTTACGGCGGTGGTTGGCGAGGCCAATGGGCGGGTGCCGGCTATTATGGTTATCCCCCAGCAGCTTATTACGCGCCACCAGTAGTGGCTTATGTTTCTCCTCCGCAGCCGATGGTCTTGGCTGCACAGCCACAACCAGCAGTTTGGTATTACTGCGAGGCCAGTGCTAAATATTTTCCTTATGTCCAAGAGTGCCCAACAGGCTGGCAAGCTCAGGCTGCTACTCCTCCGACTAGTGGCGTTGCACCGGTAAGACCTCAGTAGTAAAGGTATTTAAAATATCGATTGAGATCTTTTGACTGCACCATTTTTTAAAGGTATGACATGAAACGTTTTACATCAGCGCTAGTGCTCAGTTTTACTTTGGTAACCATCCTCAGTGCTTGCGTTTCAGCGCCAACAGGGCCAACAGTTGCCGTTATGCCGCGTGCAGGTAAGCCATTTGAAATATTTCAGCAAGAAGATCAGCAGTGCCGTACCTTTGCAGCCAATTCTGTAAAAGACACTAGTGATGCTGCACTTAAAGAAGCGGCAACCAGTGCAGCTATTGGCGCCGCACTTGGTGCAGTGGCTGGCGCCGTCATTCAAGGTGGCAGTCATACCAACATTGGAACAGGCGCTGGCGTTGGATTATTAGGTGGTGCCGCGATGGGTTCTATGAATGCTTCTGGCAAACAAAATCAAGCACAAGTTCAATACAACATTGCTTATCAACAATGTATGTATGCTAAAGGCAATCAAGTACCAAGCTTTCGCTAAGCCAGCACTTTACTAAACTGTAATCGGCGGATGCGTTTTTTCAAAGCGTGCCGCCGTTTTTCTAAATAGATAGAGCAGTAAGCAGGCGGCTAGCCCTAGACTAATACTATTGGCAGCCCAAAAACCATTGGCACCTTGCAGGAAGTCTGGAGTATTGCCCAATATATTAAAGCCCAATAGGTAACCGCCACCCAAACCAACGCCCCAGAGAGATCCTGCATAAATCACCATCGGCCAGAAGGCAACCCGGTAGGCGCGTAGAATAAACGCAGCTGTTATTTGCAAGGCATCGAACATTTGATAAAAGGCAATGAACAAAAAGAGCGGAATCGAAAATATTTTTACTTCTATTGGCGGGTCATAGAGCTCAAGTAGTTGTAAACGCAAAACCCAAACGCTAATGCCAATCACAATACAAAGCCCGGTAGTAAAAAATACTGAGGACCAGCCAATTTCTTCAGCGCGCTCAGGCTTATTAGCACCAATCGATTGAGACACTAAAGTCATGGTAGCAATCGATAAAGAAAGTGGGACCATATAAATCACTGTACCCAGATTGGCGGCTATTTGATGGCCCGCTAAAGCAGTAATGCCAAGCCGAGCTATAAATAGAGACATGAAGGTAAATGAAGTGACCTCAATTAAATAACTAAAGCCAATCGGGGCACCTAATTTGAGTAAGGTCCAGATACGATGCCAATCGGGAGCGCTAAAACGACTGAAGACTTTAAAGGGACGATAAAAGCGATCAAATACAACGAAGCAGAGCGTGATGATGAGCCAGAGCCAGCTGATAATTGCGGTGGCTACTGCGCAGCCTGGACCTCCCATACCTTCTATGCCAAGACCACCATAAATAAAGAGTAGGTTGAGTGGCAGCTTTAACGCTAGCCCAATCAGTTGTATCACCGTGATCACTGCTGGTCTAGAGACTGCGTTATGGAGTGCCATGAGGACGCGCATTCCCATGCTGGCTGGAAGACCAATTGCGAGGATGTTGAGATATAACTTTGCTTTGTCTTCGATATCAATACTGACACGTGAAATACTTAGTAAATAATCCGCATTAATAAGTACGATGCAACCTAATATGGCAAGTCCAATTGCTAGCCAAGTTGCCTGTCTAACTTCTTCACCAATCTCATCAAACCGTTTAGCGCCAAAGAGCTGGCCAGCAATTGGTGCCAATGCAGAGATAACGCCAGTGAGTCCAACGTAAATACTGATAAAAATTGCAGAGGCCATCGCAAGCGCGGCTAGATCCTCAGCAGAATAGCGTGCGGTCATCGCAGTATCTAATACGCCAAAGGCAATCACTGCCAGTTGACCGATTAGTAAAGGGCCTGCTAATTTAAGCAGGGCAGGAACATCCTCGCGCAGGCGCGATAGTCTAAATTGCAGCACGTTCTATTCCGGAATAACTTCGTATAGACGTAAGCGTTCATCACGGTCAGAGGCACGTCGATCTTCCCATAACAGAGTGAGTTTTTTATTATTGAGGCGTGCATATGCTAATGCCTCTGATTGACTATGCGTTAAGAGCCAAGGACAGCCTGGATCATCACGTAAATTCAGTTTCGTAAAATAGTTAAAAGAGGCAAGCTGGGCATAACCCAAATTACTCGTATCAATGCAACCATCACTAGGCATGGCTTGTACCAAACGAGCGGATACATGACGATACGTTTTAGCATAATTAATGGTAGGTAACCATAGCGTCATTAATAAAACCCACATCAAGGTAGTGCCTGATGCAGAAATGATCAAGCAGCGCCAGATTTCTTTTGGTGCTCGGGAGGTTCTCCAGCGCACAATCATCAACCATAAACCTGTAATGACAACTGCAATAATAAAAGACCATGGATTAAATTGACCTTCATAGCCAGGTAAGTAACGCGCCACATTATTGGCAATTTGTTCTGGATAGCCTGTGACTTTAGCGATCCAAATGATCCAGATCGCTAAGGCGATCACGGTGAAGCTAAACATCGCGAACCAGTCAATAAAGCTAATGAGACTGCGTCTCAAAATGGGTAGACTAAATGCCGCAATAATCGATAGACTGGGAATCAAAATCATGAGGTCATGTTCATTAGCTTGGCTACGGAATAATACGTAAATGAAGCAGCCTACAAATAGACAGAGCGGAATGCACAGGTGGGGCGCACGCCAAGCACCAGACTCCTTAGTTCGACCCCAGTGAGCTAAGGAAATCATTGCTAGTGGCCAAACCGGCCATGCGTATGCCCAAAAGTTCACACCTAAAAATTCAAGGGATTCAAAAGCAGGGAGTAAGCGCATCTCTGGTGTATCACGCCAGCCTTCTTGAGCAATATGTCGCCACTCTGGCGAAATATCAGAGATATACCAAAGTGCTGGCCAGATCAGAACGCCAACAATACCAAAAAAAGTACTTGTAATAGTCCAGCGATAACGTAAGCGCGCATTACTAGCAATTACCGCAATGATGGTTGAGGTAATCACAATCAAGCTTAAGGCTAGATTACTTGAGAGTGCAAGGATGGTCACGCCTAGACCAGTCCAAAAACCGCCTTGCCAAGGTTTATCAAGGCCGCGAACAGTGCCATACAGCATGATGCTGATGCCCATCAGTTGCGCCATCATTGGCGTGGTTTCATGGGCGCGCTGTGCAAGACCAACGCAAGCAAGGAAAATTAACAATGCGCCATCAGCTAAAGTCATGCCATAGCTTTTGAGGTCAGGTTGACCACCAACGGCTAAGGCGATTGGCTGAACTTCACGACGACGACCGAGAAGATAGGTTGCATACCAAATGGCTATTGCGGCAGCAAAAAAACAAATGGCAGAATATAAACGTGCAGCATTCGCAGCGCCTATCAAAGGCCCAAAGAGTTCAATCAGACTTGCACCCATCCAATAAGGTAAAGGGGCGCCCAGTGAGATATCTCTACCTGCTAGGTGGGGAACAATCCAGTCAATGGAATTGCCCCGAAATAAAGTCCACATACCACCAAAGCCAATCGCATCTTCATTCTTCCAGGGGTCACGAAAGAATAAGCCCGAAAAACCATAAACCAAAGTTAACGCAAAAATAATGATGCGCGGAATCGATTTAGTGGCGGCGGCAGTGAGTTTAACCATGTACTTTATAAAAGGTGAAACTAAGGGTAAAGCTAGAACTAGTACTAAAACTAAAGCTAAAACTAAAGCTAAAACAAAAAATAAAAAAGGCAGCAAACGCTGCCTTGATTATCTCAGAGGGGGGCTATGGCCACACCCTACGAATTGAAGGGTATTAAGCCTTTTTCTTAGATGTCTTTTCAGCAGCTTTCGCTTCTGCAGCAGCCGCTTTTTTCTCAGCGGTTTTAGCAACGCCATCACCGGTAGATTTAGCAACCGCTTTGGTACCGAATTTCTGACGGAATTTCTCAACACGACCAGCGGTATCCATGATTTTTTGGGTACCAGTGTAAAAAGGGTGTGATTCAGAGGAGGTCTCGATCTTGGCCAATGGATATTCATTGCCATCTTCCCACTTGATCTTCTCTTTGGTGTTCATGGTGGAGCGAGTTTTAAAGCTGAAATTATTGGAAACGTCTACAAAGACGATTTCACGATATTCGGGGTGAATGCCAGGTTTCATTTTGAGTCCTATGAGCGGGGAGCCGTTTAAGTCGCTAAACCTAAATACTTTCCCAAGTTTTTAAAAGCAATAAAAGCGAAATTATGCCATGAAATCAACAACAAAGCGCGTCTTTTGGGAGTAAAAAGGGCCTAAAACAGCCCCTCGTACTCCTAAATTAGCCTCCGCGACGCATTAAGTCGAAGAATTCACCGTTGTTTTTAGTCGATTTGAGCTTATCAACAATGAAGTTCATCGCTTCGATATCGTCCATGTCGGCCAGCAATTTGCGTAGTACCCAGATCTTTTGGAGGTTTTCAGCCTTGACCAGCAATTCCTCACGACGAGTACCAGACTTATTCAGGTTAATCGATGGATATACACGGCGTTCAGCCAAGCGACGCTCAAGGTGTACTTCCATATTGCCGGTGCCTTTGAACTCTTCATAGATCAGATCATCCATACGGCTACCGGTTTCAATCAGGGCAGTTGCGATGATCGTAAGGGAGCCACCTTCTTCAATATTACGAGCGGCACCAAAGAAACGTTTTGGACGTTGTAAAGCATTGGCATCTACACCGCCAGAGAGTACTTTTCCAGATGAAGGAATAACCGTGTTGTATGCGCGAGCAAGACGAGTTATCGAGTCAAGCAAGATGATGACATCTTTACCCATTTCTACTAAGCGCTTGGCTTTTTCAATGACCATCTCGGCAACTTGAACATGTCGAACTGCTGGCTCATCAAACGTTGAGGCAACAACTTCACCGCGAACTGAGCGCTGCATCTCGGTCACTTCTTCAGGACGCTCATCAACCAGGAGCACAATTAAGATTGCATCAGGGTGATTGGCAGCGATAGCATGCGCGATGTGCTGCATCATCACCGTCTTGCCAGATTTAGGCGAAGACACAATCAAACCGCGTTGGCCAAAGCCGATCGGGGAGATCATATCGATGATACGACCGGTCAAGTTTTCTTCCGCCTTGATATCGCGCTCTAATAGAACTGTACGATTTGGGTGCAATGGGGTTAGGTTCTCAAACATGATGCGGTTCTTGAGGGCCTCAGGTGCCAAACCGTTGATCTTGTCTACCTTTACCAATGCAAAGTAACGCTCACCATCTTTAGGAGTGCGCACTTCACCTTCAACACTGTCACCGGTATGGAGGTTAAAGCGGCGAATCTGTGCAGGGGAGATGTAAATATCATCTGGAGAAGCCATATAAGAGGCTTCGGGAGAACGCAAGAAGCCAAAGCCATCTGGCAATACCTCTAAAGTGCCGTCACCAAAAACCATTTCACCGGCTTTAGCGCGTTTTTTGAGAATGGCAAACATCAGCTCTTGTTTGCGCATCCGTTGGGTATTTTCAATCTCCAAGCTAGCTGCCATTTCAAGCAGAGCAGATACGTGGAGGACTTTGAGTTCAGTTAATTGCATGTGGTTCTCGGGTTTTGATAAGAAGAAAAAGATTCAATCAATATGTTTTGGGGATCACTGCCTAGATGGATATCAGGCAGATATGGGCAAACAGAGTTGTGGGGTTTTGCTAAAAGAAGGGGGAGGTAAGTTGCTGAAAATCGGAGCACTGATAAGTGCGATGGGTAATACTACACCAAAAAACGGGTGTGACAAGAGTTTAAGCAGTAAAAACCACAGGCTCGCCTAGTGAACCCGCGGCATAAGACAATTTACAGATGACTATCAATAAAGGCGGTCAACTGAGATTTAGCCAAAGCACCTACTTTTTGAGCAGCAACTGTGCCATTCTTAAAGAGGATTAATGTAGGAATACCGCGGATATTGAACTGGGCGGGCACACCTTGGTTTTCATCCACGTTCATTTTGGCGATTTGTATTTTGTCACCATATTCACCGGAGAGCTCCTCCAGGATTGGACCAATCATTTTGCAAGGACCGCACCATTCTGCCCAGAAATCAAGCAAAACAGGTTTATCGGACTTGAGGACGTCTTGTTCGAAAGAGGCGTCAGTTACATATTTAATGCCGGCACTCATGAAAATTCCTTATTTAGACTTATTTAGTTATGGCGCTACACCGCTTATATTAGCAATAAGCTGTACCTTGTGCTCAAAATCAGAAATTAATCACCCAATATTTTTTATTAGCCCTCTTTAATGCCCCTTCCATTTCCCACGATTTCAGACCAAAAGCAGCCATATGCTTGGGCAATAACGCCTAATTCAGGGGCGCTTGAGGATCTAGCGCAAGGAATATGGAGTTGCGCTAAACAAACGAATCAGCGCCCCCTAGTGGTGCTGAGTACTGCAGGACCTCTCATTGGACTGAGGACGGCACTTGAGCAAACAAGACCAAAAGATTTACCAAGCCACCTGCGTTTTTTACCCCAAGTCATTAGCTATGCAGATTGGTTAGAGGCTGCACCCAATGCCTGGAAGTTTCCTAAGAAGCAATCGGATCTTGAGCGGTGGTTAGGGGTTTATGCAACCTTGCGTGAGCATCCCGATTTACAAGCACGGTTTAAAGCAGAAACCGAGGCGGGTGCATGGGGTTTAGCGCAGGCCATTATTAAGGCTTGTGACACTTTGTCTAGAGCAATGCTGCCTCAATTACAAAAGCAAATCTATAAACAGCTTGAAGCGGCCAATCACAAACCCATTCAGATTGGTCAAGCGTGGGTTGATCAAGCCAGTATCTTTTTAGACAAACTAATTAGTGAAGTCTATCCACAGCTATCTCGTAAGGTAGTTGACCAAGAAGCTTCTGTACTACTCATATTTTGGCGATATATCACTAGCGTAAGCGATCCAGTATTCCGAGAACAGCTGGCAATGGGCGCACATTTAGAAGCTATTGAGCAAGCTAAAAAGCATCATCAAGAGCGACCGCTAATCTGGGTCGAAACTGCAGACCCAAAACCAATTGATCAAGAAATGATCAGTATCTTTCTAGGTCAGTACGCGCGTCATACCTCTGTTATTGAGGTAAGTATGGATTGGCAATCGATTGGCCTCTGGCCAGAAGCAGTAGGTGGGGATGGGGCGCAATTACAAGCCTTAGAAAATGTTCGTGCTAGCCAACCTGAACATTGGCGACTCATAGGTGTTAAACGATTTGAAGAGCTAGCATGGTTAACTGCAAAAACTATCGAACAACATGTAATTGCCGATAAAAAGAAGATTGCGCTAGTAGCGCAAGATCGTTTAGTTGCTAGAAGAGCACGAGCCTTATTGACGCGCCTAGGACCATCGTTAAATATTCGAGATGAGACTGGTTGGAAGCTATCAACGACACGTGCTGCCGCAGCCTTTCATAGTTGGTTAGGGCTCATTAGATCCCCGAAAGATGGCCCTAGTGCAAAAGTACTTTTAGAGTTTTTACAAAATCCATTTATTGCAATAGAAAATCCTCACTGGCTAGATTGTGATCCTCAGTTATGTGCAGGACTGATTGCTGAGCTCGAAGATATTTTAATTTCTAGTAAAGCTGAGTCTGGTTGGAAGACCTTTCATTTGGCTATTGAAGGGGCCAATGCAAATGCACAGAAAAGATCCTCAGCACTACCAAACCCGGCTTTATTTAAGCTATTGCAATTTTTAAGAGAGCGCCATTATGAGTGGCAAAACTTAAAAGTAGATTGTCACCAAGCGTATAACTTATTACAAAAGAACCTTGAGGCTATTGGAATGGCCAATAGGCTATCTCAAGATTCTGCTGGCAAGCAGTTGCTAGAGGTGATTCAATCTTTTGATCTAAAGGCCTCTACACATCAACAAGTGAGAATGCGCTTGAGTGAATGGCTCAGTCTAATCAAGACGGTCATTGAAGGGGCAAGTTATCAGGAAGAGGGCAAGGAAGCGATTGCAACATTAGACATTCTTCCCTTGAGCTCTACACGCCTTAGAAAATATGATGCGGTAGTGATGGTTGGTTGTGATGAGCAGCAGTTACCTTCTTATGCAGAGCCTCCTTTATTTTTCTCAGATGCTCTCAACCAACTTTTAAAAACGTCTACGATAGCCCTGCAATTTCAACAGCAGGCGCGTGATTTATCACAATTACTTGCTTCAGTTGCTTCAGTAGATTTTCTCTGGCAAAGCAATAGCAAAAGTGGCGAACCTTTACGACCATCGGCATGGATTCAGCGCCTACAAAGTGAGCTTAAGTGGAATCCATTGCAAGCTGATCTTTCGCAACGGTCAATCCAAATACACCCCTTAGCAAGATCAGTAGCCTATCTTGAGGATGATCTACCAATGCCTTTATCAATGAGCCCAAGCGCTTATAAGGCATTACGTGATTGTCCATATCGCTATTACGTACGTAGTCTATTGGGTTTGCGAAAAATCAAAGGACTTGACGAAGGTTTTGATGCATCTTTAGCAGGGCAGAAGCTTCATGCGATTCTCAAAATTTTCTATCATGCGTTAAAAACAGAGGCATACAACAATCCTGAACTCAAGGTTGACCAGCAGTTACGACGCGAGTGGATGGAAAAGCGTTTGTCTGCTATTTCAGAACAAGAGTTTAAGGATCTCATTGAGGGCGACGCTAGGGTAATGGGGACTTTGCGTGATTGGCAAAAGCAAATTCCTAGTTTTATTAATTGGCAATTACAGCATGAGCAAGAAGGTTGGGAGTATTTTGATGGGGAGGCAAAAGTTGTGTTTGATTTGCCAATTCAGAGCCCTGATGGAGAGCTTCACCAAATTCGTATTGAAGGTTATGCGGATCGTTTTGATGTTCATACCTCCGATCCTCAGCTGGCTTCAGTGATTGATTACAAACACCAGGCCTATAAAAAAGTACAAGACCGAGCAGAACATATCTTAGATGACCCTCAGCTACTTATTTATGCGCGAGCAGCTAATGAGGCCTCTGAGAATCATAAAATCGTGGGGCGCAAAGTAGAGCAAGCTGAGTGGGTTTCTTTAAAAGCTAACATCTCTAAAGATGGGCAATATGCGCCGCGATCTCAAGAGGTAAGTCCATTCCCAGAGTTAATGGAGCAGTTTACTGAGCAGATCACGCAAGATCTTGAAGATTTATGGTCTAAAAAGCCAATGAAAGCATTTGCCCCAGATGGTGTTTGCCAGTATTGCGAAGCACGTGGTATTTGTCGCAAGGGGGTATGGTGAATAACTTAGCAGATTCTAGCCCCATGAAAATATCCGATGGCGTTCCGGTAATCGAGTTTTCAAAAAAAATTGCTTGTGATCCCCAGCAGTCTGTTGTTGTCTCTGCTTGTGCGGGTAGTGGTAAGACTTGGTTATTAGTAGCGCGCATGGTGCGCTTATTGCTTGACGATGTAAAGCCTCAGCAAATTCTCGCCTTAACTTTTACCCGCAAGGCCGCACAAGAGATGCGGGATCGCTTATATGCTTTGTTACAAGAATTTTCCACTAGCGATGATGCTGTAGTAGTCAATGCCTTAATGGAAAGAGGTCTAGATGCAGCTCAAATAGATACTTATCTACCTAAAGCTAAAGCACTCTATATGCAAGTGCTAGCAAATCCACAGCCCATTGTGATTGACACGTTTCATGGATGGTTTGGAAAGTTACTAGGAGCAGCGCCAGTATCTTTAGGTATCCAGCCAGGATTTACTTTGCGCGAGGATGCCAAGCGTTTACAAGAAGAGTGTTTGGAAGATTGGTGGGGTGGAATGAGCGCCGATCTCAAGGCTCAATATGATGTCCTGTTAAAACACCTAGGATCTTTCAATGCCTTGCAATTGCTGATGGGTAAAGCGAGCCTACTAAAGCAAAGAGGTGCCTGGACTTTTTTTGCTAAAGCTTGTGAGCAAAGCAATACTAGTCCTATAGAGCGTCTTAAGACATCACTACCTAAATTAAATGATCTAAATCCATTGCTCGCCTTATGGAATGCGCCAGATGCGCTAGAGCGCCTGGAGTTCGTAGCGTATTGCTTTGAGCATAGCGGCACTCAAGATCAAGGATTACTAGAGTATCTATTGCCTGCTATTGCCTGCAAAAAGCGTGGCGGAGATGTGATGGATGTGGTGCAAACATTTCAGAGCACCTTTTTAACCAAAGATTCTCCGCCTATTAATCGCTCATGGAATAACCGTTTAGTCGGCACATTAAATACTTTTTTAATTAATGAAGGTCTAGCAACGCGTTCAGACGAATACCTCGCTATTAAGAATGAATGGGGCCAAGCTTTTGTCCAATATTTAGAATGGCAAGCTGAGCAAGAGATCTATGCAATCAATCAAGCCTGGTTTGTATTAAACGAATCCATGATGGCGCATATTCAGGACAGAAAAGAAAACATGCGGGTGCGTGATTTTGATGATCTAGAAATTGGCGTTAGTCTTTTGATGGCTGATTCTGCTCATGCCGCTTATCTTCAGTCACGCTTAGATGCTCGGTATACGCAAATTTTGGTAGATGAATTTCAAGATACCAATCCTTTGCAATGGCAGATTTTGCGTTCTTGGTTAGATGGCTATGGCAACGCTCCTGATAAGCCAAAGGTATTTATCGTCGGTGATCCAAAGCAATCTATTTATCGCTTTCGCCGTGCTGATCCCCGTTTATTTGTGAGCGCTAAACAGTTTTTACATTCAATCTGGGGCGCGGTATATATGGAGCAAGGCGTCACACGTCGTAATGCGCCTCAAATTAACCGTGCCGTCAATGCCATATTTACGAGTTCCAAGATTCCTTCTGATTATCCTTACTCAGAGCAACAAACCAGTTGGCGTGCTTCGGATCAAGATAGACCTTCTCAAGAATACGCGCAGCAAGGTGAAGCATATCTTTTGCCATTGCTACCTTATGAGACAAAGGGTAATGAGCTGCGTTCGGGTAGTGCATTTGATAGCGCCATTATCGATCCCTATGAAACAGTCAATGTGGCGCAGCGTCACGAAGAGGGCTTAAGGGTTGGCAAACTCATTTCCCATTTGATTGCTACCCGTAAAGTAGCAGACAAAGATGGCGATCAAGATATATGGCGCTCTGCTAGAGCAAGTGATTTTTTACTTTTAGTAAAGCGCCGCCAATATTTACCTCAGTACGAGAGGGCTTTGCGAGATATGGGTCTGGTTTATGACAGCTCTCGCTTAGGCGGCCTCTTAAATACCTTAGAGGTAGATGATCTGATTGCGCTTTTAAGTGTATTGGTGACACCACGCCATGATTTACCACTAGCGCAGGTATTGAGAAGCCCTATCTTTGGTTTTACTGAACAGCAGATGCAAAAGTTGGCTATTGCTAAAACACCAGATACATACCGCTCTTGGTGGGATGCTTTGCAAGATAGCGCAGATGCAAGTTTGCAAGAAGCAGCTCGATACTTAAAACATTGGCATGAATTGAGTGAACGCTTGCCAGTACATGATTTGCTAGATCGTATTTATCAAGAACGTGATGTACGCATGCGTTATGCCACTGTTTGCCAAGATAGAGATCGCGCGCAGGTCTTGGCAAATTTAGATGCGTTTTTAATGCTGTCTTTAGATCAAGATGGAGGTCAATATCCAAGCTTGAGTCGCTTTATTCATGAGATTAATGCCAAGCGCCGTGGCGATGATGATGAAACGCCAGATGAGGGGGAGATTGATGCTACTGCCGATGACAATTTAGTGGAGATAGATCAAGAAAGCGATCTGTCTGATGAAGATCAACATCTGCGTGTGCGCTTAATGACAATTCATGGTGCCAAAGGCTTGGAATCTCCTTTTGTAATTATGTTAGATGCAAATAATACGAAGGCTAATCCCGATAAGATTGGTGTTCTGATGGATTGGCCACCGAATGAGAGGGGGCCTTTGCATTTGTCCGCATTTAATACTAAAACCTTGACGAGCCGACGATTTGAAATCAACGAAGCGGAAAAAGCAATTGGTATCAATGAAAATTGGAACTTGTTGTATGTTGCGATGACGCGTGCTCGACAAGGCTTGTGGATCAGTGGTGATGCTCAAAAGCCTACTACTAATAATCCTACTGGTTTGAATGAGGAGTCTTGGTATGGAAGGGCCAGTACAGCAGGGCTAACGGTTGATTTGGTAGCAGAAAACACCTTATTAGAAACTCAAAATGCTCCGAGAGCACCTCAAGTTATAAGTACAACAGTATCGATAGATGACTTTGTGCTTGAATGGCCGCAAGCGATCAATCATCATGCGCAGTTAGTCAGTGATATTGAAGCTGGAATCACAGTAGATATATTTGCTGGAGAGGATGAAACAATTACCCAGTCCGATCCCGAACTCCTGCAAGAAGGCACGAACTTTCATCGCTTGCTTGAGTTCTTAATCCCAGACTCTGGCAATCAAGCAAAACCTCCAATGCCAAGTGAGCAAGAACTCATCAATTGGATGGGTATAGATCAAGCGCAGGCAAAAGATCTCATCTTGCGTGCCAAAACCGTATTAGCAACATCAGAACTCAAGCCCTATATTGCTTTAGGAGAATGGGTTGCTGCTTGGAATGAATTAGATATTGCTACTGCAGAGGGTAAAGGCTATCGAATCGATCGCTTAGTTGAGTTTGACAATCATTTGGCTATCCTAGATTACAAACTGAGCATTCCTCAGAAGGGCTCGCCATTGCACCAGAAATACCTCGCGCAATTGCAGATCTATCAAACGCAGTTATCCAAGATCCGTGAGGATAAGCCTAGCAAGGCTTATTTAGTTTCTGCGACGGGCGAGCTTGTAGAAATGAACGCTACCCCGTAGAAGAATCACTTTGGCAATAATTCAGTTAGTATTTACTTGAGATGAACAACAAAGAAGGTTTGTGATGAAAACATTTTCTGCTAATTTGCTCAAAACAGTTTGTATTGTCCTTGCTGGGTCGGTATTAAGTGTCTCTAATGTGATGGGACAAACGTATCCTAATAAGCCGATCACCATGATTGCAGGCTTTCCGCCAGGTGGTTCTGCTGATCTGCTTGCACGAATGGTTTCTCAAAAGCTTTCTGTAGCCCTAAATCAATCAATCGTAGTTGAAAATCGGACTGGAGCTGGAGGCACCATTGCAGCGTCAGCAGTTGCAAAAGCTAACCCTGATGGATATACATTGTTTCTAGGTTCTGCAGCAACCCAATCGATTGCACCAGCAGTCTATAAAAATTTATCCTATCAGTCTCCACAAGCCTTTCAACCGATCACGATGGTTGCGCAGATTCCGGTTGCTCTGGTCGTCAATCCTGAGTTAAAGGCCAATACAGTTCAGGAGTTATTAACTCTTGCCAAAAATCAAAAGGATCCACTGACCTTTGCTAGTAGCGGTACTGGTGCAATTCCTCATTTGGCTGGAGAGTTATTTCAGCAATCTACAGGAATCAAGTTAACCCATATTCCATATAAAGGTGCTCCACTAGCAATGACTGACTTAATCTCGGGTCGAGTCGATATGATGTTTGATAATCTTCCAACGGTATTACCTAATATTCGCGGTGGCAAGTTACGCGCTTTAGCGATTGCGGGAAGCAAACAAACACGCGCATTACCTAATGTACCGACTCTTGCAGAGCTGGGTATTCGGGGTGCGGAAGTGACCTCATGGTTTGGCGTGCTTGCCCCAAATGGTTTGCCTCAGCCTATTGCAAAACGCCTTAATGATGAAATGGTCAAGATCCTCTCAACGAATGAAGTAAAAGATCAACTCTTTGAAATAGGTGCAGAGCCCTTTGTTTTACCTACAGATGAGTTTGTAAAATTCCTTGATGGGGATATTAAAAGGTGGGCCAAGTTAGTCAAAGATGCTGGCATCAAGGTCGATTAATATTATTAAGTCAATACTATCAAGGAGAAGAAGATGAGCTTTAAACCCATTATTCCTAAAGGTTCAGCACCCCCTTTAGCGCCATATTCACCGGGGGCCAAAGCTGGAAACGTTTTGTATGTTTCCGGTATGTTGTCCTTAGATTCACAAGGCAATATTGTTGGTATTGGTGATGTAAAAGCTCAAACACGTAACATCCTTGAAAGTATTAAATCAGTTGTCACAGAGGCAGGTGGTTCGATGTCTGACATTGCTTTTAATCAGATCTTTTTAAAGTCTTTAGATGATTACGCAGCGGTAAACGAGGTTTATAAGGAGTATTTCCCTCAGCCTTCACCCGCTCGTTATTGCATTCAAGCTCAATTAGTCAAACCTGAGTTTTTGGTAGAGATTGCTTCGACAGCGCATATCGAAAATTAAGTATCTATGCCAATTATTGATGCCAATAGTATTGCTCAGGAATATGAATGGCATGGACTAGAGAACTCCAGTGAAATACCAATTGTGTTGGTCGCTGGAATGGGAGGCTCCCGTTCGTATTGGAAGTCTCAAATTGGCGATTTTGCTAAAGAACATCAAGTACTAGCTTATGACCAAAGAGGTACTGGTGGAAGCTCTGCGCTGAAGGTGGAATCGATTGAGCAACTAGCAGCAGATTTTATTGGCCTCCTTGATGCATTGAAGATTGAAAAAGTTCATTTTGTTGGGCACTCTACGGGTGGTGCAATTGGTCAAGTCATCGCGATTCATTACCCAGAACGATTGGCCAGTCTAGTGCTTTATGCCAGCGTTCATAAAGCAGATCATTACCGTCACCGGGTTTGGGGTCTGCGAAAACAAATTTTAGAAGTCATGGGCCCCGAGGTCTATGCAAGAACAACTTCTTTACTTTTTTATCCGCCAGAATTTACGAATGCACATCATGATGAATTATTGGCAGTTGAAGCAAGAACGGCTCAATTTGAATTAAGTTCACCAGAAATTATGGGAAGTCGAATTGAATCTATCTTGAAATTTGATGTGAGTGCTGATCTTAGAAAAATCAAGACGCCTACATTAGTCATTTGCGCTGAGGATGATCTTTTAACCCCTGCGTACTTTTCTAAAGAGATGGCGTCACTGATACCCAATGCGCAATTAATGCTTTTTCAAAAGGGTGGGCATGCTTATTCAAGAAGTCATCCCGAGCAATTTAATAAACTGGTTTTAGACTTTATTCATAGTCAATCCCATTGAATGCTGGCTTAAGGCATTTAGCGGCCCTAAAAACAGTGTTTTTGAGCAGTTTGACCCCCTTGAATTCCCCTACTTAGACCGCATATATTGTGCAGGTAACAAAATTTCCTAAAGTAGGGATAATGCTTTTATTCACCTATCCGTAGGCAACTTAGTCATCAAGGAGTTTCTATGAAAATGCGTAAAGTAACGAATCTTTTCCTGAGTGTATTTGCGGCAATGACTTTGCTGATAAGTAATGCTGTCTTTGCAGAAGCCACCTTATCTGAGATATATCAGACAGTGCAAGCAGGGCAACTGACTAAAGCCGATACCATGATTAAAGAGGTTTTACAAAATCATCCTAATAGTGCCAAAGCACATTACGTTGCTGCAGAGATCAATGCCAAGCAAGGTAAATTGGACGCAGCACGTAGCCACCTTTTGAAAGCGGAAAGCTTGGCGCCAGGATTACCATTTGCACAAGCAGGCTCAGTGCAAAAATTGCAAACACAATTAGCAAGTTCAGCAGCTATTCCTAGCGTCGGCGCAACTTCTATTTTTAGTAGCCCTTTGTTTTGGGGTTTGATTGCGATTCTCGTGGTTGGCACCATCATTGTTTTAAAGCGTCGTAAGCGCGATGCGGCTCAGATGTATAACTCCCCAGCTGCTGGCAACTCTGGCACTCCTGGCGGACCCGCTCCTTATCCAGGTGCTCCCGGCGGCCCTGGTGCTCCCGGCGGCCCTGGTGCTCCTGGATATCCTGGCGCACCTGCTGCTGGTAGCGGCTTGATGGGTAGCTTGGCAACGGGCGCTGCTTTAGGCGCAGGTATGTATGCTGGCCAAGCTTTAGCTGGTCACTTAATGGGTGGCCGCGATAATAACTTTGGCAACTCTAATACTGCTAACCCCAACCTGACTCAGGTAGGTGGCTCTCCACTGGGTGACCAGAATTTTGGTGTGCGTGATGCAGGCTCATGGGATGATAGTGGCGCTAGTGGTTGGGACGATAGTGGTGGTGGTGATTTTATGAATGATGTCTAAAACATCCTCTTGATCGCTCAGTAAACTGCAGTAAACAGTAGCATTGAATAAGAAAACCACCGAGTGATTTCGGTGGTTTTTTACTTCTGAAGAATAAAATCTGGAGGATTTACTTAATCATTCCAGCATTCTTCGCATCCTCCATTGCTTGTACAGTTTTCTCTTTCATAAATGCTGGCATTTTTGCCAAAGGCACATCTACGATGACAAAGCCTGAATCCTCTAGTTTCTTTTTGGTTTCTGGGTCTGCATTCAGTTGTGCAAAGTAGTCAGATAACTTTTGTTGAAGTATGAGAGGTGTCGCCTTGGCAACGGCCACGCCGCGATAGGCTCCGTCTACCCAGTTCAAGCCTAACTCTTTAAAGGTGGGCACATCGGGTAGTGCAGGGTTCCGTTTCTCAGTAGCAATGGCTAATGTGCGTACTTTCCCTTTTTGCTGAATAGCCAGCGGTAAATAACCCATAGCGCCATCTACGTGCATGCCAATTAAGGCAGTAATTAAATCACCCGTACCTTTGAATGGTACGTAATTGATTTTGACGCTAGCCAATTTATTGAGTCGCTCTACTGCCATATGGTTTGCTGAGAACTGTGCTGAACCTGCTAAAGATAGCTTGCCAGGATCTTTTTTAGCTGCTGCAATAAATTCCTGATAGGTCTTATAGGGGCTATCAGCAGAGACCATCAAGGCATCTGGAGTGAAGTGGTAGTAGTAGATCGCATTAATATCTTCAGTCTTATATTGAATGCCCTCTTGTAAGGGCTGTAAAATAGTGTGCGGAATATTGACACCCACTACAGTAGTTCCGTCGGTAGGGTAGGTGTTGAGAGCGCTCCAGACCAGTGCGCCACCAGCGCCAGCTCG
Organism: Polynucleobacter sp.; assembly: GCF_040400325.1. Taxonomy (GTDB): domain Bacteria; phylum Pseudomonadota; class Gammaproteobacteria; order Burkholderiales; family Burkholderiaceae; genus Polynucleobacter. The sequence continues at coordinate 56,161 of NZ_JBBAQK010000011.1, forward strand.
ATTCATCACTACCATCGGCTGCTTAAATTTTTTGGCAGAGATATCAGATTGATAGCGTGCCACTAAATCAGACTCTCCTGCTGGAGGAAAGGGGATGATGTACTGAATGGTTTTATCTGGAAACGGTTGCGCGCTCGCTCCTGATAGTAGACCGAATGTGAACAAGACAATACTGATTAATCGTAATACGTTCATTTTGATACCTCCTTGATAACTGCATTAGTAACATCGCTCATCATGGCAGTGCCACCGAGATCGCGAGTATGTAACTTTGGATTGGCCGTCACTTTTTCGATGGCATTCATCAGCTTGGCTCCTAAGAGCGGCTCTCCTAAAAAATCGAGCATCATGACCGCTGACCAGAAGGTCCCAATCGGATTGGCAAGTCCTTTACCCATAATGTCAAAAGCAGATCCGTGGATGGGTTCAAACATCGATGGATAGCGCCGTTCAGGATCGATATTGCCAGTAGGTGCAATCCCTAAACTACCGGCTAAGGCTGCTGCTAGATCACTGAGTACGTCCGCATGTAAATTGGTGGCGACAATCGTATCTAGAGACTGCGGACGATTGACCATGCGGGCTGTTGCAGCATCAACTAATTCTTTATCCCAAGTGACATCCGGAAACTCTTGTGCAATTTGCACTGCAATTTCATCCCACATCACCATGGCATGGCGCTGTGCATTTGATTTGGTAATCACGGTCAGATGTTTGCGAGGGCGTGATTGCGCTAGTTTAAAAGCGTAGCGTTGTATACGTTCAACACCAACACGCGTCATCACACTCATATCCGATGCCACCTCAATGGGATGACCTTGATGGGCTCTACCGCCTAAGCCAGAGTATTCACCTTCAGAGTTCTCGCGCACGATCACCCAATCTAGTTGATCGGGTTTACAGTTGCGCAATGGGGATTCAATACCAGGCAGAATGCGGGTAGGGCGGACATTGGCATACTGGTCAAAGCCTTGACATATTTTGAGGCGCAAGCCCCATAAGGTGATGTGGTCTGGAATCTTAGGATCACCAGCCGAACCAAACAAGATCGCATCTTTAGAGCGCAAAGGCTCAAGACCATTTTCGGGCATCATGATGCCGTGTTTGCGGTAGTAATCACCGCCCCAATCAAAGTGCTCGAATTCAAAAGCAACTTCAGGATGTTTTTTGCTTAAGGCGTTTAAGACCTTTTCACATTCAGGAATCACCTCTTTACCAATTCCGTCACCCGGAATAGAGGCTATTTTGTACATCTTCATCTGTCTCTCGCTGTTCTTTTGATAGAGGTATTGCTCTACCCATTATGGGAGGGCTAGCCGATCAAGGAACTTGGGGTTTGTAGCTAGAGAACCCAAATGGATACATCAAAAACAACAAAAATCACGCCATTTTGATGGTTTTTACATATACTGTATAAATATACAGTATATTAATCACTATGACATCAGCTATGCATCCTACAAAAGTCACCTTAAGCCAAGCGCCACAAGCCTTGGCAGCCCATTTTGCCGCCTATGAGACAAGGCTATTAAGCCATCGGATTTCTGCTGGATTTCCAAGTCCAGCGGCCGATTACGCCGAAGAGGGGCTAGATCTCAATCATTACCTCGTACAGAACAAGCCGGCCACCTTTATGTTCACCGTGAAGGGCGACTCGATGATGGGTGCCGGAATTTGCGATGGCGATAAGGTGGTAGTGGACAAAGCCCTCAAGCCAAAACATAAAGATATTGTGGTGGCCGTGGTTGATGGGGAGTACACCATTAAGCGCCTGTATCAATTACGCGGTCGCATCGAGCTTCAACCTGAAAACCCAAGCTATCAGCCTATTACCTTTAATGAAGGCAATGAGTTACAAATTTGGGGTGTCGTCGTTGGAGTGGTTCGCAAGTACAGTCATTCCAGTGCTAGAGGCGGAAAGTGAGATGAGTGCTCATTTAACTAACCCACTGTTTGCGCTCGTTGATGTCAATAACTTCTATGTTTCGTGTGAGCGCGTATTTGCCCCTAAGTTAGAAGCAGTGCCGATGGTAGTGCTTTCGAATAATGACGGTTGTGCAGTAGCGCGCAGCGCCGAAGTAAAAGCGCTGGGCGTGAAGATGGGGACGCCTTGGTTTCAGATGCAAGACCTGGCCAAGAAACATGGCATTCAGGCTTACTCATCTAATTACACCTTATATGGCGATATGAGTAATCGCGTAGTGCAGGTACTAAGAAAATTTACACCGAATCTAGAGGTGTACAGCATCGATGAGAGCTTTCTGCAAATTGAAACCGTCCTCAAGCAATATCCTGACACGATTGCTTTAGGGATGAGCATGAAGCAGCAGGTCAAAGACACTACCGGTTTACCAGTGTGCGTTGGTATTGGTGCTAGTAAAACCTTAGCAAAATTTGCTAATCACTTAGCTAAAAAGCACCCACAGTTTTCTGGGGTGTGTGACGTTGAGGCGATGCCTAAGCCCGAGCTCTATCAATGGATGAGCGAAACCCCCGCATCGGAAGTCTGGGGTATTGGGCGCCAATTAACTAAGAAGCTCAAGGTGCTAGAGATCCATACCGTGTTTGACCTACTACAAGCTTCACCGCAGGCGATGCGTCAGCAATTTGGTGTGGTCGTAGAAAGACTTTGCTATGAGCTACGTGGTACTTCTTGCTTGAAATTAGAAGAGGTCGCACCCGCTAAACAGCAAATCATTGCATCTCGTAGTTTTGGTAAGTTAGTGACCAAGCAAGAAGAACTTGCCCAGTCAGTTGCTACGCATGCTGCGAGAGCTGCAGAAAAATTGCGTAGTCAAGATTCGGTAACCGGTGCTATCACGGTCTTTATTCAGACCAATCCGTTTAAGCAAAACGAGCCACAGCATCATAAAAGTATCACCATTTCTCTCAGCGATCCAAGTGATAACACAGTGACTTTGACAAACGCAGCCTTGAAGGGCCTTCAGCAGATTTATCAAAGCGGCTTTCGTTATAAAAAAGCAGGCGTGATTCTCAATCTCATTGCAGATAAACCGACTATCCAACAATCATTATTTGAGGATATCGAGAGCAAAGGCAAGTCAGCCGATTTAATGCATGCAATGGATGCGATTAATTCACGCTTTGGTAATGCCGTCATTCGACTCGCAGCATCTGGCACTAAACAAGAGTGGCAAATGCGATCAAACAATAAGTCACCTAACTACACCACGCAGTGGGATGAGTTACCGATAGCACGCTAAGAAAAAAGCAATGAAAAAGATTAAAAAACACAATATTAATTAAAGGCTCATTTTGTGAGCTTTTGCCACAGTATTCTAAAAACATAGCAACACCTTTACGACAACAGCAAGCAACTCACTCAGGAGAAAAACATGGACTTACTCAATCACTTCAACGGGATTTCACTGGCCATCATCATGGTGCTTTCCTACTGCGCCGTATTAAAAAACACCCAGCGTGACCAGAGCTTTAAAGGGGCGATTAAGTCACTTTTGAGCTTCTAAGTAGGATGGTTAATCTTGGGATGTAGATTGCTTAAAAAATAGGCAATCTTTCTAGACCCCCCTGTTTAAAGGGGTAAAATTGGTTGTTTTTGGGTAAATATAAAAAATGTGTGCAAATTTCATAATTGTTCTTTAAAATGGTGCAATGCGGTAATTGCAGTGCACCATTACGAACAATCAGTACACACCCATACAGGAGAATGACCATGTTTCAAAACACACTCAATACAACTTTGACAAATGCTCAAGCTAAATCACTTGAGTCCGCACAAACGATCGCTACATTGACCGTACAAAGCGCAGAAGCGATTGCAGCGATCAACTATGACGCAGCTAAAGAAGTAGCTACTACTGCTCAAGCTAAGTCAGCAAAATTGATTCAATTGAAAGATCCAAAAGCTGCTTTAGAAATGTTTGATGCTGAAACAGCTCAAGAAGCCGCTGCTCATGTTGTTGGCTATCAAAACAAAGTAAATAAAGTATTGCGTAAAAATAGCAAAGAAGTTGTTAGCTTGATTGACTCAGTAATTGATGATTCAAAGACAGATTTGATCAAATTTGTTAAAGAAGCAACGACTCAAGCTCCTACAGGTACAGAGGCATTTGTATCTGCATTTAATAGCGTATTTGAAGCAACTTTAAAGAGCTTTGATCAAGCACGTGCTACTTCACAGGATGCCTATGCAAACTTTGAAAAGTCTGTAGATGCTGCAATGAGCTCTTTCCAGGGCCAGGTTGCACCAGCTACTAAATCACGTAAGCAAATCGCTGCTGAATAAGTAACTCGCTTCACTGAAAAAGCCCCATGATTGGGGCTTTTTTATTGGCTGCAAAGGATTAACTAAAGAGATTCAATAAAGAGACTCACTAAAGAAATACATCAAAGCCAGCCAGCCTTATAAATTTCCTCTTCTATAAAAGAGAGTGCTTGCGCGCCAGTTTGCGCGCTAGAACCTACACCATTCTTACCGACAATAAAATCTCGATTTTTGGAGATGTAGATGTGTAGGTAAAACTCATTTTTATGGCTACCTAGCACCATTTGTAAAATTGGCTCTTTGCTAGCCCGATCATAGGATTCGGTAAAGGTGGAATAGGCAATGTAATCACCATGTTTGTTGGCCAAACGAAATATGAGATTGCTAATGCCTTCAACGAGCAAACAATATTCCTGATGAAATGCAGGATGACTGATTCGAAGATCATCTATTGCGATCGCATGTAAGGCGCTATTTGCCATGGCTGCAAAAATATCCAAGTAATTTCTATAACCAATATACGCCTTAGACTTAGGCATCGGAAGCATTTTTTAATACTGCGGTGCCGCATAAGATATAGAAAAAAGAGCAAAGGAAACCCATAGAAACGATGGGGAATAGGGGGTAAGATTAAAACATGACTACTTACCCAATTGCCATCGAATTGACCGCCTGGGTTGAGCTGGGGCTCAATCAATATGAGCTCACCATTGAGAAGATATCTCGGGTTACCGTCAAAAGGACAGATGATGTATTGCACACCAGGGAATTAACTCAGCCAGAGATTGATTCCTTACTAGAGGCAATGGAGAGCATCAGGGCGCCTATATCAGCAGAGCTTGCAACGAACCCAAATCATAAACCCGTTGCTAGCTATGAACTCATTATCGAGTCAGCCCATTTTTCTTTGGAGTACAACTGGGAAGATGTCGACGCACAGTCATCCAATGTATTTGACCCATTAGTAAAGCTAGCTAAGCTGATTGAGAAAATTGGATATTTTGAGTAGCGTTCAGGTCTTAACGAGGTTGGACGGCAAAGATTAAGGTTTTAAGGGATTCAAAAAAGATTTTCATTTATTGTATTTATTTTAAGCTTAGAATTTTGACCATGAAAAACCTAAAAATATTTATTCCAATAATCATTGCAGTAATTATTATCCTTGTTAACTATTGGGAAAGGTCAAAGGCAGGCCCAGGACTTCAAGTCTATGATTCGCTGATCATTTATGTGACTTTCATCATTTTGGCTAGCTTAGTGAGTTACCTATACTTTAATCAGAAATTTTTGAAGTTAATTGCATCAGCTGGTTTTGCCATTCAATTCATTTCAACTGCTATCTTAATCTACAGTATTTCTCAGACCCCAAACATCAAGCTTGATAAATTTCTGCCGTACATGGCGCTATTAATGGAAGCATTAAGAATCGTTGCAATATATTGCTTGATCAGTCATAAAGATATACCCAAAAATACAAGCACTACTGAATAGCTTGATAAGAATAAAAAACAGCCTGCAGTAGTTCAGGGAGATCTTTCTCAAAATGAATTTGCAGCGTCACTCCTGCAAGGGCGTCTTAACGAATTAGAAGCCGGCATCAAGCTCGAGTTATTGGAGGGCGATGATGGTCTTGCCTAGTCCAAGTAATAATTCATTAGCTCAAAATATGAGCCTGCAGGTTTTTATACTGTATTCATCTGATCGACAAAGGAGAAATCATGCGTGATTACACATACCTAGGCGGAGCTCGTTTTACTATCAACAACCTCTTTCGCAGCCTGCGTTTTGATATTGACCGGCTTGATATGAGCTGGGTCGATGGTGAAAAACCAGAATTTAGCCGTGGACTCAGAATTGTTGATCACGATGCGGGCAATACGATTACGGTTGACGGGCCAGAGGGAGATAACCTGATCTACAGCCTGACCTACCTGTTTAGTAAGGAGGATGGTCATGAGGCATTTCGTAATGCAACTGATGCCTATCTGACGGTGGCATTAGATACGAAAGAGTATTTGGTAACAGCCCAAAAAAAAGACCCCGAAGGAAAGCCAGAAGTAGCTGAAGCGGTAATACATTAAAGATGTCTGATGACAATAACAACGGTGGGTTAAAAAATCTGCATAGCAAAATAAATAGTAAGTGAGCAACCGCTATTGCCATTATTTTTTTGGTGCTTTGCAATAGGATTGCATCATCTAAAAAAGATGAATTTCTAATGGACAATCTCACTCACTAAGCACACACTGATATTTAGCTGGTGGACCGATGCAGTGCCCCAAGGTCTCGTCTCGATACAGAGCGCATGCAACGATTCATTGGCAACCATCTTTTATTTTGCAAAGGGTAAGTTATGCAAATTCAACAAGTATTAATACCGGATGATGAGTATGATTCAAGCTCATTTGAGCTAGAAAATAATGAAGAGGTTCAGGAGCGTTTGATTTGGCAGCATTTAGCTCGCAAAAAAATACTGGCACAAAATCATATGACTCACGAGAGTGAATCAGAGTGGCAGGATAATTAAAATCCTTAAAACTTTTTACCAGAATGAAGTCTTTGCTGGTTGAGGCAGTGATTTACTAAGTAAGTGGGATATTTCTTATTCCCCAATGCATTGCCTGCTTTTGGATAGAGAGGTGGCGCTTGTGGTTTTTGGGATAGTTCTTTCTTCCCTTCCGTGCGCGGCCTTTTGCGTTACTCACAAATAAATCCCTTTGCCAGTGGTAACAACGGCCTTTGCTTTTTTCGATGATTTTTTGTGAGCGCATCCTCAATAAAAACCAGGATGCATAAAAATAATCACAACTCTCATAATGCTGGTTTATTTCTGAGCGCCTCTCAGAAAAAAGTGATGTGCGTTCTCCAAAAATGCTCATTGGTAACTTTTAATCGCTTTTTCTAGTGCTTCCTTAACTCGCTTTTTAAGGCTTGCTGGCCCCAGCACTTCAACCCCAGATCCGTGTTTCATGATGTCCATCACCAACTCAGGATCTTGGTTGTAATCAAACTCAAGGTTAAAGTAACCCTCTTTATCAAAAGAGCCCACTTGCTGACCGTGCCAGTTTTCTCCAGAGACCCATCTAGCATGCTCAGGAGTAAAGCGCAGCTTTGCTCTTTGAGTAGCCTTACCTGAAAAGATTCCGTAGCTCTCAGCAAAGTGCTCTTGGCATTCTTTATCTGAGATATCTTGTGCCTTGGTATTGGTTGGTACAGCACTACGAATCCCATCAATGGCAAAGCTGCGTAATCCATTACGCATATGGCAATACGCATCGAGGTACCAATTCTCGCGATAGAAGATCAGGCGCTGAGGAGAAATCTCTCGCTTGGTTTCCTCACCTTTGCCCTTGGCAAAGTATTGAATCACTAAGCGATTACGCTTTAACAGGGCAGCACCTACTTCAGAGAAATTTTCTATCGAGTTCTTGCGTGATCCCATGCCCAATACCTTGATGCGCTTACGCAGCTCTTTAGTGGTGGTTTCACTTTGACCTAAGATGCCATCAATGATGGAGGTCAGGGGTTCAATGTGGGGGCCAATCAGACCGCCTTGATCAAGTGAAGATAAAAGATGTTGCATGAGCACTAGGGCGGTTGCTTCCTTTTCAGAGAACCAGATACCAGTGAGCTCAATCTTATTAATATCACTCCCTTCCTTAAACTTATAGCCACCTAAAAAGCGGTCATACTCAATATCGGCTTTAGAGCGGGAGCGCAAATATTCAAGGTCGCGCTTAAAGGTCGCCTTTGAGATCTCGAGCTCATCCAAAAAGTCGTCAATCGGGACGCATTTTCGTTGCTGAATCATGTATTTGATGCGGTGTAGACGTTCCGGATCGCTCATAGGGCCTCTTAACTAAAAAGTGTGACTTTTATTGTTTTTATAACTTTATTCAGTTTAAGGCTCATTTAATGAGCTAGCAAGGAATTATTCTTTATAAAAGTAGCAAACCATTAACACGCCAGATAAAGTACATAAGGAGATCTAAATGCTTAAATTCATTGGAATTTTTTTGATGTTTTTCAGTGGGTACGGCCTTGAACAGGGGTTTAGTTTGAGTTTGGCCATTTGGTTCTTATTTGGGCTCTTCTTGGTGTGTAGCCAGGGCATTTTTGGCCACCTCATGTTTGTTGAACGTGAAAAAGTACGCGCGCAATATCGGAGATACAAATGAATACGCTGAACTGTGGCATTGGGGACTTAGCGATTACGGTCAATACCCAGCTGCCAGAAAATTGCGGCACTATTGTGCGAATCGTATCGGCAGTAGGACTTGACACATGGTTAGAGCATGATGAGCTCTTGTATGTCTGGAATGTAAAGGTAGCCACTGAAGAGGGTCTTTTGCATTACCAATATAGTGAAAAGATGAAAACCGCAAAAGCAGGCCCTGTACCTGATAAATGTTTACGACGTCTTACCCCACCTAAGGGATACTTGATGGATGAGTTTGCTGATGCAGAGCCTATGCAACTGAATTTACATTTAATTGATCTCTAAAGATATTCATTACCAATCAAAAGGATCCATCATGAAAAAATATTTAGCACTCACTATCTGCCTTTTGGCAAGCAGCCTACACGCTCAAGTAATTCAAACAATACCGAATGGCTCTGGAGGCTACAACACCTATGGGCCAAGAGGAGTTACTCAGACTTTGCCCAACGGCGCAGGAGGCTATAACACTTATGGTCCTGGTGGCCTGACGCAAACCTTACCCAATGGCTCAGGTGGTTACAACACTTACAGCCAGAGCGGTATCACGCAAACATTAACTAATGGTTCAGGCGGGTACAACACCTATGGACCTAGTGGTGTCACGCAAACACTACCGAACGAGTCAGGGGGTTACAACACCTATGGACCTAGCGGAGGAGTAGTGCAAACCTTGCCGAATGGCTCGGGCGGATGGAATACTTACGGGCGTTAATGCTGACCAAGCCATTGTTGTAATTCCAAAACCTGTTTATCGGTAATGCCCGTATTGGGATTACAGCGAATCAGTTTTTGACAGGTGCGTGGAAATTCCCAATAAGAATCATCAAGTGCCCGCCAATCAGCTGGCCCATACCCACCAAGATAGTTTTGAATTTCTTGATAGCGTGGGTACTTGCCGATAATGGCATTGCTGGTGGCGCCGATGATCAGTTGCCCAATGGTTGTAGGAAGACTCTTTTGCAATTTGCGAAGGGAGTGGGTAAAACGCCAGCTTGAAGAAACCACAATCTTAGGGGCAAATTGCGCCAAGGTTTCTTCTAGAAGATGCGCTCTTGAGAATGGCGCTTGATCAGCAAAGTGGCTAGGATGCAATACCCCATCAAAGTCTAAAAATAACAACTTTTCTTTGTTCATTCATCTAACTCTTCTTCAGCTTTTTCAAGCATTAAAAATTCTGCTTGCACAAGAGCCCCAGACTTATCCGATGTCCAGAGCTTATGAATGCCGACAAAGCGAAAGCCTTCCATGCCATTGTCATTGAGTATCACACCGACAGCATAGGTATCCATATGAAAGGGATCGATTGGTATGAGTTTGTATTCGTAATAGATCATTGCTTTTCTGGCACGTAGCCTATCCGGTTGCCATTGTTATCAAAGACATTGGTAACGCCAGAGGGCGATCGGGTCTCATAACCAATCCGGTTGCCGCTGTTGTCGTACACCCCGTTATTGGAGTTCCAGTTATTGGCTGAATTCTGCCAATTATTCGGACTGTTCTGCCAATTGTTTGGAGAGTTCTGCCAGTTATTGGGACTGTTCTGCCAATTATTTGGCGAGTTATTCCAGTTGTTGCTCGCTTGAGCAAAGCAGGTGCCTGCACAGACAGTAGCTAAGAAAAAGACGAAATAGGTTTTCATAAGAATGCTTTCAAAAGAAATTGATCAGGTGATTGCTAATTATTACCAGCCTCTTACGCTAGGAGCTTGTGGCACTTGGCGTGGAAAATTCAGATTGGTATTGGGCGCAGCATAGACAGGGGCAGTAATCGTTCCCTGATAAGCACCCTGGGGACTATAAAAATTCGTTTGTCCGTTATCGGTCTGAAAGGACTGCACATTCTGACCAGTAGCGTTATAGATATTGGTTACGCCACTTGGAGACGTTTGACCGTAACCCATATAGTTGCCATTGGGTCCATAAATCGCTTGAGCAGCTGCCAGCGGAATGCAAGCAATCTGAGTAATCAAAAAGAGGGCGGTAGGGTATTTCATGAGCATCTCCTAAGTAGGTTCATGAATAAAGAATAAAAACCCCAAAGCTCACCTGTTGAGCTAGC
>NZ_JBBAQK010000012.1:0-36821 GCF_040400325.1 Polynucleobacter sp.
CGAGGCCTTTTTTATTCATGAAATTTATAGACGAAGCTCGTATTGAAGTCATAGCTGGCCAAGGTGGCGCCGGGAGTGCTTCCATGCGCCGCGAAAAGTTTATTGAATTTGGTGGTCCCGATGGTGGCGATGGCGGTAAGGGCGGTAGCGTTTGGGCTATCGCTGATCGCAATATCAATACCCTCATTGATTACCGCTTCGCTAAAACTCATACCGCTAAAAATGGAGAACCTGGTCGTGGGGCTGATTGCTATGGCCGCGCAGGCGATGATATTGAATTGCGTATGCCTGTAGGTACGATTATTACTGACTATGACACTGGTGAGCCTATTGCTGACTTATCAACCCATGGAGAACGTCTGTGCTTAGCGCAGGGTGGTGTAGGCGGCTGGGGAAATATTCATTTTAAGAGCAGTACTAATCGTGCACCACGCCAAAAAACAAATGGCAAGCCAGGCGAGCGTCGTAAATTGAAGTTGGAGTTAAAGGTATTAGCAGATGTTGGTTTATTAGGGATGCCCAACGCAGGTAAATCTACTTTGATTACCGCGGTATCTAATGCGCGTCCAAAAATTGCTGATTACCCCTTCACAACTTTGCATCCCAATCTTGGGGTAGTGCGCGTAGGTAATGAGCGTAGCTTTGTGATTGCGGATATTCCTGGTTTGATTGAAGGAGCTGCTGAAGGTGCTGGATTGGGACATCGTTTCTTGCGCCATTTGCAACGTACTGGCGTCTTATTGCACTTGGTAGATATTGCCCCGTTTGACGAAAACATCGACCCGGTTGCTGATGCGAAGGCAATTGTGAATGAGCTACGTAAGTACGATGAAGCTTTGGTTGAGAAGCCACGTTGGTTGGTGCTCAACAAAGTCGACATGATTCCTGAAGAGGATCGTCAAAAAGTGCTTGCCAATTTTGTCAAAAATTTTAAGTGGAAGGGTCCTGTATTTGAGATCTCCGCTTTAACAGGCCTTGGTTGCGACAAGCTTTGTTATGCCTTACAAGACTATTTAGACTCTGTGCGTCGTAATCGTGATGATGCTGAGGAGCGCTTGGCTGATCCGCGCTACCAAGATCAAGTCGAAGATAAAACACCAGATTAAATACGTATTTGAATATTCAATTGATATGACTGTACAAAAACTAAAGCGCATTGTTGTCAAAGTGGGATCTAGCCTCGTTACGAATAACGGTGAAGGCTTAGATCATGCCGCGATTGCCTTATGGGCTGATCAAGTGGCCTTTTTGCTCAAGGCTGGCCATGAAGTATTGATGGTCAGCTCAGGCGCTATTGCTGAAGGTATGCAACGCTTGGCTTGGACCAAACGCCCCCAAGACATTCATCAATTGCAAGCTGCTGCTGCAGTGGGTCAAATGGGCCTAGTTCAAGTTTATGAAAGCTGTTTTGCACGTTTTAATTTACGTAGCGCACAAATTTTATTAACTAATGCAGATTTGGCGCATACAGAACGCAATGCCAATGCAAAAGCGACCTTAGAAACCTTACTCAAGTTAGGCGTAGTGCCGATCATCAATGAAAACGACACTGTTGTTACTGATGAAATTAAATTTGGTGATAACGATAATTTAGCTGCATTGGTTACCAATCTCATTCATGCTGATCTTCTGGTTATTTTGACCGATCAAGGCGGTTTGTACACTGCCGATCCGCGTCGAAATGCCAACGCCACTCTCTTAAGTGATGCTATTGCAGGCGACCCTGCTCTAGAAAAAATGGCAGGTGGTGCAGCGAGTGAGCTGAGTAAGGGTGGCATGCTAACCAAAGTACTGGCTGCTAAGCTTGCCGCTCAGACTGGCGCCTCTACTGTGATTACCTCTGGGCGCGAACCTCATGTTCTAACGCGTTTGTTAGCGGGCGAAAAAATCGGCACCTGCCTTAGGACAAATTAAGTCCCTATTAGTAGTATCAAAGTGGGGGAGGCGCGATACTGCCAGTAAAAGTATTGGGGTTTAGATTCCTCAGTATGTTTTGAATATTCTTTTCTTGAGTGGTCATATTGCAGAAAGCCCCTTGTGCTAAGGCTGCCTGATAGCGATTAGGAACGTGAGCGCTGATGCTAAGCCAGGCTGATAGGGGGTTTTCTTTCCAAAGACCATTTTCAAAGTTGCCATATAAACGCCACTGAAATGAGTCGCAACGAATCCCTTCGTATTGAGCTTGATTATCACCACTGGGATTAGTCATCACAACGATATAGCGCGTTACTCCATCTGCACCAATCAAAATAGAATTGGTATCCACTGCAAATTTGAAAATGGTAGCCCGTGAAACATAAAAGGGCTGTAAGGTGCTTTTATTTGGCGGATTCAGGGGCATAGCAGTCATACCCTCTTTAAAGATCGTTGGGGCAAATGGGTCCACTCCACTTTGAAGGGCGTCTCCCGCACAGGCTATGAGAGCTAAGCAAATAAATACGCTACAACAGTAGGATTTGAAGCGCTGGATCAGTAATGTCATTTTGATTTGTGGTCCGTATTGGGTTCTGGAGGATGCTCTTCTTGATTCGAGTAAAGCGATTGCATGAGATCAAGGGGGGTACCCCAGGCAAGTTGTTGCATTCGCAATCCGCGGGCAAGGTAACGCGCCAGTTCTGAAAGCGCAAGTTGATATACCTCTCTTTTGAAATCAATAACCCCGTCTAGTTGAACCCAGAAAGGCACCCAACGCCAGGCATCAAATTCAGGATGTTCTGAGGCGCGTAACTGTATATCGCTATCTAGGCCTACTAAGCGCAGTAAAAACCAGATTTGTTTTTGCCCACGGTAAGCGGCGCGATTGACCCGAGTGGCATGTTGACGACGTAAGTACTCTTCAGGGACGTCATAACGAAGCCAATCCCTAGTTCGTCCAATAATCTGGACGTGCTCTGACAGTAAGCCTACCTCCTCTTGCAATTCGCGAAACATGGCCTGCTCGGGGCTCTCACCATGCTGAATCCCGCCCTGCGGGAACTGCCACGAATGCTGCCCAACGCGTTTTCCCCAGAAAACCTCGTTACGGGCATTGAGGAGGACAATGCCGACATTCGGGCGATACCCTTCACGGTCAAGCATGATCGTGCCTCAAATCCTTTAATATCAATGATTTGATTATATCCATACATGAAAGCATCACAATCATTTCTCGCTACGCTAAAAGAAGCCCCTTCAGACGCTGAGGTGGTTTCGCACAAACTCATGGTGCGTGCAGGTTTAATTCGCAAGCTTAGTGCAGGTATTTACAACTATTTGCCCTTGGGTTTGAAAGTCATTCGCAAGGTGGAAAACATCATTCGCGAAGAAATGAATCGGGCTGGTGCTATTGAGCTATTGACGCCAATGATTCAGCCTGCTGAACTTTGGCAAGAGACGGGACGCTGGGACAAGATGGGCCCGGAGTTATTGCGTATTAAAGATCGCCATGATCGTGATTTTTTAATTCAACCAACTTCAGAAGAAGTTGTGACTGATTTAGCTCGCAATGAGATCAAGAGTTATAAACAGCTACCAGTCAATTTTTATCAAATCCAAACGAAGTTCCGCGACGAGCGTCGTCCTCGTTTTGGCATCATGCGTGGACGTGAGTTCAGTATGAAAGATGCTTATTCATTTGACCGTGATACCGAAGGCTTAAAAAAGTCTTACCAACTCATGTTTGATACTTACACACGTATTTTTAAACGAATGGGCTTACAGTTTCGGGCAGTGACAGCAGATAACGGTGCGATTGGGGGTTCGGGCAGTCAAGAGTTTCATGTGATTGCGGATACCGGCGAAGACGCAATTGTGTATTGTCCAAATTCAGACTACGCAGCCAATCTTGAGGCAGCTGAATCCTTGGCTCTAATTGCCACAAGAGCTGCAGCTAAAGCTGCGATGACTAAAGTGCCAACGCCCGATAAAACGAATTGTGCTGATGTGGCAAAGTTCTTAAATGTGCCGCTTGATAAGACAGTAAAGTCTTTACTCTTTGCGGCAGACCAAGAAAAAGGTCCAGCCAAAATCTTTATGTTGTTAGTGCGTGGTGATCATGAGTTAAATGAGATCAAGGCTAGCAAGATTCCAGGAATGACTGAGTCTCGCTTTGCCACCGAAGTAGAAGTCCTGCAAGCTTGTAATGCGCCAGCAGGTTACTTAGGTCCCGTAGGTGTTAGCTCGAATGTCACTGTGGTGGCTGATCGTACTGTTGCTAATATGTCTGATTTTATTTGTGGAGCAAACGCTGCAGGGCACCATCTTACTGGAGTGAACTGGGGCCGTGATCTACCAGAACCGATCGTGATGGATATTCGTAATGCAGTAGTCGGTGATCCATCGCCAGACGGAAAAGGGGTGGTAGATATTTGTCGTGGCATTGAAGTTGGTCACGTATTCCAATTAGGAACAAGCTACTCTGAAGCAATGGGATGTACGTATTTGGATCAACAAGGTAAAGCCCAAGCAATGGTGATGGGTTGTTATGGCATTGGTGTCACACGCTTACTTGGGGCAGCAATTGAGCAAGGCCATGATGAGCGCGGTATCATTTGGCCAATTTCGATGGCCCCATTTGAAGTGGTCATATGCCCCATGAACTACGATAGATCGGAGCTTGTTAAAGCTACAGCCGATCAACTCCATGATGAATTATTGGCGGCCGGTATCGACGTTATTTTGGATGACCGTGGTGAGCGTCCTGGTGCCATGTTTGCTGATTGGGAGTTGATTGGCGCACCATTCCGCGTCGTGATCGGTGATCGTGGTCTAGTAGATTCTGTAGTGGAATTTAAAGGGCGTACCGATGCTGAATCCCAAAATATCCCGCTAGCGGAGATCAAAGCAAAAGTGATCACTGCCGTTCAAGCAGCGAAGAACTCAATTCAATAAGTTTATTTTTTAAAGAGCCCGCCAAGACCTTTACCAGCCCCTTTTGCGGCCATCGACGCCATTGTGCGGGCCATCTTGCCACCTTTAAATTGTTTCATCATGGTTTGCATTTGTTCAAACTGAGCAAGTAGGCGATTGACTTCTTGTACTTCAACGCCAGCACCAGCAGCAATGCGACGTTTACGACTTGCCTTTAGTAATTCTGGTTTACTGCGTTCGCGCGGCGTCATACTGTCAATCATTCCTCGCATCCGCGTAGTTTGTTTGTCGGCATGATTGAGATTCGTTTTTGATGCTGCTTGAGCCATTTGGCTTGGGAGTTTGTCCATCAAGCTAGCCATACCGCCCATCTTTTGCATTTGTAAAAGTTGATCACGGAAGTCCCCTAGATCAAACCCGCCTTTAGAAATCTTGGTTGCTAACTTCTCAGCTTGAGCGACATCCACATGCTGTTGTGCTTGCTCAACGAGTGCGAGAATATCCCCCATACCCAGAATACGATTGGCCATACGCGCTGCATCAAAGGCCTCAAGGCCATCCATCTTTTCAGCCACCCCAATAAACTTGAGGGGCACGCCAGTGATAAGACGAACAGAAAGTGCAGCGCCACCGCGTGAATCACCATCTAGCTTGGTGAGAATGACACCGGTTAATGGCAAGGCCTCGTGGAATGCTTTAGCAGTATTGACAGCATCTTGACCAAGCATGGCGTCAACGACGAATAAGGTTTCTATAGGATTGAGGCTAGCATGCAATGTTTTAATTTCTTGCATGAGGACTTCGTCAATACCCAGACGTCCGGCGGTATCCACAAGCACCACATCAAAGTAGTGACGACGTGCCCAGTCTAAGGCGGCCAGAGCAATATCGTTCGGTTTTTGATTGATATTGCTTGGAAAAAACTCCGCACCAACTTGCTTGGTAACCGTTTCTAATTGCTCAATAGCAGCTGGTCGGTAGACGTCACAAGAAACGGTAAGTACTTTCTTCTTCTTTTTCTCTTGCAGCCATTTTGCTAATTTACCTACCGAGGTAGTCTTACCGGCACCTTGAAGGCCGGCCATCAAGATCACTGCAGGAGGCTGGGCAGCCAGATTAAGGTCGCCACTTTGATTGGTATCGCCCTGCATGACTTGGGTAAGCTCGCGTTGTACTACCCCAACTAATGCTTGACCAGGACTCAGGCTACCAACCACTTCCTCACCAAGGGCTTTAAATTTGATTTGCTCTAGCAAAGACTTCACTACCGGTAGGGCGACGTCAGCCTCCAGTAGGGCTAGGCGGATTTCCCGCAACATCTCGGCGGTATTGCTCTCTGTAAGGCGGGCTTGCCCCCGCATCGTTTTAACAACGCGCGATAGGCGATCGGTGAGGTTCTCTAGCATTTATCGATTAGACTTTCTATATGGATATTTTAGGTTACTCAAGTTTCGGTTGGCTCCCCCCAGCCCTTTATTTACTTTTACTGCTCTTTTTGAGTCAGAGAGCTAGGGCCGGCAAGGAATCCCCCTTATCTGCTGGGTTGATGCAAGCCTGTATTTTTGTGATTTTGCTACTTCATGGCATTGAATTACACGATTCCGTCTTTACACCCCAAGGTTTCATCTTTGGGTTTGCTCAGGACTTATCCTTGATTGCCTGGGTAGGCTTAGCGTTTTATTGGTTTCAATCCTGGTTTTTGCCAATCGCTAGCTTACTTTGGATGTCAATATTATTCGCTTTATTTTGTTCTCTTCTCCCGATCTTTTTCCCTGGGGTAGTCATCTCTCCTTTGGCTGTTTCAGATCCCTGGTTCAAAGCCCACTTTATTGCGGCAACCATCTCAGTGGGTTTATTAAGTCTAGCGGCTATGCAGGCTATGTTGATGAGTGTTTATGACCGTGCCTTACATCGTCAACTAGCCATTGTTCCCAATAGCCGTCTTGCACATTGGTTAGAAGATTTGCCGCCACTGATGATGATGGAAAGCCTGCTATTTAATTTGCTTTATGTTGGTTTTGGACTCCTAACGATGACCATTTTCTCTGGCCTATTCTTTTCACAGGTTTTATTTGGCAAGCCTTTCGTGTTCGACCATAAAACTATTTTTGCACTCATCTCCTGGTTCTTATTTGCCGGTTTACTGATCGCCCGTTGGTGGGTTGGTTTACGTGGCTGGGCTGCAATACGATGGGTATTGAGTGCTTATGTTGTTTTATTGCTTGCTTATGTTGGTAGTCGGTTTGTATTAGAAGTAGTTCTTCAGAAAGTATGACCTTTGTATAAGTGGCTACTATTTTTTTTAGGTAGTGGACTTTTTTACCTTTGGTTTAAGGGAAAAAAACAAGCCAAGGGAGTTGTTTGGAATCCCTTTGGCCCTAAGCCCCAAAACCCTAAGACTCTATCCGAGCCCGAAGCCATGGTGCCCTGTCAGCACTGCAAAGTGCATTTGCCAAAATCAGACTCTCTTATATTTGAAGACCGTTCTTATTGTTCTCGTGAGCACTTATATGCATTAGATGATCAGGGTTGGCTGGGAAACGCAGCCTGGCGAATATCCCCTAATCAGGACAATCGACCAGAAAAGATCACACTGGATTTGCTGGTAGTGCATCACATTAGCCTTCCACCAGGCGAATTTAGAAATCGGGATTGCAGCTCACACATAGTCGATTTCTTCCAAAATCAGCTTGACTCAAAGACACATCCATATTTTGAAGAAATCGCAGAACAAAAAGTTTCTAGCCATTTTTTAATTACCCGTTCGGGGCAATTAATTCAATTGGTTTCAACGCAACGCAAAGCTTGGCATGCCGGCCCGTCCTCATTCCTGGGAAGAGAAAAATGCAATGATTTTTCTATTGGGATTGAGCTAGAGGGTGATGGCGAAACCTTTTTTGAAGAGGCGCAGTATCAAGTTTTGGCAAAGCTAGTATCGGAGTTGACTAAAGCGTATCCAAAATTACAGCTTGCAGGTCACAGCGATATCGCGCCAGAACGAAAAACAGATCCAGGAAAATCTTTTGATTGGAAAAAGTTCCAAAAAGCCACAGGTCTTCCGATAGAAAAATTACCTTTTGGTTTGCATTCCCGCTAGGGCTAATTTTTATATGTGAGCAGATACTCACTTTTTAAGCCTTTATTTAAATAGGGAGTTGGAACACCGACTAAATTAAGCACAAAATCAGTGCAAACCTTAGCAAAAATACTTATAAATGTTGGTCAGAAAAAGCTTACCAAAGTTTAAATATTTCCCTATACTTAGTAGCTTATGCGCTTCAAGGCACTAGATGTAGTGTTTAAATCTCGCAATACCCCATTGTTTTTTAACGATATTTTGTCCAAATAACTATATAAATGCAGGAGCAACATGACATACGCTAATCCACAAGCAGCAGGCCAAACTTCTGGTATTGATCATCCAGGAATGAGTTCTGCAGGGGCTATTAGTCAGACCCCTTCTGCCGGTTTTGTGGCTGGTGGTGTTGGCGGTAATCAGGCAACTCAATTATCTGATTACAAAATTATTCGTCGCAATGGCTCAGTAGTCGCTTTTGAGCCATCCAAAATTGCGATTGCTGTAACGAAAGCATTTTTGGCGGTAAATGGTGGTCAAGGCGCTGCTTCTGCTCGTGTTCGTGAGCAGGTTGAGCAATTGACCCATGCTGTTGTGCGCGCTTTGTTACGTAGCCGTCCCAACGGCGGTACTTTTCATATCGAAGATATTCAAGATCAAGTTGAATTAGTTTTGATGCGTAGTGGTGAGCACAATGTGGCACGTGCCTACGTTTTGTATCGCGAAAAACGTAATCAAGAACGTGCTGCTCAACAAGAGGTTTCTCAGCAAACACAAACTGCAAATCAAGCCGGTGATTCTGGTATCAAAGTGACCGATAACGGTGAAGAGAAGTGGTTAGATATGGCCGCTTTACGCACCGTGCTTGAAGCTGCTTGTGAAGGCTTGGGAAATCATATTGATGCAACTCCAATCATTACCGAAACAATCAAGAATTTGTATGATGGTGTGCCAATGGCGCAGGTGTATGACTCCGCTATTTTGGCGTCCCGCACATTGATTGAAAAAGATCCTGCTTATAGCCAAGTGACAGCCCGCATTTTGATGCACGTCATTCGTAAAGAAATTTTAGGTAAAGAAGTCTTACAAGGCGATATGCAAGCTGAGTACGGAACTTATTTTGCTAAGTACATTAATGAAGGTATTTCTGCTGAGCTCTTAGATCCTCGTATGCGTGAATTTGATTTGCCTAGATTGGCCGCCGCCCTAAATGCCAGCCGTGACTTGCAATTTAACTACCTTGGTTTGCAAACTCTATACGACCGTTATTTCTTGCACATTGAGGATCGTCGTATTGAAATGCCACAAGCTTTCTTTATGCGGGTTGCAATGGGCTTATCCTTAAATGAGTTAGACCGTGAGCGTCGTGCGGTTGAGTTCTATGAAATCCTGTCTACATTTGATTTCATGTCCAGCACGCCAACTTTATTTAACTCAGCAACTACTCGTCCACAGCTTTCAAGCTGCTACTTGACGACTGTGGATGATGACCTTGATGGTATTTACGAGGCCCTAAAAGAAAATGCTTTGTTATCTAAGTTTGCAGGTGGATTGGGTAATGACTGGACTAATGTTCGCGCACTAGGAAGTCATATCAAGGGCACCAACGGAAAGTCACAAGGTGTTGTGCCATTTTTAAAAGTAGTGAACGATACAGCAGTTGCTGTGAATCAAGGCGGTAAGCGTAAGGGTGCGGTCTGCGCCTATTTAGAGACATGGCACTTAGATATTGAAGAGTTTCTTGAGTTACGCAAGAATACAGGTGACGACCGTCGTCGCACTCACGATATGAATACTTCTAACTGGATTCCTGATTTGTTCATGAAGCGCGTGATGGAAAACGGTGATTGGACCCTCTTCTCGCCATCTAATACTCCTGACTTGCATGATAAATACGGCAGAGCATTTGAAGAAGCTTACGTTGCTTATGAGAAAAAAGCAGATGCTGGCGAGTTGAAGCCATTCCGTCGAATTCCAGCGCAACAACTATGGCGCAAGATGCTTGGTATGTTGTTTGAAACAGGTCATCCTTGGATCACTTTTAAAGATCCTTGCAATATTCGTAGCCCACAGCAACATATTGGCGTAGTTCATTCGTCCAACTTGTGTACAGAGATCACCCTGAATACCAATGAGACCGAAATTGCTGTCTGTAACCTTGGCTCAGTAAACTTAACTGCTCATATGACAACCGATGCCAATGGCAAGATGATCTTGGATCACGAGAAGCTCCAAAAAACCGTACGCACCGCAATGCGCATGTTAGATAACGTGATTGATATCAACTACTACGCAGTAGCTAAGGCGCGTAACTCAAACCTCAAGCACCGTCCAGTTGGCATGGGCATCATGGGCTTCCAGGATTGCTTACATATGCAGCGCATTCCTTATGCTAGTGATGAAGCTGTGAAGTTTGCAGACTCCTCTATGGAATCAGTTTGCTACTATGCTTATCAAGCTTCATGTGAATTAGCTGAAGAGCGCGGCGTTTACAGCACCTATAAAGGTTCTTTATGGGATCGCGGCATTCTCCCGCAAGATTCAGTAGCGATGTTGGCCGCCGAGCGCGGCGGTTATGTAGAGGTAGATAACTCATCCACAATGGATTGGAGTGGTTTACGGGCGCGTATCAAGCAGCATGGTATGCGTAACTCTAATTGCGTGGCTATTGCCCCAACAGCAACGATTTCCAACATTATCGGGGTATCTGCTTGTATTGAGCCTACATTCCAAAACTTGTTTGTGAAATCGAACCTTTCAGGTGAGTTCACGGTAGTGAATGAGTATCTAGTACGTGATTTGAAAGATCGCGGTCTCTGGGATGAAGTCATGATTGCTGACTTGAAGTACTTTGATGGCACTTTATCGAAGATTGATCGTATTCCTCAAGATTTACGAGATTTGTACGCAACTGCTTTTGAAGTTGGACCAAGCTGGCTGGTTGAAGCAGCTTCCCGTCGTCAAAAATGGATTGACCAAGCTCAGTCACTGAATATTTACATGGGCGGCGCTTCTGGCAAGACATTGGACGACACCTATAAGTTAGCTTGGTTACGTGGCCTCAAAACCACTTATTACCTCCGTACGATGGCCGCAACCCATGTTGAGAAATCAACGGTTACTAGCGGTCAATTAAACTCTGTTTCTAGTGGCGGCGGTGTGAACGGTACCGATGCTGCAGCTGCAGCAAGTGCTGCTGGTGCAGCACAAGCAGATGGTCCAGCTTGCACAATGCGCCCAGGTGATGCTGGTTTTGAAGAATGTGAAGCATGCCAATAAGCAATTTGCTGATTGATTAAAAAAAAGAATTTAGGAGAAAGTTATGTTGAATTGGGATGAGGAAGTTGCTCCAGCACTAGCGAAAGCTGGTATTGCACCGCAACCAGTTGCAGTTGAGCGGCAACGCCCACTGCCAGATGAAGTGGCAATAGCACCGCAGACTGCAGCACCTGCGCCAGTAGCGGCCGCCAATTTATCCGGTGGAGCAGCCTTGCGTGTGAACGCTGCCGATAAGCGCGTGATTAATGCTAAGACTGATGTAAATCAGCTGGTTCCATTTAAATATAAGTGGGCTTGGGAAAAATATTTAGCTGGTTGTGCAAATCACTGGATGCCACAAGAGATCAATATGAACCGCGATATCGCGCTTTGGAAAGATCCAAACGGCTTAACTGAAGATGAGCGTCGGGTCATTAAGCGAAATTTAGGTTTCTTTACTACAGCTGATTCTTTAGCAGCTAACAATATTGTTTTGGGCACGTATCGTCACATTACTGCTCCAGAATGCCGCCAATACCTATTGCGCCAGGCTTTTGAAGAGGCAATTCATACTCACGCCTATCAATATATTGTCGAATCTTTGGGCTTAGATCAGTCAGAAATCTTTAATGCGTATCACGAGATTGACTCGATTCGCGCTAAAGATGAGTTCTTAATTCCGTTTATCGACGTATTAACTGACCCAAACTTTAAGACTGGCACATTAGAAAACGATCAAAAATTACTCCGTTCTTTAATCGTTTTTGCCTGCGTAATGGAAGGTTTGTTCTTTTATGTTGGTTTTACGCAAATACTTGCAATGGGTCGTCAAAACAAAATGACGGGGGCTGCTGAGCAGTATCAATACATCCTGCGTGATGAGTCTATGCACTGCAATTTTGGCATCGATTTAATTAATCAAATAAAGCTGGAGAACCCCCAGTTATGGACTTCTGCGTTCAAAGATGAGATTAAATCTATCTTCGAAAAAGCAGTCGAATTAGAGTACCGTTATGCCGAAGATACGATGCCTCGAGGAGTGCTTGGATTAAACGCGCCGATGTTCAAAGGATACCTAAGATACATCTGTAATCGTAGATGTTTGCAAATAGGACTTGACGCGATGTTCCCAAATGAAGAGAATCCATTTCCATGGATGTCAGAAATGATTGATCTTAAGAAAGAACGAAACTTTTTTGAGACACGCGTTATTGAGTATCAAACTGGTGGTGCGCTAAGTTGGGAGTAGTAAGGTAAGTAAACAGTGCACATCCGGTTAATTGGAGATTAGACGGTTGGATAGTTTAAGAAGTCAGCAAAACAAGACTCAAATCCGAAAACCCTTGATCAAGGGTGTATGGGCTACTCTCCCCATTTTTTCCACCACATTTAAGAAGCCGTTGTCCTTTGGGACCACGGCTTTTTTTCCAGGATTCATTAGCGTGCAGCACCTAGCATCAAGCCGCGCGCCGATGAATGGCTCGCTCGTCAGATCCAATCGGTTGCAAAACCAAGCGGAAATGAGTGGTCGGGTCTTCTTAATCGGTAGTTTGTACTAATCCTCACGTGAAGGAGTAACACACATGGCAACAAAGAAAAAACCTGCTGCAAAGAAACCAGCTGCTAAAAAAGTAGCTGCTAAGAAGCGTCCAGCTGCTAAGAAGCGTCCAGCTGCTAAAAAAGCTGCGGCCAAAAAGCCTGCTGCTAAGAAGCGTCCAGCTGCTAAGAAGCGTCCAGCTGCTAAGAAGCGTCCAGCTGCTAAAAAAGCTGCGGCCAAAAAGCCTGCTGCTAAGAAGCGTCCAGCTGCAAAGAAGCGCGTAGCAAAAAAAAAGTAAGTAAGCCTGCTGCGAAGAAAACGGGCTCTGCTGTAAAAAAGCCCGCGGCTAAGAAAGCTGCACCAGCGACCAGTGCGTTGAATCCTGCTGCTGCTTGGCCCTTCCCAACTGGCACACGTCCTTAAACAGACGGGTGTTACTTAAAGGGGTCTCTCACGAGACCCCTTTTTTATTACTGATTTTTTTTTGATATCAGTTAGTAGCTAAAGCCAAATGCTGTTTTAAATTGGCTGGCAATTTGATCTTGGCTTAATTGGTGATTTTGTGGTCCTTGATGGGTAATTTTGATCGAGCCCATCAGACTTGCTAAACGACCAGTCGTTTCCCAGTCCATACCATTTTCAAGTCCAAACAGTAAACCTCCACGGAATGCATCACCGCATCCAGTTGGATCAACCACTTTTGCTGCAGGCACGGGTGGGATAGAGATGCGCTTGCCATCGGTGTAGATGTCTGCGCCTTCTGCCCCTTTAGTGACAATCAGGGCTTTTACACGTTCAGCTACTTTTGCCAAGTGCAGGCCAGTTCTTTGAGAAAGCATTTCACCTTCATAGTCATTGACTGCTAAATAACTGGCAATATCAACCAATTCCAGAAGTTCCGGACCATTAAACATCGGCAGTCCTTGGCCTGGATCAAAAATGAACGGAATATTTGCTTCTGCTAGTTGGTGGCAGTGCTCCCACATCCCTTGGCGACCATCGGGCGCTACGATGCCAAACTGAGCAGCACCCTTTGTATTTTTGCTACGTTCTGCTACGACCGCAGAAACTTGGTTGAGGTGTGAGGCATCCATGGCACCAGGATGAAAAGCAGTAATTTGGTTATTGGCCTGATCTGTTGTGATCATGGCTTGGGCAGTAAACGCATCATCAATTTGGCGAATATGGCTCGCATCGATCTGCAGTTGCTTAAGACGGTCCATATAAGGGATTGCATCGCCACCGACTGTGGCCATGATGATGGGGTCGCCACCTAAGAGTCGGAGGTTATAAGCAATGTTGCCAGCACAACCGCCAAACTCACGGCGCATGGTTGGGACCAAGAAGGCCACATTGAGAATATGAATCTGTTCTGGCAGGATATGATCAGCAAATTTGCCTTCAAAGTTCATGATGGTGTCATAGGCGATCGAACCACAAATCAAGCTAGCCATAAATTACTTTCTACGAGAAATAAAGATAAAAGGGGGAATATAAAGATTATTGTGGATAAAGGACTCTTACACGATAACCTGCTGCATTTACCGGTAAAGACAAGGGTAATTGAGCATTGATCAGCTCACCAGAGGGCGCGCCTTTTAGTAAAAATTCTGGATGGGATGTTTGCCAAGCAATTGGTAACCATTCTTTTGGCGTTAATTGAATTGATTTGAGTTCAGATTCTTCAGCGTCAGTGAGAGAAATTTCTAAATTGGGGATCAAAACTGCAATTGCGAGACGATTTTGTATTTCAACTTCTAATACAGATTGATTTGGAGCGTTTTTAAGCCCCTCTCGCGCCTTTTCTAGCGATAGCGTAGCTAAAGTTATTTTCCACGCTGCAAAATCGCTTACAGGCCGATTGATGCAGCCTAAGGCCACACATAATTTTTGATCAATTCGATTTAATAGAGAAAAAGACTTTACTGCGATCCAAGAGGAGCTGCCATCCACTCTTGGTGCAATTGCAGGTAATAAAGAATTTCTGGAGAGATGTTCGCCAAATACCAATAGAAGTATCAGTAAGAGGCTAAATAGAATGAACCGAAAAGTTTTTTTTTGAATGGGTGAAGAAATGCTTGTTGTCTTTGCTTTTGAAAGGGCGCCATGTAAGCAAACCCATCCTTCACTTTCTTTCCAGACGGAAAGTGTGAGCCATTGGCTATAGGTAGCGATGACTTCTTCAGCTTGACGCGCCAGCACGCCCGATAAAACGATTTGCCCACCAGGCCTGATTTTATTCACCAGAGCAGGCGCAAGCACTTGCAGTGGATTAGCCAAAATGTTGGCCATCACAATGTCGTATTTAGTTTGTGCCGCAAGTTCTAGAGCATCTTCATTGGGCAATACAAACTGGATGACAGTCTTGTTGATCTCAGCGTTACTGCGTGCGGCAACCATTGCTTGTGGATCGATGTCTGTTCCAACTACTGGTGTAGCGCCCAACTTAGATGCGGCGATGGCCAAAATTCCTGAACCACATCCATAATCTAACAAGCTTTGATTTTCTAGGTTCTGTTGTTGTTCAAGCCAAAGTAAGCATAAGTGTGTAGTTGGATGACTGCCGGTTCCAAAAGCAAGACCGGGATCTATTGCTAAGCAGATCGCATTGGGATCGGAGGGTGCATCGTGCCAAGAGGGGATAACCCAAATGCGCTCACCAATTTGAATGGGTGCAAATTGGCTTTGGGTTAAGCGAACCCAGTCCTGATCCTCAACAATTTTTTCTTGTGGACTTGCAATCTGAAAACCAGATTCTTTGAGTGAGATCAATAGGTCATTAATCAATTCTGAGCTACCTGAGTCATCAATCTCTGGATTAAATAGTGCTGTTACCGATGATCGTTCCCACGCTTGCACGTCAGGAGAGAGCCCTGGTTCCCCGTAAAGCGGGTTCTCGTCATACCCACCTGCCGCTGCATCTTCAACTGTCACAGACAGGGCGCCTAATTCAAGCAGGGCATCACCTAAGGGTTCGGCAGTTTCAGCAACTACCGTAAAGACGAGCTCACGATATGACATGAAAAACTCGCATTAATTAGGATTTACCGCGACTTGCAGCCTGCTCTTCTAAGCGATGTTCCAGGTAATGAATACTCGTACCACCCTCAATAAAGTTTGGATCAAGCATGAGTTCACGATGCAAAGGAACATTGGTAGTGATTCCATCGATCACCATTTCTGAAAGGGCAATTTGCATGCGACGAATCGCCTGTTCGCGAGTATTGCCATAGGAAATCAATTTACCAATCATGGAGTCATAGTTCGAAGGAACTACATAGCCGCTATAAGCGTGGGAATCCACCCGAAT
This sequence comes from Polynucleobacter sp., assembly GCF_040400325.1. Taxonomy (GTDB): domain Bacteria; phylum Pseudomonadota; class Gammaproteobacteria; order Burkholderiales; family Burkholderiaceae; genus Polynucleobacter. The sequence goes on from NZ_JBBAQK010000012.1 coordinate 16,030, forward strand.
ACCAGGACCGCCAGGCATATGGAATGAGCTGATTTTTCCTGGGCTTGGCGTGAACTTAAATGGATCTTCTGCATTTAAGCGGCACTCTATAGCGTGACCACGGAACACAATGTCTTTTTGGCGATAGCTCAGTTTGAGGCCAGCTGCAATACGAATCTGCTCTTGAACAATGTCCACGCCAGTAATCATTTCTGTAACAGGATGTTCAACCTGAACACGGGTATTCATCTCAATAAAGAAGAATTCATTGTTTTCATACAGGAATTCAAAAGTGCCGGCGCCACGGTAGCCCATTTTTCTACAGGCTTCAGCACAGCGCTCACCAATCTTGGCAATTAAACGACGATCAATTCCCGGAGCGGGGGCCTCTTCGATCACTTTTTGGTGTCGACGTTGCATCGAACAATCGCGCTCACCGAGCCAAATCGCATTACCAAAGGAATCAGCTAATACTTGAATCTCAACGTGGCGAGGTTTTTCTAAAAACTTCTCCATATAGACTTGGGGATTGCCGAAAGCGCGCCCGGCTTCTTCTCGCGTCATATTGATAGCATTGATTAATGCTGCCTCAGTATGAACAACGCGCATACCCCGACCACCACCACCTCCCGCTGCCTTGATGATGACTGGGTAGCCAACACGTTTAGCGGTAGCAATAATTTCTTTTGGGTTATCAGGTAAGGCACCTTCTGAGCCTGGAACACAAGGAACGCCCGCCTTAATCATGGCGCGCTTAGCAGAAACTTTATCGCCCATTAATCGTATCGTCTCTGCTTTAGGACCAATAAAGGCAAAGCCAGACTTTTCAACGCGCTCAGCAAAGTCTGCGTTTTCAGAAAGGAAGCCATAACCGGGGTGGATCGCTTCAGCATCAGTCACTTCTGCAGCGGAAATAATCGCTGGCATATTGAGATAACTGAGTGGTGATGGCGCTGGACCAATACAAACAGCCTCATCAGCCAACTTCACGTACTTGGCTTCTTTGTCTGCGGTGGAATAGACCACCACTGTTTTAATTCCCAATTCGCGACACGCTCGTTGGATTCGGAGAGCAATTTCTCCCCGATTGGCAATCAGAATCTTATCGAACATATCTGCTCTGAGTTAAGTAATAGTGGATGAGAAAGGTGCGCTCAGAAATTAAGCGATGATGAACAGTGGCTGGTCAAATTCAACGCCTTGACCGTTGTCGCATAGGATCTGCTTAATGACGCCCTCTTGTTCGGCTTCAATTTCATTAAGCAATTTCATAGCTTCAATGATGCACAGAGTTTGGCCGACCTTAACAGTGTCACCAACATTGACAAAGTTAGGAGATTCCGGATTGGGCGCCCGATAAAAAGTACCCACCATAGGGGAGCGAGCAACAAAACCCGTTTCCAAAGGTTCTTCAGAAGCTGCAACAGTCACTGGAGCTAAAGCGCTTGGTGCTGGAGTTGCTTGGGAGGGCGCTGGACTTGCATAAACGACTTGTCCAGCATGAGCTGCAGAACCCGAGTTAACAATTCTGACGCGGTCTTCGCCTTCGTTGACCTCTAGCTCAGAAATACCTGATTCAGAAACGAGGTCGATCAAGGTTTTTAGTTTTCTCAGATCCATAGGAGCACTTTCTCTCTTGTAATTCTTAAAATAAGCTTATTTTTTTAAACGAGTGATAGCTGCTTGAAGTGCTAACTCGTATCCGATCGCGCCAAGTCCGCAGATCACACCGGTGGCAATGTCTGATAAATAGGAATGTTTGCGAAATTCTTCGCGCTGATGAATATTGGATAAATGGACTTCAGTAAACGGAATGGCAACACCAGCCAATACATCTCTTAAGGCAACGCTAGTATGGGTAAAGCCCCCTGGATTAATAATGATGAAATCCACACCATCGAGTTTGGCCTTTTGAATACGGTCGATTAACTCGCCTTCATGGTTACTTTGATAGGCGTCTAGGTCTATTGAGCTCGCCTTTGCGAGCTCACTTAGCTTTTTATGGATATCTTCTAGGGTCGTTTTTCCGTAAACATCTGGCTCACGAGTTCCCAATAAATTGAGATTTGGGCCCTGAATTACGAGAATTGAAGCTTTTTTCGACATAGTTCCCTGTTTTTAGAGGCAGTTAATGATCAATTGCTGTATTCCGCTTTTGACTACAAATGCATCTTTACTAAATGCAATGCATCACTTCCTAAGAGAGAAAGTATACCCGCTCAGATAGTTTGGAAGCTGAAAAAATATCGATTTTTAGCCTCAAATATTGAAATTAATTGGTAAAGCAGCTTCTTTTTTGTGCAATTTCTCGATCAATAGCCTCTACTAAAATAGGCTAAATATTGTTATATGGCTAATTTAATGGCCTTTCTGAGCTCATCTTCGCTTATTTTCCCTAATTTGCTATAAACAGCTTTGCCTTTGGAATTGATGATAACTGTGAAAGGTAGAGCGCCTTGGGCATTGCCCATCTGTTTGGCAAGAGCGCTACCTTCAAGCCCACCAATTAAGATGGAGTAGGAAACAGGGGTCTTTTCGAGAAATTCACGAATATTAGAGGGTGAATCGATACCGATGCCGACAAATACGACATTTTCTTGTAAGAAAGCCTTTTGTAAGAGGTCCAATGTGGGCATTTCCTCTACGCAGGGAGGGCACCAAGAGGCCCAAAAGTTGACCACTAGGACTTTTCCCTGCCAATCTGCAGAATTGACTGTTTTTCCATCTGGCGTTTTCCAGGGATTAGCAAAAAACGCTTTGATAGCAGGTTCACTAGCAAGTTCTATTTTAGAAATCCAGTTCGAACTAAAGACCCCGGCCAGGAGGGCCAAAAGACTAATTAGGGTAATGATGATCCACTGTCTTCGATTCACTCCAACTCCTTAGCTAAAATTCGCAGATGCATATTCATATCTTGGGCATTTGCGGTACTTTCATGGGCGGCATTGCCGCAATCGCCCGTCAGGCAGGACATCGCGTTACGGGTTGTGATGCCAACGTCTATCCACCAATGAGTACCCAACTTCAAGCTCAGGGTATAGAGCTGATTGAGGGGTTCTCACCAGATCAATTATTACAGTTTGAGACCATGCCCGATTTATTTGTGATTGGCAATGTGGTTTCTCGCGGCAATCCCCTAATGGAAGCCATTCTGAACCAGGGCCTGCCTTATATTTCTGGGCCCCAATGGTTGGGTGAGCAAGTTTTATACAACAGACATGTATTGGCAGTTGCTGGTACGCATGGCAAAACCACTACCTCAGCCATGCTGACTTGGATTTTAGAATTTAATGGTTACAAGCCTGGGTACTTGATTGGTGGAGTGCCACTGAATTTCTCAGTATCTGCCCATCTAGGCGAAGGTCAGTATTTTGTTATTGAGGCAGATGAATATGACACAGCTTTTTTTGATAAGCGCAGTAAGTTTGTGCATTACAGGCCTCGTACTGCTTTATTAAATAATTTGGAATTTGATCATGCGGATATCTTTGCAGATCTAGCGGCAATTGAAACCCAGTTCCATCATTTAGTGCGAACTGTTCCCAGCGATGGCTTGCTAGTGGTAAATGGTGAAGAGCCTGCATTAGAGCGTGTAGTGGCCCGTGGCGCATGGGCCCCAGTAGAGCGCTTCGGGCAAGCAGCAACAAATGAATGGTCTTTAATTTCTCAAGAAAATGATGGCTTCATTGTGAAAAAGTCTGGCAATGAAGTGGCCAATGTAAAGTGGGCGCCAGACTCTGGAGTAATGGGGCGACATAATCAGCTCAATGCGCTTGCAGCAATAGCTGCAGCAAACCACATTGGTATTTCTCCAGAAAATAGTGCCCGTGCATTGGCCGCATTTAAGAATGTGAAACGTCGCTTGGAAACCGTTGGTGTTGCAAACGACATCACGGTATACGATGATTTTGCACATCACCCAACAGCCATTGCGACCACAGTTGATGGTTTACGCCGTCGCGTAGGTAAGGCGCGTATCTTGGCGGTATTGGAGCCGCGTTCCAATACGATGAAATTAGGCTTGATGAAGGCACAATTACCAGTGAGCTTAGAAGCTGCCGATAATGTATTTGCCTATGGGGCTAGTGCTGGTAAAGAATCATTGGGTTGGGATTTAAATGAAGTCTTAGCTCCGCTCAATAGTTTGAGCCCCAGCAGAGCTAAGGCTTTTGATGATCTCAATGCATTAGTAGCTGCTGTTGCAAAAGAGGCTAAGCCCGGTGATCACATTCTAGTAATGAGTAATGGTGGGTTTAGCGGAGTGCATCAAAAAATATTGAAAGCCTTAGCCGAATGAATAGTATTTGATTAGTAGATGTTCAGATTAGAAATTGAGAAAAGAAAGCAAAAATGGGCGATAGATTAAAAGATAAAGTGGCGATCATCACTGGCGCAGCAAAAGGGATTGGTTTTGCGACAGCTCAGCGCTTTTCTCAGGAAGGCGCTAAGGTCATGATTGCAGATATCAATCTGGAGTTAGTTAAAGGCGCTGCTGCACAAGTTTTGCATGCTGAACCCTATGAAATGAACGTCACTGATCGGGCGAGTATTCAAGCGGTTGTTGATCAAGTCATGCAAAGGCATGGACGTATCGATATCTTGATTAATAATGCTGGCATTACACAAGATGCACGCTTAATCAAGATGACTGAAGCACAGTTTGATAATGTAATTGATGTGAACTTAAAGGGTGTTTTTAACTGTACGCAGTTGATAGTGCCCCACATGCTTGAGGCTGGCTCAGGTGCTATTGTGAATGCGTCTAGCGTAGTTGGTCTGTATGGAAACTTTGGCCAAACCAATTATTCCGCAACCAAATTTGGGGTGATTGGATTCACTAAGACTTGGGCGCGTGAGCTGGGTCCCAAAGGAATTCGAGTCAATGCGATATGCCCTGGCTTTATCGCAACTGAAATGGTGAAAGCCATGCCAGAAAATATTTTGCAGGATATTGAGAGGCGTAGTTGGCTTGGACGTCTTGGCACTCCAGAAGAAATGGCGAATGTTTATTTATTTTTAGCTAGTGATGAGGCTAGCTATGTGAATGGAGTGGCTTTGGAAGCTAGTGGTGGGATCTCCCTCTAAGTATGAATCTTGTCTATGAAGAGGGCGGCGATATTAAAGTTGCTACTGTCCAGTCTGCATCCGGTGCTGGGGATGCGGAATCATGGCAGGCAACTGGCCTATCGGGCAAAAAAATCAAACTGAAGGCTAAAGAGGTTTGGCTACGTTTTGATAAACCTGAGGCGCAAGTACTGATGGACCAAGCGCAGCTTTTGTCCAAAGAAATCGACTTACAGTTCCTTTGGGATTGCGCGCCTGAAGAAGAGTTTAGTTTGGCCAATGTTGCCCTCGAGTACTTTGGATCCCAAGCTAATATCTCTCAGCAAGTTGCTTTAGCGATTGCTTTGCAAGGCGCACCAGTCTTCTTTCGGCGCAAGGGTCGTGGACGTTTCCAAAGAGCACCTCTCGAGCAGCTACAGGCAGGATTAGCTGCTATCGAGCGCAAACAAAAAGAATTAGAGCTTCAGACCTTGTGGCAACAAGAGTTAGTCTCGGGTAACTTTCCGGAGGTCTTGAGGTCTTCCTCAAGTCAGCTATTGTTTTCGCCAGACAAGAACACCACTGCTTATAAGGCCCTGATAGTGGCTTGTTCTGAAACAGGTGAATCGCCGGCGCAATTAATGATCAGATGTTCTGCGATTGAGTCTCCGTTGGCTTATCACCAAGGATTGTTTCTAAAAGCCCATTTTCCAAATGGTAGCGCTCACAATCAGAATATTGGGGTTGATCAATCTGCTTACGATGCTGCTATTGCTCAATTACCGCTTGCCCCAGTAAAGGCTTTCTCTATTGATGATGCAGGTACTACAGAAATTGATGATGCGCTATCAGTGAGTAATTTAGAAACGGGTGGCCACCGCGTCGGAATTCATATTGCTGCACCTGGTTTGGCTATTACCAAGGATGATCCCCTTGACCGGGTTGCGCGGGATCGTATGTCGACAGTATATTTTCCGGGTGACAAGATAACGATGCTGCCTGATTCGGTGATCGAGCAGTTTTCATTGGATGAAGGCGCTCCTCGTCCGGCACTATCGATCTACGTAGACCTTAATGCCCAAGGTCTTTTGATTCGTGAATCTATTCAGATGCGCGCAGAGATGGTGCCGATGGCAGCCAATTTGCGTTTGGAAGACTTGGAGCATTTGGTTAGTGAAGATAGTTTGCTAGATGAAGCTGCAACTTATCCTTTTCGCAAAGAGTTATCCATCTTATGGCGTGCGGCTAAGCACTTACATGCAAGTCGTCAAGAAAAGCGTGTAGCAAATGGCCTGCGCTCAGAGCAGTTAGGGGTGATAGATCCTAATGCCTTAGCAAGAGATTTTTACTTTGAGGTGGCTCCAGTTGATGGGGTAGAGCGTATCGAAATTATTCCGCGTCAACGCGGTTCAGTCTTAGATACGATTGTTGCTGAATGGATGATTTTTTGTAATAGCGCTTCAGGCCAGTTACTTGCTGATCATGGCTTACCTGGGCTCTTTAGAACTCAAAAAGGGTGGGGCCCATTGCGGACAAGAATGCAGACAAGCCCAGGACCACACGAGGGCTTAGGTTTGGACTATTACGCTTGGTGCACATCACCCTTACGACGTTATTCAGATTTAGTGAATCAATGGCAACTCATCGCCCTAGCCAAGCATGGTGTGACAGCCAAAATGGTTGCTCCTTTCCCGCCAAACGATGCTGTTTTGATGGGAATTGCAGCCGATTTTGAGTCTTGCTATCAGGCCTATGGGGAATATCAAGATAGGCTGGAGAAGTATTGGTGTTTACGCTGGATTGCACAGGAGGGTGGGTCGAAAATAGTTTTTGCACGGCACCTCAAGGAAGGCATGTCTCGTCTTGAATTAATACCCTTGCATTTACCCATTCCAGAGCTAGCTGCCCATCCGCGGATGACGCGTGCTCAGGTGCAGATTGATAAGGTGGATTTATTGCAATTAAGTGCGGGCGTGCGCGTTTTAGAAACTGAATCGCCAGCAAAGATTGCACCAGAGACCATCGAAAATCCTACTGAAGATGGTACTGCAGGGTAGTTTTATTTTGCCAATGACATCTCACCCAACTGCTGTGATGCAATCGCTTCAAAGTGCTTGGCGTCGCCACCCATTTTGGTTTGCGCTCTGTGCTTCACTTGTGATTCACCTCCTTTTTTTATCTATTCGCTGGGGCGCTGGAGAAATTCAAAGCCGTCGACTTAATGCCCCACTGAGCGTAGTACTAGTTAATGCAAGTAGCAAAACACCGCCAACGCAGGCTAATAAATTAGCTCAGGCTGATCTCCAAGGTGGCGGAAAAACTGAAAATCAAGATGCTACAGCGATCCATCGTGCACGACTAGGAACAGAAGCGCGCCTTGAAGTATTAGAGAAACAGCAAAAACAAATGCTGGCAAAGTTAGAGGAGCAACGTGCGCGCTCTGGAGGGCGCAAGAGTGGTGACGAGCAAAAAATTACACCACAACTAAACTCCCTAGAAGCAGAATTAGCGAGGCGTATACAAGCCGATGGACGTGGAGCTCGACGTAAGGTATTAACCGCCACTAGTGCGAAGGCGGTAACTTTTGCTCACTATTACGATGCCATGCGCCAAAAGATTGAAGCTTATGGGAGCGCATTTTTCCCACGCACTAATGGACGACCTTTATATGGTAGCTTGATCATCGTTGTCAGTGTGGATTCTCAAGGAAATATCACCAGCAATGCACAGGGGAAAGACGGCATATCGATTGGCCGGAGCTCAGGCAATCCTGAGTTGGATCGACAGGCTTTGGCTATTGTGAGGGCTTCTGCTCCATTTGGCGTTTTCCCATCTGAAATGCGTCAGCAAATTGATGTCTTAGATTGGGTCTCCACTTTTGAGTTCGCCCGCGAGGGTACTGATCGCTTAGAGTTGCGACGTTGATTCCATCTCACAAATAGTTCAAGAAATAGATCAAAAATTCGCTTATCCTCTCATCATGACTTCATCAGAATCCATGGATTTATATACTGACCCAAAGCTTTTTTCTGGGATGGATGTGTACGCAGTTGCTGGTAATCCAATCGCGCATAGTAAATCACCTCAGATTCATGCACAGTTTGCTTTACAGTCCAATCAGGCGATGCACTATGGAAGCTTACAGCCAGCTTTAGGAGCCTTTACAAAAGCTGCACAAGATTTCTTTGCTGCTGGTGGCAAAGGGATGAATGTGACCGTGCCGTTTAAATTAGATGCTCAAGCATTTGCTAAGGTCTTAACATCTAGAGCGCAATTAGCAGGCGCTGTGAATACCCTTTGGATTCAAGATGAGCAAATTTATGGAGATAACACTGATGGCGCTGGTTTGGTAAGAGATTTACTCGCACAAGGTATTGCCTTAAAGGGTGCGCGCATCTTACTTCTAGGTGCTGGCGGTGCCGCACGCGGCGTGTTGGGGCCATTACTCGAGCAATCTCCCAAGTATCTTGTGATTACAAATCGCTCAAACGCAAAGGCAGATGAATTAGTTAAGATTTTTTCTGAGCTTACGCAAGGTGCAAATTTAGAGTCAGTTACATTAGACGATTTAGAAGACGCAGGAAAAACGACACCCTTTGATGTGGTGATCAATGCTACTGCTGCAGGTCTTGATAATGTATCGCCCATCAGCGCTAAAGCGGCAGCTAATATTTTTGTGCCCAGTTCATTTGCTTATGAAATGCTCTACGGCAAGACAACCAGCTTTATGCAGCAGGCCCTTCAAAGAGGGGCCCGCGTTAGTGATGGCTTGGGTATGCTGGTTGAGCAGGCTGCCGATGCATTCTTAATCTGGCGTGGCGCAGGCCTTGCTTCCGCGATTGACCCCCGAGTAGTATTGGCGAAGCTGAGAACTTAGCTCTTCGCCCTAATGCGCTGGTTTATCTATCCCTTTAAGTGCCTCTTGTTTGGCTTTCTGGCCATGCAGGCTTACTTTGCTATTCAGATTGGTTTATGGACCACCATCAACCCAGATAGCACCGCTTTTCAAAGGGCTGAGCGTTGGCGTTTATGCACTTGGCATTGGACTTGCCCGATTCAATCAAAGTGGACTCCTTATGACAAGATTTCTGGGAATCTAAAAAGAGCAGTACTAGTCAGCGAGGACGATATTTTCTTTCAGCACAAAGGGGTCCGCGTTGAAGATATGCAAAAGGCCTGGGAGAAGAACCAGCAAAAAAATCGATCAGGCAAACAAGCGAAAACGGCATTACGGGGTGGTTCAACAATTACCCAGCAATTGGCCAAAAATTTATTTTTATCCTCTGAGCAAAACTATTTTCGTAAGGGCCAAGAACTGATCATTACTGGTTTGCTAGAGCTGACTTTATCTAAGCAACGCTTATTTGAGATTTATCTCAACTCTGTAGAGTGGGGCGAAGGTATTTTTGGAATTGGTGCAGCAGCCCAGCATTACTTCACCACCACCCCGGCAGCATTGGATCGAGAGCAGTCGGCCGCCTTAGCTTCTGCCTTACCCGCACCGAAATGTTTTGATAAAACTCAGTATTGCCGTAAGGCCAATATTCATTTTCCGACGCGCCAAGAATTCATCTTGGAATATATGGATCGGGTTGCTTTAGCACCTAATCCAAAAAGCAGCTCGAATAAGTAGTTCTGCAATAAGGCTGTTAGATGTTTATTTGGCAGCCGCCGCCCTCAATGCGTCGCGGGTATTCAGCGCTACTGTTCTTGCAGCTTGAGCAAAATCACTACCAGAGCTAGCGTACAGAATAGCCCGAGAGGAGTTGATGATCATGCCGGTGCCAGGCTTATTTGGAATGGCACCGGCTTTTACAGTGGCCTCAATATCGCCCCCTTGGGCGCCAATACCAGGTATCAGTAAAGGCATATCGCCAACAATCGCACGCACTTTTGTAATCTCTTCTGGGAAAGTGGCGCCAAGGACTAGGCCAATTTGTCCAGTGCTATTCCATTGTTGGGCGGCTAATTTGGCTACATGAAGATAGAGGGGTTGACCATCGGGGAACACGTTTAAGAATTGCAAATCGGAGCCCCCTGGGTTGGAGGTACGGCAGAGCACAATGACCCCTTTGCCTTGATGACGCAAATAAGGCTCAATCGTGTCAAAGCCCATATAAGGGCTAACTGTCACGGCATCAGCTCCATAACGCTCGAATACCTCTATGGCATAGTGCTCGGCAGTACTGCCGATATCACCGCGCTTGGAATCTAAGATGACCGGAATATGGGGGTGATGATCTTTCAGGTGTCTGATGAGCTTTTCTAATTGGGCCTCAGCTCTTTGGGATGCAAAGTAGGCAAACTGAGGCTTAAAGGAGCAGACTAAATCGGCGGTCGCATCTGCAATTTCACGACAGAACTCAAAGATGCCCTCAGGTTTCCCTTGAAGGAATGGGGGTAAGCGCTTTGAGTCGGGGTCAAAGCCAACACATAGCATGCTGCCTTGGGAAGCCCATGCAGACTGGAGTTGCTGGTTAAAGGTATTTGAGCTTGAGTTCATTGGTTTTGGCTTATTTTAGTGAAACTGTCATGTTCTATAGGATAAACTAGCGCACATTCCTTAGGAGTTCACCATGATCAACTTGTTCGTCCTGCAAAATGGCCGCCTCTCTCAAGAGCAAGTCGAAGATCGCAATGAATTGTTGCAATACGCTAATCCTATCTGGATCGACGTCGTTGATCCAGAGGAGGACGAGCTTATTTGGATTAAAGAGGCATTTGGAGTCCTTTTGCCTGAGTTGGATGATTTAGGCGACTTAGAGGCTTCAGCTCGATATTTTGAGGCCGATGATGGCCATCTCCATATTCGTACTGACTTCTTGTTAGATGAAGACGAAACTTCCCGTAACGTACGTGTCGCTTTTGTATTGACTAAGCAAGTGCTGTTCTCGATTCACGATGAAGATCTTCCTGTTTTCCGTTTAGTCCGTTTGCGTGCACGTTTGCGCCCAGGCTCAGTCAGCAATGCAAAAGATGTATTACTCGACTTGTATTCAACTGATGCCGAGTATTCTGCCGACGCTCTTGAAGAGGTTTATGAAAATCTTGAACGTGCAGGTAAACGTGTTCTTTCTGATGCAATTAATGATTCAGATGCTGCTGAAGTATTAGAAACCATTGCAACTGAAGAAGATACCAATGGACGCATTCGTCGTAACGTGATGGATACCCGTAGAGCCTTATCTTTTCTGATGCGTAGCAAGTTGTTATCAGATGAGCAGCAAGAAGAGGCGCGTCAAATTTTGCGCGATATTGATTCTTTAGAAAACCATACTGCTTTCTTATTCGACAAGATTAACTTCTTAATGGATGCTACAGTAGGCTTCATTAATTTGAACCAATCTAAGATCATCAAGATCTTCTCGGTGGTATCGGTAGCGTTGATGCCGCCTACATTACTGGCCAGTATTTGGGGTATGAACTACAAACACATGCCAGAGTTAGATACCTCTTGGGGTTATCCAATGGCCATTGGTGCAATGTTGGTATCAGCCATCATTCCGCTTGCTTACTTCCACAGCAAGGGCTGGATGAAGTAATTAGCTGCTGAGTAATTTAAGCAGTTTAGTTAAAGCAAAGTGGGCAGCCTGGTCGCGAATCGCTTGACGATTCCCTTGAAAAAGCTGGGTATCGCAAGTAGTGCATATATCGCCACTATTATTTTGAATCGTCCACCCAAAGCAAACTGTTCCTACAGGCTTTTCAGTAGATCCACCTGATGGCCCAGCAATCCCAGTAATAGAGACGGCGGCCTTCACTTTTGCAACTCGTTGCGTACCCTCAGACATAGCTCTAGCGACAGCTTCGCTGACTGCACCATGAGACTCAATGAGTTCAGTGGGCACTCCAAGACATTCTGTTTTGGCTAAATTGCTATAGGTGATATAGCCTCGCTCAAACCATGCGCTTGAGCCTGGTAATTCAGTCAAGGTTGCACAAACGAGGCCGCCAGTGCAGGACTCTGCCAGGGCGATTTTCCAGTCTTGAGTAAGTAAAAGATTAGCAAGTGCTTTTGCGGTATCGACTGTATTCATCTATTTTCCTAGCGAACCATTACTTGAATGAGTGCCATGATGAGGAGTGTGAAGAAGGCGGCTGCAAAATCATCCACCATAATGCCAACGCCCCTCCAAATGATTTGCGGGATGCTGGATGGTGTACTTGGGGTACTGTCAATATTCTTAAAGTGCCGATCAATCATGCCTATTGGACCTGGTTTGACGGCATCAAAAAAGCGAAAGAGTATGAAGGCAAGAATCTGCATCCAAATATTGGTAGGCATTATAAAAATGAGTATCAACCAGAAGGCAACGATTTCATCCCAGACGATCCCACCAAAATCTTTTCTCCCAAGCTCTTCGCTAACATGACCACAGACCCAGCAACCCAATAAAATTCCACCTCCAATAATCCATACAAAATCTTCAGTGGATAAAAAGTATTCTCCGACTAAAAAGGCAGCCCATGCCCAGAGAGTACCCGCAGTGCCAGGTGCAATATGGCTTAAGCCGCTACCAAAGCCAAAGGCGATGGTACGTCCTGCAGTTTGGAAGACCCACTTGAAGTTAGGATTGACTGGTGAGGAGGGTGGCGCTGAGTTCATGATTTAAAGTGATCAAATGACTTCAATAATGGTTTTATTTCTGCATCGCTTAGGCGATTTCCATCTGTAGAAAATAATTCTATAGATGCCTCGGCATTTTTCATCGCTGTGATTTGCCCTATATGGGTCACTGCTAAACGTAATGATTGACCAATACGGGTAATGACATCACGTTGATGACTTGCTGCCGTAAAACAAAGCTCATAATCATCGCCACCACATGCGGCAAATTGATTTTGTATCGCAATACTTTGTTTTAATAAGATTTCAGACTTTGGCAAACGATCTATCAAGATTTGTGCATCTACTTGAGATTGTTTAAGGATATGTTTTAGGTCGCCGAGTAGTCCATCTGAAACATCTAAAGCAGCACTAGCAATGTCTCTTAATTGAATACCTAATTCAATCCTGGGGGTGGGTTGATGCATGTGATTCTCAATTTGTTTGAAATCTGCATCAGAGAGTGAGATTTCATGATGGAGTGCTGCAAGTGCCAGCCTGGCATTCCCCAGTGTTCCTGAAACCCAAATATCGTCCCCTGGTTTTGCCCCTGATCTTCGAATGGCTTTTCCGGTAGGCAGGCTGCCAAATGCAGTAATTGAAATTGTGAGCGGGCCCGAGGTAGTGTCACCCCCGATCAAGGAGCATGAGTATTGTTTTGCAGTTGAAAATAAGCCCTTGCTAAAGGCCTCTAGCCATTTCTGATCAGCACTAGGTAAAGCCAGCGCTAAGGTGAATCCTAAGGGTCTTGCACCCATGGCAGCAAGGTCAGAAAGATTGACTGCTAGGGCCTTTGAGCCCAATAGTTCAGGATTAGCACCAACCAAGAAGTGCCTACCCTCTACCAGCATATCGGTAGTAATCGCCATTTCTTCATCACTAGCTGGATGAATGAGGGCGCAGTCGTCTCCAATACCAAGGCCAATCGCTAGCTGAGGATGCATGGCATCAGCACCCGTTTTAAAAAAACGTTGAATGAGGTCAAATTCACCAATGTGGTCAGATGGAGAGGCCATGCATCATTTTAGGCTGTTGGCGGAAGAACGTCTAAGGGGAATAGAATTGGAAGCTTGATAACGCCTATCTATGAGTTCGTTGATGAGTAAAGAAAATAATAAAGAGCAACAAATAGCAGCCCTCAGAGAGGCTGCCTTGCAATATCACGAGTTTCCAACCCCAGGCAAGATTGAGATTGCCCCTACTAAGCAATTAACCAATCAGCGCGATTTGGCTCTGGCCTACACCCCAGGTGTTGCAGCACCTTGCGAAGAAATTGTTAAAGATCCAGCGAATGCTTTTAAATACACCGCTCGTGGAAATTTAGTCGGCGTGATCACGAATGGCACAGCCGTTCTTGGTTTGGGTAATATTGGCCCATTAGCAAGCAAGCCTGTGATGGAAGGCAAAGCAGTACTCTTTAAAAAATTTGCGGGCATTGATGTTTTCGATATTGAAGTCAACGAAAACGATCCAGACAAGCTAGTAGAAATTATTGCAGCCTTAGAGCCAACTTTTGGTGGTATTAATTTAGAAGATATTAAGGCGCCTGACTGCTTTGTCGTCGAGCGTAAGTTACGAGCACGCATGAAGATTCCCGTCTTTCATGATGATCAACACGGCACCGCGATTGTTGTGGCTGCGGCAATATTGAATGGCTTGAAAGTAGTTGGTAAAGATGCGAGTAATGTGAAGTTAGTTACCTCAGGTGCCGGTGCAGCTGCACTTGCTTGTTTAGATCTCTTGGTTGAATTAGGAATTTCCCGTAAAAATATTTGGGTGACGGATCTTGCTGGTGTTGCATACAAAGGAAGAAAAGAATTAATGGATCCTGAGAAGGAGCCATTTTGCCAAGAGACTGATCTGCGAACTCTGGATGATGTGATTGCTGGTGCCGATATTTTCCTAGGGCTTTCTGCTGGTGGCGTTCTTAAGCAAGAGATGGTCAAGAAGATGGCTGATAAACCACTGATCTTTGCTTTAGCAAATCCCACCCCAGAGATTTTGCCGGAGGAAGTAAAAGCAGTTCGTCCAGATGCAGTGATGGCAACTGGACGCACCGATTATCCGAACCAAGTCAATAACGTTTTGTGTTTTCCATTTATCTTCCGTGGTGCATTAGATGTGGGGGCTACTACGATTACGCGCGGCATGGAAGTGGCTGCTGTAAAGGCTGTAGCCGAGTTAGCCAGAGCTGAGCAAAGCGAGGTGGTTACTTCTGTTTATGGTATCGAGAATCTTTCTTTTGGCCCAGAATATTTAATTCCAAAACCGTTTGATCCCCGTTTACTCACAGTGATTGCGCCCGCAGTGGCGAAAGCTGCAATGGATGATGGTGTGGCTTCGCGCCCTATCAAAGATTTTGATGCTTACCGTAATCAGCTCCAACAATTCGTGTACCACTCTGGTACTTTGATGAAACCACTCTTTAGTATCGCTAAACGAGTACCGGCTAATCAAAAACGAATTGTGTTTGCAGAAGGCGAAGATGAGCGCGTATTACGTGCGGTCCAAATCATCATTGATGAACACCTAGCCACCCCAATTTTGATTGGTCGTCCTGCGGTGATTGAGCATCGGATTGTTAAATTTGGCTTACGGATGAGGCTTGGTGAGGACTTTGAGATCGTCAACCCAGAAAATGATCCTCGCTACCGTGATTTCTGGCAAACCTATTTAGGCTTGACTGAGCGTAAGGGTGTAACAGCATCTTTCGCAAAGCTGGAAATGCGTCGTCGTAATACCTTAATTGGTTCCATCATGACTATTAAGGGTATGGCGGATGGCATGATTTGCGGAACAGTGAGCAATTCTGCAACTCATCTGAAATATATTGATGAGGTTGTTGGTCATGAGCCCGGTGCAAAAGTGTATGGCGCTATGTCTGGATTAATTCTTCCAGGTCGCCAAGTATTCTTGGTAGATACCCATATCAATATTGATCCCACAGCAGAGGAATTGGCTGAACTAACCCTAATGGCTGCTAGTGAAATGCGTAAGCTTGGTTTAGCGCCAAAAGTAGCTTTACTTTCGCATTCAAACTTTGGTTCTAGTAATGCTCCTTCAGCAGTCAAAATGCGCGAGGTGTTGGCAATCATTCAAAAGGCAGATCCCACATTAGAGGTTGATGGGGAGATGCATGGCGATAGCGCTTTGGATGCCACCATTCGCAGTGCTGCAGTTACTAGTTCATCATTAAAGGGAGATGCTAATCTTTTGGTATTGCCAAATATTGATGCTGCCAACATTTCTTATAACCTTCTAAAGACAGCGGCAGGTAATGGCATTGCGATTGGGCCATTGTTACTAGGTGTTGCTAAACCGATTCACATTCTGACTCCTGCAGCCACGGTTCGCAGGATCGTCAATGTGACTACTTTGGCTGTAGTTGAGGCCGCAAGTGACGCCAGAGGGATTTCCTAGGGGTCTGAAGATATATATGTTAGCAATCGCTTACATATATTTTTCCTATATAAATCATAGGTTTATATAAAATACACTGTAATTGGGCTTGATTTGATGGCGTGTCAAGGGTAACATAACACCCATCATGATTAATCACTCTGAAAACAGTAGTATAGCCAGCTTTGAGGAACATAGCCGTGCTGAAAGTTGGGATAGCAATGATCGTTCAGAAACCGAATCTTCCGCTGCCAATATTTATGCTCAGGGCGGCTTATCTCGTTTACAAACCTATGCAGCAAATCAAGTTTCGGGGAAAAAAGTGACAGCTTCTTGGCGTGCCGCTTTGGCCGTTCGTGATGCCGGACCGCCGGCAATGTTGCGCAGTGTGCGCACAAATATTGTGCAATCTATTCGCGCCTTCCGTACTCCAGATCTTCAAGAGGCGGCTACTGAGCTCGGACAGCATTACATTTACGCAAACTGTGCAAATGCAATGACCAAAGGCGAAGTTTTGGAATCGATCGCGATTGCTTACTCCTTTACAAAACAACAGGCAAAGAATTTTGATCCTTTGTTAGATGCTTTAACGACTACAGTGGATAAATCTGGTCCCCAACCTGGTTTTGTTGTGGTGCTCGAGGGCTTGCCTTGTACTCAAAAATTTGACAAAGAAGCTCGCGAGACATTGCTAGATGTGTTCCGTGATGCTGTGGATTTTTGGGCAGAGCGTCGCACGCCGTACCGCGTCTTCTATTCTTTCGCTTAAGGCTAAAGCCTTTTAGAAAGCCGCTGAGATCGCCTCTACTTGAGGCGATTTTGTATTTCAGGATTCCATACACTGTGAATGGCTGTAATCGCCACTACACCGGCCGTTTCAGTCCTGAGTACCCGCTCACCCAATGAAACAATTTGATAGCCTGCAGCCTGTGCCATGACCTCTTCTTCAGGCGAATGACCTCCCTCAGGACCGATCATCAAAACAATATCCTGAGGATCGTTATCTAGAAGTACGGAATACAGACTTTTTGTGGCACCTGGGCTCAAAAGAAGTTTGAGCTTTGGTTTTGGGTTGGATTGTAAATAAGCTTGGAAATTCTGAATGGGCTCTAATTGCGTGAAAACAGTCCGATCACATTGCTCACAGGCTGCTTGAATAATTCCACGCCAGTGAGCCAGTCGTTTTTGGGCACGCTCCTCATCGCTTGAGCGTGTCAGCTTAATGACTGAGCGTTCAGATTGCAAAGGCGCAATGATTTGCGCACCAGTTTCAACTGCCTTCTCGACGATCCAATCCATTTTGTCACCACCAGCCAGTCCTTGGGCCAAGGTAATTGCATATGAAGTCTCGCGATTGGTATCGGTCTGAATGTTACTAAGCTCGGCTTGCCCCGTTTTTCCTGTCATAGATAGCAGCGTAGCCTGCCCAATTTGGCCATTTCCATCGAATACAGGGAAGGTTTCCCCGATTTGGACGCGTCGGACTCGTAAATGGTGGGCAAGCTCAGTGGTGAGGGTAATTGGCTTTTCGGATTTCCATGGCGCGGGAAGATAAAATTGGGGCATTACTGAAATATAGCCAATTTATTTACCTCGAGACCACTTTTACGATGTCAAACCTTCAAATTCGCATGGCTAATGCCATTCGCGCCTTATCCATGGATGCAGTTCAACAGGCTAACTCAGGTCATCCTGGTATGCCGATGGGCATGGCAGATATCGCTGTTGGATTGTGGAATGAACATTTACAACATAATCCCACCGATCCGCATTGGATGAATCGTGATCGCTTTGTTTTGTCGAATGGTCATGGATCGATGTTGTTGTACTCACTTCTTCATCTTTCCGGTTATGACTTACCGATTGAAGAGTTAAAAAATTTCCGTCAATTGCATAGCAAAACGCCTGGTCATCCAGAGTACGGAATGACTGTTGGGGTTGAGACAACAACTGGACCATTGGGTCAGGGAGTTTCGAATGCAGTCGGTATGGCGCTTGCTGAGAAATTGCTCGCAGAAGAATTTAATCGCCCAGGACATCAAATTGTTGATCACTACACTTACGTCTTTTTAGGTGATGGATGTTTGATGGAAGGTATTAGTCATGAAGTATGTTCATTGGCTGGTACCTTAAAGTTAAATAAGCTCATTGCTTTATGGGATGACAACGGAATTTCTATTGACGGTAAGGTGGTATCTTGGTTTAACGAAGACACGCCAAAACGTTTTGAAGCGTATGGCTGGAGCGTGATCCGGGATGTTGATGGTCATGATGCCGAGGCTGTATCTGCGGCGCTTACAAAAGCGAAAAAGAGTGACAAACCGACATTAATTTGCTGTAAGACCGCCATTGGTAAGGGCTCGCCCAATATGGCCGGTAGCGATAAAGTACATGGTTCACCATTAGGTGCAACTGAGATTGCTCAGACTCGCGTTGCTTTGAACTGGCCCTACGCTCCATTTGAAATTCCAAAAGATATTTATGCGGCTTGGGATTTTAAAAAGCGTGGCCAAGCACTTGAGCATGAATGGAATAAACAATTCCAAACATATAAAAACAAATATCCTGAGCTCGCCTCGGAATTACAGCGTCGTATGCAGGGTGACTTATCGAAAGATTTTGCAGCCACTTTAAATACCTATCTGAAAACATGTGAATCAAAAGCAGAATCTGTAGCAACCCGTAAAGCCAGTCAAAATACGATTGAAGTTTTAGCTCCCGCTGTTCCTGAATTTATGGGCGGTTCAGCAGACTTAACGGGTTCTAATTTAACCAATTGGTCTACTTGTAAAGCCGTGCGCGGTGATCAATGGGGCAACCATATCAACTATGGCGTTCGTGAATTTGGGATGAGCGCCATCATGAATGGTATCGCTCTGCATGGGGGATACATTCCATTTGGCGGTACCTTCCTAACCTTCTCAGATTACAGCCGTAACGCTTTGCGCATGGCGGCTTTGATGAAGTTGCGCAGCATCTTTGTCTTTACGCATGACTCCATTGGTCTGGGTGAAGATGGTCCAACCCATCAATCTGTTGAGCAGGTCGCTAGCTTGCGGCTGATCCCTAATCTCATGGTCTGGCGTCCTTGTGATACCACCGAGAGTGGGGTTGCCTGGGGTGCAGCAATCGAGCGTAAGAATGGGCCAAGCGCTTTAATCTTTAGTCGTCAGACCTGCCCATTTATTTCTCGTAGCGCTGCCCAAGTAAAAGAAATTGCTCGTGGCGCTTATGTATTGCGTGATCCAAAATCTACCAAGATTGATGCTGTGATAATTGCTACTGGTTCTGAAGTAGCCCTTGCTCTTCAAGCTGCGCAGCATTTAGAAAAGGATGGGATTGGAGTGTGCGTAGTCTCTATGCCTTCTACTACCGTCTTTGATCAGCAGGATGCCACCTATAAAGCTAAGGTATTACCTGCCAATATTCCTCGTATCGCCGTTGAAGCAGGCGTGAGTGACTTCTGGTGGAAGTATGGTTGCGCAGCTGTTCATGGAGTAGATACTTTTGGTGAGTCTGCGCCTGCACCACAGCTCTATGAGTATTTTGGCTTAACAAGCGATCAGATTGCAAAGACTGTGAAGCAGTGCATTACACGGAAATAAATATCAAGACTCATCAAAGATTAAAAATTCGTGAATTTAATATAAGTTAGGGGAATGGAATGACAATTAATGTCGCAATTAATGGCTATGGTCGGATTGGGCGCATGGTGTTGCGCGCCTTGTATGAAGACCAGGTCAATGGCAAGCCTAGGCGAGATATTAAGATCGTTGCGATTAATGCGATGGGTGATATTGCAATTAATGCCCACTTAACTCAGTACGACTCTGCACATGGCCGCTTTCCAGCCCAGGTCTCAGTTGATGGTGATTGCATGGTAGTGAATGGCGATCGCATCAAAATGTTCTCCACTCGTAATCCAGCAGAAACCCCATGGGGTGAGTTGGGTGTTGATTTAGTTTTAGAGTGCACTGGTCATTTCACTTCTAAAGAAAAAGCGATGATTCATATTCAACAGGGCGCGAAAAAAGTATTGATTTCTGCTCCTGGTGAAAAAGATGTGGATGCGACGATTGTGTATGGCGTGAATCAACAGGTTTTAAAGCCAGGTGATGTGGTGGTATCTAACGCAAGTTGTACCACCAACTGTTTAGCACCCTTAGTAAAACCTTTGTTGGAAAAAATTGGTATTGAGTCAGGCTTAATGACCACGATTCATGCATTTACCAATGACCAAGTATTAACGGATGTTTATCACAAGGATATGCGTCGGGCGCGCTCAGCTGTGACCAGTATGATCCCAACTAAAACCGGTGCAGCCAAAGCCATTGGCTTAGTGTTGCCAGCGCTCGCAGGTCGCTTTGATGGTTTTGCAATGCGTGTACCAGTTATTAATGTGTCCGTTGTAGATTTAACCTTCGCCGCAAGTCGTGCTACCAGCGTAGAGGAAGTCAATTCCATTTTGAAAGCGGCAAGCGACGGTGAACTTAAGGGTATTTTGGGCTTCAATACCTTACCTTTAGTTTCCATCGACTTTAACCACGACCCTCGTCCAAGCATCTACGATGCCTCACAGACTCGTATTTCTGCTGATGGAAAATTGGTCAAGGTATTGGCTTGGTATGACAACGAATGGGGTTATTCAGTGCAAATGCTCAATGCTGCAAAAGCTTTAATGGCGGTTAAGTAAGTAAAAGTCGGTAAAAGTAGTTAAAACTCACTAAAAGTTACTGAAATTGCGCTATTGATAGTGATGCTAATG
>NZ_JBBAQK010000012.1:36921-56938 GCF_040400325.1 Polynucleobacter sp.
GCTAATGCCATCTATTTTTGCTTATTTCGGCAGTTCTTCTTCAGGCAATGGCCATACATTGCTAAAGAATGCTCTTGGAGCTTAAATCCAAGATTTTTAGCGATATCCCGCTGCCTTTTCTCAATTGCCTCATCTACAAACTCCTCAACATGGCCACAGTCAAGACAAACTAGGTGGTCATGATGGTTGCCTTCATTGAGTTCGTAGATGGCCCGACTATCGCCCTTACTGGACTCAAAATGGCTACGAAGTAAAAGCCCTGCTTGCTCAAATTGGGTTAACACTCGATATACAGTGGCTAGGCCGATTTCTTGATCTTCTTTAGCAAGCGCCATAAAGACATCTTCCGCACTGAAATGAGTACCCCCGTTGTGATGAAAAAAATCCAAGATTTTCATGCGAGGACCGGTTGCTTTTAGACCGATATCTCTTAAATCTGCTGGCGATGGGTTTTGGTTCGTAGTCATGGCTTTGGGAGCTAAAATCAAGATCTTAATGATACGTCTAGCCATGCAAATTTGCCCTGTACTTTTTAATCGCTTTTTGAGCCCTTTTGTAAAGAGGTTTTATGCTTCCCCACGGGTTGGCTTAGTGGCGCTTACTTTCCTGGGATTTTTAAGTCTGGGAGGCTGCACTTCTGCAGTGGATGACCATCAGCGCGCTTGGGCGAATACTATTTTTAGGCCTTATGTTCCTGACGTCGTCCAAGGCAATTTTATTTCCAGTGAGCAATATTCGAAGCTGAAGTTGGATATGACACGCGAACAGGTCCGTCAAATTTTAGGCACCCCCTTATTGGCAAGCTATTTCCATGTCAATCGCTGGGATTATGTTTTTGAATTCAAACGCGCTGGTCAAGTCATTGGAAAAGAGCGTCGTGTTACCGTCTTTTTTGATGGCGATAAAGTGGTGAAATTTGACGGCGATGCCTTGCCAACCGAAGTAGAGATGGTCGCAGAAATTGATAACTACGCAAAACAGAAGCGCTCCTTCTGGGAAATTTTGACTGGTAACAATAAGCCACCGGTAACAATACCTTTACAGCAACCTGAATTATTAGTTCCTAGTCCCGCTAATAATTTACCTCCAGTAACGAAGTCTGCCGAGATTTTGAGTCCTAAGCCCGCCGAAAGCTCTGCTCCAACAACCAATTTAGTAACAGAATCAGCGGGCTCTGATAAACCTACCCCGTTGAAAACCCAGTAAAAAAAATTCTTAAGCAGTTTGTAATTAATACTTTAATGACAGAGCGAAGAAATCCATGATGAAGATTGCAATAGCTGGTGCCACAGGTCGCATGGGCAAGATGTTAATTGAAGCCGTTCTGAATACGCCTGATACTAAATTGGTGGGCGCACTTGAGCATGCCTCATGCCCGCAGTTGGGTGAAGATGCAGCTGCCTTTTTAGGTAAAAAAACAGGGGTGTTGATTTCTGCAGATGTAGCTCAGGTATTGAGTGGCGCTCAGTTCTTGATCGATTTCACAAGACCTGAAGGCACGATGGCGCATTTGGCGGTTGCTGAAAAAACGGGCACCAAGATGGTGATCGGCACAACCGGTCTGAGTGCAGAACAAATTACCAGTCTGAAGACTGCCTCTGCAAAGTTAGCCATCGTTTTTGCACCCAATATGAGTGTAGGTGTCAATACGACCTTCAAGTTATTAGAAATTGCCGCAAAAATGTTGAATCAAGGTTATGACATTGAGATTATTGAGGCGCACCACCGTCATAAAGTAGATGCCCCTTCCGGCACTGCACTCAAGATGGGCGAGGTGATTGCTGATTCCCTTGGCAAAAAGTTGGATGATGTTGCAGTTTATGCAAGAGAAGGCCATACCGGTGAACGCAAAGAGGGCACGATTGGTTTTACCACGATTCGAGGCGGCGATATTGTTGGTGATCACACTGTCCTATTTGCTGGTGAGGGCGAACGTATCGAAATTAGTCATAAATCGTCCAGTCGCCAATCTTATGCACAAGGATCATTGCGTGCAGCGCGCTTCTTGCAAAATCAAACTGCAGGCCTATATGACATGCAAGATGTTTTGGGTTTGCGTAAGTAGCCATTGAATTAAACCTAGAGAAGAAAAGAGCTGTATTACATGAGCAAGGATTACGACTACCGTCGCATCGAAGCGTCGGCTCAAGCCGATTGGGATAGCGTCAAGGCTTATCAAGTATCAGAAAGTGCAGTTGATGCTGCTGGTCAGAAAAAGCCAAAATATTACGCTTGCTCGATGCTGCCTTATCCATCTGGCAAGTTACACATGGGCCATGTGCGTAACTACACCATCAACGATGTGATGGCCCGCCAGTTGCGCATGCAAGGATATAACGTCTTGATGCCAATGGGTTGGGATGCTTTCGGAATGCCAGCTGAAAATGCGGCGATTCAGAATAAGGTTTCTCCTGCGAAATGGACCTACGACAACATTGCTTATATGAAAAAGCAAATGGTCGCAATGGGTCTTGCAATTGACTGGTCGCGCGAAGTGGCGACCTGTAGTCCTGACCACTATCGGTGGAACCAATGGCTCTTCTTAAAGATGTTGGAAAAGGGTATCGCTTATCGTAAGACGCAAGTAGTTAATTGGGATCCTATTGATCAAACAGTATTGGCAAATGAGCAGGTCATTGATGGGCGTGGTTGGCGCTCTGGCGCATTAGTCGAGAAACGAGAAATTCCTGGTTACTATTTCAACATCACTGCTTATGCAGAACAGTTATTAGATGGTCTTGATGGATTGGGTTGGCCTGAGCGGGTTAAAACGATGCAGCAAAATTGGATTGGTAAAAGCCGTGGCGTACGATTTGCTTTCAAGCATCAAATTGCTGATGACCATGGCAATTTTATTCAAGATGGCTTGCTGTATGTATTTACTACTCGTGCTGACACCATCATGGGCGTTACTTTTTGCGCAGTTGCTGCCGAGCACCCATTAGCAACAAAAGCAGCCGCTGATCATCCAGCTCTCGCTACCTTTATTGAGAAGTGTAAGACCGGCAGTGTGATTGAATCTGATTTAGCAACGCAAGAAAAAGAGGGCATGTTCACTGGACTGTATGTCACACATCCTTTAACGCATGAGCAAGTACCGGTTTGGGTTGGTAATTATGTCTTGATGTCTTATGGTGATGGTGCGGTGATGGGCGTACCGGCGCATGATGAGCGTGATTTTGCATTTGCATTGAAATACAAGCTACCAATTAAGCAAGTGATTGCGCTCAAGGGTGAGTCACCAATGTTTAACCCAACTCGTTGGGAAGATTGGTACGCTCAAAAAGAGGGTGTGATTTGTTTAAATAGCGACAAGTTTGATGGTATGTCTCATCAAGAAGCTGTTATTGCTGTCGCTCAAGATTTAGAAAAGATGGGCATTGGAGAGATCAAGACTACCTATCGCCTACGCGATTGGGGTATCTCACGTCAGCGCTACTGGGGTACGCCGATTCCGATTATTCACTGTGGTGATGAAACTCATCCAGGCTGCGGCGCCGTGCCAGTACCAGAAGCAGACCTTCCAGTAGTTTTGCCAGAAGATTGTGTGCCAGATGGTAGTGGCAACCCGCTGAATAAGCGCACCGATTTTTTAAATGCGAAGTGTCCAAAATGCGGCAAACCTGGCCGACGTGAAACTGACACCATGGATACCTTTGTCGATTCTTCTTGGTATTTCATGCGCTATACAGGTCCTAATGCGAAGTCCATGGTTGATGAACGTAATGAATATTGGATGCCAATGGACCAATACATTGGCGGAATTGAGCATGCTATTTTGCATTTACTCTATGCGCGTTTCTGGACTAAGGTGATGCGGGATCTCAATCTCATTAGCTTTGATGAGCCATTTCAGAATCTATTAACCCAGGGAATGGTTCTGAATGAGACTTATTACTATGAAGATGCGACCGGCAAAAAAACCTGGCTTAATCCTTTGGATGTGGAGCTAGACTTAGATGAAAAAGGTCGCCCACAAGGTGCAAAGTTAAAAGACGGTAGCTCTAAATCACCAGTCATCGTTGGTGGTGTTGAGAAGATGGCTAAGAGTAAAAATAATGGAGTTGATCCCCAAGCCTTAATTGATCAGTACGGCGCAGATACTGCACGATTGTTCGTGATGTTTGCTGCCCCTCCCGAGCAACAGCTTGAGTGGTCGGGTGCTGGTGTGGATGGCGCTTCGCGTTTCTTGCGGCGCGTGTGGATGTATTCGAGTAGTCAAGCCGATGCGCTACGTAATGTACCTGATCACATTTCAGGCAATTTGAGTGAGTCTGAAAAAGCATTACGCCGTGAAGTACATACCATTCTCAAACAAGCAAACTTTGATTATCAGCGTCGTCAATATAATACTGTTGTTTCTGCTGCGATGAAGATGCTCAATGTGCTTGAGCCAATTAAACTGGATCAAGGCTCTTCGATTAGCGCACCAGTACTTCGTGAATGCCTCAGCATCTTGTTGCGTATTCTGTATCCAGTTGTGCCACATTTAACTCATGTGCTCTGGAAAGATATGGGCTATGAGAGCCATTCTGGTTCTTTGCTAGATGCGCCATGGCCAGTAGTAGATGAGTCTGCGCTAGTTCAAACAGAAGTTACTTTGATGTTACAGATTAATGGCAAATTACGTGGAGATATTCGAGTGCCTGCAGATGCTAGTAATGAGCAAATTGAGGCATTGGCTTTACAAAGCGAGCCAGCTTTAAAGGCTTTGAACGGCGGGGCACCTAAAAAGATCATTGTGGTGCCTGGCCGTTTAGTCAATATCGTCGCTTAGCTTGTAGCCTGAACCTTTTTACTGGAAACTAGAGAGATGAGCTCAAATCAGCACAACAAGAAAATAAAATCTTCTTCTGCCAATATTAATTTACTGAGAAGAACAGCGCTCAGTCTATTTGTGCTGGCCCCATTAAGCGGCCTGATGGCCTGCGGATATCGTTTGCGCGGCGCAGTCGATTTGCCATTTAATGCGCTGGCGATTACAGGTAACCCATCTCCTCCGCTGCGCGCTGATTTACAGACCGCTGTATTAACTGGTACTGCAGTTAAGGTTGCGATTAATCCGCGTGATGCTGATTTAATCCTAGAAATCACTAATGAAATTACTGGCCGTGAAGTTTTGGCTTTTAACTCGAGCGGTCAGATCTCAGCCTATCGCTTAAATATTCGCGTGGGCTTTAGAGCCTTTGATACTGCTGGAACAGAAATTGTGCCCGAGTCAGAGGTTTTCATCACACGAGATATGGATTTCTCGGTCTCGACTGTTTTGGCAAACGATGCCCAGATACAAACCTTCTTGGGCTTGATGCGCCGTGATTTAGCGATTCAGATTCTGCGTCGGGTAGCCGCTTCTTCTAAAGCTCCTAGGACAAAGGCTTTTTGAGACTCAATGACATTGCATGGTTAAAACTGACGCCTTAAAAGTCCATCTGAAAAAGTTAGATGCTGGCGGCACAATGCTGCCTCTGTATATCTTTAGCGGTGATGAGCCGCTCTTGATGATGGAAGCAATGGATCAATTGCGAGCTATGGCAAAAAAACAATCCTATACAGAGCGCGAAGTGTTATTGCAAGAACGAGGATTTGATTGGAGCGCACTCCTTAGTGCTGGTCAAACCATGTCTCTATTTGGGGATAAGCGCTGGCTCGAGTTGCGTATTCCGACAGGTAAGCCAGGTCGTGATGGTGCAGATGCCCTCAAGCAATTTGCTGCACAAATTCAGTCACAAGCCCTAGATGCCCCCGACACAGTGGTATGTATTATTTTGCCCCGCTTGGATGGAAAGACCAAGACCTCTGCTTGGTTTAGCGCCTTGGATGAAGCGGGAATGGCTATTCAAATTGACTCCTTGGATCGCAGCCAATTACCGCAATGGATTACTGGGCGCTTAAAAAATCAAAATCAAGAGGTCGAGCCTGGAGCCGAAGGGATGAGCGCGCTCGAGTTTATTGCGAATCAAGTGGAAGGCAATTTAATTGCTGCTCATCAAGAAATTCAGAAACTAGGATTGTTATATCCCAACGGAAAGTTAACTGAAGAGCAAATTCGGACTGCGATTTTGAAAGTCGCACGCTATAACGTATTTGAATTGACCGAAGCCATGCTGGCAGGGGATTTGGCTAGACTAAATCGCATGCTTGATGGATTAAAAGGCGAAGGTGAACCCTTAGTTCTCATTCTGTGGAGCGTGACAGAAGAGCTTAGGCTACTATCTAAGTTGAAAGCAGCGAGCGATGCAGGTGAGTCGGTGCAGCAGTTAATGCGCGCTAATCGTGTTTGGGGAAATAAAGAACGCTTGTACCCGAATGCATTAAAGCGTGTTCAGCCTTTAAAGTTGCGTAGAGCAATGCAGGTAGCTGCTGGATTAGATCGTCAGGCAAAAGGTCTTTATGCTGCAGATCTCCCAGCAGACCCTTGGGATGGTTTGCGCTTAGTAGGCAATCTATTACGCTAAGCTTGTAGACAGAGCAAGGCTAGAGAAGATTAAGAAAGTCGGAAAAATGAGTTCAGCAATACAACAAATGATGCATGACATAGGTGAGCGAGCTCGTAGAGCATCGCGCGCTATGACTCGGGCATCGGCTGAACAAAAGAATCAAGCTCTTTTACATATTGCCCAGCTTGTCCGTCAAAAGGCAAGTGAGATCCAGAAGGTCAATCAAATGGATATTGAGCGCGCTAAGACTAACAGTCAAGATGCTGCTTTTATTGATCGCTTGACGATGACAGCAAAGACGATTGAAAACATGGCTCTGGGTTTAGAGCAAATTGTTAGCTTGGAAGATCCAATTGGAAAAATTTCTGCTTTGAAAAAGCAAGCTTCAGGAATTGAGTTAGGTCAGATGCGTGTACCGCTGGGTGTCATTGGGATTATTTATGAATCTCGTCCTAACGTCACAATTGATGCTGCAGCTCTTTGTCTGAAATCGGGGAACGCCGTGATTTTGCGTGGTGGTTCTGAGGCGATTGATTCCAATACTTTATTAGCCCAAATCATTCAAGAGGGCCTAGCAGCGGCAGCTTTGCCGAAAGATGCAGTCCAGGTAGTGACTACCACTGATCGTGCAGCAGTTGGTGAAATGATCACGATGACGCAATACATTGATGTGATCGTGCCACGCGGTGGTAAGAGTCTCATTGCGCGTTTAATGGCTGAAGCACGTGTACCAATGATTAAACATTTAGATGGTATTTGTCATACTTATATTGATGCGGATGCCGATATCGAGATGGCAGTAAAGGTCTGTGATAACGCCAAGACGCAACGCTATGCGCCTTGTAATACGATGGAAACCCTATTGGTGAATCAAGTGATTGCTGCAAAGGTATTACCAACACTTTGTAAGATTTATCAAGATAAGGGAGTGGAATTACGAGTAGATTCAGCCACTCGAAAAACTTTAGAAGATGCTGGGCTAAAGAATTTAGTAGATGCCAAGGAGGAAGACTGGCGCACTGAATATCTAGCCCCGATTTTGTCAATTAAGACTGTCGCTGATATTGATGAGGCTATGAGCCATATAGAGCACTACGGTAGTAAACATACTGATGCCATCATCACTAATAATAAGGCTCTGGCTGATCGATTCTTACGTGAAGTAGATAGTGCCAGTGTGATGGTCAATGTGAGCACACGCTTTGCCGATGGTTTTGAATATGGCCTCGGCGCTGAGATTGGTATTTCGAATGACAAGCTTCATGCACGAGGCCCAGTAGGGCTTGATGGCCTGACCTCTCTTAAATATATCGTCATGGGTCATGGCGAGATTCGTACTTAAGAGACAAATCACTATGGGTAATACATATCTCTGGATAAAGACATTTCATATTGTCTTAATTACATCTTGGTTCGCAGGATTATTTTATTTGCCTAGAATTTTTGTCAATCTCGCAGATGAAAAAAATCCTGAGACTTATGCTCGTCTGCTTGGTATGGCTGACCGACTCTTTCGGTTTATGACGATTTTGGCAGTGCCTGCCATACTGTTAGGACTTGCTCTTTGGCTTCACTTCAGGGTTGGTGCCGGTGAAATTTGGATGCACGCAAAGTTATTTTTTGTACTATTGATTATTGGATACCATCATTCATGCTGGAATCTACTAAAGAAATTCCGAGCTGGTATGAATACCAAATCTGGTGTGTGGTACCGCTGGTTTAATGAGGCTCCTGTACTTTTGTTAGTGATCGTTGTGGCTCTCGTTATTTTTAAACCCTAATTGCTATTTTTAAGTTCTTTCTTTTTCTAAGATTGCTAGACCTATGAGATTTTTTGTTGTTTGTCCAGGTGGTCTAGAGGCGCCGCTCGCGCAAGAGTTAGCAAGTATTGCGAATCGTCCAGATTCTAAGGCGCTGGGTACTTGGGTCATTGATCCAACGCCTACCAGTCCTTCGGGTGGTATTGGCTTGGCAGCTCCTATTTCTGCGGCGATGGCCCTCAATCTTCACTCCCGAATTGCTAGTCGCGTTTTATTACAAATGGCACAAGCACCCTATAGACAGGAAGATGATTTATATAAGTTAGCTAGTGGTTTGGCTTGGGAAGACTGGTTTACCTCTAAACAAACTTTACGCGTTGATGTGACGGCGCATCGCTCCCCACTAAAGAGCTTGAATTTTGCTACGCTCAAAATCAAAGATGCGATTGTGGATCGTTTGCGTGATGTGACGGGTGATCGGCCTAGTATTGATACAGCCTTTCCGGATATTCGTGTACAGGCCCATTTAACTGCAAATCAAGTCACCATTTATTTAGATACATCTGGAGAGGCTCTATTTAAAAGGGGTTGGCGCGATGAAAAGGGTGATGCACCCTTAAAAGAAAATTTAGCTGCAGGTATTTTGTTGATTACGGGTTGGCAACCATCACAGACGCTTTTTGATCCGATGTGCGGTAGTGGAACCTTTTTGATTGAGGCAGCACAAAGGTTATTGGCCATTCCGCCAGGAGCTATTCGTGCGGGGATGTATGGTGATGATGGCAAGCCAAGTCGACTAGCCTACCGTCCTTTAGTGACTTCAGCTCATGGTTTTGGCTTTCAGAGGCTCAAACCTTTTAATGAGCCTACCGAGCAAAAGCGTTGGCTTGAATTGAAGGAAGCGGCACTAGCCCAAATGTTGGTAATGCGTCAGCAATATCCCACGGTAGAATCGCTTGGAATTAGCGGTGGAGATATTAATGAAAAATTAGTCTCGATGTTTAGGGGGAATTGGCAAAGAGCCCAATTACCCGATCAGCCAGTTGTTAGGCAAGTTGACGCTTTAGCAGCAAAGCCACCCATCAATACCAAAGAGGGGGTCATGTTATTAAACCCACCTTATGGCGAGCGTTTAGTGATCAAGGGTGGTCGTGGACAAGAACGAAATCCAGCAGTAACCGACTATGAGGAAGAGCCGGAAAACCGTTTTGAGTTGAATCTTGAAACAGGTCGTCAAAGTGCCAAGCAATCTAGTCGAGAATCATTAAAGCGATTACAAGCCCAAGAGGAACAAGATCCCAACTTTGTTGAGTTTCTAAGACAGTTTGGTCAGCATCTCAAAGATTCTTTTGGTGGCTGGAATGTGTTTGTTTTAACGGCGGATATGGCTTTACCTGGGCAATTGCGTATTAAAGAATCTAAGCGCACCCCTTTATTTAATGGCCCGCTAGAATGCCGCCTCTTTAAGTTTGAGATGCACACGAAGCAATCATCTTAAAATAGTAGCGATTTGGAATAGGCGATTTAAAATCGAAGAAATCAAAAAAGATTAGGTAAAGCGGAGAAAGATCAATGGAATTGAAGACTTATATGTGCCTTATCTGTGGCTGGGTTTATAGCGAGGCAGATGGATTACCAGATGAAGGAATTGCACCAGGAACCTTATGGGCAGATGTCCCGATGAATTGGGCTTGTCCAGAGTGTGGTGCCCGTAAAGAAGATTTTGAAATGATGGCGATTTGATTAGGAAATCAAAGTGGCAAAAGTAGACCAAAATGAAGTTTTATTTGAACGCGCACAAAAGACTATTCCGGGCGGAGTGAACTCTCCGGTACGAGCTTTCCGTCAGGTCGGAGGCACGCCCCGTTTTGTTACTAAAGCTAAAGGCCCTTATTTTTGGGATGCGGATAACAAACGATATATCGATTTAATTATGTCTTGGGGCCCAATGATTGCGGGCCATGCAAATCCAGAAGTGGTCGAGGCTGTTCAAAGGGCAGCAGAAACGAGCTTTAGTTATGGCGCACCTACTGAAGGCGAGATTGAATTAGCAGAGCGTATTTGCGCCATAATGCCGAGCGTCGAGCAAGTACGCATGGTGTCTAGTGGAACTGAAGCAACCATGAGTGCTTTGCGTTTGGCACGAGGCTATACCAATCGAGATTTGATTATTAAGTTTGAGGGTTGCTATCACGGTCACGCTGATAGTCTTTTGGTAAAGGCTGGTTCTGGCTTATTAACTTTTGCCGACTCTACACAAAATGCTCCTTCCTCTGGTGGCGTTCCTCAAGACTTAGTCAAACACACACTCGTTTTGCCCTATAACGATGTTGCTGCTATTGAGGAGGTATTTCATCAGCAAGGCGATCAAATTGCAGCTGTCATTATTGAACCGATTGCGGGCAATATGAATTTGATTCAACCTTCAAAGGAGTTTTTAGCTGCTATTCGTTCTTTGACTCATAAGCACGGCAGTGTCCTTATCTACGATGAAGTGATGACAGGCTTTAGGGTTGCATTAGGAGGGGCTCAATCCCTTCAAGGCATCGTGCCTGATTTAACTTGCTTGGGTAAGGTCATGGGCGGCGGTATGCCGATGGCAGCATTTGGTGGCAATAAAGTAATCATGTCCAAGTTAGCCCCCTTAGGAAATGTTTATCAAGCGGGAACTCTCTCAGGTAACCCAGTTGCGGTAGCTGCGGGACTTAAAACTTTAGAAATTATTTCTAGAGTAGGTTTTTATGAATGCTTGACCGGTCAAACTCAAAAGCTCATGGCTGGCTTAAAGAAGGCTGCTGATAAGGCCAATATTCCTTTTGCAGTAGATAGCGTTGGTGGTATGTTTGGATTTTATTTTGCTGCCAGTATCCCAAGTTCATACGAGGCGGTTACTAAAACTAATATTGATGCGTTTAAGAAATTCTTTCATTTGATGTTGGATGAAGGGGTATACCTTGCACCTTCAGCTTATGAGGCAGGCTTTACCTCAATTACACATGATGACGCAGTGCTTGCGGAGATTAGTACTGCCGCTGAAAAATCATTTTCAAAGCTTTGATTTAAATCTGGATTACATTCTGAGCGGGTGGTCATAGCCCGCCACTTGGATCACTTCTGATTTTTTAGAATCTATTCCTGATTCTGCAATTTCAATGGCGGTGAGTTTGCCACCCCATACGCAGCCTGTATCAAGGCTAATCACATTGTGCTGGCGCATCAAACCGAGAGTAGACCAATGGCCGACGTACAACAGGGTATCTTGCGTTTTTCTTTTGGGAACTTTAAACCAGGGGATATAGCCAGCAGGGCCATCTTCTAGGCCTTCTTTACTCTCAAATTCCATTTGACCGCCAGGAGTACAAAATCGCATACGTGTTAGGGCATTGGTGATCACTCGTAAGCGCTCATAACCCTTTAGTGATGAGCGCCATTTATTAGGAGTATTCCCATACATATTGGCCAAAAATTCTTTATAAGACTTATGGCGCAATGCTTTTTCAAGCTCTTGGGCGCACTCAATCGTTTGTTGGAGATCCCATTGAGGTAATACTCCAGCATGCACCATGAGTACTTTGCCATTACTAAGAGCCATAGGCCGATGACGCAACCATTTGATGAGCTCTGCTCGATCAGGGGCATTTAGAATGCTATCAACAGTATCAAGACCCTTAGTTTTTCGTAAGCCTGCATCGATTGCTAAGAGATGTAAATCATGATTGCCTAGGATGCATTCGGCACGACCAGCCTCTTGAAGCAATTTGAGTTGTCGTAAGCTACCAAGGGAATCAGGCCCGCGATTGACGAGATCCCCCAGAAAAATCATTTTAGATTTCTGAGGTAATTTTTTAAGGAGAGCTTTTAGTGAAGGCGCGCATCCTTGTACATCACCAATTGCATAGATCTTGCTCATTCTCTATCTTAAAACGGAAAGGACGTCATTGAACTAGTCGACATTGATTTTTTTGACTACGCTATACCTTACTAAGGTATTTTTGCGGGCCTCATCGTGATTCACGATCGGCATTGGATAATCTCTTACAAGTAAGATACCTGCTGCCTCAAGTTCAAGATGGCCTGACAACCAAGGTGCATGAATCGATTTCTGAGAGAGTTTTTCTAATTGTGGCAAATAGCGTTTAATGAATTTACCTTCAGAATCAAATTTTTCAGATTGGGTAATGGGGTTGAATATCCGAAAATAGGGCTGTGCATCACACCCTGATGATGAGGCCCATTGCCAACCACCATTGTTTGAAGAGAGTTCAAAGTCATTGAGATGCTCTGCAAAATAGGCTTCACCCCAGCGCCAATCAATACCTAAGTCTTTTGTTAAGAAGCTCGCCACCACCATCCGTAAACGGTTATGCATATAGCCGCTTTGATTAAGCTGGTGCATGGCTGCGTCGACTAGTGGGTAACCTGTTTTTCCTGCGCACCACGCTGCAAATAGTTTCTTTGCATTGGTACCGCTTTCCCAAACAATATTGTCGTAATCAGGTTTGAATGAAACACCATCTGCCAGCCGTGGATGATTGGCCAAAATCATGAAATAGAAATCACGCCAAATGAGCTCACTTAACCAAATGGTGGCCCCCATGCTGCCTGCCAACATACGGCGGTGGGCTTCGCGTACCAAGCCTCGAATCGAGAGCATGCCAAAACGCAGATGTGTAGAGAGATAGCTGACACCCTTAATGGCAGGAAAGTCTCTGCCAATTTGGTAATGATCTATACGGTTCAGAAAGTCTTCTAAAAATGCCTGACCGGCTGCAGATCCTGCTGGCAAGTAGGCTTCAATGCCAGTGCTAACGAAGCCCATGGATTCGAGAGAGGGAAAGATTTCATCTAATTTTTTAGGAATGACTGCAAATTGCCCGGGTTTAGGGGTGCAGTCATAAGGGGCTAAATCTTTTTCTTGAAGAGTTTTGAGCCAATTATTTTTATACGGAGTAAACACTGAAAAGACAGTATTGGAATTCGTCAAAATTTCTTTTTTCTCAAAAATGACTTGATCTTTAAAGCTCTCGAAATGAATGCCTAAATTTTCAAGAGAACTTGCTACCGTTTCATCACGTGCAATTGCAGAAGGTTCATAATCATGGTTTGTGAAAACAGTATTGACCCCAAGGTCTTTTGCAATCTGGGGGATACATTCTGTTGGTTTGCCAAAGCGTACGATGAGTCCGCCACCTAAGCTTCGCAGTTCTTCATCCATTTGCTTTAAACCCTGCCAAATGAAGTCAACGCGGCGATCATGCTTTAAGCCCTTAGCGTCAAGCTCACCTTTTTTTAATAGGGGTTGCAAAATATCTTTATCAAAAATGAAGGTCAGCCAGACCTGCCCAGCCTCAGCCAGGGCGTGGTGAAGGGCAGTATTGTCATAAAGACGAAGATCGCGGCGGAGCCAAACTAGCGCTTTTTGCATAGACCCTATATTAGGGCTAAATGACTACCCTTGCTTGCCTAAGAGGTTAAGATCGAGAGCATTGATGGATACGATTTTTTTTATTCTCTCGAAGGTAGTGCAATTTTGCATCGAGCCCTTAAATTGGGTCATAGTGTGGATAGTATTGGCTTTGCTTTTCATTTCATTAAGAAAGCCTCATCTTTCACGACGCTTTCTCATGATTGCCGTTTTTAATCTTGCTGTGGTGGGATACCTACCAACTTCTGAATCTGTATTGAGGGTTCTTGAAGATAGGGCACCGCAAGCTAGCGTGAGTCAGTTGATGAAAAGTGAACTAGGTGGGGTCATTATTTTGGGCGGTGCAATTGAGGGTGGCGAAATTGCGATGGACCGTGGGGAAGTCTCCATTTACTCTTCTGCTGAACGCGTCACAAGGGCATTTGAATTCATTCGCAAGCATCCAGATTTACCGTTCATCTTCAGTGGATATTCTGGGCGTGTGAACCCCAAAGGGATGTCAGAAGCCGAGGCATTTAAACAACTAGTTCAAGAGCAGGGTTTAGATGGATCCCAAGTACATTATGAAAACCAATCTCGTAATACCTATGAAAACGTCCTGTATTTAAAGCCGATGATGGTCGAGTTTGGCATCAAAAATGAGGGCGGGTCCTCTAGGCCATGGTTGGTCATTACTTCGGCCAGCCATATGTATCGATCTTTAAAGATCTTTCAAAAGCAAGGAATTGAGGTCTTAGCTTTGCCGGTGGATTACCAGACGGCTAATCGCCTGCGGTGGACTTCTTTTGATTTGGTGGGTGGGGCTCAGAACTGGAATAAAGCATTGCATGAGCTGGTTGGGCTTTTAGCCTACTGGATTACAGGGAAAATCTAGTTATTCTGTAAAATAAAGGCATATGATTATGGCGAAGAAAGATCAAGCCTCCAAAGCATTAGACTCAGAGTCTAGTCTAGACCCTTTGATTTCATATTCAGCCGAGCATCTAGCCAATCAATTTCTGATCGCAATGCCTGGTATGGTCGATACCGATTTTGCAGGTTCCGTGATCTATCTTTTTGAACACACCGAAAGAGGGGCAATGGGATTGGTGGTCAATAGACCAACCGAAGTCAATCTTGGAACACTCTTTGACAAAATTGAGCTCAAGCTTGAAATCGCACCTTTGCTAGATCAACCCGTTTATTTTGGTGGTCCTGTTCAGGTTGAACGTGGTTTTGTATTGCATGAGCCCAATCCTTTAATTGCCTATAGCTCTTCCCTGGTAATCCCGGGAGGGCTCACAATGACGACCTCTAAAGATGTTCTAGAGGCTGTTGCTTGTGGAAGTGGTCCTCGAGATTTTTTGATGACCTTGGGATACGCGGGCTGGGGAGCTGGTCAACTTGAAGAAGAAATTACTCTCAATGGCTGGATGAATGTGCCACTTTCACGCCAGCAAATGAGTGAGATTCTTTTTAAGACTCCTTATAGTCAACGCTATCAAAAAACCATCAGTCATTTAGGTTTTGACCTTTCGCACCTCTCGGGTGAGGCAGGGCATGCCTAAGCCGATCACGGTGATGGCCTTTGATTACGGTACGCGCCGAGTGGGTGTGGCAGTCGGAAATTCAGTAACCGGTACAGGTCAGGCATTAAAAACAATTGCAGCCCCCAACAGCGACAATCTTTTTAAAGAGGTCGAAAGTCTCCTAAAAGAATGGCAGCCAGAACGATTGGTGGTGGGTAAACCCCTTCATCCCGATGGTGCCGAGCATGAAATGACATCTAAGGCAGTTCGCTTTGGCAATCAATTGCACGGCCGCTTCCAACTGGAAGTGGAGTGGGTAGATGAACGTTATA
Organism: Polynucleobacter sp.; assembly: GCF_040400325.1. Taxonomy (GTDB): domain Bacteria; phylum Pseudomonadota; class Gammaproteobacteria; order Burkholderiales; family Burkholderiaceae; genus Polynucleobacter. Next base: position 52,384 of record NZ_JBBAQK010000012.1, read on the forward strand.
CCTCTGCAGTTTTAGAGGGTGATGCTCAAATGCAGGACAATCTAGATGCCCATTCTGCAGCGCTCTTATTGGAGCAATATTTTTCAGAGTTGGCAGCAAAAGTTGCAATAAAGAATGTTGAATAAAACTCTATGCTTAAAAGTTTCGGAATCTGAAAATGAATGCTGAAAAGTTATACGAAAAGTTACTTGTCAATCTGCGCCAGCGAAAGCAGTCTGGCTCCTTTGAGCTTGCTGGATTGGCCATGGGTGGAGCTTGGATTGCTGAGCGTTTAGCCAAAGATTTAGGCATGCCCCACTTTGGAGTGATCAATGTGGCTTTTCATCGGGATGACTATGCAGAGAAGGGGATGACTGCACTACGAACTTCAAGCACGATGCCAACCCATCTTCCGTTTGATGTGAACGGCGCCAATATTATTTTGATTGACGATGTATTACTCACTGGTAGAACAGTGCGGGCGGCATTAAATGAATTATTTGATTTTGGGCGACCTGCTCAAGTGGAGTTAATGGTGCTTGCTGATCGCGGTAATCGAGAACTTCCCATTGCGGCTGATTTCGTAGGCGAAAAGGTTGATGTAGTAGAGCAAAAAATTCTGGTTTTAGAAAAAGATGCCGCTGGCAAGTTCAGCTTTCAACTTGAGGAGCGTGTGTCATGAGTTCAGGGGATAAGATTAATCAACCCGTAAATCAATTTAACTCCGCAGGTGAATTAACTCACCTGTTGACCTTAGAAGGTTTGCCAAAAGAGCAGATTTTGCATATTTTGGACATGGCTAAGCAGTTTGTGAGCGTGACTGATCCCGCTCGTGAGGTAAAGAAAGTCCCCCTCTTAAGGGGTAAGAGTGTTTTCAATCTCTTCTTTGAAAACTCTACCCGCACTAGAACTACTTTTGAGATTGCTGCTAAACGCTTATCGGCAGATGTGATTAATTTAGATATTTCTACCTCATCTGCCGCTAAGGGTGAGAGCTTGCTCGACACCATTGATAATTTGGTGGCTATGCAGGCAGATATTTTTGTCGTGCGCCACAATGTTTCTAAAGCGCCCATTGAGATTGCTCAGCATGTACCAGCTCATGTGCATGTGGTAAACGCGGGTGATGGTAGCCATCAACATCCTACCCAGGGTTTATTAGACATGTACACCATGCGGCATTTCAAGCAAAACTTTAAGGGTCTGAAAGTGGCGATTGTGGGCGACATCGTTCATAGCCGAGTCGCTAAGTCCAATATTCACGCGCTTACTACTTTGGGCTGCGAAGAAATTAGAGTGATTGGCCCAGAGAGTCTGCTGCCAAGTAATTTAGATATGCTGGGTGTGAAGGTGTATCACAGCATGGAAGAGGGTTTGAAAGACGTAGATGTGGTGATGACCTTGCGCATTCAAAAAGAGCGCATGGAGGCTGGACAAGTGCCAGAAGGAGACGCGTTCTTTAAGCAGTATGGCCTAACAACTTCGCGCTTGGCGCTTGCCAAGTCAGATGCCATCGTGATGCATCCAGGCCCCATGAACCGAGGAGTCGAGATTGATTCAGCAGTGGCTGATGGAACGCAATCAGTCATTCTGAATCAAGTTACTTTCGGTATTGCGGTGCGTATGGCAGTGATGTCCATTCTTGCTGGTAACTAGTTAGAAACATTGAGCGCTTTAGAGTCAGTGACTATCCCAAACGTTACCAAGCAACAGCGTTGGTTGATTCTGACGCATGCTTTCAATATGGATGGGCGGGCTGCTAGTCTCACCATTACCGATAAGATTCCTTATTTGTTAGAGGCTGGTATTGAGCCAATTGTATTTAGTGCGATCACAGGTATCAAAGATCAGCGCTTTCCTCACTATCAATTTTTAGCCTGGGGTCCTTCCGGATTTCGCTTTGACTTTCGTCATTGGGTTGCCAATCAATATGGGCGCGGGCTTTTCTATAAGATCACAACCCGGATAGTTTCTTTATTACTCGCCCCTTTCATTGCGATTGAAAAACTGTTCCTAGGCTACTCCAGTCAATGGTCATGGGCTATCCCAGCCTATTTTCATGGTAGAAAACTGATTAAAGAAGGCAAAGTTGATGTCGTGTTCTCAGTTGGCAGCGCTTGGTCAGCTCACTTAGCAGGGGTATGGCTAAAGAAGGCCACAGGTATCAAATTGATTTCTGAAGTGCATGATCCGCTGGTGATTCGTCAGAGTCCTGGCGATGATGGTGCAGATAAACCAAAAAACAGAGATGCTCGCTTTCGCCATTTTCTAGAGAGTCAGCTTTGCAAATACTCTGATTTTGTTTGGTGGTTTACCGACGGCGCCTTGCATTACGCAAAGGTGCGCAATACTAATCTCAATACTCCTGGAAATGCCCAGGGGTTTGTTGTGCTACCTGGGGCTGAACCTCCGGGCGCAAAAAATATTCAGGCAGGCCATACCTATTCAAAACATTTAAATCTCTACCATTTTGGTTCATTGGCTAAAGATCGCAGCTTATCGGTGATATTAAAAGCGCTCAATACATTACTGCAAAAATATCCACAAGCAAGATCGGTTATTCGTATTCATGCTTATGGAGCCCCTTTAGACTCCTATTCCGAGCAAGCGATTGAGGAATATGGCTATCAAGACGTATTGCTAGCACACGGCCGTCTTGAGAAAGATCCCATGACAGGTCTATCAGGACGAGAGCAGGTGGTTCAAAAGATGCAAGAGGCTGATGTCTTAATTTTGTTGCACGGTAAAGGCGAAGAGTGTGCAGAGTACATTCCGTCAAAGCTTTACGATTACCTGTGGGCACAACGTCCTATATGGGCCATTACCCATCGCAATCCTCAGTTGGACCAAATGCTCCTAGAGCGCAATGCTTACTTAAGCATCAGCGGCGATGAGTCTAGTCTGGCGATGACCTTGGAAAAAATCTGGTTGGACTGGCAAGAGAACAATCTCAATCAGGTCAAAGGTAGTCCAATTGGAGTCAATCAAGCAGTCAGGAAAATTCTAGAGACTGCTGCAATCTAAATCTGGAGTTAGGCTCTACCGTATTGGTCTTCGAAACGCACAATATCATCTTCACCGAGATAGTCACCTACCTGGGCTTCAATAATAACTAGCGGTGTATCACCTAAGTTAGTTAGTCGGTGCTGAGTTTCTTTTGGAATATAGGTTGACTCATTAGAATTGAGGTGCAGAACCTTATCGCCATTGACAATTTCAGCCTTGCCAGTAATCACAACCCAATGCTCATTACGGTGATGGTGCATTTGCAATGAGAGTTTACCGCCTGGATTAACCACAATCCTTTTGATCTTGTAGTCGGGACCTTCTTCGATCACGGTATAAGTACCCCATGGGCGATGCACGGTGCTGTGATAAGTAGCGCGCTCATCTTTATCTTTGTTGAGGGCATCAACTACTTTTTTAACTGACTGAGAATTACCCTTAGCGCTGACAAGCAAAGCGTCTGGCGTATCAACGATGATGAGATTATCCAAGCCAATCGCAGCAATCAGGCGTTCACGGCCAAAGACAAAGTTGTTTTTAGAGTCAACAAAAATAGCCTTACCTTGCGCAGCATTACCATTCTCATCTTCTGGGAAGTGCTTTGCCATTGCATCCCATGAGCCCACATCATCCCAGTCAAAGCTAGCGTTCACCGATACCACATTGGGTGCCTTTTCCATAATGGCGTAATCAAGAGAAATATCCTCAATCGCTGCCATGGTCGCTTTATCTAAGGTAAATGAATCGACAGCATCAGCAGGTTTGCTTGCTGCCCAACAGGTTTCCACTTGTTTAGCAAGACTTGATGCAATATCAGAAGCAACTTTGAGCAAGGTATTCGGTGTGAAGCAGAACATCCCAGAATTCCAATGGAAATTACCGGCGGCAACATATTGCTCTGCTAAAGCCATGGCAGGTTTTTCAACAAACTGTTCGACGATGCGACCTTCTGCATTGCTGGGGGTATGTGCTGGATTACCAAGCTTGAGATAGCCATAACCAGTTTCAGCATGGGTTGGCGGAATACCAAAAGTGACTAAGTTGCCTGCCATTGCAAAATCAACTGCCTTGGCAACGGCCATCTCAAATCCCACCTTGTCATGAATCACATGGTCAGCAGGAAGAACAAGCATTGGTATATCTCCGCGGCCAGCATTTTTGGCAGCCAATGCCGCAAAGAGAACGGCGGGTGCAGTGTTGCGACGCAGGGGTTCAATAATGGTGAGCTGAGCTTCTTGCTCAGAACTTTTTAAATCAGCCTGTACTTGAAAGCCGAGACTTTCAGAAGTGACGACGCAAAGCCAGGGGTTATACGATTCAATGCGATTGGCTGTTTCGCTGAGGAGTGATTGTTGGCTGGCAACTGGCATAAAAACCTTTGGACGGTTTTCACGGGATACGGGCCACAAACGGGAGCCTGCTCCCCCACAAATAATTACCATCGAAAAGTTCAGTTTCATAGGCGAATTTTACCTAAAGAAAAAGGGCAGATAGGAGCGCAAGGGACCCCTTGGTGTATTGCTTGCCTGTTTATTGCTTTAAAGTCGGCGCCACATGCTGCAAGAACCAG
>NZ_JBBAQK010000013.1:0-53934 GCF_040400325.1 Polynucleobacter sp.
TAAAACCAATTTCTGGTTGAGGACTCTGCAAGCAATATCCAAGAACGGGCTTGGAAGTCTTTTAAATTCTCAGGAGGAATCGTGAAAAAGGGATTTTCAATCTTAGGGCTAGTAATTTTCTCTACGTTCGGCATCGTTGGCAAAAAAGTGCAACCTGAAGTGATGCTCAGAATAAGCAGGAGAATGACTAACGATCTTTTCATCCGTCTATTTTCGCTCAATTAAGGATAAGAACTCGCGCCGCAGATTGGCATCTTTCAAAAAGGCGCCACGCATCACGCTATTGATCATTTTTGAATCTCGATCTTTGACACCACGCCATTGCATGCAAAAATGATCCGCTTCCATCACCACTGCAACCCCAACCGGCTTAATTTTCTTCTCCAGCATGTCGGTCAATTCCACTACAGCCTCTTCTTGAATCTGAGGACGGCACATGACCCACTCTGTAATACGAGAATATTTCGATAGTCCAATGAGTGCAGAGTTTTTACTTGGCAGAACACCAATCCAGACACGACCCATGATTGGACAGAGATGGTGAGAGCAGGCGCTGCGGACAGTAATCGGCCCAATGATCATCAACTCATTTAAGCGGCTGACATTAGGGAACTTCGTTAAGACTGGTTGCTCAACATAGCGCCCATTAAATACCTCTTGCACATACATCTTGGCAACGCGGCGACTAGTGCCTTTTGTGTTGTGATCACTTTCAGTATCGATTACCAGGCTCTCTAAAACTGCCTGCATCTTCTGCGCAACCTCGTCTACCAAAGCTTCTAATTCACCGGGCTTAATAAATGCAGAAATATTGTCATTTGCATGAAAGCGCGCATTCTGTGCCTTAATGCGACGACGAATCACTGTTGATAAAGGCGAGCCCGCATCATCTTGAGTCGATTTTTGAGTGACTCCTTTTTTTGTAGGTGTTTTTACAGCAGTACTTTTTTTACTGGCAACTTTTTTGATAAGCATGAATTGTGAATGTCTCGAGTAATATTTTAAAAGGGTTGAAATTTAAATCTGAAAAAAGAGGCTGATGACGCAGATGATGCCGATCAACCATACGATTGATCTTGCCGTAGACCAATTAGCCACATAACAGATTAAGTATGCAATACGTGCAAGTACAAAGCCTACTGCCAAGATATCAATACGGGCCTGAGGGGCATTTGAGATCGAGGCAATAATGACTGCGGCAAAAAAGAGGGGTAAGGATTCAAAGAGATTGGCTTGAGCAGCATTGGCACGCGCTCGAAATCCAGTCTGCTTCGCTAACCATTGACGCGGTAAACCGTTGTCATAGCCTTCCCAACCTTTTTTAGCGATTCCAGTAGCAACATAGGGAAGTATTCCCATGATTAATACGCAGAAATAAGCAATGGTCATGATGTGCCTTTATCTCCGCTTGCCAAAGTTTTTTTCTTAGAGCCAATTCGTGACTCAGTGCCATTCATGAGGTTTTGAATATTGCTGCGATGACGCCAGATCAACAATGAGCACACTACAAGTAGCGCTAGACCCATGGGCTGAAAACCGAATAAGAACACGAAGTAGATGGGGCCAAATACAGCGGCTGCTAGCGCCGCTAGTGAAGAGTAGCGCATAAACATCGCCACAATAATCCAAGTACTTAAGGTAGCAGCACCCAGAATCCAATTAATCCCAAACAAAATACCGCAAGCAGTCGCAACTCCTTTGCCGCCTTTAAAGCCATGGAATATCGGAAACAAATGCCCCAAGAACACCGCAATCACAACGCCAGATAAAACCCAAGAACCCAAGGTCGAAGTCAGAGACTCATCCCCCAATAACACTCGAGCAAGCATCACTGCGATGTAGCCTTTTAATGCATCGCCAATCAAAGTCAAAACAGCAGCCAATTTATTTCCGGTACGCAATACATTGGTCGCACCGGGATTGCCTGATCCATAGGTATGGGGGTCGGGCAAACGCATACATTTGCTCACCACCACCGCAAAGGAGATGGAGCCAATCAAATAAGCAATTGGAATGAGCAGGAGGGCTAAATTGGAATTCATAGCGCTATCTTAAACATTAATACCGCATTGGGTAGCACACTAAGTGCTGCACTAGGTACCGCGGGGATGGTGCTGTTGATGAATGGACTTCAGGCGCTCTCTAGCGACGTGTGTATAGATTTGAGTAGTAGAGATATCCGCATGGCCTAAAAGTAGCTGTACCACCCTTAGATCCGCTCCATGATTTAATAAATGGGTAGCAAAGGCATGACGTAAGGTATGTGGCGATAGCGCTACTGGGATGTTCGCAATCGTGGCATAACGCTTAATCAAAGCCCAAAAAGCCTGGCGAGTTAAACCCGTACCCGTATGACGACCAACAAATACCGCATCGGAGCTTTTACCCTCCAATAAGATCGCCCTGGCCTCAGCAAGATAGCGGCGTAGCCATTGACCCGCTTCTCCCCCAAAGGGTACTAGACGCTCTTTTCCGCCCTTACCATTGACGACCCTGACTACACCTTCATTCATACCAAGAGCAACGGTTTTGAGTGAGACGATTTCGGAGACACGTAAGCCACTGGCATACATCAGCTCTAACATCGTGCGATCACGTAAACCCAATGGGGTTTCAATATCAGGAGCATTGAGCAAAGTAGTCACTTGATCTTCACTCAAGGTTTTTGGAAAACGCATGGCTTGCTTAGCGGCACGTAAGCCGATACAAGGATCAGACTTAACTAAATTGATGCGTAGCGCATGACGAAAAAAACGCTTAAACACGGTCAGTCGTCGATTAGCAGTCGTCGCTTTATCAGCACGACGATAGGCAAAATACGCGGTGAGATCTTTTTCAGTGACGCCATATAAATCAGTACCCGATTGTTTATATAGCCACTGTGCCAACAATAAAAGATCGCGACGATAGGCTGTTAGGCTATTCTGAGCAAGGCCATCCTCTAACCAACAAGCATCACAAAAACGCTCAATCGCCTCTTGGCTTGCAGGCGCAATCTCAGCAGGTTCCGCTTTTAAGCCAGCGCCCACTGATGATTCTGTTTTAGTCACGGAAGTTATTAAAGCCCAATGGTGCTTCGGTAATCTCTTTGCGCAAGAAGTTCATGACTTCCTGAAGATCATCCCGCTTGGCGCCAGTGACACGTACTGCATCACCCTGAATGCTCGCTTGCACTTTCATCTTGCTATCTTTAATGATGCGCACTACTTTTTTAGCAAAGTCAGAAGCGATCCCTTTTTGAATCTTCATGGTTTGCTTACGCTTATCGCTACCGATCGTTTCTGTCTTGTCATCCTTTAAATAACGGACGTCTACATTACGCTTAGCCATCTTGCCAAATAAAACGTCCCGCACCTGACCCAATTTAAAATCATCATCGCCAAATAAAATCAGCGCTTCCTCTTTTTGCTCTACTCGGCTATCAGAGCCCTTAAAGTCAAAGCGATTACTAATCTCTTTATTGGATTGCTCAATCGCATTTTTCAGCTCAACCATATCGGGTTCGCAAACTACGTCAAATGAGGGCATATCAACTCCTTTTATTTTTGTGTGTCATCTTTACTTCAATAGTGCATTGCAGGGATTTTCCAGAAATTTTTCAGAAAAACCCGAAGACGGATAAGATTGTGGCATGAACTGTGCAAAAAATGCGCCCCCGTCACCCAATTTGACCCTGAATTTAGGGCTCAAATCCAGAAACACCTTTGGCTTAGCCGCAAGTGCCCAGCGCGCATTTGAGATTACCGACCCTGAACAACTACCCTCTTTAATGAGTGAGATTTCTGAAAAGGCTTGGCCTTGGCACGTTTTAGGGGGAGGAAGCAATGTGATTCTCCCGCCAACTTTATCGGGTGCCACCCTACTCATGAATATCGTAGGGCAAGAGGTGACGCATCAGGATGAGCACAATACCTATCTCACCGTTGGAGCTGGAGTCAACTGGCACGACCTGGTTGCCTGGACCCTAGAACATGAATTACTAGGTCTAGAAAATTTAGCATTAATACCAGGAACAGTAGGTGCAGCTCCGATTCAGAATATTGGCGCCTATGGAGTAGAAATTGCACAGTACATCGACAGTGTCCAAGCCTTTGATACTCAGACCAATGCATTTGTCACTCTTTCTAATGCCGATTGTCAGTTTGCTTATCGCGATAGTGACTTCAAACGCAATCCGCATCGCTATATCCTAACTACGCTCATTTTTAAACTCCCCAAAGCGTGGCAAGCACGAGTGCAATATGCTGATCTAGCGAATTACTTTTCTGAAGTAAATAATCAAGATCCCAGCGCTAAAGAAATCTTCACCGCCGTTTGCGAGATTCGCAGTAAAAAATTACCCGACCCCAAAGTCATTGGTAACGCGGGTAGCTTCTTTCAGAACCCCATTGTCAGTACTGAGCAGTGCGCCTCACTGTTAAAGCAATTTCCCAATCTGGTTTCATATCCAGACACAGCAGGCATGAAAAAACTAGCTGCGGGATGGCTCATTGACCAATGCGGATTTAAAGGTCAACGCCTTGGCGAAGTAGGTGTTTATGAAAAACAAGCACTCGTGATTGTGAATCACGGCAATGCCACTGCAGCAGATATCCTGGCTTTGGCAAAACAGATTCAAGATGCCGTACAAGTAAAGTTTGGTGTTTCTTTAGATATTGAACCCAATATCCTCTAGCGTACTCATATTTACTGTTCCGTCTTCAATCACTTCACGTCGCTCAGCTTGACGTTTGCTTTGCCTTTAGCAAGTCGGATTTCATATTCAGGACCTGCTGTTAACTCGCCTGGATCGCGCACTGCTTGTAAGCCTTCGGATACATTGAGAACCACTGCATAGCCTCGTTCTAGAGTGCGCTGTGGATTAAGCATTTCCAATTGAGATTGAAAGTGTCCTTGATTGCGCTTCCAGGCTTCCACTCTGACAGCCCAAGCTTGATTGAGGCGTTGTTGCCAGCTCGTGATCTGCTCACGCATGCGCTCTGGATTCGGTAAGGCATGGCTTAAACGCAAGGCCAGTTGATCCAAGGTTTGCGCTTCACGCTCTACCCGTTGACGCACCCTCTGGAGCATTGCTTGTTTGATTGCTTCTAATTCTTGTAACATTTGATCTTTGCGCGGCGCTGCTAACTCTGCCGCACCCGTTGGTGTTGGTGCTCGTAAGTCAGCAACAAAATCAGCAATCGTCACATCGGTTTCATGACCTACACCACTGACAATCGGAATGGGTGACTTAGCCATTGCGTAAGCTAACTGCTCATCATTAAACGCCCAAAGATCTTCAATACTGCCACCACCGCGTACCATCAAAATCACATCGACTACATTTTCTTTTTCAGCAGCTTTTAATGCAGCAATAATCCCTGCAGGTGCATCTGGTCCTTGTACTAATGTGGGATAAATCACAATCGGAATATGTGGCGCTCTTCTAGCCAATGTACTGAGCACATCTTTTAATGCCGCAGCTTGCGGTGAAGTAATAATGCCAATCGATCTTGGATGAGATGGAATCTCTTGTTTGCGATCAGCGTCAAATAAGCCCTCTTTGGCAAGCTTGGCTTTGAGCTTTAAAAAAGCCTCGTATAAACCACCCATTCCAGCGCGCCGCAAAGTCTGAATCGTAAGTTGAATATCACCACGCGGAACATACATTCCTAAGTTAGCGCTCACCTCTACTAAATCCCCAGATTGAGGCATGAAGTCAACTTGCCCATTTCGACCTCGAAACATGACGCACTTAATTTGACCCTCTTCATCCTTCAATGAGAAATACCAATGCCCACTGTCATATGCCTTGAAGTTCGAAATCTCCCCACTCACCCATACGGTATCGAAACGCTCCTCTAAAGAGGCAGCAATAGCGCGGTTAAGATCGCCAACAGTGAGGATTTCCCTTGATATTTCCGACATTTTTTTCTTTATCTACAAAAACATATGGCTTGGAGGGTTATAACTATCCACAGAAGCATATAGACTCTCAGGTTAACAAAAATAAGTAAGTATTCACTCACTCAAAACGTCACATAAATCCAACAAGTAAAGCTTAAGTCATTGATTTATATCACTAAAAAATAGATCTTTTTTTCCTAAAAACAGTTCAAAATAAGCTCATCCCATGATCAATCAATGACTTACGCCATTTCCTTAAAAAAGTTACACACAGAGTTATCCACAGGCTGGCTTTCAGAAAACGGTTTTTTAATTCAGCTAAAGTAATGAGCTTATGTACTCAATCTTACTGTCTGCCGGCTGGCCTATCTGGCCTCTTCTAATCATCTCCATTATTGGATTGGCTATTGTCATTGAACGAACCTGGTATTTACGTCAAATTCAGGTATTTCCCAAGGATTGCCTTGAAACAGCCTTTGGCTTGGCAAACGCCGTTTCCAATGGGAAATCCATTCCCGAGTCAGAGATAAGCTCCCTTAAACAGTCCTCCCTTGCTGGAAATTTATTTGCCTGCCTCTTACATGAAAAACTGCAAGGCAATAGTGCTGATTCTGCAATAGAAGAACTACAAGCCTTAGCCCAATCGATCTGGTTAAAACTGGATCGTTACTCAGGGGCACTAGCTACTATCGCCACCGTTGCCCCACTACTCGGCTTATTTGGTACCGTGGTTGGCATGATTGAGATCTTTGGTAGTCAAGGTGCCATCAATGGCGGCGCTGGCAGCCCTCAGCAACTCGCACACGGTATTTCAGTTGCGCTATACAACACCGCTTTTGGTTTATTGATTGCGATTCCTGCATTGGCTGCTTGGCGCAGTTTGCGATCCATTGCGAACCAACGTCAACGCGAATGTGAAGAGTTCACTAGGCAGTTATTTAAAAAACTGTATCCAATCACTGCAACCAATTCTGCACCATGAGTTGGTTAGATTCGCACGCTCGTAGAAAATTTTCTCTAGGAGAAATTGCGAGTCCTGCTGAACCCGAGATCAATCTCATTCCATTTATTGATGTGTTGTTAGTGGTGCTTATTTTTTTAATGATCTCTACTACCTTTACCCGCTTTCAAGAGCTAGCGATTACTTTGCCAACTGCAAATGGAAATGAAGCTCAATCTGAAGTAAGGCAAATTCACATTGCAGTGAGCCGTGATGGGCGCTTTGCCGTCAACGGTAAGGTTGCAGAGCGCTCCCAATTAGGCGCACTGCTCTCGCAGATCAGTAATCAAGGTGGGTCTTCTAAAGAGGCTCCAAATACTATGCAGGTCAACATCGACGCTGATGCCAGAGCCCCTCACCAGGCGGTCATGAGTGCACTGGAAGCAGCACGTGATGCTAATCTATCTAATATTGTCTTTAGCAGTCAAACGAATAAATAAAGAACACGAAAAACTAGACTCATGTCACTTTCTTTCTTTCGCAAAGCACCCCAGTTTTGGGAAAGACGTGGGCCTACTAGTATTGCCTTATGGCCTCTCTCTTGGATTTATGGATTAGTACTTCGCACAAACAAACTGATTCAAGATCTTGGAATTGGTAAGGAAAAAGCGGCCCCTGTTCCCATCATTATTATCGGCAATATTCGAGTGGGCGGTACGGGTAAAACTCCCATTGTGATTGCGTTAGCAGAGCGTCTCAGTCAACTTGGTTGGAGGCCTGGAATTATTAGCAGAGCTTATGGCTCTCAAGCACTAACAACACCACAACAAGTAAGTAGTGATTCAGATCCCAGTCGCGTTGGTGATGAGCCGGTTTTAATTGCTAAACGCACGCATGACCAAATTCCGATTTGGGTATTTCCAAAACGCAGTCTTTCAATACGTGCTTTGCTCAAGCATGCTCCCGAGGTTAACGTCATCATTAGTGATGATGGCTTACAACACAAAGGTTTAGTACGCTGGCCTGCGCGCGAAGGTGGGCGTGATATTGAGTTTGTGGTTCGCGATGCGCGTGGCGAAGGAAATGGTTTTTTATTGCCAGCGGGTCCATTACGTGAGCCTGCAACGCGCGAGCGTGACGCCACTCTCCTCACTGGCAAACAGGAGCCCAATAAAATCTATGGCTTACTCGATGAGTATTTTTTAGGGCGTAGAGCATTTCCTATAATTAGCGAATTGGGAACACCCTATCAATTAATCGATCCAAGCAATATGCAAACGATGGAGTCCATTGCCAATACCTATCTACCCATGCAGATCACTGCTGTAGCTGCTCTCGGTAACCCGCAAGGTTTTTTTGATGATCTGCTTGAAAATGGCATTGCCGCAAAGTGTATTCCCCTCCCCGATCACGCTACTTACACACCTGAGTTTTTTGAGTCGATTCATGCAGACTGCATCCTCATTACCGAAAAAGATGCCGTCAAATGTGCTGCCATTCAGGATGAACGTATTTGGGTTGTTCCTATGAATTTACGTATTTCTGATGACTTGGCAGACTGGCTGCAATCTATCCTACAAAGACCCGATCCAAACCGTTACACTTTGTAATCACAACACCTTCACGAAACACACAACATCATGGATAAACGCCTTCTCGAAATTTTGGTCTGTCCTTTATGCAAAAGCCCTTTACATCTAGATAGGACTAAAAAAGAGCTGATTTGTAAAGCAGATCGCTTGGCCTACCCGATTCGCAATGACATCCCCGTGATGATGGTAGATGAGGCTCGCAGTCTTGGTGCTGATGAATACTAAATCTAAGGCTCCTGAGTTTTTAGTAGTGATTCCTGCCAGACTAGGATCAACTCGCTTACCACGCAAACCACTGGCAGACCTTGCAGGTAAGCCAATGGTAGTGAGAGTTGCCGAACGGGCAAAACTATCTCTCGCTCAAAGCGTCATCGTTGCAACCGATTCAGCAGAAATTCAAGCAGCCTGTAATGAACATCAGATCGAATGTTTACTGACCAGCACAGATCATCCTACTGGGACTGATCGTCTTGCTGAAATTGTGCAATTACTTAAATTGCCAGCTGATGCATTATTGGTGAATGTTCAAGGTGATGAACCGCTCATTCCGCCTGAATTAATTAACCAAGTCGCGCAGACTTTAGCCGATCATACGCATTGCGCTATTTCTACAGTTGCTACAGCGATTCACGATAAAGCAGAAATTGATAACCCAAATGTCGTAAAAGTAGTGCTCAATAAAAATAATGAAGCCCTCTACTTTTCGAGAGCGCCGATACCGTTTGTACGAGATCAAGATCAGCCAATACCGACAACTCATCTGCGCCATTTAGGCATCTACGCCTATCGTGCTGATTTTCTGCAAGCCTATACGCGTTTAGAGCCTGCACCACCAGAGCAGGCTGAAGCCCTAGAGCAACTCAGAGCGCTTTGGAATGGCTATCGTATTGCGGTTCATATTGCCGCAGAGGCACCGCCAGCAGGGGTGGATACCCCCGAGGACCTAGATAGGATTCGCCAGATTTTGAGCAAAGCGTAATATCAGGATTTCTTGGGGATAATCCTAGGAACAAGGGGCCCAGGTTCCTGACAAAATACACGACAATGACAGCTCTTTTAGGGGGAAAATCATGCGCTTAATTCTGCTCGGTGCACCAGGTGCTGGTAAAGGAACACAGGCACAGTTTATTTGTGAAAAATATGCCATTCCACAAATATCTACTGGAGACATGTTACGCGCAGCTGTTAAAGCAGGAACAGAATTGGGTATTGCTGCCAAGAAAATTATGGATTCAGGTGGTCTTGTTTCTGATGACATCATCATCGGCTTAGTAAAAGATCGCTTAACCCAACCTGACTGCAGCAAAGGTTATTTGTTCGATGGTTTTCCAAGAACCATTCCACAAGCACAAGCGATGAAAGATGCTGAAGTACCGATCGATTTCGTTTTAGAGATCGACGTACCATTTGATGCCATCATCGATCGCATGAGTGGCCGTCGTGTTCACCCAGCCTCCGGACGTTCATATCACATCAAATTTAATCCACCAAAAGTTGAAGGAAAAGATGATGTCACTGGCGAACCCCTCATTCAACGCGATGACGATAAAGAAGAGACCGTTCGTAAACGTCTACAGGTATATAACGACCAGACTAGGCCCTTAGTGGAGTACTACTCAAGCTGGGCAGCGCAGGCAAACTCTGCAGATAAAGTAAAAGCGCCGGCTTATCGCAAAATTAGTGGAACCGGTAGTGTTGACGACATCACTGCATCTATCTTTGCCATACTTAAGTAATCAAGAGCTACTTCAATTAAAAGGACTGCATTGCAGTCCTTTTTGTTTTTAGGGAGCTACAACTCTATCCCCTTTCACATTCTAGGAAAAAGGGGTATTATTTAACTATACCACTTAGTGATATAATTTTGAATGCTTAAAAAACGCTCATTTAAAACAGAAACTTTTTCAAGGTGGATAAAAAAGGCAGAATTACAAGATACAAACTCATTGCAAGCAATAAAAGAAATGGAAAGTGGTCTGATTGATGCAGATCTTGGAGACTATGTTTACAAGAAGAGGGTGGCGCTAAAGGGTTTAGGAAAAAGATCCGGGGGGTAGAACTCTAGTAGCAAGTAAATTTTTGAAGAGATGGATATTTATGTATGGCTTCTCAAAAGGCGAGCAAGCTAATATTGATAGAGATGAATTGGTTTATTTGCAAGAAACTGCAAAAAGACTGTTAAATTTAAATGACGATGAACTAAATACTGCAGTTACTTTGGGTGAATTATTGGAGCTACAAGATTATGGCAACTAAGCAAAAAAGCCGAATTATTCAAGAGATGAAAGAAACCATCGCTGGCCTTCATAAGGCCGGGGTTGTCACCAAAAAAAGTATGCAAGAATTTTCAGCACTGCGTAATTTATCTGTAAAACCCATGACGCCTCGGCACATAAAACAACTTCGAAGTAAAACTAGATTGAGTCAGGCTGTATTTGCTATCGCAATTAATACTAGCTTGTCGACTATCCAGAAATGGGAAGCAGGCGATAAGGCACCAAGCGGCCCATCACTTAAGCTGCTATCTCTGATAGAAAGAAAGGGAATTGCTGCAGTTCTTTAAGTTAAAAGATTACTTCAACTCTTTTAGCGCACTCTCAAAGGACTCAATATCAGCAAAGCTTCTATAGACAGAAGCAAAGCGAATGTAAGCGACCTTGTCTAAGCGCTTGAGCTCACGCATGACTAATTCTCCAACGCGCTCACTTGGGATTTCTTTTTCGCCTAGGCTCAGTAATTTTTCTTCGATACGAGCAATCGCTTCGTCTACCGAATCGGAAGACACTGGGCGCTTACGCAAGGCCAGCTTAATCGAGCTCACTAACTTCTCATGACTGTACTCAACACGGCTACCGTTCTTCTTAACAATCGCCGGTAGCGCCAGTTCAACACGTTCATAAGTGGTGAAGCGTTTGTCGCACTTTGCACAACGGCGACGGCGCCGAATGGTATCGCCCTCGTCCGATACCCTGGTATCAAGAACCTGGGTATCGTCGTTATGGCAAAAAGGGCAGCGCAATGTAGGCTTTCTTTTTTACTTAACCGTAAACCGGGAAGCGTTTAGTTAATGCAGCTACTTCTGCACGAACCTTGGCAATATTATCGAGATCATGTGGATTATCTAAAACGTCAGCAATAAAATTACCCACTTGACGCGCTTCAGCTTCTTTAAATCCACGTGTGGTCATTGCTGGCGAACCTAAACGAATACCACTCGTCACCATTGGCTTTTCTGGATCATTTGGAATACCGTTTTTGTTACAAGTGATATGAGCATCGCCCAATACTTTTTCAGCCTCTTTGCCGGTCATCTTCTTCGCACGCAAATCAACCAACATCACATGTGAATCCGTGCCCCCAGAAACGATCCGCAAACCACGGTTAATTAAAGTTTCTGCTAAGGCCCTAGCGTTGGCGATGACTTGCTTCTGATAATCAATAAAGCTAGGCTCTTGCGCCTCTTTGAATGCTGTTGCTTTTGCTGCAATCACATGCATCAATGGACCACCCTGTAAGCCAGGGAATACCGCCGAGTTAATGGCCTTCTCATGCTCAGCTTTCATCAAGATGATGCCGCCACGTGGGCCACGCAAACTCTTGTGGGTTGTAGAAGTAACGATGTCAGCATGCGGCACTGGATTTGGATATACACCAGCGGCAATCAGACCAGAGTAATGCGCCATATCCACCATAAAAATCGCGCCCACTTCTTTTGCCAACTTGCCAATACGCTCCCAATCGATTACTAGAGAGTAGGCAGAAGCACCAGCAATAATTAATTTTGGTTTGTGTTCACGTGCTAAACGCTCCATTTGCTCGTAATCAATCGCCTCGTTTTTATCAAGACCATAAGAAATAGGGTTGAACCATTTACCGCTCATATTCAATGCCATGCCATGGGTCAAGTGGCCACCTTCAGCCAAGCTCATTCCCATAAAGGTGTCACCCGGTTTTAAGAATGCCAAGAAAACAGCTTGATTAGCAGATGCGCCGCAATGGGGCTGCACGTTAGCTGCCTCAGCGCCATAAAGTGCTTTCACACGATCAATCGCTAATTGCTCAGCAACGTCCACGAATTCACAACCGCCGTAATAGCGCTTCCCTGGATAGCCTTCTGCATATTTATTGGTTAACTGAGAACCCTGAGCCTGCATGACCGCTGGTGAGGCGTAGTTCTCAGACGCAATCAGCTCAATATGGTCTTCCTGACGGCGATTTTCATTCTGAATGGCTACCCACAACTCGGGGTCGGTTTTAGATAAAGTATTTTGACGGTCAAACATAGCGATAATCCTGATGAAGTTGAATTGCTTTAGTAAAATCAACCTACATCATACAAAACTCACCATGACCACTACACAAGACCTTTCGCTTCTCTCCCTTATCCTCAATGCCAGCCTATTAGTCCAGCTAGTAATGTTGTTATTAATTGGCATGTCAATTGCCTCTTGGACCATCATTTTTAAGAAAACAGCCATTTTGAGGGGCGTCAGAAGGGATACAGAGCGTTTTGAGCGTGATTTCTGGTCAGGTGGTGACTTGGGTACCCTCCTAGAGTCAGCGCAACGTAATACCCGCAGTGATGCTGTTCTAGAACACATCTTCGAAGCAGGCATGCAGGAATTTTTAAAGGTTCGTGAGATTGATGCAGCTCGCCGTGCCATGAAAGCAACCTACCAACGTGAAATGGATGCTTTAGAAGCAAATCTTCCTTTCTTGGCTTCAGTTGGCTCCGTTTCTCCTTACATCGGTTTGTTTGGAACGGTTTGGGGAATTATGAATTCCTTTCGCGGGCTATCGAATGTACAAAACGCAACCTTAGCTGCAGTAGCGCCTGGTATCGCCGAAGCTTTGATTGCAACAGCGATTGGTTTGTTTGCTGCGATTCCTGCGGTGGTTGCTTACAACCGCGCAGCAACGGATGTGGATCGTCTCTCTATTCGTTTTGAAACTTTTATTGAAGAGTTCACGAATATTTTGCAACGTCAGACTGCTGGTCGATAAGAGCAAAATAAGTCATGGCCACCTCCTCATTGCGTAAATCCAAACGTCGGGCAATGTCTGACATCAATGTGGTTCCATATATTGATGTGATGTTGGTGCTATTAGTAATCTTCATGGTTACTGCACCAATGGTCAATCCAGGAGTGGTGAACCTACCTACGGTAGGTGGCGCTAAGGTGCAATCACTCCCGCCGGTTTTCTTAACGATTGACGCGAATGAAAAAGTGATTGTTCGCAAAGATGGTGAGCCTGTTCAAACACTCGATAAATTTGAACTTGGTGCATTTGCAAGGGCACAAGCTGAGAAGTCTGCAGAACAGCCTGTTGTGCTGGCTGCTGATAAGTCTATTAAATATGAAGTGGTGATGGATGTCATGTCCAAACTCAAAGAGAATGGTGTCAAGCGAGTTGGCCTGGCAGTAAAGAGTCAATAAGCCCCTTGAATTTAGCCTGCACTGCATCTTCATAAGTCATGACAAGCGCGCAACTCTCTCAAAATCCATTTGGGCAAAGGGGTGGCGATCTGCCTGATCGTGAACGCGGTCGACTCACCAAAGAAGAAAGTACTAAACGCGCCTTTACCTTTTCATTAATTGCACACTTAGGTTTAGTAGCCTTTCTTGTCATCGGCATTAGTTGGAATAACAGCACTCCAGCTGGAATTGAAGTAGAGCTTTGGGATTCAACACAACAAGTTGAAACACCTCCTGCTCCGGAACTCAAAACAGAAATGAAAGAAGAAGCGGCCGATATTGTTGTGAAGAAAAAACCAGTAGAAAAAGAACCACCTAAAAAAGAAAAAGAGGTGGTTAAAGAGCCACCTAAGCCAGTAAAAGCGGCTCCTCCAAAAGAAGTACCTAAAAAAGTAGAGCCCCCTAAAAAGGTAGAAGCTCTAAAACCAGCTGCACTGACTCCCGCACAAATTAAAGCGAATGCCGAGGCAGACAAACGACGTGAAGCCAATATCGCCAGCCTTCGAGGTATGGCTACTAATGATGGCGGCACAGGCGGATCGGTCGGCAGTGGAGTTGGTGGGGGTGGCAATGCACCCCCTGGATGGAGCGATAAAGTCATTAAGAAAGTGCGTGCCAACATCACTTTCAATGCCGATTCCTTCAAAGGCAACAAACAAACCGTGGTTCAGGTGCGTTTAGCCCCTGATGGCGCTATCCTTTCTAGGACAATGACTTCTAGTAGCGGCGATAATGCTTGGGATCAGGCTGTTTTAAGCGCGATTGATGCAACACAGAGCTTGCCTCGCGATGACAATGGACAATTCCCGACATTAACACCCGAACTGAAATTAAAACCAAAGTAAATATCACCATATGATGAATTCAATTGCCCTCACTTTGCGAAAAACCATTCTGATTTTCAGCGCTAGTGTGTTGAGCTTATTGAGCCTTCCTAGCTTTGCTCAAATGAGCATTGAAATTACTGGTGTTGGTCAATCACTTTATCCCATCGCTGTGATGCGATTTAAAGATGAGGGCAAGTTACCTACGAGCGTCACTGACATCATTCGTCAAGATCTAGCACGCAGTGGTTACTTTAAAAATATTGAAAACGGTAACGCTAGCGAGAGTGGCGAAGACGCGCCAAACTATAATGCTTGGGCTGCCCGTGGAGCCAATGCTTTGGTAGTAGGCTCGGTAGTGCAAAAGGGCGCTGATCAATTTGATATTCAATACAGACTATTTGATATCCGTAAATCCCAGAGTCTTGGTGGCTTAAACATTAATTCCAGCGCTGATAATCTGCGCGCGGCTGCCCATAAAATTGCCGATGACATCATCATGAAGTTATTGGGTGAACGTGGCATCTTTTCGACACGCTTGTCCTATGTGATTAAGGACGGCAAACGTTTTCGTCTTGTGATCTCTGATGCCGATGGGCAAAACATTCGTAATGCCATGTCTAGTGGTGATCCGATTATTTCTCCATCATGGTCACCTGATGGTAAAAAGGTTGCTTACGTATCTTTTGAAGATCGCAAACCGGTCATATACGTTCATGAACTAGCAACCGGTCGTCGCATTGCTCTCTCCAATCAAAAGGGTAATAACAGCGCGCCCGCATGGTCGCCTGATGGCAAGAAGCTAGCGATCTCCTTATCCAAAGATGGTAATACGCAAATCTATAGCATCAATGCTGATGGTTCAGGCTTGCAGCGCTTAACTCGTGGTAACACAATTGATACCGAACCCCAATATTCTCCTGATGGTCGCTCTATTTATTTCACCAGTGATCGTGGTGGCAATCCTCAGATTTATCGCATGAGTGCAGAGGGCGAACAAGTTGAGGGTGGTAAACGAGTCAGCTTTAAACAAGGCTTTGTAACTTCACCACGCATTTCTCCTGATGGAAAATATTTAGCCTATATCGCTAATGTGGGCGGCGCTTTCCGCCTCTACATTATGAATCTAGCCACTGGTGACTCACAGGCACTAAGCGATGGGACCAGCGATGAATCACCTTCTTTTGCTGCCAACGGTAAGTACGTTCTCTACTCAACCAAGGTTGGTAACAGACGTGTTTTAGCAGCGGTGTCTGTTGACGGTAATACCAAGCAGATATTGAGCATTCCAGGTTCTGATGTACGTCAGCCATCCTGGGGCCCTTTTATGGATTAGTGACAAGGCATTGAAGCGGGATGGCTTCAAGCTTTATAGCAATTTAGGCAGTTCTAGCTCTCTAAGGGGTTAAAATAAACGTTATCAACTAATTTATTAGCTAATTTGTAAAAAAAGGAAGCCAAAATGACATTCTCAATCGCACGACGCGCCGCCACATTTGCACTCTTAGGGGCTAGCGCTCTTTTAGTAGCCTGCTCATCTGGAGTGAAATTAGATGATGTTGATGGCACTGGTACTGGTGCTGCAGATGGAAAAAGTAGCTTTGGTTCACAGCCGTGGAACGATCCTAAGAGCCCATTGTTTGAGAAAAGTGTTTACTTCGGTCTTGATGAATACACAGTCGAAACCAAGTATCAAAAAATGCTGTCTGCTCATGCTGGCTACCTTAAAGCTAATCCAAAGCAAAAAATCATTATTCAAGGTAACACCGATGATCGTGGCACTGCCGAGTACAACTTAGCATTAGGCCAACGTCGTTCTGATGCTGTTCGCAAATCATTAAATTTGATGGGCGTATCGAATGATCAAATGGAAGCAGTCAGTTTTGGTAAGGAAAAACCAAAAGCAGATGGCAACAATGAATCTGCTTGGACAGAAAATCGCCGCGCTGACATTGCCTACATCACCAACTAATGTTGATTGTTTCTACCCTGTTTAAACAAACGCTCTCACGAGCGTTTTGTTTAAGTGCTGCCGTTGTTTTCTGCTGCACTTCAACAAGTGCCTGGGCACTATTTAATGATGATGATGCTCGCAAAGCCATATTAGAGCTACGCAAATCTCTAGCCACCACTCAATTAGAGCTGCAAGGCCAGATTGATAAGCTCAAGTCCGAAAATACACAACTGCGCGGCAAGATTGAGAATATAGAGAAGCAAGGCGAAGATATTTCTAAAAGCCAAAAGACTTATTACAAGGACCTCGATAGTCGTATTGGTAATTTTGAGCCCCGCACTGTCACAATTGAAGGTGTTAGTGGCTCAGTTCAGCCTGCTGAAACTAGCGCTTACGACGATGCCTTAAAGCTATTTCAAAGTGGCAGTCTAAAAAAAGCTGACTCAGAATTTTCAGCATTTATCACTCGATTCCCCAAGAGTCCATATGTACCCCTAGCGATGTTCTGGGGTGGCAATAGCAAATATGCCACCAAGGATTACAAGGGAGCCATGACTCAATTGCAATCCCTCATTGCTCGCTACCCAAATCATCCGCGCCTTCCTGCTGCTATGTTGACCATCGGAAACTGTCAGTTAGAGATGGGCAATAAAGCAGCAGCCAAGAGAACATTTATTGAGATTGTTTCTCAGTATCCTGATTCGGATACCGCAAAAGATGCGCAACGGCTGATTGCTGCCACCAAGTAATCATCCGTAATGTCTTCGTTGTCTGCAGCCTTTTCACATTTTGCTCCACGCAAATCGGATGCGCCTGCGGTAATCTTGTTTTCAGGTGGTCTCGACTCCAGCACCATCCTCGCCTTAGCAAAAGATCTTGGTTATGCGCCGTATGCGCTATCCGTCAGCTATGGTCAACGTCATTCTTCCGAGCTAGCTGCTGCAAAACATATTGCAAAAAAGATGGGGGTCATTCGTCACGAAGTAGTGAACTTAGACCTCACTCGCTTTGGTGGTTCAGCCCTGACAGATTCCACTATTGCAATTCCTACTACACCCGGTAAGGACCAAGAGATTCCTGTGACCTATGTTCCAGCGCGCAACACGATCTTGCTCTCACTAGCCCTAGGTTGGGCCGAATCCTTAGGTGGATTAGATGTGTTCTATGGCGCCAATGCTGTTGATTATTCTGGTTACCCAGACTGTCGCCCTGAATACGTTGCCTCATTCGAGGAAATGGCTAATCTGGCAACTAAAGCAGGTGTAGAAGCCATCAATCACGAGAATCGCTTTCGAGTACATGCCCCGATTATCAATATGAGTAAGGCTCAAATTATTGAACTGGGAAGTACTCTTGGGGTTGATTACTCCCAAACCGTTTCTTGTTATCAAGCAAATGATTTGGGAGAAGCCTGCGGTGAATGTGAGTCTTGCCGCTTAAGGCAGGTAGGCTTTAAACAAGCCAATCTGAGTGATCCAACTCGTTATCGAATAAGCTGATATTAGGCTGCATATCCTTAGGAGTTATCCAGCTTGCTCCATTCGAAACTTAATAGCTTCAATGGGATCGGGTGGAGCTATAAAATAATGCTTAGCTTCATAAGCTTCAATCAACATTAGTAACATTTCAAACCGATATGCTTTTTTACTACCAGGCAATAGTTCGTGATCTACAAAATCTGATGCCTCAGCCAAGGCTGCTTCATATTCTTCTTCGGTAGGAATGGGTCTTAAATCTTTCATATACCTTCCATCTTCACTGTCTTTGCGTCAATACTGTCATATGCAGCATGATTTCCTATAAATTTTATATACAGCACACCAATTCGATATGCGACTGCCACAATTAAACGGCAATCATTACCTTTGAGTTATCTTGCTTGAGTCTCAAGCATGCGCGCTACATATCGCGCAATCAAATCAATCTCAAGGTTCACTAAGTCGCCCTGCTGGAGTTTTCCTAGAGTCGTATTCTCAAGAGTGTGAGGGATGATATTGATATCGACTATGCATGCGGTCGTTGTATCTTCTGTTTTATTCACAGTCAAAGAAACACCATTAACCACAATCGATCCCTTATAAGCTAAATAAGGGGCTAATGACTTAGGTGCTTCAATCCGAAGAAGCCAAGAACCATAGGCATCCGATGCAACTTGTGAGAAGTGAGAAACCTTACCAACACCATCCACATGGCCACTCACTAAATGTCCACCTAAGCGATCATTTAAACGTAAGGCCTTCTCCAAATTAACAGGACCAGTTTGATCTAATCCTACTGTCTTACTTAATGACTCACGCGAAATATCCAAAGTAAAGGTATTGCCTTCAAACTGGGTCGCAGTCATACAAGCCCCTTGAATGGCAATACTATCGCCAAGTATCGCATCATCTAAATAGCCCGCTGGTACCTCAACGACCAAATGCAAACCATCGCCCTTTTCTTGAGCGCTTTTGATTTGACCAACGGCAGTAATGATTCCTGTAAACATGGGTCGATTTTAATTCCGAATCAAGCGAAGACGTAAATCCGGTCCAAAGAGGCTCTGATCGATGATTTGCCAATTCTCACGAACTTCCAACTGCTGCAATGGTGTGACATTCGCCATACCGATACCCTCACCAATAAAGAAGGGTGCGTAGTAGAGCAATAGTTCATCTACACAGTTTTCCCTGAGCATCGAGCCATTTAGCTTAAAGCCCGACTCAATATGAATTTCATTCATCTCACGCTCTTTTGCAAGATAAGAAAATAATTGCGGTAAATCTACCTTGCCATATTCATTAGCCATTTCAATCACTTCAATACCGCGCTCCTGAAAGGCTGTCGCTTTTTGCTGCAGCTCTGCAGAATTTAAATGGGCACAAACAATGATGACCCCAGATTGATCAAGATTGTGCAAAATTTTGGCAGATGGTGGAGTCTCGAGCTTCGAATCAATAATGATTCTCCAAGGCTGACGATCAGTCTGTACGTCCCTGACATTCAAGCTAGGATCATCTTCTTTAACAGTGCCTACTCCCGTCACAATGGCGCAAGCTTGTGCACGCCAATGATGCCCATCAGCTCGAGCTAGCGGCCCAGTAATCCACTTGCTACGCCCATCGGGCAGAGCAGTCTTTCCATCTAAGCTAGCAGCAATCTTCAGGCGTACCCATGGCAAACCACGAGTCATCCGTGAAATAAAACCTTGATTGAGTGCTTGTGCATCATCCGCTAATAATCCACAGCGCACATCAATGCCAGCAGCCTTTAATTTCTCCAAACCCTGACCCGCAACTAAGGGATTTGGATCAGACATCGCCACTACTATCATCACTGGCTTTGCTGCAATTAATGCATCAACACAGGGAGGGGTTCGTCCAGTATGACTACAAGGTTCTAATGTCACATACATCGTCGAACTGCTAGCGCTCAATCCTTTAGCTTTGACATCAGCCAATGCCTGGACTTCAGCGTGAGGACCTCCTACTCTTTGGGTGTAGCCACGACCAATCACTTGGCTATCTTTCACAATCACACAACCCACACGTGGATTGGGGTTGGCTAAATAAAGTGCTTTCTGAGCCTCGGCTAAAGCCTCTCTCATCAATTGGTGGTCGACTGCGCTATACATGGGTCTATTAAAACCGATTGTGTGGATCAGCGCCAAATTTAGCCTCGTTTCAAGGGTAATCAGTTTATTTACAGCCTTTTAAATCAGTACTGGGATCGCAAATCCGCCAACGCCCACCACTTCCCATAATCAGTTGTCTCTCCAGATGCGAGGCTCTCCGATGACCCAATATCAGGCGATTTGCGACAAAGCCTCCTTGACCAGTCTTGGCAGCTCCAGCGGCATTAAACAAAATCCCTTTTTGACTGGAATGGGGATCACTAAACCCTTTTCCGCCACCCTTAAAGTACACCGGGAATAGTTGTTCTTGCGAAAACCAATGTTTACTAAGGCAAGCTATTCCGCTGGTTTTATTGCTACAAGCACTATAAACTAGCCAACCAGTCTCCCACTGATTATCTGCGCGGGGAGCGATCAAAATAGATTGGCCTAAATACAAAGCTTGGTTTCTGGCGAAATTAGCGTGAGCGATAAATCTTCTGGCAATCGCATCTATCTCTCGAGTAGCAATCTGCTCTTGCAAAAGCGGCATCGTGCTTACCGCCATGATGGCTACGATCAGGACTACTGCCATAAGCTCTAGCAGACTTCCACCAAATTGTTTATCAGCTAAATCAGTCAAAAGACTGCCGCCAATTTAATCGACTCGCCGCTCCAGTCTTTTCATCTAAGTAAACATGTACTTTAATACTCGGTTTTTGTTTACTAGAGATTAACCAGATATTTTTTCCAACTGATTGAATAAAGCAATGATTCTCCGTCAGTACTGCTAGCTGAGAAATATTCTCCTCACATTCCAATACAGATTTTTCAGCAACAATGAAGTTGCGATGCGAAAGCGTCATGCTATTTTTCTCAATAATAGCCAGTGCTGTCATGCGCTCTAAATAAGCTATTAAAGATGAAACGAGCAATAAGAGAGACAAGACCCAAGCCAAGATCACAAGAGGTTCCTGGTCGAAAAAGTACGCTGCAGTTCAAGCTGTAATGAGCGTCCATCTGTCATTTGCAAGGTGATCTTGTATAACTTTTGTGGCCTATGCTCACCACCATTTGACGGCGTAATGTCCTCGATCCACAAACCATGGATGCCATTCATCAAAGTCGTATTTTGAATGCGCCCCTGCCGATCCAATGACTGACACATCAAAGAGCCACCATTCACTTTCGCACCTTTAGGAACTCCAGCTTGATGCTCCACCAGAAAGCCCTGATGTGCTAACTGATGTTTAGTGCGGTCTTTGGTAATGACATTGCCGATGCAATCAAAATCGATACCGTCAGATAGGCCGTGTTTAACTGTCAGAAAGTCTGAGCCGCGATAGCCTAGCTTTTTCTGAATCTGAGTAAAGCGATTTGCATCTGATCTTTGACTCTTCGCAGAGGGGGATTGAATATGAGAATATCCTGCCATACGGATAGCTCGTCCTATTAACGTCAGGGCTCTATCACCATCAGTGATTAAAGCCTGTGTCTTCTCAAATTGAATATGTTTAGCCACCAGATCTGCGCTTGTTTTTAATAATGGATTGAGAAGCGCTAGGCAGAGCGCGAGGCCGACTAAACACTCGAGTAGATTCATTTTTTACGGGACCAGTAGAGATAGAGCGGGCATGCTCACTGCGTTCAAAAACATCCAATTCCTTTCTTAGTTCTGCTTTTTGAGTTTGAAACTGAGCTTGGCGTAAAGCCAAACTGAGATAGATCTGCACCATCGACATCCAAACGCCCAAAATAAGACTCATGGCTACGAGGACCTCTAGCAAAACAAATCCCTCTTGAGCACCTTTTTGTAAGGCGCCCTTGCTCAATAATTTTGTTTTCGGAAAATATCGGCTAAACCAGGGCATGCCTTATTTTCTAGATTCTCCAGACCCTTTGAAAGACTCCAGTGGGGCTCTTCATGTCAGAAAGATGGGGTATTACTGTAAGAGATCACCGTAATTGCCTCATCAGCTTAAAATAGAGGGCTATGCCAAACAAACTCGCCTCCACTGAGGAAATCATTGCTGAGCTCCGCGCTGGGCGGATGGTCGTCTTGGTCGATGAAGAAGATCGTGAAAATGAAGGTGATCTTGTACTCGCTGCAGATCACGTGACAGCTGACGCCGTTAACTTCATGGCCAAACATGGTCGTGGACTGATTTGCCTGACCCTGACCCGCAAGCGTTGTCAACAGTTAAACCTCCCCCTCATGGTGCGCGATAACGGCACTGCGATGGGTACGAATTTCACAGTCTCGATTGAGGCAGCAAGTGGAGTAACAACCGGTATTTCTGCAGCAGACCGCGCACTGACAATTAAAACTGCGGTAGCGCCTCATGCAAAACCAAGTGACCTCGTTCAACCTGGTCACATATTTCCCTTGATGGCACAACCAGGTGGTGTTCTGATTCGTTCAGGACATACTGAAGCGGGCTGTGATCTTGCAGCAATGGCTGGTTGCTCACCCACCTCTGTCATTTGTGAAATCATGAAAGACGATGGCAGCATGGCACGTCTTCCTGACTTGTTAGATTTCGCTAAAGAACATCAACTCAAGATCGGCAGTATTGCAGACCTGATTCAATATCGCAGCCAACATGAAAGTATTGTGGTGCGAGAGGGTGAGCGCGATTTCATCACCCCTTGGGGGAAGTTTAAAGGCGTGATCTATCGCGATAAGCCAAGTTCTTGCATTCATATCGCTCTGGTTCATGGCACCCCTACTGAAGATCAAGAAACCTTAGTACGTGTTCATGAGCCTGTGACCGTCTTAGACTTCCTCGATGCTAAGGTCAGTAACCATTCCTGGCCTCTGGTTCAAGCACTTCAACAAATTGCTGGATCAAAAGCCGGTGTTGCAGTACTACTCAACGCTTCAGGAATTGCTGCCCCCAACGATAGCGACTGGTTAGCGCAGTTTCAAAAACTGAATGGCGTAAAAACTGAAAATTCTGCACCCCTCGCACGTAAAACTGATTTCAGAAGCTATGGCATTGGTGCACAGATTCTGAAAGATATTGGAGTGGGTAAGATGCGTTTACTTGCCAATCCTATTCCCGTACCAAGCCTTTCTGGTTATAAGCTAGAAGTGACTGGCTATGCCCCATACACTGCTCCTCATTTAGAAAAGTAAATCATGACTAGTTCTAATAATGATTCTGTTGGTGTTTTAGCCATCGACCTCAATGGTCAAGATTTACGCATTGGTATTGTGCAGGCACGCTTTAATGAAGATCATTGTGTCGCCCTGACAACTGCGTGCATTCATGAACTCATTGCATTGGGTGTTGCCCAAGAAGATATCAAACTCGTCACCGTACCCGGTGCACTAGAAATTCCTTTTGCATTACAAAAGATGGCTGAGACTGGAGAGTTTGATGGTCTTGTAGCGCTTGGCGCTGTGATACGCGGTGAAACCTATCACTTTGAATTAGTCTCCAATGAATCAGCAGCAGGCATTACCCGAGTTTGCTTAGAATCTGGTCTGCCAATCGCCAATGGCATTCTCACTTGTGATACTGATGAGCAAGCAAAAGCTCGTGTTGACATTAAAGGTGCAGACTGTGCAAAAGCAGTAGTAGAGATGGCTAACTTAGCTTTAGCATTGACTCCTGATCTAGATATTGAGATCAACTCCAACGAAGAGTAATGATGAATATGTCTAAACCTGGCAATACTTCAAGCAATACCTCAGCCCCAAAAGATAGTAAAGCAAGTACGCCTAAGCGTTCACTGACGCCACGTCGTCGCGCTCGTGAGTACGCCCTTCAAGGGATATATCAAAGCCTCGTCATGCGACGTGCTGGCAGTCTTCCAAACAAAACCTTAATTGCCAAGCAGTTGGCAGAAGATCCAGCCTTTCGTCGTTGTCAGCTAGAACTCTTTCAGGGTATTTTTGAAGGTGTACTAGATCGTACAGATGAGTTTGAAGCCCTCATTACTCCTGCACTGGATCGCCCGATTAATGAGCTTTCACCCGTTGAGCACGCCGCCCTTCTGATTGGCACTTATGAACTTGCCGCCGACTTATCAGTACCCTATAAAGTGGCTATTAATGAGGCAGTGGAATTAGCCAAAACCTTTGGTGGTACTGACGGCCATAAATACGTCAATGGCGTTTTAGATGTCCTGGCCAAAAAACTACGCGGTACTGAAATACAGGCAGGCTGAAGACTCTAGCCCTCACTACCTGCTTCTTCTAGAGCACTTCCACAGTTTGGTTTTTAGTATCGATTCGTAATTTAGCGCCACTCGCAATGGCTTGAGTGATATCACAGTCAAAACCACTCAACATCGGAATGCCAGCATGGGCAGCGCCTTGAGCCAAAATAGGATTAACTGCATTAAAAATAATAGCTGCAGGGCAAAGGTTGCGAGATTTCATTTCATACAACATCCAGGCGCTGGCAACCCCACCTTTTGCTGCATCTAAAACTAAAATCTTATCTTTGTAAGACTGGCCAAATAATTGATGGGCTGGTCGTGAAAACACACCCTTAAGACGATCTAAATCATAACGAGCTGAAAAGCCATCGGCAGCACTTAAACATACGCCCTCGATGCTTTCACCTTGCGCATGTTTTGCCTTGTATATTTTTCCACTCAATTTAATCTCCCCGTTACCGCTGCATTAACGCAATCTTCCATAGACGCTAACATGGGTGTGTAGCCATAACCACCCAAAATATTGACTATCTTTGCGCTATTAGTCGCTAATACTTTCCAACCATTTGCTTCAGCAATTTCTCTAGCATAGGATTGATAAAAACACATTCCAGAAAACACTGTGCCGCCTGCATTTTCAATCATTGCGGTATACCCCATGCGATCAGAATCAGGCTTAACCTGTGGGCTTGTCATCGCTAGTAAAGGCTTAATAAATTTTTTGCCATCACATAGTTCAGCAATACTTTTCATCTCCATCAGACTCAGTTGAGGAGCAGAAAAGACGATGACATCTACTTCTTCAGCAATGCGATAGGAATTTTGTAAACCCATTACCTCTTCTTTAGTAATAATGACTTCAGGAAGATTCAAATACTCTAAATCCCTAGCGTGCAAAGCCTCAGGCGTAATACCCAAGATATGGAACAGTGCAGAGGAACCA
This sequence comes from Polynucleobacter sp., assembly GCF_040400325.1. GTDB lineage: Bacteria > Pseudomonadota > Gammaproteobacteria > Burkholderiales > Burkholderiaceae > Polynucleobacter. The sequence goes on from NZ_JBBAQK010000013.1 coordinate 25,379, forward strand.
AAGCTTGCCATGGCAGCGCCAAAATGCTTCATCGCATCAGAACCGGGATGTCCTTCAATTCCCTCAAGAATGGGAACCGCCCAATAGTTCCCAGATTTTTTACCGATCAGACCTCCTAAGGCCCCCCATTCATTGAGAGTCTTAGGAGTCCACATAGTTTTAAAACGATGGCTTGGCTTACGATGCTCATCTAAGTGATATCCATACCGAGGCGTCCTACCAGTAAGGCCTGCTGCCAATGCTGAAGGACCACCCTCAAAATTAGATCTTGCACCACAAATGCTGTTTGAGTAAATGACAACGCCTGTATCTCCAAATGCCAAATGCTCACCGTAGATGGGCGCCATAATGGTCTGGTAATTAATACAGGTATCGGTCATCGATACCCCCATCTTCACAAACGCATCAATGGCACGTCTTTCCAGCTCCAGCATTTTTTCAGTCTGACCCAGTTGCTTGGCTTTCGTAAAATCAGTACCCCTAGGGTCGGTAATCGTCGGAATGCGAACAACCCGGTCTTTCAATGCATTTTGAGCCAAGCCTTCAAGCCACTCAACCCCTGACTCACCCAAACTCTCTGTATCAGCCATGATATGTGCCTGAGATACTGCCACCAAATCTTGAGCGCCAAAAAATTCACCTACTTTAATCTGATGCTCAATAGCATTTTTTCTCACTGGACCAAATTCTCCAGCGAGCATTGCCTTTTCTTCTACGTTTAGCTTCATCTTGTTCTCTTATGATTCATTAATCGATGGTGGCCCCAGAATCGCGCACGACTCTAGCCCATTTGGCTATCTCACTCATCTGGAAATTAGCCAAACTTTCTTTGAAATCGGTATTTGGTTGGACTCCCAGATTGCCAAGCCGCTCTTTAAAGGCTGGGGACTGCGCCACACTTTCCGTAGTTGCCCTTAATTTTTTGGTAATTGCTTCTGGCAATTTAGCTGGCGCAAATAATGCCCACCAAGCTGTTGATTCAAATTGTGGATAACCCAATTCGGCCACTGTAGGCACATTAGGTAGTAGAGGAGATCGTGTCTTGCTAGTGACCGCTAAGGCGCGTAATTTTCCAGAAATAATATGGGGCAAAACAGACTGGATCGGATCAAAGACTAGGGGTATCTGTCCACCAATTAAATCCGTCACAGCAGGTGCGCTTCCCTTATAAGGAATGTGCTTGAATTTAACTTGAGCTACCGACTCAAATAAGGCTCCGGTTAAATGTCCAGGCGTACCATTTCCAGCCGTGCCAAAAGCGATCGAATCTGGTTTTGCACGAGCATCAGCAATCAATTCTGCAAGCGTCTTAATCCGATCATTTGAATTCATAGCGATCACCACTGGAGCTGATGCCACTAGAGCAATGGGCGTGAAATCTTTAGTCATGTCATACGGCAGCTGCTTATACAAACTTCCATTAATTGCATTGGTACCTACCGTACCCATCAGCAAGGTGTAGCCATCCGGCGCTGCCTTTGCAACCAGATCAGCTCCAATTGAGCCTCCTGCTCCGCCCTTGTTTTCAATCACAATCTGATCCTTGAGGCGCTCTTCCAAAAGTAAAGACAAAGGTCTGGCCACGATGTCTGTTGGACCCCCAGGAGGGAATGGAACCACCAATCGAATGGGCTTAGTCGGATAATTTTGAGAAATCGCATTACCAGACAGTAGAAAAGCACTGATCAACATTAATAAATATTGGCTGTTTTTACTATTGAGAAGATTCATATCGCTTTGCCTCACATTTCAGGGTCATGGGCTACTCTAAATCAACAAACATATAATGTAAATTTATATTAATTTAATTTAAATATAAGCCATTGTTATGAATATCAAACAGATTGACTTGCGATTACTGCGTAGCTTTCTAACGGTTGCCCGAACCGGCAACTTTGTGCGGGCGTCTGAAGCCTTAAGCATTACTCAATCAGCTCTTTCGCAGCAGATGAGAGAATTGGCTGGGCATCTGGACCAAGCTCTATTCGAAAAAAGAGGGCGCAGCTTAATTTTGACAAAATTTGGAAATGGGCTGCTCCAAAAAATTGAGCCCTTACTTGGACAGATCGAAGAAGCTCTGATGCAAAGTCTGGACGATAGCCGAAATATCATCGGCACTTTGCGTGTTGGCGCTACCAATACTTATTCAAAAACGATTGCACTTCCAGCCTGCATGGAGTTACTAAAAGAATATCCCAGCCTCAAAATAGAGCTTCAAGAGCTACCTGCTCAGAAGGTCTTAACCGAATTGATGGGGGGAACTATTGACGTCGCTATCATCCCTCAAGATTATCAATTTCCTGATCTCGAGTGGAGCAGTCTGATTACAGAGCAATTTTCAGTGATCGGCAATATCAAAATGATCGAGGAGCTACCGAATACTATTACCCTTAAATATTTAGCCAAGTATGAACTTGCAGCCCTCAATCGGCAATTTTTAATGCGCCAAAAAATTGATGCACAGGCCCGTAAAGAAGGCGCTTCCCTAGAAATTCGTATGGAAGCTTCCAGCATGGGAGATCTAATAGAGATAGCTAAATCTGGAAAACTTTTAGCACTCGGAAGCTCAATTGCCCTATTAAAGGAAAAACAATTAAGGTCGAAAGAGATCGAGGGAGAACTCTTAATCAGAACTGCTGCTGTATGCTGGAGAAAGACAAAATTTGTTAATAGCGCAATGATCGCCTTCCAAGAGAAAGCTCAAGAAATCTCGAGTTCACTAGAAGCTGAAATCAAGCAAAGGAGCGCTAGGTTTTATTAGCTTTGAAGCTAATAAAAAATGACCAAATGGAATACAACGCCTTTTAATATATTAACGTTACTTATGATTATATTAATAAAATATAATCATTCATAAAGTCTCATTTTTGCTATAGTCAATTAATACTCTATAGGCAACTGGCATTTTCTCTGCCACCATATTTTTACTAAGGAATCACTCTGCCATGAATCATGATGATGCATTGCTCAATTATCTAGCTCAATTCGATACCCCCACTATCTGTAATGCCCTGGAATTAATTGATCCGTCATATAGAACAAATGGATTTACAACTGAGCCTTTGCAATGCATCTATCCTGATCTGCCTTCGATCGTAGGCTATGCTAAGACTGGGACTGTTAGTGCGATTGCGCCATCCAAGAAAAGTGCTGCCGAGCAGTTAGAAAATCGTATCAATTGGTATAAATATGTCGATCAAAATCCCAAGCCAAGCATTGTTGTTTTACAAGATATTGATGGGGAAAGGGCTGGTTTTGGCGCATTCTGGGGCGAGGTCAACTCCCATGTGCATCGTGGATTAGGCGCAAAAGGCGTCATCACCAACGGCTCTATCAGAGATATCCAAATGAATGCAGTTGGCTTTCAAATGCTTGCTGGAAGCGTGATGCCTAGCCATGCACATGTCCATATCGTGGATATTGCTTGCGATGTCACTGTTGCTGGTCTTAGCGTTCAATCGGGTGATTTAATTCATGCAGATCGTCATGGTGCTGTGATGATTCCTCACGATGCCGCGATGAAGATTAAAGAAAAGATTGAATTAATTGCCAGAAAAGAAGAAGTCATTATTGGCGCCGCGAAAAAGCCTGGATTCAATTGGGAAATATTGAGTGAATCCATCAAAAAAACATTAGACATACATTAAATCTCATTTAAGGAAGAGCCCCAATGAAAAAAATATTTTTACTTCCATTGATAGTTTTATTTTCATTCTCAAATGCCTTTGCCCAAACTTCAGATTGGCCCAATAAACCAGTCAAAATAATAGTGCCCTTCACCCCTGGTGGCGCGCTAGATCTCACCGCCAGAGAACTTGCGAAACGATTTTCAACCAAATATAACCAAAGTTTTGTAGTTGAAAATCTTCCTGGAGCCGGAGGCACAGTCGGCATTAGCTCGTTTATAAAGTCAAAGCCAGATGGCTATACCCTACTGGTAGCGTCAACTGGTCAACTCTCCTTACAGCCAGCAATTTATAAGAATCTTCCATATGATCCAGCAACCGATTTAAAACCAATCAGTCAATTAACTTCAGCGCCTTTTATATTGGTGGTCAGCAGTGATTTTCCTGGTAAAACTGCAAAAGATTTAGCCGCCGAACTAAAGGCAAATCCAAAAAAATATAACTACACCTCTACGGGCAATGGAACCCTGGTTCACTTAACTGGTGAAATGTTTAGTCAAGCTTCTGGAGCCAATGCAACCCATGTCAGCTATAAGGGTGGCCCCGAATCTGTCCTAGCGGTTGCATCAAAAGATGCTTTATATACGATTACCAATATCTCAAATGCAATGCCCTTATTAGGTAGTGGCAAACTAAAAGCCTTAGCCACATCTGGCAGCAAAAGACCAAGTGGTTTAGCCGATATCCCCACAATTGCTGAGAATGGCTTTCCAAATTTTGACTCTACTGTCTGGGTGGGTTTATTTGGCCCCAAAAATATTCCAAATAATATTGTTGCATCGCTTAATGAAGCAACTCGCCAAGCACTTGCAGACCCAACATTTATTAGCAAAATGACTGCTAATGGTGATGAACCATCCCCTAAAAGCCCTGATGAATTTTCACAATTCATTGCTAAAGAGACAATCAAGTGGGGCACAATCGCGCGTAATGCTAATGTGCAGTTGGAATAAACTCGTTAGTGAACTTTTAGCATCAGTATTTTTTATCTTTAAATTAATTTTTTAGGAACATCATGCATTCAATTACTAAATCACTTAAATCAAAACTACAGCAAGGAAAAATGATTGGTGGTGCATGGATGATGACCGTCAATCCAGCCTATGCCGAACTTGCTTCCGTCATTGGATTAGATTTTGTGGTGATTGATATGGAGCATGGCGCCATTGCTTTAGCTGACTTGCCTGGGATCTTGCGGGGCTTTAGTCGAGAGACAAGTGCAATTGTGCGTGTGCCATCTGCCGATCCTAGTTTAATTGCGCGAGTGTTGGATCGCGGTGCGCATGGTGTGATGGTGCCACGAGTTGAGAGTGTTGAAACTGCTCTAGAGGTTTCACGTGCCGCTAAATTTCCTCCTCAAGGTGATCGTGGACTAGCACTCCCTGCTCTGAGGGCATCTGGCTATGGAACCAATCCTGACTATCGAAGTAATGCCAATGCAGATACCTTGATGATCATTCAATTGGAATCAGCTAATGCGATGAATTTAGCTCTAGAAATTGGCAAGCTACCAGAGGTCGATTTAGTATTTGTAGGCCCAACTGACTTATCAGCCAATATGGGCCTCGAAGGGCCAGATCATTTTGCCGCTTTGAATCAAATCATTGATGGCGTTGTAGCGAAATGCAAAGCGGCTAAGATTCCTGTGGGCATCATTCCATTTGCAGGAAGAGCAATCCCTGATCTGAAGCAACTGGGCTTTCAGATGATTGTGGCGGGTAGTGATGTAGCTTTTTTACGAGAGTCTGTTATCAATTTAAAGAAGACCTTAGAATCAAACTAGATTGCCATTGTTAATGAGAAGTATGTGCAATATAGCAACTATAAAATAGGAGGGGCAATGTTCAAACAATGGAAATACTTGTTCTTAATGGCTACTGTGCTATTCACTCAGATATTACCGAGTTATGCGCAATCAAACTATCCCAATAAACCGATTAAGCTCGTAGTGGGCTTTCCTCCTGGCGGAGGCGTAGACTTTACTGCTCGTCTTATTGCACCCCAGCTTGCTGAGGCACTTGGCCAACAAGTCATTATCGAAAATAAACCGGGCGCTGCTGGGGTCATAGCACTAAATGAGTTAACACGCGCTGCACCCGATGGCTATACCCTGGCCGTAGCGAATATTGGTCCCATGGTTTTAGCGCCTAACATGATGGCCAAAAAACCATATGATCCATTGAAAGACTTCACTCCAATTGGTCAAATTATTTCTACCTATTTTCTTGCAGTGGTTCCACGAGATCTTCCGGTTGACTCACTGAAGTCCTTTATTCAATGGGCCAAAAAGAATCCTGATAAAGCAAATTTTGCCTCCGGTGGTAATGGCTCCATAACCCATTTAAACGGTGAACTACTGAATACACTTGGCGGCACTAAGCTTACTCATGTGCCATATAAAGGATCAGCGCCAGCAATTGTCGATTTAGTTTCTGGTCAAACCCATATTCTGATTGATATCACTGGCATCCTAGTTCCTCAAGTTCAATCAGGCAACTTAAAAGCAATTGCGATTACGAGCCCTACGCGGGATAAAGATTTACCCAATGTGCCCACTATGCGTGAGTCAGGATTTACTGAATTAGAAACCTCAGGATGGCAAGGAATAGTGGGCCCTGCAGGGATGCCTAAGGATGTCGTACAAAAATTACAGGCCGCCCTCAAGAAAACCTTAGCTAACCCAGATGTACGCGAGCGCCTAGAAAAAGCAGGTACTCCGATTACAGAACGCTCTTCTGCAGAGTTTGCAGCATTTATAAAGTCTGAAAATGATCGCTGGGTATCTGTTATCAAAGCATCTGGCGCCTCAATCGAATAAATCATCAGTGGTATGTTCAATGCTACACAATACCTTAGACAATTAACCAATTAACAAACATACATTCAATGATAAGTACGAAGCGTAAAAAACCTGAAGAACTCCGAAGCCATCGTTGGTATGGCGTAAAAGATATGCGTAGTTTTGGACATCGTTCACGCACTGCGCAAATGGGATATAGCCGCAGTGACTATGCAGGTAAACCGGTGATTGCCATCATTAATACCTGGAGTGACATCAATCCCTGTCACAGTCATTTTCGTCAACGTGCCGAGGAAGTCAAAAGAGGTATTTGGCAGGCCGGTGGCTTCCCAGTGGAAATGCCAGCAATCAGCTTATCCGAACCATTTCAAAAACCGACGACGATGTTGTATCGAAATCTATTAGCGATGGAGACAGAAGAATTACTCCGCTCTTATCCTGCTGATGCGTGCGTTTTAATGGGTGGCTGCGATAAGACTACACCTGCGCTGTTGATGGGTGCGATCAGTATGGACCTACCCACCATATTTATGCCTGCAGGTCCAATGTTACGCGGCGACTATCGTGGTCAGTTTTTAGGTAGCGGTAGTGATGTTTGGAAATATTGGGCTGAGCTACGCGCTGGAAATATTACTGAGGACGATTGGGCTGAAATTGAGAATGGTATTGCACGCTCACCTGGTCACTGCATGACCATGGGTACCGCCTCAACAATGACAAGCACAGTGGAGGCTCTGGGCTTATCTTTATCTGGATACGCCTCTATACCAGCACCAGACTCCAGGCATGCGCAGATGGCCACCCAAACTGGTCGTCGCATCGTTGAAATGGCATGGGAAGATCTCAAACCTTCTGATATCTTGACTGCTGCCTCTTTTGATAATGCTGTGATGACTACCTTAGCTTTATCAGGATCTACTAATGCTGCCGTCCATTTAATTGCTTTATCAAAACGTGCTGGCTTTAACCTCACCTTAGAGCGCTTTGATGAATTGGCTCGTAAGATACCCGTTCTTGCCAATATAAGGCCATCTGGTAAATATCTCATGGAAGATTTCTTCTATGCAGGCGGTCTTCGTGCCCTCTTAAAGCAACTTGGTAGTTTTCTGAATCTCAAGGAAAAAACCGTTGATGGAAAAACCATCGGTGAACTCATCGCTAATGCAGAAATATTTAATGATGATGTGATTCGCTCTGTAGAGAACGCCATGGTTAAAAGTGATGGCTTAGCGATTCTCAAAGGTAATCTTGCCCCAGATGGCGCAGTCATTAAGCCGCCTGCTGCTGAAAGCCATTTACTAAAGCACACCGGTAATGCCGTGGTCTTCAAGAATTATGAAGACTTATCAGCTCGGATCGATTTACCTAATCTAGAAATTGATGCCAACTCCGTGATCGTGCTTCAAAATGCTGGCCCTCAGGGCGCCCCTGGGATGCCCGAGTGGGGACAATTACCAATTCCTAAAAAGCTGCTAGAGCAAGGCGTACGAGATATGGTTCGGATTTCTGATGCCCGCATGAGCGGCACAAGTTATGGCGCGTGTGTATTGCATGTGACCCCTGAATCTTATATTGGTGGTCCATTAGCTTTTGTGCAAGATGGCGACCTGATTGAGTTAGATGTACCCGCTCGTAAATTAAATGTCTTAATTTCTGATGCGGAAATGTCCAAACGTAAGGCGGCATGGGTAGCTCCGCCACCAAAATTTGAGCGTGGCTTCGGCAAACTCTATCTACAGCACATACAACAAGCTGATAAAGGCTGTGACTTTGACTTTTTGGAAACCCAAGTGAGTTCTACCCCTTCAGGAAGCTCAAAAGGAAGCGGTAAAACTGGAGAACCAGAGATTCATTAAATCCTGCAAAGAAGACTGCTGAGATATAAAATGATCTTTTGTTCCCTCAAATCTGTACTTATTTAAAGTTCACTATGCAAACAATCGATATTCGCAAACTTCTCAAAGATCCTAGCCTATTTAAAGAAGAATCCTTCATCAACGGTAAATGGGTGAAGTCTGGATCTGGCGCCACTTTTCCAATTAACAACCCCGCTAATAACGAAATCATTGCGCAGGTTGCTAACCTTGATGCAGCTGATGCAGAAAAAGCAATCGCTGCTGCAAATGCAGCCTTTCCAAAATGGAAAGGGATTACTGGTAAAGAACGTGCTGGTTTTATGCGCAAATGGTTTGATCTCATTTTGCAAAATAAAGATGACCTCGCTATTTTGATGACATTAGAGCAAGGTAAACCCCTTGCTGAATCTTCTGGTGAAGTGGTGTATGGTGCCTCGTTTATTGAATGGTACGCAGAAGAAGCTAAACGAGTCTCAGGAACTATCCCCACCACAATTTGGGGCGATAAACGTTTTATGGTTCTCAAGCAACCGGTTGGTGTTTGTGTAGCCATTACACCCTGGAATTTCCCCAATGCCATGATCACTCGCAAAATTGCTCCAGCCATGGCAGCCGGCTGTACGATTGTGATCAAGCCTGCAGAGCAAACCCCTTTATCTGCTTTAGCTCTCGCAGAACTTGCCATTCGTGCTGGTATTCCAGAGGGTGTTGTGAATATCATCACTGCCGATGCTGATCGTTCTGTAGCCATTGGTAAAACGCTGTGCGCCTCTCCGATTGTGCGTCACCTCTCCTTTACAGGATCAACTGAAGTTGGTCGTATTTTGATGGCTCAATGCGCACCTACCGTGAAGAAGCTTGGCCTTGAACTTGGTGGTCATGCTCCTTTCATCGTCTTTGAAGATGCTGATATTGATGCAGCGGTCACTGGGGCAATGGCCTCTAAATACCGTAACTCAGGTCAAACCTGTGTTTGCGCCAATCGTATCTACGTTCACAAAAAGGTCCATGACGTGTTTGTAGAGAAGTTCTCTAAGGCTGTACAAACCATCAAAGTGGGTAACGGTATGGATGCTGGTGTTTCCCAGGGTCCTTTGATCGATCATGCTGCCCTTGAAAAAGTAGAGCGCCATATTGCCGATGCTCTTAGCAAGGGAGCTAAGCTGATTACTGGTGGCAAGCCTTCCCCTTTGGGTGGTACTTTTTATGAGCCTACCATTTTGGCAAACGTCTCTAGCAATATGCTCATCACTTATGAAGAAACTTTCGGTCCAGTTGCGCCGATTATTCCTTTTGAAAGTGATGATGAAGTTGTAGAGCTAGCGAATAACAGCCAATATGGTCTAGCCTCTTACTTCTATAGCCGCGATATCGGTCGCATCTGGAAGGTTGCTGAAGCCTTGGAGTACGGTATGGTCGGTGTGAATAGCGGCATCCTCGCGAATGAAGTCGTACCTTTTGGCGGAGTCAAGCAATCCGGCTTAGGCAGAGAAGGTAGCGTCTTTGGTATGGATGAGTACTTAGAGTTGAAATACGTTTGTATTACGCTCTAAATATTTTTCCTTCATTTTTTTCTATAGACTAAATCCCAAACACCGTGGCCTAGCTTGATGCCACGGTTCTCAAACTTAGTAGTAGGTCTATAGGCTGGTCTTTCAACATATCCTGCATGCATTGCTTTGAGTTGCTCAAGCGTGGGCTTAAATTCATTTACAGACTGATCGAATTGGGCGATATCCGTCTCAATGAATGTCTCAATCCCAACCTGCTCACTAGACATATTTTGCAAACTGGCTTCTGCATTAAGAACGAGTAACATTTGCTCTGCATAGTTATGCCAGTCGGTTGCTAAATGGATGTAGCCCCCTGGCTTTAAGCGAGTAACCAGCAGCTTTATAAAGCCAGCTTGAATCAGCCGGCGCTTGTGATGACGCCTCTTATGCCAAGGATCTGCAAAGTAAATATGGATACCATCCAAAGTGTTTTCTGAAAGCATTTGCTCAAGCACTTCAACTGCATCATGTTGAATTAATCTGAGATTGGTGAGTTGGCCTTCGCCAATGAGTTTTAGAAGAGCGCCTACCCCAGGCGTATGCACTTCAATCGCTAAAAAATCATCATCGGTTCGAAGTGCGGCAATTTTGGCAGTAGTCTCGCCCATACCATAACCAATTTCTAGAATCTTCGGTTTTATCGATCCTGCAAAAATCGCTGGAAGATCAATCTGTTCTTCTTGAAAAGGAATTAAAAATTGCGGGCCCAGCTGATCTATTGCGCGTTGTTGACCTGCAGTAGTTCTGCCCGCCCTTAAGACAAATGAGCGAATACGCTCAACTGGATGCGACAAGCTAAGCCAATACCTTCCTAAAGTAGGCAATGGTCTCTTTGAGGCCGTCTTCAAGATTCACTTTTGGCTCCCAACCCAGCTTGGCTTTTGCTAATTCAATATTGGGTTGACGCTGCTTAGGATCATCTGCAGGTAGTGGCTCAAAAACCAATTTTGATTTACTTCCAGAGATCTTCAAAATGGTTTCCGCTAACTGCAACATCGTAAATTCACCTGGGTTACCAGTGTTGACTGGACCTGTGAAGCCTTTTTCAGAATTCATCATGCGAACAAAGGCTTCAATTAAATCATCCACGTAACAAAAGCTACGCGTTTGTTGACCATCGCCATAAATAGTAATGTCTTTGCCCTGAAGCGCCTGAACAATAAAATTACTGACCACTCGACCGTCTTGGGGATTCATGCGTGGGCCATAAGTATTAAAGATACGCATGACTTTGATATCAAGACCGTGCTGGCGGTAGTAGTCAAAAAACAATGTTTCTGCACAGCGCTTGCCTTCGTCATAGCAAGAGCGAATGCCGATAGGATTGACTCTGCCCCAATATTCTTCTGGCTGAGGATGTACCTCTGGATCGCCATACACCTCACTCGTCGATGCTTGCAAAATACGCGCGCGGGTCCGCTTAGCTAAACCCAGCATATTGATCGCACCATGCACACTCGTCTTGGTAGTTTGTACTGGATCGTATTGATAATGCACTGGGGATGCTGGACACGCTAAGTTATAAATCTGATCAGTTTCTACATACAGAGGAAAGGTAACATCGTGGCGCATCACTTCTAAATTGGTATTTGACAGTAAGTGCGTTAAATTTTGCTTAGTGCCGGTAAAGAAATTGTCGACTACTAAAACCTCGTTCCCATCCTTGAGGAGTCTTTCAGTGAGATGTGAGCCCAAAAAGCCTGCGCCGCCAGTAATGAGAATTTTCTTCATTTCGCTTATCTTTAATTAAAGTTCTACCAATTTTAACGTTTTGAGGGGGCTAGCTGTGAGGTGAATCCCAGCTAGCTGACCGATAGGCATAGATGATTTCAGCCAAAACGCAGCCCAAAGAGGTCATAAAAGCGACTAATCCCAGAACAAATGTCCAAATAACATAAGGTGCATGCAAAGAACGTACCGCCCCCGCTTGGAAGAAAAAGAGCTCTAAAACTGTCAGCGAGATAAATAGGCCGCTTAAAACATCAAAAAAAATTGCTACGGTACATAAACGACCTCGCATCTTTGCTTCACTCGCCTCAAGCAGCATTTGTTGACGGGCAGAATCTGAAAAATGATGATCGCTATGCATTAATTTATTAATCGCACGCATGCGATCTACTGATCTTGCCAGGCGCGATGAAATAGCATTAATCAGAGTGGCGACAGCGGTTAATAAAAAAACAGGTGCTAATGCCAGCTGAATATTATTGGTAATCGCGTCAATGGTGACATCCATATTGATTTCCTAAGAGGCTAGTAGTTGATTAATGAGACCAAGCTATCAAACCTGTATATGCTGTAATGAGCACTAACAAGCCAAATACAATTCGGTACCAAGCAAATGGCACAAAGTTATGGTGTCCAACATAGCGTATTAACCAGCGCACACAAATAAATGCAGAGATGAAAGCTGAAATAAAACCTACTGCAATCGCCAAACTATAAGCGCCAGTAAAAGTAACCGGTGAGTTCCAAATCTTTAGTAACTCATAAGCCGTTGCACCACCAATCACTGGGATGGCTAAGAAAAAAGAGAATTCAGTAGCAACTACTCTTGGAATACCAAACAGCATGCCACCAATAATCGTTGCACCAGACCGAGAGGTACCCGGAATCAAGGCAGCACATTGGGCTAAGCCTACCTTTAGGGCATCCAATGGAGTGAGGTCATCTACCGTATGAATTACTCTTTCTGAAGGGCTTAAATGAAGCTGACGGTGTTCTGCCCAGAAAATCACAAGGGCGCCGACAATAAAAGCCGTCGCCACTGGAATAGGGGCAAATAAAACTTCTTTTATATATTTACCAAATAAGAAAGCTAAACCCATTGCCGGAACAGAGGCAATCACAAGATTCAAGACAAAACGCCTCGCTAGTGGGCTAGTCTTCAATGAGGTAACAACACTGATGAGCTTATGTCGAAATTCCCAACACACTGCCAAGATTGCACCGAACTGAATAATGACTTCAAACGCCTTGCCTTGATCGTCATTGAAGTCCAATAAATCCCCAACCAAAATCAGGTGTCCCGTACTAGAGATGGGCAAAAACTCTGTTAAGCCCTCTACTATCCCCAGAATTACCGCTTTAGCTAACAAAATTAGATCCATGGGCTAAATTTTATAGGTATCCAGGCAAGAATTAGAGTATTTGGCAAAATAGCTCATAAATAAGCAATTTGGATAAATTAGCCTTAAACTGCATGGCACATTAAAAAGCATTTGAATTACATGAACAGAAGCCGCCCTCTACCCTCTCAGATAACAGCAATGAGCTTAATCCTGGGACAAGCGCTGGGCTTTGGATGGGTTTCCAGCAATGTTTGGGCACAAAGTGCCAGTGGGGCGCCACCCTCTTTACCCTCCAAAGTAAGTGTTCAGTCACTGACTGGCATCGACCAACCGCCACAATTCATTGCAAAGCCTAAGACTGCCTTACCAGACCAAGCCACCCCTTCTTATATCAACGCAAATAGCTCAGGATCTATAGACAAAAATCGATTAACTGACTTAATCACTCTTTATCAAGAGGCTGCCTTTAGCGATCCCGTTTTAAATGCCGCTCGCTCTAATTACCAGGCCAGTAAAGAACTGTATTGGCAAGGCCTGTCGCTCTTACTTCCACAAGCCAGTGCCACACCAGGCGGCACTCGCTACTTCCAGCATGGAGCAGGAAGTACCATCGTTTCACCGGGTTCCGGTAACTCACGTGTGTTTGATCAAAAGAATTACACCGTCACCCTGACGCAACCCGTATTCAATCTCACAGCCCTTGAAGCATTTAAACAAGGTGATTTAAATACTAGGCTTGCCGACATGCGCTTTTATTCGGCTCAGCAAGATTTAATTATTCGGGTATCGCAGGCTTATTTTGATGCCCTAACAAGTCAAGACAATGTTGAACTCTATCGCAATAAAAAGAGTCTGATCAAACAACAACTTGAAATTGCACAAGCTAAATTTGATGCTGGTCTTGCAACGATTGTCGATGTCAATACGGCACAGGCAGCCTTGGATTTGGCCAATTCTCAAGAAATTGCAGCCCAAGCGGGTTTAGTAGTGACGCGCGGTGTTTTAGAGCAATTGGTTGGCCATCCAGTTGGTGCATTAAGACCTCTCACTAAAGAGGTGAAGATCGATGGAGTTCTTAAGGATCCTCGCTCAAAGAGTAAAGATGCAAAAGATATCCCCATTACAGATAGCGTCAATCCACAACTACCTCCAGGCCAAACCTTGGATGATTGGATTAAACAAGCAGAGGTAGCAAACTTTACTGTCTTGGCTAGCCAGCTAACAGTCAATCTTGCTGAGAGCACTTATCGTGGCTCACAAGCCTTGAACTACCCCTCAATTAACTTTATAGGGACTAGTGGCTATAACACCTCTAATGGCACTCCAAATAGTTATCAACCTAATAATACAAACGTCTATAACAACACACTTGCATTACAGATGAATATTCCTTTGGTATCTGGTGGCTATGCCAGTTCTGTCATTCGTCAAAATGCAGCCTTAGTAGATACCGCTAAGGCCAACTTTGATAATGCTAGGCGTACAGCAGCGCAAAATACACGCGCTGCATTTACTGGATTTTATGGTGGGCTTGCAAGTGTAAAAGCGTTTGAAGCTGCCGAGCGTTCAACCAGCTCAGCATTAGAGTCCAGCAAACTTGGATTCCAGGTGGGCACCTTAATTAATATTGATGTGTTGATTGCTTTAGATTCTGTGATTAACACTCGATTACAGTTACAACAAGCACGCTATAACACTATTCTCAGCGCGATTAAATTAAAGGCGCATGCTGCTGCCCTTACCGATCAAGATCTCATCTCGATCAATACTTTACTGCGTTAATTCCTGAGCAGGTCTCGTGAGTAGCTCTACAGATGCCTTGATAAGCTCAGCGGCATCTGGAGGTAGTCCAATATCTCCCACATTACGGATGTGATGAGCCCAATAACCCTCAGTCTTCCATCGCGGAGAATCGCAATAGATTTCTATTGTAGGCAAACCCAAGACTGCTGCTAAATGCGTAAGACCGGTATCAACTCCAACGGTCAACGCAGCGCCTGCAATCACGGCAAAGGCATCTTCAATCGAAAATGCTGCTGGCACTAAGGCATTCGGAATCTGCTTTGCTAACTCAGTACTAACAGCCTTCTCGGCAGCATTACCCCATGGCAAAACAACTTGATACCCACGATTGCTAAGTTCAATACCTAAGGTAGTCCAGTCTTCATTAGACCAACGCTTAGCCTCTCTCGCCGTGGAATGAAAAAATAAGACGTATGGGGTCTTTAATTGAGAGATGGAAGGTTTGAGTAAATCTACTTTCATTCGTGATGCATAGAAATGGGGGGTGTCCGAACGCTTGATTGCCAGCCAATCAAATGCTGAGCACATCACTAAGCGTGAACGATCAACTGCATGAGTCTGCATGGGAACTTGTACTTGATGGTTATAGAAGCATTTCGCAAGCGGCTCATATCCTGAGAATTGGGTAGCATTTGCCAAACCAGCAACTACTGCATTGGGTGATTTTTTAGCCAAAGCACAGACCAGAGCTGATTTGAGCAAGCCTTGGGTTTCAATCACGACGTCATAAGAAATTTCTTGCAAATGCCTTCTAAAGGAAAAAAATTGCTTCCAAGTAGAAAGCTCAAAAAGATGTTTTTTCCAACGACGCAGGTCAAAAGGAATAATTCGGTCAATTCCCTTAAAGTCCTCTCTTGTCCGCAAAGGCTCAAGTAGGTGAACGTAAGCCTCTTCAACTACCCAATCGATTTGCGCATCCGGTAAGCGTGCTCGTAAATCCCAAACCAGCGGTAAATTGTGAAGTACGTCACCTAAAGAGGAGAGCTTTACTAATAAAATTTTAGGCGATGAAGTGCTCATGTGAGCATTATCTTATCTTTTGCTAGCAGGGCGATTTAAAACTTCGGAGCAGCATTCCAAGCTAAGCCATTTTGATCTTTGGCATTCATATTAGGAGTTACGCCTTCTGGGAAGGGCCATTCCACTCCTACGGTAGGATCATTCCAAGCTAGACAGGCTTCGCTCTGAGGGTGATAGTAGTCGGTCGTTTTATATAAGAACTCCGCAGCTTCAGATAGCACCAAAAAGCCGTGGGCTAAACCTGCCGGTATCCACATCTGTTTATGATTCTGAGCGCTGAGTTCAACGCCAACCCATTTGCCACAAGTGGGCGATGACTTACGAATATCTACCGCGACATCAAAGACACTGCCTGCCACAACGCGCACCAATTTACCTTGAGCTTGTTGTAATTGGTAGTGCAAACCACGCAAAGTCCATTGCTTCGAAAAAGAATGATTATCTTGTACAAAATCGACAGTAAGCCCTGTGGCTTGCGTAAAATCCTGCGCATTAAAGGACTCAGTAAACCAGCCACGCTCATCACCAAATACTGTTGGCTCAATAATCAATACATCATGTATTGCTGTGGAGCTAACTTGGAGCTTAGGATTGGGAGCAGACACCGCTATGTTTCCTTTATTTCTTAGAAGACAAAGAGACGGGTTGGGCCGAAGTGTTGAGCTCGTTCAGAATCTTATTGAGGTATTGACCGTAAGTATTTTTACTCAGCAAACTAGCCACTTTTTGTACCACCTCAGCACTAATCCAGCCTTGGCGATAGGCAATCTCTTCAGGGCAAGCAACCATCAGTCCTTGGCGCTTTTGAAGGGTTGCAATAAAACCGGCCGCATCTAACAAAGAATCATGGGTGCCCGTATCAAGCCACGCAAAACCGCGCCCCATGATTTCGACATTGAGTTCATTTTTGTCTAAATAAAAACGATTGACGTCGGTGATTTCATATTCACCGCGGGCACTCGGCTGAATTGAAGCCGCTATATCACACACCTGATTATCGTAAAAGTACAGACCAGTAACCGCGTAGTTACTTCTCGGTTTAGCAGGCTTCTCTTCGATCGACACTGCTTTGTAATCCTGATCAAACTCCACTACGCCATAACGCTCTGGATCAGTGACGTGATAAGCGAAAACGGTAGCGCCACTCGTTCTATGGTTCGCACTATTGAGCTGAGCTACGAGCTCATGCCCATAAAAAATATTATCCCCAAGTACTAAAGCGCTTGGATCATTACCAAGAAAATACTTACCCAAGGTAAATGCCTGTGCCAAGCCATCAGGCGATGGTTGAACGCAGTATTGAATATTGAGGCCCCACTGGGAGCCGTCGCCTAATAACTCAGAAAAACGGGGGGTGTCCTGCGGTGTCGAGATCAATAAAATATCCCGAACGCCAGCCAACATGAGAGTAGTCAGTGGGTAATACACCATCGGCTTGTCATAGACCGGCATCAATTGCTTTGAGACAGCTTGGGTCACTGGATACAAACGTGTTCCAGACCCGCCAGCCAAAATAATGCCTTTACGATTCATTGCCATTTTCTTATCTACTTTTTATAAGAGACCATCTTTAGCCAATTGCTGCACATAGGCCCGCACATCATCAGACCAAGGCTTATTCCATCGCTGCAATTTTGACACATCCCCAGTTGCCACAATGGCTTGCCTGAGCTTATCAGTGGCCATACGAGAATTCATGGGCCTAGGAGCTGGTAAGGGGTATTCTGAAGCCTTAATGGGCTTGATGGAGCTTGGGAAAGTCTTTAAGGAAACGCCCGCCTCAAGTGCCGACTCCACGACCAAGCAAGCTAATCCATGCCAATTACTCTCACCTGGGGGAACTGCATGATAAATACCAGACTCAAATTTTCTGAGTTGACCCTTTGAATCGAGTGCTAAATCTAGGCTGACACTCGCTAACCAGTCGGCTGAAGTGGGAACGCCTAGTTGATCTTGAATCACTTTGAGCTCTTCACGTTCTTTAGCTAAACGCAAAATCGTTCTAATAAAGTTTCCACCTGCTCCATACACCCAGCTTGTGCGAAAAATAGCGTACTGACCCTGAGTCGAATTCAAAAAGGCTCTTTCGATAGCTACTTCTCCAGCAGCCTTACTCTTACCGTACTCACTCAGTGGATTGCGTAAATCATTCTCAAGGTAATACCCAGCCTTACTGCCATCAAACACATAATCAGTAGAGTAGTGCAATACAGTAGCTCCATGAGCAGCAGCATAGTGCGCCATTGCCTCTGGAGCTCTGGCATTAATAGCATTCGCTAAGGCAACTTCCGTTTCAGCTTTATCTACAGCAGTATAGGCTGCCGCATTAATGATGAGGTCTGGTTTAGCTGTGTTCAATAAAGCATTTACTTTTTCAACTTGCGAAAGATCACAATCACTGCGTCCTACAAATTGAATCTGCAAATCCTGATCAAAAGTCGTGCTAGCAAATAGGGCTTGAAAAGCTTTGCCTAATTGACCGTCTTTGCCAAAGATGAGGATATTCATGCGAGGGATTTACGGTCTTGAGATTTCAGTTGTACTGCTTTTGCAACCAATCGCGATAAGAGCCACTGACAACGCCCTCAATCCAGACTGGATTTTGTAAGTACCACTGAATCGTCTTCCGAATACCGGTACTAAAGGTTTCAGCAGGCCTCCAACCCAGATCTCGCTCTACCTTGCTTGCATCAATCGCATAGCGTCGGTCATGCCCTGGGCGATCTTTAACAAATGTAATTTGCTCTGCATAAGACTTGCTATCTGCTCTTGGCTTGAGTTCATCCAAAATTTGGCAGATGGTTTTGACCACATCGAGATTGGCTTTTTCATTCCAACCACCGATGTTATAGGTCTCACCTAATTTTCCTTTAGCCAAAACCTCACGAATCGCTGAGCAATGATCGCCTACATAGAGCCAATCTCGAATTTGCTGGCCATCACCATAAATCGGCAGCGGCTTACTATTTAGAGCATTAAGGATTACTAAGGGAATGAGCTTCTCTGGGAAGTGATACGGTCCATAGTTATTAGAGCAATTGGTGGTGACTACCGGGAAACCGTAAGTATGAAACCAGGCTCGTACTAAATGATCCGATGCAGCCTTAGACGCAGAGTATGGACTGTTGGGTTCGTATGAATTTGTTTCAGTAAATGCAGGATCGGTCAAAGATAAAGAGCCATATACTTCATCAGTAGAAACATGATGAAAGCGAAAGTGTTCTTTTGCATCACCTTGTAGACCATTCCAATGCTCGCGCGCGCACTCCAATAAGTTAAATGTTCCCACAATATTAGTTTGTACAAATTCAGCTGGCCCATGAATGGAGCGATCCACATGGCTCTCCGCTGCAAAATTGACAATGGCGCGTGGCTGGTGCTCTTTTAATAATTTGCTGACAAGCTCCTTATCGCCAATATCGCCCAGCACAAATACATGGCGAGCATCATTCTTCAAAGAATCTAAAGTGGCTAGGTTACCGGCATAAGTCAACTTATCGAGGTTCACAATACCTTCTGCCTTTGGATTAGCAAGCCAATCCAAAACAAAATTACCTCCAATAAAACCTGCACCGCCAGTAACTAAAATCATGATTGAAGTGGTCCTAAAATGGCATCTGCAAATGCTTCTGAACTATACGGCTTAAATGCGGGAGAGGCCAGAAATTGTCTGCCTGCCTCTTGATAAGCCATGAAGTCCTGCTCATTCATTTTACTAAGGTATCGATAAAGTTCCTGATAAGGATTGGCTCTAGTTAAAAACTGACGAAAATCGATAAAGCAGCTGCTGGGCACAATATTCTGAATCTGTGGTTCACCCCAGTAAATCGGTACACACCCAGCAAATAAAGAATCAAATATCTTCTCGGTAATATATCCCGGAATATCTTTGGCATTCTCAAAGCAAATGCAAAAGCGCGCTTTGGCTAATACCTCAAACTTATTTTGTGCGGGCCCCTTGTAACTCCGAAAGACAGCATTGCCTAGCAAAAAAGGCAACACCTTCTCTAAACGATAACGCCACTTTCCTGACTTGCCAAGACGCTTTTGGGGAACAAGCCAGCCATTGCCAAATAAAGAAAAATCTTTTGCTACATTCGCCTCAAACCAACGAATCGCTTTAACGCGCTCAGAGTAGAGCTCTCTTTTATCTGGCAAATTGGCATGACGATTACTACCGATTAATACACAAAAGAGATGACGATTTACAAAACCTGGATTGATTATTTGATGTAATTTAAATTGTGCGGGCAGCACATTAGGATAAGCAATTGGAAACTTAGGGGTAGGGGCTGTTTTTTGGGCGAGTGAACTCTTTGAATTTACATTGAGTAAATCTTGATCCCAGGTGAAGATGCCATCGAATTGATTGAGGTAATTTGCATCGCCATTCACAGGTACCGTGAGCTCAGTTTCAAAACGGACCAGATAATTTTTGCAATTGTCGATTGGAATAATCGGCAATGCCTCTAAGTACAGAGTGAAATTGGGTTGAATGCCCTCTTTCTCAAGGACATCCAAAGTATGAAGTTGAATGCCTCGCTCAACCGCTTTAGAGCGCAGCATCCTAAATGGCGCTAGGCAATCATCACGATTTCGAGGGCTTTGAGGATTAAATAGATCATCTTGACCCTCCTCCCATCCGACAATCCCTCCAACTAACATAGCAGGTCGCTTATTTAAGGTTAAGTTCTCATCAAGCACCAGCATGAATCGATGCTGATGTGATTGTTTGTTTGTTAATGGTCTAATTATAGGGTTATGGCCATTTATTCCTACCTTCAGGGCGGCTTAGGCAATCAAATGTTTCAATATGCGATTGCTAGAGCCCTCTCAGAACATTATCAAAGCACTTTTTTGCTTGATCACTCTTGGTTTGATTCACCACAAATAGAAACAACACCTCGCCCATATCAACTTGGGTTTCTGAAGATCCAAGAAGTGGCTCAAACTACAGTAGGTTTTCCCAAAAGACCTAACAGGCTGAAAAGACTATTACAACAATTTCTACCCTTTGGATCAATTGTTTACTACCAACAAAATGCTTTTGAATTTGATGCTGAACTATTGAACTTAGATGGGTTGGGACAACAAGATCTATTTTTATTTGGATACTGGCAAGCACTCCCATATTTAGAGCCAATCAAAATGATATTGCAGCAGGAATTTAAAACTCAACACGCAATATCAGATCACTACCAATCCTATCTCGAACATATTTGTACCTCTGAATCCGTCATGCTCCATATACGTCGAGGGGATTATGTGAACTCACCCTCAGCAGCAAAGTTTCATGGCGCACTTGCCTTAAGCTACTACCAAAAGGCCATTGAAGAATTGTTACTCAATAAACCCAATGCCCATTTCTTTATTTTTTCAGATGATTTACCTTGGGCTAAAGAAGCCTTACCAAAGGATTTGCAAATTTCTTTTGTGGAAAATGCTTTACAAGCTGATGATGCCGCACAAGAACTACAGCTCATGTACGCATGCAAGCATCACATCATTGCGAATAGTTCATTAAGTTGGTGGGGCGCCTGGCTTAAACAAGATTGTGGCGGCTTCGTATTTGCACCTAATCGCTGGATCAGAGATAGTAGCCTAGATTTATCCAATCTACTGCCAGCACACTGGCAAAAAATTCCTGCTTAAGCTGGCTTACCCATTCGCCCAAGAATACTGCCATAGAAAGCAATGCAGACACGCTCTAGACGTGTGAATGGTGTCCATAAGCCATTACCCCGAAATTGAAAGCGGGCATAGAGCTCCATATTTGCACCAATCGATATATGAGAGATACGCTGATTCATGAGCTGAATGAAAGTAATGCCGTACTTTAAGCGCTCATAAAATGGCAGCGGCCTTGGCAGGCAAGATTCTGATATGCCCAGCTTTTTTAAGTAGTTCGCCTGGGCATTAGAAAACACATTGCGCGCAGCCTGAAGGTGATTCACACTAGTCTGCGTAGAATGCAAGCGATAAGTAATGAGTTTCTGTTTAATATTGGCAAACCGATAACCAGCCAAGGCAATCTCAGTCCACAAACAATAGTCTTCTGCGTGCATGTACGAAGCTTTGTAGGGAAACTGCTTAAAGATTTCCAGCTTGCCCATCATGGCTGGATTACAGACTGGACTGCAGACACTCAATAAAGCTTGAATATCAGAATTTGAGTGACGCTGCTTGGAACTTTTTCTTTCGCCAGTCACTTGATTTAAGGTGAAATGGTCGGCACCACATAAATCAGCCTGATGATTTTCTAAAAACTCTACCTGAAGCGCCAATCTTTCTGGGAAAGCACGATCATCGGCATCCAGTAAAGCAAGATATTTCCCTTTTGCCATACCTGCAATGAGATTACGAGTGGTAATCAAACCGCGGTTCTGATCTGAATACACTTTAATGATTCGTTGATCAGTAAATTGATCAATAATCTTGCGAGTACGGTCACTCGATCCATCGTCAACAATAATTAACTCAAAATTAGTATAAGTTTGCGCCAAAATACTTTCAATTGCTTCAGCGATATAACGCTCAGAATTAAATACCGGCATTGATACGCTAACCAATGGCATATCTTTCATTTCCTGATTTTCGGATTGCTCCAGATGGGAAGTCTTGGAAAGATCGTTCATACGTATTTAAAGGTAGCTTTGCAGTAAACGGAAGAAGCGCTTACTTCTTTTTAAGATCCGAGAAAGCAAAGGCTTACTTGGGACACCATAATCTAACTCAGACTCCCAGGCAGATTGATAAATTACGCCCATAAAGTTTTGTTTTAATTTCTCCTGGGTCTCGCCCAAGCGACGGGACAAGTAATAGTGCCAGTCATAATGATAAATCCTAAACAGAGGCTCAATCATGCGCACCGGGATTGCTTGATATTTCAGCAAGGCCTCACCATAAATCAAGGTCTCTGGATGCTCTGGAGTAATGAGATCCCAAAGCGTCATTTCCTGAGGTTGTAAATACTGCTGATCTAGGGACTCCCATACTTTGGCCGACCAGATAAAAGGGGCAGGTGCGCAGTAATAATTGGGGCCTACTCGACCAAATAAGGCCTTGACCGTTTCTGCCTCTTTTCGAAGTTCTCTCTCAACCCGCAGATGACCGCGATTGGTCGCCATCTGAAAGAGTTCTTTATTTTGATGGAGTACGGTGTAAGGAAGTCCATCGGAAGCTAAAAAATCTATATTTCCAAAATCGCGAATAAAAATACTATCTGAATCAATACATAAATAATTACTTGCCAAACCTAATCGCCAAAATTCAGACTTAATCACTTGTTGTGCAATGCCACCAGATTTGGTTTTCTGAATATCTTTTGGCGCACGGGGATTCGCTTGAACAATTGCTTCATCAGCAACCCACTGATAACCCTGGTTCTCACCTAGGAGTGAAAATAATGCATCACGATCTACCTGGGGAGTAGAAATATAAAAAGGGATCGATTCGATATTGTGTTTACGTAAGGATTCAAGCAAGCGCTTAACACGCAATAAATCTCTTCGATACGATTTGCAATAGAGAACGAAATCTACCATTTACGATTCGTAACCCATTGGATTTTGAGATTGCCAACGCCAACTATCAGCACACATCTGACCTAAATTGCGGCGTGCTTTCCAGCCTAGTAATTTTTCTGCAAGTGATGGATCGGCGTAGCAAGTAGCAATATCACCTGCACGTCTTTCGACTACCTGGTAGGGAATAGAGTGGCCTACTACATCGCCATAGGCTTTGAGCACATCCATCACGCTATAGCCTTGGCCGGTTCCTAAATTCACCGTTAAGGAATCACGGCCAGCCAATAAATACTCTAACGCTTTGACATGGGCCTGCGCTAAATCGACCACGTGAATATAGTCTCTAACGCCCGTTCCATCATGGGTCGACCAATCATTGCCGTAAACCTTGAGCTCAGGCATCCTGCCAGCAGCTACTCGTGCTACTAAGGGAGTGAGGTTATTTGGTATGCCCCGAGGATCTTCACCAATCATTCCAGATTCATGAGCGCCAACTGGATTGAAATAACGCAAATAGGCTACACGCCAACTTGGATCAGAAATCTCTACATCCCGTAAAACCTGCTCACTCATTAACTTCGTTTGACCATAGGGATTTGTGGGGCGAACGGGAGACTGCTCATTAATAGGTACCTCACTTGGATCGCCATAGACTGTTGCCGAAGAACTAAAGACAAAATTCTTACAGTCATGTGCTTTCATCACTTCGAGCAATGTAAAAAGACCGCCAAGGTTATTTTGGTAATAACGCAGTGGCTGAGCAACCGACTCACCAACTGCTTTTAAAGCAGCAAAATGAATGACACCTTTAATAGGGTACTTTTTGAAGACAGTCTCCAAAAAAGTCTTATTACATACATCGCCTTCAATAAACTCTGACTTTTGCCCAGCCAGTGCTTCAATCCGAGATAGAGCCAAAGGACTAGAATTAATAAAATTATCTAGGCCTATAACGCGATTACCCGCTTGCAGTAATTCAAGCCATGTGTGTGAGCCGATATAGCCAGTGGCACCCGTTAAAAGAATCATTGCAATTTGTCCGCCAATGTAAGCACTTGATTAACTCGGAAATACTAGAAACCAAATCCTTTATCAAGCCCCGAGCAGATCGATAAGGGGTGGGTGGCTGATTTTCCCAATTTAGCCGTTATTATTTGATTATATGAAACCTATTGGCTCAAATCGCTCTTTCTTCATTTTGAGCGCCGTGATCATCTTCATCAGCAGTACTTTGCTGGCTGTTTGGTCCCTGATAAATACGATTGCCCTGCGCAATTCGCTTTTGGCTATTGGCTCCTTAGTAGCCCTCTTTTTGCTGTGGCAATATTCCAAGCAAAAAAGTGTAGAAGGTGTTTCCATACCCCAATCTGCTAATTGGGGTCAATACACACCCCTCGCACTCTCCTTTTCAATGCTCATTTGGGTTGTGATTCATTACTTCTTTTTTAGCAGCGAATCTGGGCACCAATTTCAAGAACTCAGTAGCACTTGGCTGAGAGTCTTAGAGTCGATCTTGATTGGAACCGCGACTGGACTGATATTGCGCGAGCATCCACAACGTGCGCAATTTTTATGGCTCGGAATTTATGGCTCCTTTGTTTACTTACTCATCCATTACCTAGGGGTCTATTTTCAAACTGGCCAGGCTTTCATGCCGAACTATTATTTTTCCAGCCCCTTTGGGAACAAGATTAATACGGTATTGATGGGCGGCCTATTTATCAGTGCTATTTGTGGTTCATCTGCCAACGCATTACTTAATAATCGCCCTCATTACCCATGGCCAATCTATTGCTATTGGCTCTTAGGTGTACTCACTATTTTGTTCGCCGTTACCACTATTATCGATACGCGCAATGGTGTGGGTGTTGGCATTATCTTGATTGCAAGCTGGGTTCTCTATGTAGGAAGCTCAAAGTTAACTCAGCAAATCAAACTCGGAAAGCTGGATTGGAAAATGAGTTTAGCGACTCTGATTCCAGCGATTCTGATCATTATTTTTATTCAGCAGCATTTAAGTATCAACCGCGGCTGGAATCATTTTATTGACGATGTTACGGTTGCCGTCAAAATTGATGAGGTTCCTAATTGGCAAGATGTCAAAAAATATGGTTACCCAAAGACCGCTTCTGGTGAACCGGTATACCCCAATAACTATGAGCGTGCTGCTTGGGCGACCGCTGGAATCCATTCCATCACTCAAAATCCCCTGGGCTATGGACTTCTAGAGCATTCATTAGGGAAAGTAATTCGTAAATCTTATCCTGAGACGACGATTCGCTCCTCACATAGTGCTTGGATTGACCTTGGCCTGGCATTTGGTATTCCTGGACTTTTACTGACGCTAGGCGCCCTGCTATCAACAATTGTCTTAGCCTTAAAAAGTAATTCACCGAACCGCTTAGTGGTCATTTGGATTGCGGCAGATTTACTCTTTACTTTTACGATTGCAGAAGTGAGTAGTAAGCACACCATTGAAATTTTGTTCTTCTGTATTGCGCTACTTAACGCAATGTTGATACAGCCAAGAAAAACAGAAAGCTAGTAAGCGTTTTTATTGACAAAGCCACGGAAGATCGTAAAGAAGATAATCTTCAGATCTAACCAGACAGACCAATTTTCAATGTAATACAGATCATGCTCAATGCGTGCAGTCAGATCGGTATCGCCACGCCAACCATGTATTTGCGCCCAGCCTGTAATACCAGCTTTGACTAAATGCTTTTTCATATAACCTGGGATTTCTTTTTTGAATTGCTCTACAAAAACAGGGCGCTCGGGTCTTGGTCCCACAATCGACATCTTGCCCTGCAAGACATTAAAAAACTGAGGTAACTCATCGAGGCTAGTAGAACGCAACCATTTAGAGAATGATGTCACTGATTTATTGGCAGAGCCGCCCCACACCACCTTACCCTCTTCAAGATCAGCGGGCATCGTTCTAAATTTATAGATCTCAAACACTTCACCGTTCCAGCCCACACGCTCTTGACGATAAAACACCGGGCCGGGCGAACTCAGCTTGACTCCAATTGCCAAAATCAGCATTAAGGGACTAATAAATACCAAGATCAAAATCGACAAACAAAAATCTTCCATTGATTTGAGGAATAAATTCATGCCCGTCATTGGGGTACCGTATAGGTCAATCATCTGCATACCCAATACTTCACTCACACCATGATTGATCAAGCGGAAAGAAAACCAATCTGGCACAAATCGAATGGTTGCGGTACTCATTTGCAAATGCTCCATCACCATCCGCATTTGCGAACCATCACCCATCGGCAGGGCCAGCCAAATTTCATTGAGAGGCTGCTTTGCTAAATCCGTTAATTTGCCTTCGTCTAAGTCTTTTAATTGGAGCTGCACCCGATAACCAGACCAAGGTGACTCACTAATGCGACGCGCTATTTCATCGGCAGTTCCACCGGAACCCACGATGGCGATATGTCTTAAATTCACGCCTTTGCTACGATAGCGCCGAATCAAAACATAACTAAACAAGCGGCTGCCACATAAAAGAACGAGGCTCATGATGGCCCACGAACCCAACCACAGTCGTGAATACATCTCTGTCGATTTACTAAACACCAACCAAATCAGAATCAAAATCCAGGTTTTTAAAACACCGCTTGCCACCTGACCAAAAAGGGCCATGAGGTTGCCGCCGCGCCAAGAACGATAAGCGCGATTAGTTAAAACCAAATAAGCCAAGCTTGCTAACACCATTAAGGAGGCATAGCGTTGTAAATCTAAATCAGGATCTTTGAAATACTGAATTGCAAAAAAAGTACCCAGCCCCACCAAATTGATGATGACAAAATCAAAAACACGAATCAGATACGAATTAATAATGAAGGATGCAGCCATCGTCGTATTTTGCAGTACTAAACGATATTGATGGAAAATTTGCGCAAAGCGTCTACAACCGCCTCAACTGAAATTTGATCCATTATGTAGATTGGGTTTTCTGGGTACTCAAAGCCTAAGCTGAGGTATGCGCCACCCTCTTTGGGCCCTGGCCCCAGCACCAGAGTGTTTTGCCCATTGCTAGCGCCTGGATAGACAGGGCCCCAACGCTCAGGATTGGTCGGGCCATGCAAGGCAACTAAGGGCTTGTTTAATAAAGCAGCAAGATGCATGGTGCCAGTATTCACCGAGACGACAGCTACTGCGCCATTAAGGTAGGCTGCTGTTGTCAGGAGATCGGCATGCCCTGCTAAATTCAGAAGAGCGTCGGATGGATTGCCTTCAAGCCTGCGATCAACTTCCTGGAAGAGGGCATTACCTCGAACCCTATCCCCAGGACCCCCAGTAATTACGACCCCATAGCCGGATTGAATCAGCTTGAGAGCCAAGGCTGTCCAGGATGCAATCGGCCATTCGCGCAATTCAAAGTGATTGCCACTAGCCCATGGATGCAAGACGAGGTAAGGATGCTTAATATTTAAGTAATCTATACCAGCTAGGCTAGATAAATCGAGCGGGGGCATGGCTTGCGCCTCTATGCCCAAAGGCCCCAATAAAGCCCGAAAATTGTCTAATTCATGGACTTTGGGGCTGTGTTTGACTGTGGCGTCATAAGAAAAATGGCGATGTTGACCCTCAGTCTCAAAGCCAATGGTCCAGCGCGCACCACTCAATGCTGCCACTACAGCCCCAATTCTGGGCCACTGAGAGGTATCAATCAGCAAATCAACCGGATGGTCGCGAACCTGCTTCATTGCTGCCAAAGGCTGCGTAATGGGAACTACCACCAGATCGTCATAAGCCTTGATCAGGTCAAAAGTGGAAACATTCGCTGGAGTAGCGAAAATGGTGATTTTTGAGCCAGGATAGGCTTTTCGGATATTCGCTATTAGGCAAGAGGCCAGCAAAGCATCGCCAATGGCGGCAAAAATACAAATGCCAATATTCTGAAACTGAGCAGGTTTGGGTCTTTTGCTACGAAATAAGCCTAAAACAAACAATAAAGGCACGCCTATCCAGCGATCTAGCTTGCGCAAGAATCCTCTACCGCGTTCCGCTTTTACTGGCATACCCACCAATATCTACCCTTGTTCTCTTATTCGAGTCATCCCATTGTATTTGCTTGTCTTTCTGCGGGGGGACAAGCGAAAGCCAGCATTTAAAACAATTTACAATAGCGTACATACCGCATATTGATCTGTTTAATCCAATCATTAAGAAAACCCCCATGTCAAAATCAAAAGTTGCCCTGATTACCGGTATTACTGG
>NZ_JBBAQK010000014.1:0-34302 GCF_040400325.1 Polynucleobacter sp.
CCAGCAACCATGTACGAAAATCTTTAGCTTGCTGACTTTCATTTTTACCTAGAGGTGTTAATAAGTAATAAGTAAAGTTCTCACGATTCAGAAATTTAGGTAAAGGGCAAATCAACTTCCCGCTTGTCAATTCTGATTCCACCAAAAAATATTGAGCCATTGCAATCCCATGGCCTTCAATTGCAGCCAAGTAACATAAGGCCGAACTTTCATAGCTTAGACGTGAAAAATCTTCAAGTTTTACAGTCAAACCAATTGAATCAAACCAAAGATTCCAATCATCAGGACGTCCAATAGCATCTAATAACTTATATCTGCGAAGGTTCTGCGGGATCTCAATTGGACCACCTTCCAGTAAAGACGGGCTACAAACTGGAAGAATAATATTAGAGACCAATCTTGTAACATTTGCATCACTCCAAGCCCCATCCCCCAGACGAATTGCACAATCAAGATCTTCTTGATCAAAGTTTACTGGATCCATTGAGGTGGTTAATACCACTTCCATTTTGGGGTGTAAGGCCAAAAAACTAGAAAGTCGAGGTATAAGCCAGCGAATTGAAAATGCTGTGTAGCATCGCACCTTCAATTGATTTTGATTGCGCCCAGAAAATAAACGTCTAGTTGACGATTGAATTTCTGATAAGGACTTACTAATATCCTCATAGTACTCACGCCCTTTCTCCGTGAGAACTAAAGCTCGATGCTCGCGAGAAAATAACTGAACCCCAACAAATGACTCTAAGGCTGTCAGCTGCCTGCTCACTGCACCAGGAGTAACATTGAGCTCATTAGCTGCCCTTGAAATACTCAAGTGGCGAGCAACTACCTCAAAAACTCGCAAGTTATTTAAGGGGGGAAGTTGTTCTCGCTTATTAGGCTCCATATTTACTTGAGTTTATGACAAAAAATGTTATTTTTGAAATTAAATAATTTGTCGATAAAAATACTTTCAAAATACAATCTAAACATAATTTCTTCAAATTAATGAGCTATTGCAAAATATCGTGGCTAACATAAAATTATTATTCCTAGATTTTGATGGTGTTCTTCACCCTCTTAATAGCGAGAAAGAAAACTTATTTTGTAAAGTTCATTATCTTGAAAGAGCCTTAGAGGGTGCTTCCTGCAAAATTGTTATCACGTCAAATTGGCGTCTGACTTATAGCACCCAAGAGATGCGGGAACTTTTACCAAGGTCAATTGGAGACTTAGTCATTGGGGCCACAGAGCTTATAAATGAAATCAATCACAAAAGATTTTTAGAAATTGATAACTACTTAAGTACACATATAAATTCGGGCTCAACTGACTGGCGCGCCATTGATGATTCACCCCAAGATTTTCCAACTGACTGCAAAAATTTGATTTACTGTAACCCCATTTCAGGCATGGGTAGCGAAGAACAAATTCAGATTGCCAAATGGTTAAAAAACTAATTGGGCCGCTTGATAAAGGCTAGAAAGTTGCTCATCCATCCAGAGATGAACGTCATAATTCTTGACGGATCGCCTTAAAGAAATCATCCGTTTCTTTCTTTCATAACTCCCCATTGATAGTATTTGATTGAAGGCCTGGATGGCATCTTTCTCGCTCAAAGGATCGTAGATAACCGCAGAAGGCAAATCTTTTGCTGCACCTGCATACATAGAGAGCATTAAGGCTCCATCCTCATCATCTCTAGCGGCAATAAATTCCTTGCAAATCAAATTTTGGCCATCGGCCAAACTAGATACCCACAGACAGTTTACTGAACGATACAAAAATGTAAGTTGTTTTTTAGTTAGAGTATTCTGCTCAGAAATAATTGGCTGCCAATCTTTTAAGCCATACTCATTATTTATTTTAGCTATCAACTCAGTAATCTGCTCTTCGTATTGCCTATATTTAAAGATAGATGGTCTCGTTTGAATATAAATCTGTATGAATTTTATTTTGTTCACTAAAGATGGATTTAATTCTAATATTTTTTTGATTGTATTAAGTCGCTCAATAATTCCTTTCGCATAATCGACCCTATCTACACTTAAAAAAATATAATCGTTTTTTTGCAATTGATATTTTTGAGTAATTGAAAATTGATTCCTGGTTGCAGTTGCTTGCTGTAAATTTTTCAATACTGGCCACTCAATTGAAGCTGGGTATACACCGAGGTTCGCCATACTGCCACCCAGAAGACCTTTAGGTATAGAGCTTATAAAATTAGACCTATCTTGATTTGTTTGAAAACCAACATTATCTGCACCCAAAATGCCATTGATTAGCTCACTGTTCCAGGGGCATACCATTAGCCTGCTATACAGCGGCCATGGAATATGCCAATAAAATAAAATTTTAGCGCGCGGTAACGCAGACCTGATTAGCTTTGGTAACAACGCTAATTGATAGTCGTTAATAAAAATAATAGGCTCAGCAAAATCACTCGCACAGCGAACTACTTCCTCTGCAAATAAATGGTTTGCAACAACATATGAATTGAAGTCCTTATTATTAAATAGTGGCTCCGCAGTCTGATGATGGCAAAGGGTCCATAGACCCTCATTACAAAATCTATCGTAATAAGATCGGTAAATCTCTGTAGGTAGAGCTACTTTTTTTACTATTACCTCTACATCCTCATAGGCATCCTGTCTCATTGCACCATTGCTTGCTGAAATCCATATCGCCTTAAATCGCTTTGCGAGGGGCTTTATCAAAGAAACGACACCTCCCACCAATCGATCTGGGCCTCCATTAGATACAAAAATCACTCTTTGCTTGTTCACAATTTTGTTTCTTACACAGGATTTGTATAGATGTAATCAATATTTGAAATATTCAATTTCCTACTCATTATGTTTGATTATTTCTCAATAGATTATGATTTTTACTCGCTTGACTAATTTGCAAATCTACTCAAGAATAGGGGTTAATTTTATAAAAATCTATTAAAAACATGGACATAACCCCACACTACTGGAATCAAAGCATACCCCCCAAGCCATTGGGCAGTATGCATAAAAAGTCAAAGGAAATCATTTTCCCTCCAATTGCTAAAGACTCTCCGTTAGATACAGATTACGTTGATCAAGAATTAAATCCCAATGGCACCTTATACAGCTTTACTGTTATTCACCCAAGCAAAAAATCAGGCATTCAACCTTATGCAATTGGCTTCGTAAATCTACCTGATTTTCCAGTCAGGATATTCGGACGGCTCGTCCAAAGCGGAAACCCCGCTATTGGAGATAAATATTTAATGAGGCCAGACGCTGAATTTGGCCATATTTTTGAAAAAATAAGTCAATAGCCCATGAATAAAAATATGATCTTTATTGAAGGTGTTGCTATGACACGCTTCGATAAGCAACCAAATACTTTAGCACCTGAACTTGCTCAAGGTGCCATTCTCAATGCAGTTAAAGATGCCAATTTAACATTAAATGATATCGAAGCAATCTATTGTGCAAACGTATTTGGGGGGATGATTCTTGGTCAACTCATTGTGCGTGATCTTCAATTGCAAGGGATTCCCATATACAACATTGAAAATGCATGTGCTAGTGGAGCTACAGCCGTTCATCTAGCGAAGCATGCCTTATTAGCTGAGCAATATAAAACAATTTTAGTGATTGGCATTGAACAACTAACCCAGCTTGGTGGTGGCACAATCCCATTGCAATTAAATGACCATAAGACCAGAATTTACTCAAACTCTGGATTAGTATTGCCGTCAATTTACGCCATGAGAGCAACGCGCTACCTTTATGAGAGAGATGAAGATCCTAGTCTATTGGCACAAGTGGCTGTCAAAAATAGATTTAATGGCTCACTAAATCCATATGCACAGCAAAGAACGCCTACTACGATTGAAGAAGTATTATCTTCTCGTATGATTGCTGATCCTTTAACACTCATGCAGTGCTGCCCCTCTCAGGTTGATGGTGCAGCAGCCCTCATCCTCAGCACCGAACATAACAATGGGCGAAAGCCAGTTAAATTACTAGCATCAATTGTTCAATCTGGTATGCAAGAAAAATATTTTGACGATATTTTGGATGCAGAAATTACTGCTAGAGCTGCAAGACAAGCCTATGAACATGCTGGCATTGGGCCAAATGATATTGATGTCATCGAACTACATGATGCCTTTACCATTGCTGAGTTGATTTATTACGAGGCTCTAGGTATTGCAAAGCCGGGAGAAGGCCCAGAATTATTACGCTCTGGCAAGACTGGGCTTAGTGGGAAAATTCCTGTAAATCCAAGTGGCGGCTTACTGGCAAAAGGTCACCCTCTCGGCGCTACAGGAGTAGCACAAATGGTAGAGCTTACATGGCAACTTGAAGGCAGAGCTATGGAACGCCAGGTTAATAAGCCCAAAATTGCGCTTGCACAATGCACAGGTGGTGGTATTGCTGGTGTTGATCACGCTGCCTCCTCTGTTCATATCTTAGGAATTTAATATGTCTCAACTACCAAGAAGAGTTGCCATCGTTACTGGAGCAGCACAAGGCATTGGCTTTGGAATTGCTAAGAAATTGGTAGCTAATGGCATTGATGTTGCATTAATTGATTATGACCAAACGAAACTTAGCGCCGCTGTTGACCAACTCAAGGGATTTGGTAGCAAAGTAATTGGAGTGTCTGGAAATGTCTGCAAAATTGATGAGGTGCAATCCGCCATTGAGCAGGTTATTGCTTGGGGCGGCCAGATCGATTACCTCGTTAATAATGCTGGGATTATTCGAGATAAAAGATTACTCAATATGACTGAGGCTGATTGGGACGATGTGATTAACGTTAACTTAAAGTCCCAATTCCTATTTTGTCAGGCCACAATTAAGGAAATGCTACCGCGCAATTTTGGCAGAATTGTTAATATTTCATCACGTGCCTGGCTTGGTGGCTTTGGCCAATCAAACTATTCAGCCGCTAAGGGTGGCGTTATTAGTCTTACTAGAAGTCTTGCAATTGAATTCGCTGCCAAAGGTATCACGGTCAATGCAATTGCTCCAGGCATCATACAAACACCATTATTTGATAGTTTTGATGCATCACTTCAAAGTAAATTAAAAGAATCTGTACCTGTCAAACGCATTGGCACTCCGGATGATGTTGCCTATGCCGTGATGACCTTTTTAAATCCAGACGCCTCTTATCTCACTGGACAAGTTTTATATGTATGCGGTGGAAGAAGTCTCTCCTCCCCGAGTGTATAAGGAAGCTAAATGATCACTTATGAAGCCAGCGATTCAATAGCAATATTGACTATTAATAGGCCCCAAAAGAAAAATGCATTAGACCTTGCAACATTAAAAGAACTTCGTACCGCCTTAATGAATGCCAGGGATGATGAACAAGTAAAAGTCATTGTTCTCACTGGCGCAGGAAATGACTCATTTTGTGCGGGTGCTGACCTCAAAGGCGGAAGCTCCTCACCAGTAAGTTACGCAGAAGCATTCTTTAAAGAAACCGACAAGGCTTCGGAACAAGGTCTCTATATTCGCATGATGGACCTCACTGATTTAAATATTCATAAGCCATTAATTGCCGCAATTAATGGCTATTGCTTGGGCGGCGGCTTAGAAATAGCCTTGCAATGTGATCTAAAAATTGCATCAGATAATGCTATTTTTGGCCTTCCTGAAGCTAAGGTTGCATCAATTCCAGCAGTCTTAGGTCTACACCGTCTTCTTAAGGCAGTTCCTCCTGCTCATGCGATGAAGATGGCGCTGACTGGTGAACCCATTAAAGCGATGAAGGCGCTGGATATTGGCTTAATTTCAGATATCTTTACTGCTCAGGATCTGATGCCAGAAGCTTTAAAAATTGCGCAGCGAATTTCATCAAATGGTCCGTTAGCAACTCAAGCAATTAAAAAATTATCCAAAATCACTGGGCACTTAAGTGATATCGATGCTCAGCAAATTACAGAACTATATTGGGGAATATTGCGAGACACTGAAGATCGAATTGAGGGCCGTCAAGCATTTATGGAAAAACGTGCTCCTAAATACAAAGGGAAATAAGTAAATGCCCAATTATTCTCCGATTAGTCCAGGACCCCTAAATGGTAAAAAGTTAATTGAAGTTAGCCACATGCTGATGGGGCCTTATTGCGGCATGCTGCTTGCCGACTTAGGAATGGAGGTCATCAAAATTGAACCCCCAGATGGCGATATCGCCCGCACTCTTGGCCCTCATAATATTGATGGCCACAATGCATATTTCGTTAGCCTAAACCGAAATAAAAAAAGTATTACCCTGGACCTCACAACAGATGAAGGTCGCAAAAAGTTTCATGCATTAGTTGCACAAGCAGATGGACTTATTACCAATCTTCGACCAGGGGCAATAAACTCCCTCGGCCTTACATACGATAAGTTAAAACACATCAACCCTAAAATAGCTTGTGTAGCCATGACAGGCTTTGGCTTGGATAGCATTGAGTCTGAGCGTCCAGCTTATGACTACATTATTCAGGCGCTAGTTGGAATCATGGATCTTACCGGCGAACCAGATGGCTACCCTACTAAGGCTGGCTATTCTGCTGTTGATAATTCAGCAGGAATTATGGGTGCCCTTGGATTACTTGCTCGTATTATTGAGGGGAAAGGTGGTCAAGTTGATATTGCTATGCATGATGTCATGCTCTCTCAACTGAACTATCTAGCAGGCGCATGGCTAAACGCGCAAGAAAAACCAGTACGACAATCATTGTCTGCCCACCCCTATATAGTTCCAGCTCAGGTATTCGCATCGGCAGATGGCTGGCTCACTCTTTTTATAACACACGATAATTTTTGGAATAAATTCTGTGAAATTATTAATAAGCCCGAATGGATAACAGATGAGCGCTTCTGTACGATGAAAAAACGGGGTGAGCATAGAGCATCTCTGATCCCCTTGTTAAATGAAATGATGAAAACTAAAACTTCTAATGAGTGGGAAGCATTATTAATACCCCTCGGTATTGTAGTTGCAGGAATTAAAAACTTGAGCGAAGCAATCAGCTCACCCCTAACTAAAGATAGGGAGATGGTAATAAAACTAAAAGATGACGGAACTAATTTCCTCGCAATTGGTAACCCCATCAAAAATATCGGCCACGAAACCGCCTATAACATCTCGCCGAAACTTAACCAAGACCCAAACGCACAATTTGAATCATGATCGAACAAGCACCAAGCCACCTCCTACCCATTATTGAAAAAATTGAGTCTTTTTATACGAAGGAAGTTGAGCCACGAGAGCATCAACTTCGCCACAGACTCAGAAATAGTCTGGAATATATAGATCGAACCGGTAAATTACATCCAGAAATACAAGCGGCTAGACGCGAAATCATGGAGGCATCCGGAATTGAAGGCTTATTTTCGCTCCATCTCCCTCAATCTATTGGTGGCGGTGGGCTCTCAAGAACAGAAATGTTCTTCATAGAAGAAAAGGTTTATTCATATGGTATAGATTTAGCCCCAGGCATCTTATCTTGGACTGATGGATCAACTCCAAGATTAATTTTTGTCCGAGAAGAGTTACAAGATCAATTTGTAAAGCCATTAATCTTAGGTCAAAAAACAAGCTGTCATGCTGTCACAGAGCCAGATGCTGGCTCTAATTTATTTGATATGAAAACCAACGCCGTCCAAAAAGGTGACAAATGGATTCTGAATGGGCACAAAGCCTACATTACCAACCCATTTGAGGCGGATATTGTGAATGTACTTGCCATCACCGATCCAGGTATTGGTAAAAAAAGTTTCAGTTACTTTCAATTTGAATCTAAGGAGTACCTAGGTAAAGGATTTAAACATGGTCGGATTAATCGTACGATGTTTGATGATGGTCTGACAGGAGAGCTACATTTTGAAAATCTTGAACTCCCTGAGAGTGCAATGATTGGAAATCGTGGGCAGGGCTTTGAAATTGCCCTAACATCTATTAACTGGACTAGAACACGTCGCGGAGGAATGTGCTCCGCTTGGTCAAAATTACTTATTGATAAAACTCTAGATAGGCTTAAACATAGGAAAGTGGCCGGTAAGCCGCTAGGTCGTAATCAAGGTCTACAGTGGATGGTGTCTGATATGTATATAGACTGGTACAGTGCACGAGCAACTTCATTAGCATGCCTAAGAGATATAGAAAAATTTGGGCCATGGTGGGATACCAATCGTCCTCAAGAACAAATACGTCTTTTTGCATTAATGAAAATCGTAAACGATGAATCCTTTTATCGTGTAGCCGATAAGGCACTACAACTGCATGGCGCTACAGGGATTATGAAAGATACTGTAGTAAATAAACTGTTCCAAATTGCACGAAATCTTCGCATTCCAGGCGGCACTGACGAATCTCAACGAAATACTATTGCGGAAACATTGGGATTAAACGCTAATATGCAATGAAAAAAATACTGCTCATTCTTCTCGATGGTATTGGTGATCGCATTTATAAGGAATTAGGAAATTTAACCCCTCTGGAGTATGCCAAAACTCCAAATTTAGATCGAATTGCCAAATTAGGGGCATCAGCATCGGTCTACCCCATTAACCCTGGGATGGTTCCTCCATCCGAATTGGCTCACTTTCATTTATTTGGCTATGAGAAAGATTTCTATCCAGGTAGAGCGGTATTTGAAAGTATGGGATTTGGCTTGACGCCGCCTTCCAATGTTTCAGTTGCACATTTGGGTTTACGTAATGTGACTCCATCAAATGAAGGGCTTATGATCACCCCATGGTGGCCTGCATCAGAGGCTCAGGATGCACAAAAATTAATCGAGTCAATCAGCCACTTTGAATCTGGCGATATTCATTTTGAAGTCAAATATATTGGAAAGTCTGATTCTTTACTGATCATGCACGGCGGCTGCGAGGATATTACAGATTCAGATCCATTTATGCATACAGGCAGACCCGTACTTGAAATTGAGGCTCTTGATTCAAGTAGAAACTATGGCGACGCACAGAATACTGCCAAAGCATTAAATCATTATTTAAGATGGACTCATGAAGTACTCTCAAAGCACCCCATTAATAGCCAAAGGATACTTGATGGTAAGTTACCTCTGAATATGACTGTTACCAAGTGGCCTGGCAAGCATCAAGAACTCATGAGCTTCTATCAAAAAACAGGCTTAACCTCCTCTTTAATTGCGTCGGCTCCGATGTATAAAGGCATGGCCAGCTTATTGCAAATGAATTACATAGAAGTTGATGAAGGTGAGCCTAAATACGAAATTATCAATAAGTTAGCTGTGGCTAAGCAAGCTTTTGATAATGGTTGTGATTTTGTTCACCTTCATACTAAAGCAGCCGATGAAGCTGCGCACAGTCATTCTCCGCTGAAGAAAGCTCAAGTAATTGAGGCTATTGATTTAGGTCTTTCAGATATTTGGAGCTGGGAAAAGCTACAAGAAGACTTTCTGGTAGCGATTACTGCAGATCACTGTACTCCAAGCCATGGTCCAATGCTCCACTCAGGTGAGTCAGTACCCCTTTCTATGATGGGGGAAGGAATTCGAGTTGATTCAGTAAATCATTTTTCCGAAAGATTATCTGTTGGCGGATCACTTGGTCAACTGTGTAGCCGAGATATTATGCCGATCCTTTTAAATGCATCAAACCGGTCTCATTTTTTGGGTGGTAGGCCAAATTCTTATAAGAGTCTTGGCATCACTTCATTCAAAGCCTTATAAAAAATGCAGCCACATAAACTTTATCAATATGCTGTTGCTCATGGCCGCTTTCAGCCGTTTCATAACGAACACTTAGCATATTTAAGATGGGCTCATACCTTTGGAACCCATTTATTTATTGGCATTACTAATTATGATCGCACTTCAATTCAAAAAGAGATCACCAGTCATCATCGTCATACAGCCTTTGCAAACCCATTTAGCTATTGGGAGCGCTCGGCAATGATTAAGGATGCGCTATTAGAGGCTGGTGTTGATCCAACTCAATTTACCATCGTTGCTTTACCAATTCATGCGCCAGAAAAATGGTCCGAGTTTGTACCAACCGATCCAAATGAAAGTATTCATTTACTCAGGGTATTTTCTGAATGGGAGGAGGAAAAAGCAAATCGCCTAAGATTGGCGGGCTACAAAGTAGCTACCGAAACGGGCTCCCCAAAATTGATCAGCGCTTCTAGCATTAGAGAGGCACTTCTCTATGATCACAATTATTCCGAGCTCGTTCCACCAGCAGTAGCAATTTGGCTCAAAAGAATTAATGCAAAATTAAGATTAGAAAATTTAAATACTTTGGAAAGCCAAGAGTACAAATAGGGAAGAAGATTTTTTACTGTTATCTGTTTTTTATTAAATTCAGAATATTCTTAAATTGTGAGTGCTCCGATGTTTTAAGCCACTCAAAGGCAAGCATTTCAGCACCTAGCATAGTAATTTTTTGCTGACTCATGCGGTCAATAGCCAATATCTTATCTTGTACTCTTCTACTACTGCAAGCCTCAGGCACTACTGCCACCTCATAGCCCAACGCCTGAAGACCTAGGGCAGTTTGCATCAGACAGACATGCGCTTCACAACCCGCTAGAACTACTTGAGTGATCAAGGGATTTAATTCCCTGATATTAGTCGCTAAGCCATCTGCAGCTCCATTAAAGGAATGCTTCACCAGGGTATAGTCACAAAATACTTTAATACGCTCATCGTTTTGTCCTAACCCCTCTGGATTTTGCTCAGTTCCTAGGATAGGAATTTGTAAGGCCTTTGCTACCTTAGCAAGAAAGAGCGCTGAAGCTATAGCTTCTTCACTCTCATGAATACTAGGCATCAAACGTGTTTGATAGTCAATCAGAATGAGGGCGCTAGTATCTTGGTTAATCATCATGAAGTTATTATTTTGATTTGGGCAGGCGAAGTGCTAATTTATCTAGGTAGTGGGTGATTAATTCATCAGCACTTTTACCGAACATCCGAATACGGCCTGTATGGTTTAGTAATAGTATGCCAACTATGTGCGCAAAAATCGCTGTAAGTTCAGTATCTACATCTCTTTTATTACAGCCTAACTTGATCAAGGCTGCCTCTTGATGTTGCATAGCAGCCCGAAGACGTGTGTTGAGCTCTGAGTCCCACTCATTTGTTAATCCCCTAGGCTTAAGTCCCTGGAAGAGATAAAAACCCAAGTCCAAATCGCGTGGATTGTCTCGATAAAACTCATAAAAAGCTAGAGCACTTTTACGGAGCTCTGCAAATGCAGGTTGACCCTCCTGATCAACGGAGATATTCTCCGCAGATAAATTTACGAAATTATTTAAACGCTCGAGCGATTCAGCTAGTAATGCCCCATAGATTTCTTCTTTGCTAGCAAAATAGCTGTAAATAGCTCCAGCGGTATAGCCCGCCCGCTTTGCGATTTCTCGCATGCTGACAGCCTCTAATCCCACCTCGATAAATACTGCTCTAGCAGCACTTAAAATGTGCTCACGCCTAGCATCCGCCAAAGCTTGTTGTCGCAGATCTCTTGGGGAGGTAATCACTTGATCCATTGAGAAATTATACATATGTCTTAATAATTGAACACTGTTTAATTATTGTGTATTATTTGATAAATCACCTATTAAACAAACGATTAAGGCCTCATATGAGCAACAGTACCTCCCAATTCATGACTAGCAAGGACTACCGAGAGTCATTGCGTAAGCTAAAGCCCGTCGTCTATGTTGATGGACGCTTGGTTGAATCTGTAGTTGATGAAGCCATGTTGAGGCCTGGAGTAGATGCTCTAGGCGTTACTTATGACATGGTACATGACCCTGCTTTAGCACCTTTAATGTTAGCCAGCTCAAATGGCAAAACTGTTCCGAGGATGTTGCACATCAATGAATCTTCTGGTGATCTCTTAAATAAATTAGAAGCTGTTCGTGTCCTATGTCAGGAAACGGGTTGCGCTCAACGCTATCTGGCTCACGATGCCTTAAATGCCCTTAGTCAAGTATCGGCTCGGATTGATGATGCACACGGTAGTAATGATCATCGCGCTAAGTTTGCTGAGTATCTCGCCCATGTACAAAAAAATGATTTAGCTTTAGGTATCGCAATGACTGATGCTAAAGGTGATCGATCTCTCAGGCCGCATGAACAAGCCAACCCTAATACCTATGTACATATCGTATCTCAAGATGCTAAAGGAGTCGTGATTTCTGGAACGAAGGCCATCGTCACTGGTGCACCCTATATGCATGAGTTCTTAGTAATGCCAGGTCGTAATATGAGTAAGGAAGATGCGGCGTTTGCGATTTGTTGTGCAGTACCAGTAGATGCTAAAGGCATTACCATCGTTGCCCGTCCGGCTGGGCGCCCAGGGGAAAAAGTGGAGCATGGCAAGCCGCTCTTTTCCAGTAAGTATGGCCAATCTACTGGCGTAGTGATTTTTGATAAGGTATTTGTTCCTTGGGAACGTGTTTTCTACGCTGGTGAATGGGAGCACTCTAGCGTTTTAACTTATAGCTACGCCACCCATCATCGTCATAGTTGTATTGCAGCAAGAGCCGGCTTTGGCGACCTCTTGATTGGAGCTGGAGCCTTGATGTGTGAAGCTAATGGCTTTGATCCGGAAACTAAATCGAATTTACGTGAACCCATGGTTGAACTGATTAAGATCACTGAAGGGTTTTATGCTTGTGGTGTTGCTGCAAGTGTATATGGCACACAAGATCCTTACAGCAAATCCTTTATGCCTGAACCTGTATTTTCAAACATCGGGAAGCTATTATTGGCCACCCAGATTTATGATATGCATCGTCTTGCTCATGAGGTTTCTGGCGGTTTAATTGTGGCGCTACCTGGGCCGGATGAAGATCACAACCCTGCTACTGCAGCAACCTTGGCAGAAGTATTGCGTGCAAACCCAGCGGTTCCATACGATAAACGTATTGAGGTAGCTCGCTTTATCGAAGATTTGACTGCTTCTTATCAAGGTGGCTGGTACTCTGTGATTAGCTTGCATGGTGGAGGCTCACCAGCAGCTATGAAAAAAGAGATTTATCGCCAATATCCCATTGGTAACAAGGTAGAGTTAGTTGAAAGATTATTAGACCGAGGTGTTCTCACTAGCAACCAGGAGCGTGCAATTACTAAGAATAAGCAACCAGGACGTTGCTGTGATCAGGGTTGTAGTACACCAGGTCAAGCAATCATGGTTCCACTACCAGAGCCGGGTAGAAGAACTTAATTCTGAGGTAAGTTTGATTATTTAATAAAACTTCTTCAAATCCATCCCGGCATACATGCTTGCTACTTGATCCCCATAACCATTGAACATCTGCGTTTTAATTTTGGGTGCAAAGACTCCCTTTGAGTCGCCAATTCTTCTTTCGCTAGCCTGACTCCAGCGAGGATGGTCGACTTGGGGATTTACATTGGAATAAAAACCATACTCACGCGCATCAAACTGAGTCCAGCTCGTTTTGGGCATCTCTTCTGTGAACCGAATCTTGACAAGCGTTTTTGCACTCTTAAAACCATACTTCCAGGGCACTACGATTCGGACGGGGGCACCATTTTGCTTGGGTAACACTTCACCGTATAAACCAAAAGTTAAAAGCGTTAATGGATTCATCGCTTCATCCATGCGAAGTCCTTCGCGATAAGGCCAATCAATGATATTGCTTTTGAGCCCAGGCATTTGCTTGCGATCGGCAAGGGAGATAAATTCTACAAACTTTGCAGACCCTAGGGGCTCAACTTTACTAATGAGTTTGGAAAGAGAATATCCATCCCAAGGAATGACCATAGACCATCCTTCTACGCAACGCATACGATAGATGCGCTCTTCCATGGGGGCTATTTTTA
Source organism: Polynucleobacter sp. (assembly GCF_040400325.1). Taxonomy (GTDB): domain Bacteria; phylum Pseudomonadota; class Gammaproteobacteria; order Burkholderiales; family Burkholderiaceae; genus Polynucleobacter. The sequence continues at coordinate 13,808 of NZ_JBBAQK010000014.1, forward strand.
ATAAAGCATCAATATCTAGGGTGATAGGCTTTTTAACTAGACCTTCAATTGAAATAGCCCAAGGACGAGTTTGCAAACTCTGTGCATAGGCAACTGGATCTGCTTTGTCTGTACCAAATTCATAAAAATTGTTATAGCTCGTCACATACTTATAAGGCGTCACATCCTCTTTGGGGGTATAGGCCGAATTTAATGTCGCAATCAACTTCTCTGGGCTATTGGCAATAGCTTGCCTAGAAAACCAAGGTGCTAAAGCTAGACCAAAAGTGCCAGCAGCTGCAGCCTTAATCAAATCACGACGATTCTCAAAAACCGCTTGCGGAGTCACATCGCTGGGCTTAATAGTGGGATCAAAAAAGGGCATATACATCCTTTATACGAGGTAATTTAGCTATTTTGCTACTGATATCAATTTATTGCTGACTTACATAAAAACAAGAAAAAGGCAAACCCTTGGTTTGCCTTTTCCGTCACAAGCCTACCTACAGAATCAAGCTCTGGCAGCTTTCAAAGCAGCATTAAAGGTAGCGCTTGGACGCATGACCACTTTGCACTTTTCTGAATCTGCTGAATAGTAACCGCCGATATCCACTGGCTTACCTTGAACAGCCTTGAACTCATCAACAATCTTCTGCTCATTATGAACGAGCGATTGAGCAAGAGGCGCAAAATAAGCCTGCAATTCTTTATCTTCTGTTTGGGCAGCCAAGGCTTCGGCCCAATACATTGCGAGATAGAACTGACTACCACGGTTATCTAACTCACCTGTCCGTGGAGATGGTGATTTATTGTTATCTAACAACTTACCTGTAGCTTCATCTAGGGTACGAGCTAGAATTTTGACTTTTACATTACCAGTCTTATCACCAACATCCTCTAGAGAAACTGCTAAAGCCATGAATTCACCAAGTGAATCCCAACGTAAGTGGTTTTCTTCAACTAGTTGTTGAACATGTTTTGGAGCAGAACCACCAGCGCCTGTTTCAAAAAGGCCGCCACCTGCCATCAATGGCACGATCGATAACATCTTCGCACTAGTACCCAATTCCATGATTGGGAACAAATCAGTTAAATAGTCACGCAAAATATTACCGGTTACAGAAATCGTGTCTTTACCGCGAATGACGCGCTCCAAGGTGTAACGCATTGCACGTGTTTGAGACATGATCTGTACATCTACACCTTTAAGATCGTGATCCTTTAAATAGGTATTCACTTTCTTAATTAACTCAGCTTCATGGGGACGGTACTCATCCAACCAAAAGACTGCTGGAGTATTAGAAAGACGTGCACGCTTGACTGCCAATTTGACCCAGTCACGAATTGGACCATCTTTGACCTGGCACATCCGCCAGATATCACCCTGTTCAACATTTTGCTCAAGCAATACGGTGCCATCATCTGCAACGATACGTGCCACACCAGCTTCTTGTATCTCAAAGGTTTTGTCATGTGAACCATACTCTTCTGCCTGTTGAGCCATCAAGCCTACGTTAGGCACGGTCCCCATCGTAGTGGGGTCAAAGTTACCGTGCGTCTTACAGAAATTAATGATTTCTTGATAGATACGAGCAAAGGTACTTTCTGGAATCACCGCTTTAGTGTCATGTAAACGACCATCAGCACCCCACATTTTTCCGCCTACACGAATCATCGCTGGCATAGAAGCATCTACGATCACATCGCTTGGAGAGTGAAGATTGGTAATGCCTTTGGCAGAGTCCACCATGGCTAAGGCAGGACGGTGCTCATGACATGCATGCAAATCGTGAATAATTTCTTCGCGCTTAGATTCTGGTAAAGACTGAATTTTGTCGTACAGATTGCTCATACCATTATTGGCATTAACGCCTAACTCTTCAAAGAGCCTAGCGTGTTTTTGAAAAGCATCTTTGTAAAAAATCTTTACAGCATGCCCAAACACAATGGGATGCGAGACCTTCATCATGGTTGCTTTGACATGCAAGGACAACATCATGCCAGTCTTGTAAGCATCTTCGATTTCTTTTTCATAGAACTCGCACAATGCCTTTTTACTCATATACATGCTATCAATAATCTCGCCGGCCATTAAAGAGACTTTAGGCTTGAGCACAATCGTCTTGCCACTCTTAGTGACTAGATCCATCTTGACATCACATGCTTTGGTCATGGTCATGGACTTCTCATTTGAATAAAAGTCACCACCATGCATATGTGAGACGTGTGTGCGGGAAGCTTGACTCCAATCCCCCATAGAGTGAGGATGCTTACGCGCAAATTGCTTTACTGCATTAGGAGCGCGACGATCCGAGTTTCCTTCGCGTAATACTGGATTGACTGAGCTTCCTAAACATTTGGAATAACGCGCACGAATTGATTTTTCTTCGTCATTTTTAGGATTATCTGGAAAATCCGGGATCTTATAGCCCTTAGCCTGTAATTCTTTAATTGCCGCAAGCAACTGAGGTACCGAAGCACTAATGTTAGGTAATTTAATAATGTTGGTGTCTGGCATCAAAGTCATCTTGCCAAGCTCGGCCAAATTATCGGGTACTTTTTGCTCTTCAGTTAAATACTCTGGGAATCCAGCAAGAATACGTCCAGCAACAGAGAGGTCACTCTTGACAACTTCTACTCCTGCAGGAGCTGTGAAAGTGCGAATGACTGGCAGAAAGGCACAAGTTGCTAACAGCGGCGCCTCGTCTGTCAGGGTATAAATAATCTTTGATTTCTCTGAAGCCATTAATATTTCCTCGATATTGATCAATTTACAGAGCCAGGTTTTTACCCTAGCCCTCTCACCATCTGCATTTTGCAAGCCGCTGGTAGCAGGCCCACTGCCAATAAGGCGAGTTTTCTATTTTAAATCATTGGCAGTGGCGAAATTGCCCTATTTGAACCCCCGGTCGACTGAAGATGCCTCATTTAAGGGAATCCACTAAGACAAACAAATAAACAAAAGCACCGTAAACTCAAGCCTATGACGAGTAAACACCCCTTGCTTAATAAAAACCTGGTGCTGCTGATCGTATGCCAAGGCCTGTTTCTCACTAATAATGTCACCTTCATCGCCATTAATGGCTTAGTTGGCTTAAGCCTCGCTCCAGCAAGCTGGATGGCTACCCTACCGATTATGGGATATGTCGTAGGTGGCGCTTTTTCCACCTCGATCGTGGCCAAATCCCAAAATTCCTTTGGACGGAAAATCTCATTTCAGCTAGGTCTATTGGTAGCGATATTGTCGGCACTCCTCTGCGCATATGCCGCTGTTAGTGAAAACTTCTGGCTACTCGTTGCTGGCACCTTTATCGCTGGCTATTACAGCGCAAATGGCCAGCTCTATCGCTTTGCTGCTGCTGAACTCACTGAATTGAGTCAACGCGATAAAGCGGTCTCTTGGGTCTTAGCTGGAGGAATTTTGGGTGCCGTTATTGGGCCTAATTTGGCATTGTGGACAAAAAATCTCTTTGATGCTGCATTCCTAGGAGCCTACCTTAGTTTATCGATTGCTGGATTGATCGGCATTGGCGTGATGCAATTCATTCACTTTCCTGAAAAATTCAAAACTAAGCACCGTCTTTCTGCCGGAAGAAGCCTAAAAGAAATTCTTGCTCAGCCAGTTTTTATGGTTGCTGTGATTGGTGCTGCGCTCGGCTATGGAGTAATGAACTTACTCATGGCTGCCACACCCCTTGCCATGCAAATCTGCGGACTCCCTTTTGCTGACACCGCTTTAGTGCTGGAATGGCATGTCATTGGCATGTTTGCGCCTGGATTTTTTACTGGGTCTCTGATTCAGCGCTTCGGTACCCTCAAAATCATGGGGGTAGGCGTAGTCCTGAACTTCATTTGTATTGCGATTGCCTTAACTGGAGCCGATCTTCATCAGTTTTTAATTGCACTCTTTTTACTAGGCGTGGGTTGGAATTTTTTATTCACCGGTTCTACTTCGCTGGCAATGACCGCTTACAGACCCGAAGAGCGGGATAAAGCGCAAGCTGCAATTAACTTTTTTGTTTTTGGAACAATGGCCTTTACCTCATTCGGCTCAGGCGCACTCATTACCTCACAAGGCTGGAATATTCTCAATATAGGGTCGCTAATACCCGTCTTGATTACCGCAGGTGCGCTACTTTGGTTAAGCGCCCATCACAAAAAACAAGTAGTCAGTTAAGACGCTTTTGCTAAAGGCAGATTAAATAATAGATTTTGAGGTTTGAGCTTTAATTGCTGTTGCTCATTCAATGCAATTGCCAAATAGACTGGCTTGCCTGCTTGTGCCTTAGCCACTGCAGACTCATCGACAAAATCAAGACGAAACAAGCAAATGATTTTTTCCAGCTCGTCGGCCTCTAGTACCTCTTTATTGTAGAGTTTGTTCAGTATCCCCGTCGCTACAGCATCTAAGCCTACATGCCATGACCACTTAGGGTCGCTAATCTGTTGCATAGGAGTGATACGAGTTTTGACACCCAAAAAATGCTCGATCCACTTTTCCACTAAACGACAGAAATGATTAATTGGCTCATGCCCAAAGTTCAACTGCACTGCCAAATCTAAATCTTCATCACGTGCCCAATATTCAGTAGCATTCTGCTCATGCAGCACATCAAGATCTGCGGATCTCATTGCAAGTGATTTGCTCTTGAGTAAATCTAAAATATTGCCCGTCTCACTTGCTTGCAAATTTCGGGCGACGACTTCCTCGTCAGCGCCCATCACAATTCCATCCTCTAGTAGGCTGATTTTCTGGGTTCTAAAAAATAGTTCTCCCATCCTTGCCTCCAATGGATGGGCGTTCTCTCCTAGGATATGGCGAACAAATATTTGCGCTAGCTGAGCTACAAACAAGGGAGGCACATCAACGCCCTCACCTTTAAACAAACTCATGTAAAAACTCTCCAAAGAGTTGGCTGCCACTAAGCGGGCACGATAACGCAACCAGACACGGTAGTTTTCCTGAATATCCGCATCTGCCATTTGGCCAATTTCTTCCTTTGCTATATCGCAACGAGGGTTTGCGAGTAACCGGGCATGTATAGATTGCTCCGCAGTACAAGATTCGGGTACGAGACTGAGCTCAGGCCTTTGTAAATAAGTACGCAAAAAGTCATCTGTTACCAAAAGCTGGCCATCCGGACCAGGCTCTAGGGTCTTATATGGTGATTGTGACCAGAAATTTTTCATGCAGTCAGGGTGCTTTGGGTCTAGATAATCGATAACGCTCAGAATATACTAGTCTTCATTTTGAAATGAAATAGGAAAACACCATGAGCGAACTCCAAAAAATTGATACCGTAGTAGGCGAAGGCAAAGAAGCTATCACAGGCAATCATGTCGACGTCCATTACACAGGCTGGCTATTCGATGACAAAGCTGCAGATCACAAAGGTCAAAAGTTTGATAGCTCATTAGATCGTGGGCAACTGTTTAGCTTCCCCTTGGGCGCTGGCCATGTGATTAAAGGCTGGGACGAAGGCGTCGCTGGTATGAAAGTGGGAGGTAAACGTACTCTCATCATCCCTTCTGAAATGGGGTATGGTGCCCGTGGTGCTGGTGGCGTCATTCCACCGAATGCCACCCTCGTATTTGATGTTGAACTCCATGGCGTGAATTAAACAACATCATCTGTTTTGCCTAATAAATAAGGCCACCTCAGCGGGTGGCCTTATTTTGAATCTTCAGAATCTGAAATTAAGAACGCAATTGATTATTGTTTGATGTCACACGATGATTTGAGCGGTCTTGACACAATCCGATGATGCGATTTCTTTCGGCCATCACTTTATCGCCATAGCCACCATCATCTTCTGCATTCCCTGCACCCACATAAAACTTCAAACCATTACGTAAAGAGCCTCCTGTAGCGATCAGATATTTCAAGATATATGCGCCAACACGAATATTTACCTCAGGCTTGACAGCATCTGAAGTGCCGCCAAAGTGAGCATACTTATCTCTGTGCACAGATGTCATGACCTGCATTAAACCTTCTGCACCCGCATGACTCTTTATATTGGGATTGAAATTGGATTCAACAGAAATCACCGCCAGCAATAACACTGGATCAATATTGACTTCTTTTGCGATCAAGACTGCATTCGAAACATACTCTTCAATCTTGGCACGATCGAGCTTATATTTCTTTTCAAAAAAATCAGCTACTGCTCTCTGATTCTGAATTGAACTCATCAAATTAGTATCGAGGGCTAGAGGGTCAATCTTAGAGGTGGGGATGCGATCAGACAAATGTGAAATAGATTTCACCTGCACCTGAGCCACAGAAGGCATTAATAAGGCAACGGTTTGCTGTTTAGCGCTAGTCAAGCCAGTTGTAGCCGTTGGCTTACTAAAGAGCACAGCAGCAATCCCACTATCACTTGACCCTGCATTAGCAGTCACTTGAGAGTCATGGGATTGGTCAAGGATGCCAAAGCCATTGCTCCAAACAATCTGACGAGCCTCATCTGGGACCAAGATCCGAGCCAAATCAAAAGGACCAGCATTTGTACCGTTACCTGAAAGCCAGAGTCCAACCACCATAAAGACGACAACCACGAGGATGCCATTAACCACCCTAAAGACTGGGGACATTGCAAGAACCAGGAGCTCTTTAGCAGCCATCACTACTGGCTTTGAATCCTGGGTCTTACTCAAATTGTTAGATAAATATTTACTCATTCAATTTTTGCGACACCTCATAAAAACAATTTTCTGAATTTATGTTGCAACGCAATATATAAAAAACATAGGTCATCCTAAAAAGGTTCTTATATCAAGTCAAGCATAAAGAAATATAATTTAATAACTTTTAGTTCTTGAAATAGCAAGACTTTTATAGTCAGTAGCAAAGAATAATAATTACTTCAATAAAATCAGTTACTTAAAGACGTAAGTAAGCACTAATTTCATAGTGTAAAAAAATCAATATTTCGGGACTTTTTTACTATTTGGGATGAAAATTCTTCAGTTAAAACCATGTATCTAGTACTTAAAGTAGCTTAAATTTCTACCGGTAGTGGTTTTTCTCCAATGCTGCAAGACATGATCTTCACAGAAATAAAGTCTTCAGAAGACTATTCAAGAGAGCTAAATCGGATTGTCATTACCATAATTCCGCCTAGCTCTAGAGCTAATCCCAATCAATTAGGCGCAAGAGAACATTACCCAGAAAAGACTTTTGCTATCCCTTTCGAGCCCATCAAGCCCTACACTAATACGCTATGAAATCCATTCGTAAGGTCCTGCTTTTAACCCTCCTGCTGACAAGCTTCAATGCATTTGCCCTATTTGATGACTGCAAAGACCTTTTTCCTAAACAACAAGTTCCGTCCAGTCCACAACTGGGACGTGATCTTTGTTTTGATGGATTTGCAATCTATTACTCCCCGCAGGACAAAAAACCAATCTATACCGTTCAAAAACTCCACCGCGATCAGTTTGTAGGTCCCCACCCCCGCAGGACTAATCAGTTCTATGAGGAGGCACGCCTTCCTTATGCAGAGCGCGCTCAGCTCTCAGACTACCGTGGCAGCGGATATGACCGTGGACATAACGCGCCTGCGGGAGATATGAGCGCCGACAAATCCATGGCTCAATCTTTCTCATTAGCCAATATGATGCCGCAGGCTAGGCAAAATAATCAGGGAATCTGGGCAAAAAATGTTGAGGAGCCAACCAGGCAGTATGTCAAAAGAGCAGCAGGAGATATTTATGTTTACACCGGCTCGATTGGAAACGCCGGAAGTATTGGCAATGGACGAGTCACCATACCAAGCCATCTTTTCAAATTAGTGTATGACCCTAATAGAAATTCTGCATGGGCCTATTGGGTAGAAAACACCAATGAGGCTAATATGAATCCTCCGATCTCTTATGAAGCCCTCGTGCAAAAAACAGGGATTGATTTTCATCTTCCCATTAAGCAAGTCAACACAACTACCAAGTAACTAGGATCTTTGCTGTATGCCATGCGCCCGCTGGATGGGTGCCAGTAGACCACGCAGACCATTGTGATCAAGAGTGTGCATGAGCTCTAATAATTGCCCAAGTTCGCCTTTGGGAAAACCTTTACGAGCAAACCAAGCCAAATAATTTCCTGGTAAATCAGCCAGCGCACGACCAGCATATTTACCAAAAGGCATTTTCATCAAAACTAGTTTCTCTAGGGCCTGGGCATCCATTTAAAAAGAATCTTACAAGTAAAGCAGAAAAGCCATGCAACTCACGCCATTTATTGAGAAGTGGTCATTTTACCAAATGAGAATCATTCTTATTTGATATGCTATATTGAGAACCATTCTCAATTACTTTTATCAACCACTTCACATCAAATATGAAAATCACCATTAAAAAAATTCTTGCCTTTGCCTTGTGCATCACTGCTGCTCTCCACGTCTCATTCGCTTTTGCGGGTGAAGGCGTCTTTGGCTGGATATACACCCTAGATCTTCAGCCCAAGGGAAGTTTGGAGTTCGAGCAACGATTACAGTTAAATCAACAACAAGCAGCTGGCACATATGAAGCTTGGACAGCCAGAACTGAACTTGAATATGGCCTGACGAATGATTTACAGATTGCTGGTTATATCAATTCTTACTACACCAATGCCAGTCAGAACTACACCAACCCAGAAGCTTGTGGTGATTCTGCATCGTGCACAGCCGGTTATGGCGTACCAGAAAGTTATGACCCCGCAAGCCCTTACAGAAAAAGTGGCATTGAAGGTGGGTCATTAGAAGCCATTTATCGCATCACCAATCCTGTCACCTCGCCTATTGGAGTCGGACTTTATTTAGAGCCTACTATTGGTAAAAATAAAAATGAGATTGAGGCTCGCCTGCTACTGCAATCGAACTTTATAGATGACCGCCTCATCTTAGCTGGAAACGTGGTCGTTGCTAATGAACAGTTAAAGTTTGTTGGTAATGGCAATGTGCCTGAGTCTATGCTCGATATTTTATTGGGTGCTAGCTATCGATTTGCGCCTAAATGGTCAGCGGGTGTAGAGGCGCGCTTTCATAACGATTACTCCAGTTACAACCTTCAAAACCAAATTCAAAAAGCAACTTTTGTGGGTCCGAATGTGCACTATGCCACTAAAGACTGGTGGGTCACTGGTGCCTGGCGCTATCAGCTTAAAGGTAATACCTGCATGGGTGATGGTACTGCCGAATGTTCAAATGCTCGGGTTTGGGACAGTCATTCTGTCAATGAGTTCATTGTCAAAGTAGGATTCCCCCTGAGTTAAAAACAAACAGAAATTGATAATGAACTGGAATCCATATCCTCTGACTATAATTGGATTGGCAATCATCAGTACACCGATGATTGCCCAAGCCAAAATTTATGCTTCAGTAGAGCAAGCTCAAAAGCTTTTACTACCCAATAAGCAACTACATCAAACACCGATTCTGATTGACAAAGAATTGCAAGAGAAAATGCGAGTCGCCTCAAGCATTCGTCATCCATTCCAAGGAAATCGAATCTGGAAAGCGAACGACGGCAGCTGGTTTGTTGTAGATGAAGTAGTAGGTAAACATGAAATGATTACCTATGCAGTAGGTCTGAACCCCGCTGGCAGTATCACTGGAATCGAAATCTTAGAGTATGTAGAGTCCTATGGCTATGAAGTAGCAGAGGCCCAGTGGCGAAATCAATTTGTAGGAAAAAATATTGATGACCCGATTAAATTAAATCAAGATATTCAAAATATTGGGGGTGCCACCCTCTCTTGTAAGCATATTGCCGATGGGGTTAAGAGAGTAGCTGTTTTACACGATCTAGTGCTCAAACATATGAAAAGTAAATGAGGCGCTGTAAACCACTTCTGGGCACCTTTGTGGAGATAACTGTTCAGCAAGATGATGCTGAGACCTCAATGAACGATGCCTTTAATGAAATTGAAAAAGTTCAAAACTTAATGAGCTTTCATCATCCTCAAAGTGATCTGTCTAAGATCAATTGTCAAGCACACCTGCGCCCCATCAACATTAATATATGGACTGCTCAAATACTAAACATTGCCAAAGATATCCACGTACATTCAGGTGGATTATTTAATTGTGGAGTCGGGCATCGCCTCATTACTGCGGGTTTATTGCCAAATCATCTCAATATCAATGAGCATCAGTTTGGTGGAATTGAAGATCTTTACTTTATTGATCAAGAGACAGTCAGTTCAATACGCCCACTTTGCTTAGATCTTGGTGGTATCGCTAAGGGCTTTGCAGTAGATATGGCAGTAAACACCTTGATTGCAGGAGGAGTAAATTCAGGAGCAGTCAACGCAGGCGGAGATTTGCGAGTCTTCGGAAATATTCCCCAGATCATTTATCTTCGTAACCCCCAAATACCAAGTCAGTTATTTGAAATTGGCAGCTTATCAAATGGAGCAATTGCCACGAGCGGCTTGTACTTTTCCATCAGAGACAAACAAAAAAGTCATATTGTTCACCCCTTTAAGAAGACAGAATTAGATATTGAGGAGCATTTTCTTGAGTCTTATTCCATCTTGGCAAAAGAATGTGTCTATGCCGATGCGCTAACCAAAGTATTGGCACTTTCTAAACAGCAAAAACATCCCTGTTTTGCACATTACTCTGCTCAAGCCATCAGGATTAGCAGATGAGTCGTCTTGGAAAAATGCCCGCTTGGCAAAGAGCCTTTGTTATTAGCAGCATCCTCAGCTGCTCCATTACCGGTACGATGTATTTACTTGGCCATGAATTTTATATTGAGCGCAGCCTATTAGGTCATCACAAGATACTGGCGATTCACGGGCTCACTGCAATCATTGCCAGCATCGCCTTGGGTTCGGTCCTACCATTTCACCTCAAGGCGGGCTATCAGTCTGCTAGAAAATGGCTGAGTGGATTTACACAACTAGGCCTTCTGGTCATCCTACTCATAACGGGAGGCTTTTTGTATTACGGGCCTGTAGAGTTTCGTGATTCTGCCATCCTGCTTCACTGGTTAACAGGATTGTTCTTCTTTTTGATCTTTATGATTCACTGTCTCTTTAAGTGGAGTAAACCCATTAGTAAGACGCAATCAAAAGGAGGGGTGCCTTAGACTTGATCTCTTTAGAGGCTAGTGAACAAGAGTCAGCAATTCTGCAGCCCGCTGAGCGATCATCATTGTGGGGGCTGCTGTATTACCGGAGGTAATCGTAGGCATTGCAGAAGCGTCCACTACGCGTAGATGATGAATGCCCCTAACGCGTAATTCAGAATCTAAAACAGCCATCGGGTCATCCGCGCGCCCCATTTTGCAGGTACCCACTGGATGAAAAATGGTCGTGCCAATATCCCCCGCTGCTTTTACTAACTCTTCATCCGTTTGATATTGCACCCCAGGCTTGTACTCTTCTGGAGCATAAGGTTTAAGAGCAGCAGTTTGCACAATTTTGCGAGTCAACCTTAATGATTCAGCAGCAACTTTTCGGTCTTCAGCGGTAGATAGGTAGTTTGGATTGATGACAGGTGGCGCCTCTGGATCTAGGGAGTTGATATGGACACTTCCCCGCGATGTCGGTCTGATATTGCAGACACTCGCTGTGAATGCATTGAAAGCATGTAAATCATCACCAAACTTTTCTAGTGATAAAGGCTGTACGTGATATTCCACATTGGCGCGTGCTTGCTCAGGCGAGCTATAAGCAAAGGCTCCCAGCTGAGATGGCGCCATGGACATCGGCCCCGAACGCTTTAGTAAATACTCTAAGACAATCTTGATCTTGCCCCATAAGGTATTAGCCTTAGTATTTAAAGTTGAGATACCGCCAACCTTATAGACCATCCGTAATTGCAAATGATCTTGAAGATTCTCGCCAACTCCAGATAGATCTTGTATGACTGGGATGCCCAACGAATTCAAATGGGCAGCCGCACCGATACCCGATCGCTCTAAAATTTGTACACTGCCGATGGCTCCAGCACAGAGCAGGACCTCACCACCCTGCTCTATGGCGCAAAGTGCCTCTGCATTCAATCCATCTTTGAGATACTCCACACCAACACAATGTTTAGCGCTCGCATCAATCTTCAGTTTGGTGACCATAGCCTCAGTGATCACTGTAAGGTTAGGACGTTTAATAGCTTCATCTAAAAATGCTTTTGAGGTATTGAGCCTCCAGCCGGCACGTTGACTAACGTCAAAGTAACCAACACCAAAATTATCGCCCCGATTAAAGTCATCCGACGCAGGGATACCTGTCTCTACCGCTGCTTCCCTAAATTTATCCATAATGGGCCAGCGTAAGCGCTGCTTAGACACAGTCCATTCGCCACCTTTGCTATGCCACTCATTAGCATCACTGTGATAATCCTCAAACTGCTGATAACGCTTCAATGCATTTTCCCAAGACCAAGCATCATCACCCGTTGCTTGGACCCATGATTCATAGTCACCAACTTGACCGCGCATATAAATCATGCCGTTGATGGAGGAACAGCCGCCCAAAACTTTGCCGCGTGGATATATCAAGGAGCGGCCATTCAAACCGCTCTCCTTGACCGTCTTAAAACACCAATCAGTCCTGGGATTGTCAATGCAATACAAGTACCCGACAGGAATATGGATCCACATATAGTTGTCGCTCTTGCCTGCCTCAATTAATAAGACCTGTTTAGCAGGATTTTCAGATAAACGCTTAGCGAGCATGCAGCCAGCGCTACCTGCTCCAATAATGATGTAGTCGTATGTGTTAGCCAAGGCCATTTTCTAACTAGCAATGAATGATGGCCTCCATTATTTACCAATACAAAAATTCGGGTATTTCTTGTTACTTTTGATGATTTGTTATAAGATCACTATTGATCTAATATTAGATCATAAGAATTCAATACAAACGACCATTTGCACAATTTGTTAAAAAATCCAGAAAACCTCTCCAACTTGCGATTGAAGACGTAGTGATAGCGCTCTGTAAGAATCCTGAAATGGGTGAACAAAAGATTGGTGACCTACATGATGTTTATGTTTATAAATTTCGCTTTAATAGACAGAAGTATTTAATTGCCTATCAGTATGGTGTTGATGATAAGAGTCTAAAAATGTTATGGATTGATTTCTACAAAGTCGCTAGCCATGAAAATTTTTATACCGAACTAAAAAAATTTATCCATTAAGAACTGGAAAACTCGATGAGCCAATCAATTACAGCTGAAGATTTATTTGCACAAGTAAAGCAGATGACAGCCAAAGAACGTATTAAATTTTTCTCACTGATTGCCATTAGCGCCTTTAAAGATTCCGACTATAGCCATGATCAAGTATTTGGAAGATTAAAAAATGAGGCCTTTTCAGCAGAAGAGGCTGCTGAGTACCTTGAAGTTTCCTTGCCTACCTTGCGCCGCTATGTGCAATCGGGAAAACTGAAGCCTTCTACCGTTATTGGGCGCAGTCAGCTTTTTTCAAGCACAGACTTAAGGCTCTTTAAACAAAAAATGAACTAGGGAAGCTTAGGAAGCCTAATACCCGTCTAAAATAAGACCATGCACATCAATGAAAAAAATAGGACTCCCAAGCTGGCCGAGCCTGATGACGGGCCCAGCAAATCAGAGTTAAAGCGCCAAATGACAGAACGCCAGAAATTGGCCGAAGTATTGGCTGCGCTCAGTAGTGATGCACTGAAGACGATTCCGCTAGATGAGGCCATTAAGACCGCAATCGCGGAGACCAATAAAATCAAAAGTTTTGAAGCGATTCGCCGCCACAAGCAATATCTTGGTAAATTGATGCGCTTCTTAGATGATGAAGAGCTTGATGCTATTCAAAAACGATTGGATGCCATTCAGGGGGTCAGTAAGGCTGAAACGGCTAAGCTCCATTTTTTAGAAAGCTATCGTGATCGTTTGGTGTCAAATGATGAAGCATTTACCAAAATGATCGAACAGTATCCCGATATGGATATTCAGAATATGCGTACTCTGATTCGCAATGCCCGCAGAGAAAAAGAACAGAACAAACCTCCCAAAGCCTACCGAGAAATTTTCCGCGTTTTAAAAGAGATGGGGCTTTAAACCTGGAGCCTGAGCGATGGTAGCTCGACCCAGCGATATAAATAATTAGCAGTAACTGTACTGAAAAGCACCACACAGAACATCAGCGAGAGCGCCAATAGCCCACTCTCATGAGTATGCATACCTGTTGCGATATACAAGGTGTTGGCTAGCAAAATAAATGCAAAGTGAATCAGAAATGCGCTGTAGGAGCGCAAACTTCCCCAAGCAATTGCCTTCAGTAAAAATGATTTGCCATTTGCAATCGAGGGATAGGGATAATTCCCCCATAGCAATAAAGCAATCGCAACAAACCAAGCTAAAAAGTTTCGTAACCAAATCTGCTGGAAGGAGGAAGCTGCAATGATGAAACCGATCATAATTAAGGCTACTTTGGCTAATCGATTGACATTCTGATTTTCAAAGCTTTTGGCTAAGTTGGCCAAGACACCTAGACTGTAGGATCCAATAAAATAAATAAAGTAGGCCTCATAAGCCCCAGAGCGATTAAAAAATAATAATGAACTCACTGCCAAAATGCTAATCACCCAAATGACTGCCTGGTAAGCAGGAAAAGAAATCAACAAAATAGCCAATACGGAATAAAGCTGCCAATCAATGGCGATATACCAAGCGCCTGCAGAAATGGAATCCAATCCCAAGATGCCTTGGATAAAAAAGAGATGGGCTAAAAATTGACCTAAAGTCTCTGTTTCACCGACGAATTCATCATTCACCCAATGCCGTGCAATATAGGCACAGACTATGGTGAAAATTAGTGCTGCTGTATAGGGACTAAAGAGACGGAGATAGCGATTCAGAATCACCTTGAGTAGGCTTTGCGCACTAAATTTGATCGTGGCATAGCGACTAAGTGATTGAGCTGCCAAATAACCTGCCATGACCAAAAATATTTGCACTGCATAACGACCATACTCAAACAGCCAAGTCATTAGTTCAGGCAAGAGACTACGTGCATCTTCTGCAATTTGTCCGTAACTCGACAAATGATGAAGAATAATTAAAAGTGCCGCACTCAGCTTCAGAAAATCAATTAAGAAAAGTGGCTGCTGACGCATAGATATAGACGCAGCTAAACTTATTTAGACTTAGATTTAGGTTTGCCCATCAATGATGCCAATAAGGGATTGGCCTTTGCTAACTCTTTCTTACTCAAGACCTTATCTTCAGCACTGCCTGGTTTTGGCGCTTTGGCAGCGTTCTTCATGCGACTAGCAACAGCCAATCCTTGATTTTTATAAAGATCTGTTTTTTTCATTGTCATGGCTGTTGCTCTTCGAATCTATAGATAAGAATGCTCATTATTTCGTAAGTGAGCGTGCAGCTAGTCCCAAGAAAAGCATTGACCAGCCTTGTAATAGCAACTCGACTGCTATTAGTAATCCAGGCAACCACAAGCTGGAAGATGGGAAGCTATTCATAATCATTACGCCTAGCAAGATGGAAATTGCCGATGAAAGTACTAACCAAAACCATTCGCTAAAAAGACGATGTTGAAATGCAGATACCAGGCGCAGAAAACCTGTAACAAAAAAGATAGCTGCTAACCACAGAGTAATGACTTCGAGTGCTGGGATCGGAAATGCCCAGGTATACAAACCGGCTGCGATATACAAGATAGCTAGGATTGCTTGAATACCAACGCTTTTCCAGCCATGAGATTTCAAGGCGTGAACACCTTGCAATATGCCGCCCACAATTAAGAAGGCGCCCAATACGTTAATAGACACAAAAGAAAATAGGGTCTGGCCTGCAATACCAACCATGCCAAGCACGATAAATAAAATTCCCAGACCAATTAAGGCGCCTGGTACCTTTGCTGCAGCACCTAATACTGCGGTACGCATTTGCTTTACTTGCTCAATTGTTGGCTCAGCCATTCCATTCTCCTAATAAGGTACTTCTTTGGCACTTCATTTACTTCAAAAATACTTCTCTCACTATAGTGCGTCGTCTACTGAATCGATAAATTCACGAATGGTTTGATTGAAAACTGCTGGCTGTTCAATATTCGATAAATGCGCAGCTTCTTCGATGATGACGAACTTTGATCCTTCAATCATGCGATTGAGTACGATAGACTGCTCTACTGTACACGCTGGGTCCTGGCGGCCAGTCAAAATTAATGTAGGCGTCTTAATCTTGAGCAGCATGGTGGTTTGAGCCATGTCTCGCACTGCACTACCGCATCCAATGTATCCATCAACACCTGTTTCCAGGATCATCTGACGCACTTTCTCAATATCTTGTGGGGCACGCTTTACAAAAGGATCGGTAAACCAGCGTTTAATGGTTCCATCTACCAATCCAGCAAGACCCTCTTTACGCGCTGTTGCAAAACGATCTTCCCATAAGCTACGAGGTGGCATTTCACTGGCGGTATCACATAGAGATAAGGAATACACACGCTCCGGAAAGCGTGCGCCAATTTGCTGACCAATCATTCCGCCAATCGATAAACCAACAAAATGGACTTTCTTGATCTGCAATGCATCTAACAAGCCAACTGCATCATCTGCTAGCTGCGCAATGGAATACGTTCCTGGCGTTGTTTGAGTGCCTCCGTGACCTCGTTTGTCGTAACGTAATACACGATAACGGTCTGCCAAAGCTGGGACATTCCAGTCCCACATCGCATGGCTTGACATTAAACTGTTAGCCATTAAAACGACATGGCCATTTTCGGGCCCATCAAATCGATAGGCTACCTCGAGTCCATTGATCTGAACTGTGTTAGTTTTTGCATTTTGAGTCATTTATCTGCGCTTTCTTTATATCTTTGTAGATTGCTATTTATGTAATTCTGAGAGCATGGTAGATTATCTAATGAAACTATAAAAATACTGAAGGAGACCAGATGTATATCACCAAGCGCCCAAGGCAGTTTGCCCAAATCATCCTCAATATGACCTTCGGCTTGGGGTTCGCCCTGACTATGAATGTCAGCCATGCTCAAAACCCAGGACAAAATTATCCTGACCGAACCGTCAAAATGGTGGTTCCCCTCACTCCAGGCTCTGGCGCTGATATTGCTGGACGAGTGGTAGCTAAAAGCCTTAATGAAACTTGGAAGCAGTCCGTCATTATTGAAAACCGGCCTGGAGCAGGAGGTTTGATTGGTACAGGCGTCGTGGTCAACTCCGAACCTGATGGCTACACCCTACTAGTGCAATCAGCGTCTTATGCAGCTAACCCCGCTATTTATAAGAAGCTGCCTTACGATCCATTAAAAAGTTTGATTGATGTCGCTATTCTTGGGCAGACACCTTATGTGATGATCACTGCAGCAGATGGTCCATATAAAAGCATTCGTGACTTAGTGGCAGCCGCTAAAGCTAAACCCGGAGAGATCACCTTTGCCTCTGCTGGTGTTGGCAGCTCCACCCATCTGGCAGCGGAGTATTTCAATCAACTGATGGGTATTAAGTTGATTCATGTTCCTTATAAAGGTTCGCCTGAAGCAATTCAAGACACCATATCAGGACGCACAGCCTTTTATATGGCGCCTCTAGATACAGCGATTGGACAACTAAAAGGTGGCAAAGCTCGCGCCCTAGGTGTGAGCAGCAAAACTCGTAATGCCGCAGTGCCTGATATTCCTAGTATTGCTGAGCAAGGCTATCCCAATTTTGAAATTGGCTTGTGGTTTGGTGTATGGGCACCCGCTGGAACACCTCCCGCTATCGTGACTAAAATTAATCAGAGCGTCAATCAATCTATGCTTGATCCCGAAGTGAAAACTGCTTATGAAACTAAAGGGATTAAAGCAACGCCAATGAGCCCAGCTGAATTTAGTAAATTTGTTCGTGAAGAAATCACAAAGTATCAAAAGATTGCTAAAGAAGCAGCGATTGAGCCTCAGTAATCATCGCGCACCTCTATGTCAAGCACCTGATTCGGAAATTCGTTCACCTAAGATCCAATTTCCGAACGGGGCTGTCGATTGTCATGCGCACGTATGTGGTCCAGCAACTCGCTTTCCCTATGCAGATGAACGCATCTACACACCGCCTGATGCCACACTAGAAAATTACAATGATCTTCTAAATCAATTAGGGGTAAATCGAGCTGTACTAGTGCAGCCCAGTGTTTACGGTAGTGATAACCGTGCGATGTTCGCTGCGCTTACGAGCGATCCTCAAAAATTTCGTGGGGTCGCCGTTATTGCTGACAATACCAGCGATCTAGAACTTGAGAATCTACATCTTGCGGGAGTGCGTGGTCTGCGCTGCAATATTGTCGATGTTGCAGATAAAAGTGCAGGCCTACCCATTGAATATCTCACTACCTTGGCCAAACGTATCGCCCCTTTTGGTTGGCATCTCGAACTACTCATGCATGTCAATGAATATCCGAAATTGGCTCAGGTGTTTGATGATTTTCCTGTGGATCTAGTCTTTGGTCATTTTGGCTACTCTCATGCAAAACATGGAGTCAATGATTTAGGCTTTCAAGGCATGCTTGAGCTGATACGTCAGGAGAAAGCTTGGGTCAAGATGACTGGGCCCTATCGAATCTGTGATGGTGATTTGCCATATGCTGATATGCGACCCTTCAATGATGCCGTCATTGCATCCAATCCCCATCAATTAATCTGGGGCAGTGATTGGCCCCATGTGATGGTCAAGAAGCAAATGCCACACGATGCTGACCTATGCGACCTCTTTGGAGACTGGGTTCAGGACCCAGTCCTCAGAAATTCGATCTTGGTGGATAACCCCTGTATCCTTTACGACTTCCCCGTACTAAGTTAAGTACGCCCTTGTATTAAGGAATCGTATTTTTATGAGCTCTACTTTTACTATCATTTTTGGCATTATTGCTATCCTCCTTCCATTAGTAGTTGGGCGCCTTTTTTGGAAACGATTCGACCATTACTTTGGAAGAGGCGACACAGTCTATATGAATAGCTTGGAATACTTTCTCAAAAAAATTGGATCTACCATACTCATCGCATTCATCATCCTTTGGATTGGTATGAGTTTGGTGTTTAACGATAGCGCCTCTTGAGTGATATGAACGATCAACTCCTCAGTATTCTGCGCAAGGCAAAGTTGAACTTTGCTATCTTGGGAGCTATCTTATTCATTGCTGTAGTAGGTAAATTCATCGAGCTTGAGCTGACCAATCGAATTTTTGTAACAGCAGATCAATTGGTTTCTGAGTTGTATCTGATCTTTGTCGCCATCACTCTAGGCGCATTTATTCCTAATTTCAAATTAGTTGCCTTTGGATCCATTGGCGCCTTTATCGCTGCAGCAATATTGATTTATCTTGGCGTATTTACTTACTTGAGTACTGAATATCTCTTTTCAGTTCTCATCGTTGTCTTAGGATTTGCCTCAATAGCCAATCTGTATCGGCACTATCGAGAATTTAGGCTTTAATATTATCTTTTTAAAGGGCTTTATGAAGTTTTCCTCGCAGGCTAACCCTGAGATTTTAAATATCCTTCATCAAATCGCAGATGATGAAGGAAGGAAATTTCATTCTGTTTTAGATGAGGCTTTCCGCGACTACCTAAATAAAAAGGGAATCCCACTGAAAAATATCAAGGTGGAAACTGAATTTTCGCAAAGCTTACAAGAATTTAATGAGCTTTATAAAGAACTTGCCAAGTAGTACAGAACCTTGAAAAGCAAGATGCAATGGCATGCATATAGATGAAAATTAACTTCGAAGAAATAAAAAAGCCATTGTAGCTAGTGATAAAACCACATAACTAAAATGGCTTGCTGTTACTTATCGCAATTTTGTAATTTACTTCTCTAATGCTCCATAAATAACAGAGTTCAGTTGCTCGCGATGAATCTTACGAATATCACCAGGTGCAACACCCATCATCACGACGACCATTTGCTCTTTTGGATCAGCCCAGAAAACGGTGCCATAAGCTCCATTCCAGCTATAGTCGCCAACGTTGCCATTGATTGCAGATAAACCCCGCTCCATGCGAACTGCAACACCTAAACCAAATCCATAACCTACTCGACCAGGCTCAGTTAGCGCAACATTATTGCGGATATCTTTATTTAAATGGTTCGATGTCATAAATGCAACGGTCTGTGGCCCTAGAACTCTTTTACCATCAAGACTTCCACCATTTAACAACATCTGCCCAAAGCGAATGTAATCACCAGCAGTGGAGTATGCGCAAGAACCGCCGCAATCAAACTTCACCTTTTTAGTCAGGATATCGACCTTCTGAGGCTTGCCTGAGATGGGATCAATTGGTAAAGGCTGCGCTAAACGAGGACGATCTTTTTCTGCAAGATCAAAAGTGGTGTCAGGCATACCCACTTTATTCCAAATACGTTCTTGCATTACCGCACCTAGAGGACGACCTGCAATTTTTTCTTGAATGATCCCTAAGACATCAATACCAAATCCATAGTCCCAAGCGGTTCCTGGTTCATACAATAAAGGTGCGCTCGCCAACTTATCAATAAACTCTTGATCTGAGAGCTGAAAAGCAGCAACCGCTGAACC
>NZ_JBBAQK010000014.1:34402-52241 GCF_040400325.1 Polynucleobacter sp.
CCAACTTATCAATAAACTCTTGATCTGAGAGCTGAAAAGCAGCAACCGCTGAACCTGCTGGATACATTTTATGAACTGGCGTTGCGCCACGTCCACCATAGGTTAAGCCATTGGTATGGCGCATCAAATCTTGTACGGTAATTTGATTTTTTGCAGGAATTAAATTGAGCTTGCCTTCAGCATCAACTTGCCCTACTTTCATATCCTTAAATTGTGGCAACCAATTTGAGATTGGTGCAAGAAGAGGCATCTTGCCTTCTTCATAAAATGTAAGTGCTCCTACTGAGGCCATTACCTTTGTCATCGAAGCTAAATTGAAGATCGCATCTTTTGTCATCGGCTTATTGCTAGCTTTATCTAAATAACCATATGACTTATAGATGCTCAGCTTGCCATTTTTAGCCACTGCCAAAACAGCACCAGGCATTCGATTATTGGCAATTTCATCTGCAAAAAATGCATCAATCCGCTTTAAGCCTTCTTGCGAAAACCCTTTCCCCGCATTCATAGGCAGCGGTGTTTTAGGGGCATCTGCCGCAAATAGGGTTGCGCTCACCAATAAACCGGCAATAAGGCCGGTAGCCTGAAGTTTTTTCATCTTTTCTCCCGATGTTTTATGAATTTTTAATTGTTATAAAGGAAATGAATCCCTATACGCATTGAAGCAGAGTTTTTGAGCTTTAGCCTTAGGGAATATTTCTATATACCAATATTAGTATATAGAAAGGACTTTTAATTCTTTTGAGAAATATCTATTAAATATGACAATGGCGCTCTTATGTACAAATATGACGCCATTGACCAAACCCTTGTAGATCAGCGGGTTGCCCAATTTCGGGATCAAGTAGCAAGGCGCTTAAATGGCAGCTTAGCCGAGGAAGAATTCCGCCCCTTACGCCTACAAAATGGTCTTTATCACCAGCGTCATGCCTACATGCTGCGGGTTGCCATCCCCTATGGCTTATTGAACAGCAAACAATTACGAACCCTAGCTGTAATCGCTCAACAATATGATCGGGGTTATGGTCATTTCACTACCCGTCAAAACATTCAATACAACTGGGTCAATTTAGAAGAAACGCCTGATATTTTGGCCGAGCTTGCCAAAGTAGAGATGCACGCCATTCAAACATCGGGCAACTGCATCCGCAATATCACTAGCGATGCATTTGCTGGTGTAGCTGCAGATGAGTATGTAGACCCTCGCCCAGTTTGTGAACTACTTCGTCAATGGTCAACACTGCATCCTGAATTTGCACACCTACCACGCAAATTCAAATTTGCAATCAATGGCGCGAAAGAAGACCGTACAGTCTTGCTGTGCCATGACGTGGGGATTGAACTGAAGAAAAACTCTGCTGGTGAGTTACTAGCAAACATCTATGCCGGTGGTGGTATGGGGCGTACACCGATTTTAGGCTCGCTCATTAAAGAAGATTTGTCATGGCAACTGCTACCTAGCTACTTGACCGCCCTACTGCGTGTTTATAACCGCTTTGGTCGTCGCGATAATCTCTACAAAGCCCGTATCAAGATCTTAGTGAAAGCTCTGGGACCTCAAGAGTTCGCTCGCCAAGTAGAGGGTGAATGGATCCATATTGCGAAAAGTGATGACAACTTTACTCAATCAGAATGGGATCGGGTAGCACAGCATTTCAGAAGGCCCGCTTATAAAGCTTTAATTACTCTTTCAACTGAAGATCTCTTATCTAATCTGCCTATTACTGAAAAAGTAGCTTTTGCTCGTTGGCATGAGCGTAATGTTAGAGCCCATCAGGTGCCAGGCTATGCCAGCGTCATCCTCTCTTTAAAACACCATGGCATTGCACCAGGCGATGCTTCATCAGGGCAAATGAACGCGATTGCGGATTTGGCTGATCAATATAGCTTTGGAGAATTGCGTATTACGCATGAACAAAATTTAGTGTTAGCGGACGTAGAGCAGACTCAACTGTTTTCCTTATGGCAAGCAGCGAAGAAGCAAAAAGTTGCTCTGCCGAATATTGGCCTGCTGACCGATATCATTGCTTGCCCTGGTGGGGATTTTTGCTCTCTTGCCAATGCAATGTCTTTACCAATTGCCAAGGCAATTCAAGAGCGCTTCGATGACTTAGATTATTTATATGACCTAGGCGATATTAGTCTTAATATCTCCGGCTGCATTAACTCCTGCGGCCATCATCACGTTGGCAATATCGGCATACTTGGCGTCGACAAAGATGGTGAAGAGTGGTATCAAATCACCCTGGGTGGTGAACAAGGTAATGAGGCTGCAATCGGCAAAGTGATCGGTCCGTCTTTTTATGCCGATGAAATCCCTGATGTCATGACTAGCATTATCAATACTTATATTGGGCAACGTAGTCATGATGAGTCCTTCATTCAGACTTATCGTCGCTTAGGAGTAACTCCTTTTAAAGAAGCTGCATACAGTAATGCAAAGGCAAAAGTTCAGAAGCAAGATGCCCTAGGAGTGCCTGCTTAATGACAACTGCTACGCAAATTCAATTGAATCCTCGGATCATTTACTTTCCGAAAGAAGGCGAGCCCTCCCTCATTCAAAATGAATGGCAGGTTTGGTATGGCGAGCAAGATGAAGGGGGTATTCCGGATCTTGGGTATGGTGATCAAAAAGTGTTAGTGCCTTCTCATTGGTGGATTACGCACCACAAAAATCCTGACATCATCGAGCGCGCTAACAATGGTGAAATCGGTGTGTGGTTTGCTGCCGATGACGATATTCTCAAGCATGCCGACATGATTGAAGCAGGCAAAGAGCTCTGGCCTTTGGTTGCTGCACACTTTCCCATTTTTAGAGATGGTAGAAGTTTTAGTACAGCCGCTTTATTACGTGATCGCCTTGGCTGGCAAGGTGAAGTGAGGGCAATTGGTGATGTCTTAATTGATCAGCTACTCCAAGGTGCACGAGTAGGCTTTGATAGCTTTGAGCTACGTCCAGATCAAAACTTGGAACTTGGCTTAAATCAATTTAATTTGTTTAGCGTCACTACTCAAAACAGTTGGCGCGGCAAGCGCTCGCTTTTAGAGGCTTGAAGAAATGAAGCTGAATAATGCTCTCGGTAAAGTCTATTTGGTAGGCGCTGGTCCTGGCGCTGCTGATCTCATAACTGTTCGTGGCGCAAAGTTACTAGCGAAGGCAGGCATTGTATTCCATGATGCTTTAGTTGAACCAGAGATGCTGGCGCTGTGCCCACAAGCTACTTTAGTACCAGTAGGTAAACGCTGCGGCAAATTATCTTCTGCTCAACACTTTATTAACAAGCGCCTAGTGGATGCCGCTTACAAATATCAAACGATTGTTCGGCTCAAGGGCGGTGATCCGATGTTGTTTGGCCGTGCAGATGAGGAGTTGAGCTCACTAAAGGATGCCGGAATTGAAGTGGAAGTGGTTCCTGGTATTACTGCTGCCCTCGCTGCTGCTGCCAGCATTGGTCAATCACTCACCTTACGTGGCGTCTCGCGCAGTGTTGCCTTTGTAACGCTAGCGCAAGCCACAGAAAATTCAGGATTTGGACAGCCGCTTGCCAATCCATCGGCCGATACTTTGGTGTATTACATGGGTCGCAAAGATGCATCACGAATTGCACAACAGCTGATTGAGCAAAGCCCTAATCATGGGATCAACACTCCTGTGCAAATATTAGAAGCCGTGAGTACGCCGCGTGAACGTCAATGGGGTAGCACTCTTTCTGAACTGGCGGCAGGCAAAGCGGATCAATGGTTTGATCGTAGCTCACCAGCGCTCATCATGATTGGTGAAGCTCTAAAACAAAACGCCACTACTTCCTTAGAGGGCTCTAGCCCCGAAATCAACAACCGCTTGCAAGACAGTCAGGTCTTCGCCCACAGCAGGCGTTGCGCTTAGCGTGATGTTGGGGTATTGCTTTTGGCATGCCTCTAGTAGCGCTGGAAAATCATTTCGCAAGTGGCCGCCCTGCCCAAAAAAGACTGGTACTACCGTAATTTGAGTTGCCCCTTTTGCGCTTAAAGTACTGACAGCCTCTTGCAATGAGGGCTGCATCATTTCTAAAAAGGCTAGCTCTACCGGGGTGTTTGGGTGCTGCGCTTGCCACAACTGAGCCAAGCGACTAAAGGGCTCACGCCAACGACTATCTCTTGCTCCGTGCCCGAATAGAATCATTGCTTTCATATATTTCATCTTTATTTGTAAAGTACTATAAGCTTACCCTTTATTGACCCTCCTCGCCTCGGCCGACTGCTATGACAGATTTACTAAATCAAACTTGGGTTATTGCTTTACTTGGGGCCACTCTGATTGGCGCAGTACTCTTAGCAGTTCATCATGCCGAGCTGATCGCCCATAAGATTGGTGAGCCTTTTGGAACTTTGGTACTTGCTCTTAGTGTTACCGTCATTGAAGTAGCGCTGATCGTTTCAATGATGCTAGCCGGCAATGAGGGCTCAGAATTTATTGCGCGTGACGCCATCTTTGCTACGGTCATGATCATCATGAATGGTGTTATTGGCCTCTGTATTTTTGTCGGCGGTCTCACACATCATGAAATGTCTTTCCGTAATGAGGGTACCAATTCTGCCTTGGCAGTATTAACTGCATTAGCCACTTTCATTTTAGTAATGCCCGTGGTGACAGTTAGTACTGCGGGCCCTACCTTTAGCGTGAGTCAATTAGCTTTTGCTGGAATTGCCTCTTTTATGTTGTATGGCGCATTCTTATTTTTCCAAACGGTGACTCATCGCGATTACTATCTTCCAAAATCTAAGAAAGATAAAACCGATCACAGCGTCCATGCTCCTAAACCCAGTAATCTAAAAACAATCGTCAGTGCTGTGCTTCTTCTAGTGACATTAGTAGCTGTTGTTGGATTAGCTAAAGCACTGAGTCCTGCTATTGAAGCTGGAGTGAAGGCAGTGGGTGCGCCTAAAACGATTGTGGGTATTGCCATCGCACTTTTAGTACTTTTGCCTGAGAGCTTTGCTGCTGTCCGTGCTTCCCGCGCTAATCGTTTACAAAGTAGTTTGAACTTAGCCCTAGGATCTGCTCTAGCGAGTATTGGATTAACCATTCCAGCTGTGGCTGCCATCGCGATTATTTTTGATCTACCACTCAGCTTGGGCATCAGCTCACTCAATATGATTTTGATGTATCTCTCCTTCTTTATAGGAGCGCTGACCTTAGCCATTGGTAGGACTACCGTCCTTCAAGGCGTGGTCCATCTGATCATTTTCTTTGAGTATCTCTTTTTAAGCTTAGTCCCCTAAGAGCTAATTTGGGCTTTTAAGGCTAGCCAGATGCCTATATTTACGGAATTGGGGCCCATAAACCCAATATAATTGGGGCCTATTGACCATTTTCGGTATCAGATTAAGAGTTTCTGACAGAAGCAGAGATTCCCCGAAACCACATTACATGAAAAAAGCCCTAAAACGCCATATCTTAAGCACCCTAAAGCATGGCTTAGCTTTTTTAGACAAAAACCCTGCCTTACGTCGGCAGGTCTATTTCTTCATCTGCAAATACGGCATGTACAACTTTCTGAAGAAGTTTTACGCCAGTCGTTTGCAGCAAGCATCGGTGAATCAATTTTCCCCACTCATGGTTGGGCCGGTTGTCGTGCTCGATATTTCGCAAGAACAACTTTCTGAACACGCTCAATCTATTTTTCATGAGCTCAAGTCCTCATCCGCAGATCAATCTTCATCAAAGGCTCACTAATGCGGATTGTGATTGACTTACAAGGGGCACAAAGTAATAGTCGTTTTAGAGGTATTGGTCGCTACTCCACTTCTTTAGCTCAGGCAATTATTCGTAATCGTGGTGAGCATGAGGTCATTATTGTTTTGAATGGCCTTTTTCCAGACGCCACACAATTTATCAAGAGTCAATTTGAAGGCTTATTGCCTCCTGAAAATATTCGGATTTGGTATGCGCCTGGCCCAGTGATGGAATGCCAAGCGGGCACGGATTTACGACGTGAAGGTGCTGAACTCGTTCGTGAAGCGTTTATTGCCAGTCTGCAGCCAGATATCGTCCATATCAGTAGTCTATTTGAGGGCTTTGGCGACAATACAGTTACTAGCGTAGGTAAATTTGATGCCGACACCCCAGTCAGCATTTCTTTCTATGACTTAATCCCTTTCTTAAATTCAAAAGAGTATTTAGAGGTTGATCGTTTCTATGCGACCTACTACTTACGGAAGTTGGAATACCTTAAAAGAGCTTCCTTACTCTTGAGCATTTCAGAATTCTCAAGGTCTGAAGGTTTAGAGCATTTAGATTTTTCACCAGAAGAGATTGTGAATATCTCTTCGGCTGCCGAACCTTTCTTTAGCGATGCCGCGCCAGCAACAGATCCCATTGCTCTAAAAGAAAAGTTTGGTATTACCCGCCCATTCGTTTTATATACCGGCGGTGCTGATCCCCGTAAGAATCTCACTCGCTTACTCGAGGCCTATGCACAGATTCCTGCAGAGCTGCGTCTTCAGCATCAACTTGTTTTAGCAGGCCGTATTGATCGCGCAGAGCATCTGGCGCTTCTCAAAGGCATTAAAGCCTCGGGCATGAATCCGGATGAAGTCGTTTTTACCGAATACATTAGCGATGATGAATTACAAACCCTGTATTACAGCTGTAAATTGTTTGTGTTCCCATCATGGCACGAGGGCTTTGGCTTACCTGCCTTAGAGGCTATGAAATGCGGTGCTGCAGTGATCTCCTCAAATACATCTAGCTTGCCTGAAGTGGTCAATCTTGAAGAGGCACTGTTTGATCCTCTCTCGACTGAATCGATTAGCGCAAAGATTTCAGAGTTCTTATCGAATCCAGCCTTGATCGAGCGTATGAAAGCGCATGCCAAAGTGCAGGCACCTTTGTTCTCTTGGGATACAAGTGCGCAAAAAGCGATTGCAGGCTTTGAGGCATTAATGGCACAGCGTCAAGCTGCCGGCATTCAAACACCAAAACTGGCTAAGGCCGCTATTCTGAAAAAGTTAATTGCTGATTTAGGCAAACTTTCTTTTGATGGTAAGCGCTATAAGGAAGTCGATCTTCTGCAGTTCTCTGCTTGCTTGGCCCAGAACTTCCCCGTAGAGCCTCGCAAGCCTCAAATCTTGATTGATATCTCAGAGCTAGTAAAGCGTGATGCTAAGACAGGTATTCAGCGTGTAGTGCGTTCACTTCTGACTGAAATGCTCTTAAACCCGCCAGCGGGCTATGACGTTCATCCCATTTACGCTAATCAACTGACCTTGGGCTATCGCTACGCTAATCGCTTCAAGAAGAAATTCTTTGCCAGCGAGGTAGAAAAGCAAAGTATGGGCGAGAGTAATACGAATAATATTGAAGACCCGATCATCGAAACTCAGCCAGGTGATATTTTCTTGGGCATCGATTTGCAAGCGGATATTGTGCAAGCCCAGAAGCAATACCTGTCTGCTATCAAGTTAAGCGGTACGAAAGTGTATTTCGTGGTGTATGACTTATTACCAATTCTGTTCCCCAATGCCTTTCCAAGTGCAGCCGAATTGAATCATCGCCAATGGCTCTTAGAGATTAGTAAATTTGATGGGATTATTTGTATCTCTAAAGCGGTCGCTGATGACTATCGCAAATGGGCTAAGGTTAATATCCCTGATCTTCCGAAACAATTTGATGTCGCCTGGTTCCACTTGGGAGCCGATATTGAAAACTCGGTTCCCACATCCGGCTTACCAGCAAATGCTAGCGAAGTGATTACCAAGATTAATGCGCAACCGAGCTTTGTCATGATTGGTACATTGGAGCCCCGCAAAGGCTACAGCCAAACTCTGCCTGCCTTTGAAAAACTGTGGGCCAAAGGTGCTCAAGTCAATTTAGTGATCATCGGTAAAAAAGGTTGGATGGTTGATGAATTAGTCAGCCATATTGAAAGTCACCCAGAATTAAATAAACGACTTTTTTGGCTAGACAGTATTAGTGATGAGTACTTAGATCAGATTTACTCGGCTAGTACCTGCCTCATTGCCGCTTCTGATGGTGAAGGCTTTGGTCTGCCTCTGATCGAAGCGGCTAGAAGACATGTTCCAATTATTGCCAGAGATATTCCGGTCTTTAAAGAAGTGGCTGGAGAGCATGCCTTCTATTACAGAGCCGCCAAGCCCGAAGAGATGACACAGGCTATTGAGGCATGGCTCGATTTAAATGCCAAAGGTGCCCATCCCCGCTCAGACAAGATGCCTTGGCTGACCTGGAAAGAAAGTGCCCAGTCAGTTCTCAAAACCTTATTAAACTAGGGCCAATGCTCAATTCAAATACACGCTCCCCAGGCTTATTCACCTCTATTGCCTCACTATGGCAATACCGGGCATTTATCCTGGGTAGCACTAAACGAGAATTCCAAACCAAGTACAAGAACTCACTACTGGGTTTTGCATGGCCCATTATTAACCCCCTTGCACTGATTGTGGTTTACGCACTTGTGTTCTCGAAGGTAATGGGAGCTCGTTTACCTGGTGCTGCTGGCGAAGGCAGCGCTAGTCTTTACTCTTACAGTATTTACTTATGTATCGGTGTGATTGTTTGGACACTCTTTTCCGAACTGACCTCACGTGCCCAAGTCGTCTTTCTAGAGAATGCCAATCTTCTCAAGAAACTCAATTTTCCACGCCTTTGTCTGCCGGTCATCGTCATTCTCAATGCGGGCCTGAACTTCATCATTATCTTTGCCCTCTTTACACTCTTTTTGCTGGTGACCAATAACTTTCCTGGTTACTGCTTCTTAGCGGTCATCCCTTTACTCATTATCTTAATTACTTTCTCGATCGGCTTGGGAATGACCTTGGGCGTTCTCAATGTCTTCTTTAGAGATATTGGTTACTTTTATACCGTGGCTCTCCAGTTTTGGTTCTGGCTCACGCCGATTGTGTATTCAACCAATATCCTTCCTGAAAAAATTCGCTTTTTAGTGTCGTTTAATCCACTGACCAATTTGCTACAAGCTTTTCAGGGCATCTTCGTCAACCACCAATGGCCAGATTGGTCTAGCCTGTGGTTTATCTGCGTCTTGGCGGTATTACTCAATATCAATGGCTTTCGCTTATTTCGTAAGCGTTCCGGTGAAATGGTGGACTTACTCTAATGTCACAGATCATCGTTCGCAATCTCGGTAAAGCGTATAAGCGCTACCCATCTAAATGGTCACGCCTCGCTGAATGGATCATTCCGTTTAGTAAAGATCGTCATACCTTGAACTGGGTATTACAAGATCTCAATTTCACGGTCAATCCTAGTGAAGCTGTCGGCATTATTGGTGTCAATGGTGCTGGTAAGAGCACGCTTCTTAAAATGATCTCGGGCACTTCACAGCCTACTACTGGTTCAGTAGAGATGAGTGGCAAGGTTGCTGCTCTGCTTGAGTTGGGTATTGGCTTTCATGCGGATTTCACTGGCAGGCAAAATGCCTATATGGCTGGCCAGTTACTCGGTTATAGCGTGGATCAGATCACCGCGATGATGCCAGCCATCGAAGAATTTGCTGAGATCGGCGAATATATTGATCAACCAGTACGCTTCTACTCCAGCGGTATGCAAATGCGTTTGGCATTTAGTGTGGCAACTGCAGAGCGTCCTGATGTCCTGATTGTGGATGAGGCCTTATCCGTAGGTGATACCTACTTTACCCATAAGTGCTTTGATCGCATACGCGAATTCCGTAAGCATGGCACCACGCTACTCATTGTTTCTCATGACAAGATGGCCATTCAATCGATTTGTGATCGGGCGATCTTGCTGAACCAAGGCAAAGTAGCCATTGAAGGTCAACCAGAAATGGTGATGGACTATTACAACGTCTTATTGGCCGATCGCGAAAATCAAAACGTTCGACAAGAAATCACCCAATCTGGCAAAGTCAAAACCACTTCTGGCAGTGGTGAAGCGACGATTATGGACGTGGCGATACTCAATAATGAAGGTAAACGGATTGAGGTCCTTCAAGTAGCGCAAGAAGTCACCCTATCTACTAAGGTACGCTGCAATCAAGCCATAGATGAATTGGTCCTGGGTTATATGTTCAAAGACCGTTTGGGCCTACCGGTTTACGGCACCAATACCTTTCATCTGAATAAGACCCTTAAGAACTTAGCTGCAAGTGCCGAAATTGAGTTTAACTTCCGCTTTATTGCTAATTTTGGTCCTGGAACCTACTCACTTGCATTATCTTTACATGCATCTGACAATCACATAGCCAATAACTATGAATGGCGTGATCATGCCCTGGTATTTACCGTCATTAATAGTAAAGAACATTTTGAAGGGGTAGCTTGGCTACCTCCGACAGTTGAGATTAAGCAGTAAGTCATTTCAGAAGCAGACAACACTATTTAAAAACGCATGAGCTCAGATCAAAATAACTTCTACAAAGCATTTGAAGATCAGCATCGCGGATCACGCGAGACGATTAAATCTCGCCTTGCGGTTTACATGCCCTTTATTCAAAAGATTCAGGAAGTGCATCCCAATGCGACTGCGCTCGATTTGGGGTGTGGCCGTGGAGAGTGGCTTGAGCTACTAAAAGATCATCAACTTAGCGCCTCAGGCATTGATCTTGATGACGGCATGTTGTCTGCTTGCAGAAGTCGCGGTCTCAATGTGCAAACTGGCGATGCGATTGCGCACCTCAAATCTTTACCAGCCGATAGCCTCAGTATTGTGTCGGGATTTCATATTGCTGAGCATTTGTCTTTGGGAGACTTAGAGGCTCTGATTAAAGAAGCCTTACGGGTTTTGAAACCTGCGGGACTATTAATTCTAGAGGCGCCCAATACTGAGAACTTAGTAGTGGGCACCTCAAGCTTCTATTTAGATCCTACTCATCAGCGCCCTTTGCCGTCTGCTCTATTGAGCTTTTTAGTAGGCTACCTTGGCTTTACCAGATCCAAGGTATTGGGTGTTCAAGAATCAGTGCCACTCAGAGAAGAACATGGTCCTGCTAGTCTATTTGCCGTGCTGTCTGGTGTCAGCCCAGACTATGCCGTGATTGCTCAAAAAGCTGGTAATGCTTCTACCGTAGCCAGTTTTGACGCGGTCTTTGCCAAGGAATATGGTCTCACCCTAGAGCTATTAGCAAATCGCTACCAAGAGCGATTTGATGTGATGGAGCGCAAGACCCAAATGCTAGAGGCGCGTCTAAATCGCATCTGGAAATTACTAGAACCTTTAAAGTGGGCCCAGTCACTCTTCAAAAAATAATCTGCAGTAGTCATTAATATCGCCTAGTCAACAAAACACCTGCTATTTACCTATAAAGTTATTTCATGAGTAATTCTTCTTCGCGTGGCCTAGTCACTAGCATTCCAGAGCGTTATGTACAGTTTGCCCTCTTTAACCTCAAGAAGATTTATAGCGAGCTAGGCTGCCAACTCCCAATCGAAATCTGGGAAGTCGGAAATGAATTGAGCACCGAGTCTAAGCAAAAAATTAATGCGATTACGGACAAGATTATTTGGCGTAATGTTTCTGAATTTACTTCTGACCTTACTCACTGGAAAGGCTTTCAGGTAAAGGCCTTTATCGTTGCCAACAGTTCATTTAATGAGGTCTTGTTATTCGATGCCGATGGGATCTTCCATCAAAACCCAGAAAACCTCTTTAGTGATGCCGGCTACCAAGAGACGGGTTTTTATCTCTTTAGGGATCTCAAGCGCTGGGTCTTTGAATTTAATTGGTATGACAAGTTGATATACCAATTAGGACTGCGCAAACCTTTTAAAGGCAATAAATTCCGTAACTATGCGTTTTATCAGCAGCGCCAAAATTGGTTGCGTCGCTGCCTGAATAATCAGAAGCCGAATAACTTCCCGATAGAGTGGGATTACATCTGGAAAGATGGCATTCCGGCTGAGCCAGTCATTGAAACTTATGTTGATAGCGGCGTAGTTGCGATCAATCGTAGCAAGCACCCACAGACGATTAAGTGCTTGTATGAACTGAACAATAATCACCCTGATACCTATCAATACGTTTGGGGTGACAAAGAAACCTTCTGGATCTCCGCCCTCATGGCTAAGGAACCATTTACGGTTAACCCACAATGGGCCTACGAAGAAGCTTCAGATAACAGCGAAGGCTGGAAAACCAAGAAGGATCTGATTTGCCAAGCTTGGGACGGCAAACTCTTCTTCACCCAAAAGGGCGTGGTTTAAGCCAAGCAAATTTTCAATAGATTATTTGGCGGGTTGGTCTCTAAGCCACTCATTCAGCGGCCGGCCAATCAAGCCTGCGGAGTAATCAGAGATATGGTCTGAGAAGCTATAGAGCAATCGACCATTTTTTGAAATCTCGCACAGGCCTTTTTTCTCATCACACAGAATCGGCGTCGTGTAAAAGATAGTGACTGTGCCAGGATTATTTTTTTCCAGCTTAGCCAATAGACGTCTATATTGTTCAGTACGATGCAGATGTTGATCCACGGTTAATACACAACGGGGGTTAAGCTTTTTGGGAAAGAAATAATTAATCGCTGCAATCGTACTCTTTCTTTGCAAGCAATCTTCCGGGAAAGCCAGCGTCGGATTATCTTCCAAGATCACTATTTTCTTACCGGCAGCCTTTAAGGGATTAATAGCGTTTTGAACTGCTTCATAAGCCACATCAAAGTTTGGTGAAGCCTCCAAATCGTCTAAAAATTTCTTTTCATTTAAGCCGAATAAGTTACGACTAGCGCCTACAAATAAAACAGTCTCAATCTTTTTGTTTTGAGCTAGCGCGTTCATCGCGTACTCGCTAGAGGGCATGACTTTTTTATAGATGGGATTATTAGAAACAATAATCGACACACCACTCTTACCATTTGGACCACCAATAAAGAGCCATCGGCCTGCCTCATTAGAGGTTCGAACCAAACCTCTAAAGATCGATTCAGCATGACTATCTCCAACCATGGCGTATTTGAGTGATGGACGGCTATCGCGTAAACAGGTGCCAAACCAAGATTTATCAATCGATGGAGAATTAGCTAACCCACAATCATCAATCAGGTCAACTCCAGCGACTCCGTCATAGCCTGACTCGGGGTCAATATTGATCTTATTGACTAGACGTGAGTGGCTACCATTTTTGTAGTTGGCTACATAACCCGCAAGACCAATCAAGAAAAGGCCTACAACAAGGGCAATAGTGATAGTTTTTTTACTAACAAACCATCTCCCAAGGAAAGTGATATTAAATTGAATTCCATTTCCAAAGCGAATCGGCTTTTCTACAAATCGATACGTCAGCCAAGATAGAAGAATAGATAGGACTACCACCCCAATCCGAATCTCTAACTCAGGAACACTGCTACTCAGAATACGGGAAAAAGAAAGCAGCGGCCAATGCCAGAGATAGAGTGGATAACTAATTAAGCCAAACCACACCAAAACTGAGTTGCCCAATATCATTCGGTTAAACCAAGCGCTTGGACCTGCTTTGATCATCAAGGCGGCGCCTAAGGTTGGTAATAGCGCCCAGCCACCTGGAAAGCCACTGTCTTTATTGATCAATAACAGGCCAGTGAAAAACAAGCCACAGCCTATCCATGAATAGGTATTAGCCTGAGAAACTGAGCTGACTACAAGCTTTGGATACTTTGTATGAAATACTGTGACATAAGCCAACACAGAACCGATGAGCAATTCCCAAAAGCGCGTTAGTGGTGAGTAAAAAGTAGCAACAGGATCTATTGAGATGCTATACAAATTCCATGCAAAAGAAGTGATAGCAATTATCACAATGATCGGGAGGATGCGCAGGCGTAAGCGCCACGCAGCCCAGAGAATCGGTGGCCAGACGATATAGAACTGCTCCTCTATTCCTAAACTCCATAAATGGAGTAAAGGCTTAGTGTCGGATAAGTTATCAAAGTAGCCACTCTCACTCCACAAAATGAAATTGGCAATGAATCCTGCACCACCAGCAATGTGCTTACCGAGTTGCTTGTACTCACTCACAAATAGAATGCACCAGCCCAAGATGAACGAGGTAAGTAGCACCAAGATCAATGCTGGGAAGATGCGGCGTACACGACGCGCGTAAAAGTCTATAAAACTAAAGCTACCCTGCTCTAGCTTTTCAAAGATGATGGTTGAGATTAAGAAGCCGGAGATGACAAAAAAGACATCCACCCCAATAAAACCACCAGAGATAAACTCTGGAAAAGCATGGAATAAGACCACTGATAACACTGCAAATGCTCTGAGGCCATCGATATCAGAACGATATTGATGATTCGGCAATTCAGGAATTTTGGGTATCGCGTTAGACATCAATGTCGTTGATTACTTTAGACGCCAGGCTTCTAGATAGCCTGCAGGATCTTGAGTCCACCACCAAAAGACTTTATGTTCGCCCACAGTGTGTGGAATACGCCAATAAAATGTATATGGTACGGCTAAACACACAATCAGCATTACAGTGACCAAGGAATAACAACGAGGGGTACTTGATCCTTTTAGACTGAAAAAGGTAATAAAAAATAACATCCCAGAAATATGAATCCAACGACCCCAGTCAATCGCAATGCCATACAGTGGTACTGTTAAGACCAAGGTAAGGATCATCGCTAGTAATAAATGATGTTTTGTTAAGCCAGCAACCCATCTACCGTAGCAATAGATCGGGATCATGGTGAGCAGCAGTAAAGGGGTAAAAGACTTAATAAATCCAATATGCGCCTTAGGATGTTTACCAGCTAGCAGGTGAATGGCATCACATCCTAGTGAGCCGTTCACACTCCAAGGATTCAGACTTGCGCAAATGGCATCTGCCGTTTCTTTATTGCCTTTGAAAAAGACATAGAGCACCGCTAATACCAATAATGAAATAAGGTATGGAATGAAAACGGTGAGGAAGTCACTTTTATTGAAACCCCGCTTCAGATACAAAGGCAGATAAAAGAATGGGAAGAAAAAGATGAGGCCCTCATGCGCAAAAGCCATGACCGTCATCACAATGATGAGATAGTAAAAATCCCATCTCTTGAATATCGATTTAGAAGGCGACTTACTAAAGACCTGCAAGAAAGCAAAAAAGGCAAAGCTAGCAAAGAGCAGGATTTCTTTCCGGCCTGAGCCTCCTGGATCATTCAGATCGAACATCAAGGCCCAAGGCGAAATCAACAGCAGAACCTCGATGAGTCCAATCCCTTTAACGAATGCTAGCAGCAGAATAGATCCACACAGAACGGCATAGGCTATGTATTTACTGGCGAGCACTACATCGACTGGGCTAGTGCCAAACCAGTGATGGATTTGGATAGAAATTTCACCAAAGAGGCCTCGGCGCACTAAGCCATTGGTGTAATTGATTAACCAGTCCCCTGTGATGTAGCCATGATGCTTAAAATCAAACTGAATCTCATTGACGCGTAAGAAGTAGAGATAGAGTACTGCGCATAGCGCTACTAAGCTAATGAGTCTAAGGATGGAGAACTTACGTGAGCTCATGAATAGGCAAAATAGTTGGCTTTGATGTTTGCTTATTTAGCAATATTACTCATCAAAAGCTTGGCACGGGCTAAATTAGCTGCACCAGTCGGATGCTTATCCAACTCATGAATATAGTAATTACGTGCCAGTAACTCGTTCTTATCCGCTAAGGTCATATCAATCACATTGATACCCATAGCTTTAATAGCGGCCATGATTTTGTCATTGTTATAGCTACCAACAAACCACTGATCATCCGCCTTAATAAATCCAACTACTAAATCTTCGCCACGCTTCTTGGATTCCGCCGCAATCGTCTTAAGTACACCCAAGTAAATTTCTAATTGCTTATCTTGATCGGAGGTGACAAGCAGGCTATCTTGAATCAAATTAAATACTTTTGAGGAGGTAATGAGTCCGCGCAGGGCTTTGGGTGAATGCTCTACCCATCCAAAAGAGCGGCAATAACCATCCCGCTTTACTAGGCCATCAGACTGCAGCTCATATTTGGGTGAGCCCAAACTAAAGAAGTCGGCACAGCCCACACGACTGGAATGCCATGGGGCTGTCAATACAACATTAAGATTTGCCTTGGTATCGAGCTCACTTTGCAAAACCGCCAAACCTTGATGAATACCCCATCCATGGATGCCATAGTTCTTGACTTTAAGCGGCGCCCACTTGCCTGCGCCCTGCTGTTGACTATTGACTAAATCACCCACGTAATACGCCATGGTCTCGTTATCAGACACACCTTCACCAAAGGTAAAGGAGTCGCCCAAAAAATTCATGCGATAGGTCTGCTTGTCGCCATATTTAGGTGTCACCCTAAATCCATCGGGGCCGATGGTAAATACCGTGTCATAAAGTACATCACCATTGGAAGCAATTTTCTTAGCCGTAAAGACGCCTGGCTTTGGTTGACTACCAAATTGGCCTAAATGCCAATATGCTGGCGTGTTGTAGGTCTGAGCACTATCAAAGTAGGCGTAGATCGATTTATCTTTGGCAGTATTAATTCCAGAATCAGGCTTTTTAGCAATGAGGGCCGGCAAATAACCCAAAGCAGTTTCGGCAATTGCTAGAGTCACCACAATCGATATCGTAGCGATAACGGTATTTCTGAGAAAGCACGTGAGTACCGCAAGGGACATGAGCGCTACGCTCAGGGCCCATAAGAAGCTAGCAACGCTGCGTTGTGTATAGGCGTTAAAAAACAAATAAGCGGCCAAGGCCGCTAAGATTGCTGGGAATAGGAGTTTTTTCAGCGTCTTCATTGATATCCCGTATCGAATGTGTGTTGGATTAAATTCGCTCGTACTTGATCTAACTCAATCCAACTCGTAAGCATTTTTGTAATCGAGCTTCAGTGCAGGGTCTTGATCTTCCTTGCGCATAATCGAATTACCCACGACTAAGAACTCAATCTCGGTACCCATTAAGCAGCGGAAGGCATCCTCAGGGGTACACACAATCGGCTCACCACGCACATTAAAGGAGGTATTGACGACCACTGGGCAACCCGTGATCTCTTTAAACTTAGTGACCAAGGCATGGTACTTCGGATTGGTTTGCTGATGAATAGTTTGTACGCGTGCCGAGTAATCTACGTGTGTTACTGCAGGGATTTTCGAGCGAGGTACGTTTAACTTTTCAATACCAAAGAGTTTCTTCTCTTCTTCAGACATTACTAAGCGCTTGGACTCATTGACGTCAGCAACCAAAAGCATATAGGGGCTATCGGTGTTGATATCAAACCACTCAGAGACATCTTCACGCAAAACACTAGGGGCAAATGGTCTAAATGACTCGCGATACTTCACCTTGAGATTCAAGAGCTTTTGCGCAGTCGGTGAACGTGCATCCGCCAATATAGAACGAGCGCCTAAAGAGCGTGGGCCAAACTCCATGCGGCCTTGATGCCAGCCTACTGCTTTGTCATCTGCTAATGCTTGAGCCGTTAAGGTGATGATTTCTTCATCAGAATGATTAGTGAACTTCGCACCAACTGCTGCTAAACGTTTTTCAATATCGGATTGCTCAAACTCAGGACCTAAGTAAGAGCCTTTCATACCATCTTGCAATGCTGGATTAACCGTGCGTGGTAATCCCAACATCATGTAATACGCCGCTAAGGCAGCGCCAACTGCACCACCTGCATCACCTGCCGCAGGCTGAATCCAAATATTGTCAAAAATGCTTTCACGTAAGAGCTTGCCATTAGCAACACAGTTGAGCGCTACACCACCAGCTAGGCACAAATTAGTTTGACCAGTCGATTTACGAATACCACGCGCTAACTTAATCACTACTTCTTCAGTGACTGCTTGAATTGAAGCAGCCAAATCCATCTCACGTTGCGTCAGCATCGTTTCTTCGCTGCGACGTGACCCACCAA
>NZ_JBBAQK010000015.1:0-41429 GCF_040400325.1 Polynucleobacter sp.
TGCGCTCTGCATCGAAAGCTCTTCCGCGTTTTCCCTAGGCATAAATTTTTTCTTTTTTAATTGATGTGCTGACAAATCATGACATGATCTTCCAATGTAATTGATCGCTTAAATATACAGATAATTTTGCCCTTATTATTATTCAGCCTAAGGCTCAAACCCTAATGATATTGCTAAAGGAGCAATGAACTACTGATAAATTACTGGGATTAACGTTTTGCGCAGGATTCAATGATATTAAGGGCTTGATCAAGCCTACTTCTTTGCGTTCCAAAGTTCAGTCTGACAAATTGCTCTCGATTGAATTGGCTGCCAGGAGAGGTGGCAAGACCATGATCTAAGAATAGTTGATAGGGATTTTGATGATGAAGGTTTGTGCAATCAATCCATGCTAGATAGCTACCCTCCATTTTGCATACGCTTAAGCCCTTAATACTGTTAATTTTTTCCTGAATTAAATCTCGATTACCCCTTAAGTATTGAATTAACTCTTGCCTCCACGGTTCCCCATCTTTGATTGCTGCCATTGTTGTGGTGTATGCAAGTAAAGATGGGGGCGCAATGGTTTGGTGAAGTCCAACCTGAATGGCTTTCCTTAGGATAGGGTTTTCTGCTACAGCCCACGCAAGGCCAATTCCAGGAAAGTTAAAAGTCTTATTTAAAGACATTAATGTGATGGTCTTCTCAGAAATATCTTTACTGATGCTGGCCAATGGAATATGTTTTTTATTTTCGTCGAGCACAAGTCCTGCATGGATTTCATCAGAGCAAATCCATAAATGATTCTCAAGGCAAAAATTTCCAAACTCTTTGAGCTCTTCTCGAGTGAAAACAGTAGAGCCAGGATTTTGAGGGTTACAGAACAGAGCTAATCTTGTTTTATTAGTGATCAGGTTTGTTAATTGATTAACTGGCAGTACCCAACGACCATCTTGGAGTTCAAGAGGCATCTCCTGAATTTGTCTATTGGCGCTAGAGCAAGCAAGACGTAAGTGATGGTAGATTGGATTAGGAACCAGAACACTTTCATCTTTATTAGTGAGCTGCTGGACGGCTGAATACAGTCCAGAGACAACGCTGGGCAGAATGACAATCCAATCTGGATCTACTTGCCATTGGTATTGCTCTTGCAGGTAGTCCGCGATCATCGCGTTCATTTGATGGGGGCTATGGGTATAGCCATAAATTCCCTGCTGTACTCTATTACTCACGGCCTCAATAACACATGGCGGAGATTGAAAGTCCATATCAGCTAGCCATAAAGGCAGCACCTCTTTACTATTAAAGCTATCCCAGCGAATAGAATCCGTTGCTAGTCTATTTGTGGGGGTATCAAAATCAAATGCCATCTTTAGCAAGCCTTCAATGAGATTGATTAAAAAAGTTCGTCAATTTTATGACGAGGGTTTAAGTCTGATTAGGGCTTATTGATGCTAATTGGCGGTTCTCAATTTATCCATGGTAGTTTGATCTACCAAGAGGCGAACCCCAAGCGAGCCAGTACCTTGGGAAACTGGCGACTTTCTCAGGCTAATTTCA
Organism: Polynucleobacter sp.; assembly: GCF_040400325.1. Lineage (GTDB taxonomy): Bacteria > Pseudomonadota > Gammaproteobacteria > Burkholderiales > Burkholderiaceae > Polynucleobacter. The sequence goes on from NZ_JBBAQK010000015.1 coordinate 1,540, forward strand.
AGGGATTCAATTTCGGGATATTTTGCACAAGCCTGAACTATTCGTGTCATTAATCGTTCTTGGGTTTCATAATGACCATCGCCAGCTAGCCTTTCAATCTCAATCACTAGAGGATCGTAGTCAAATACATTCTCCATGAGATCTTCTGAAATGAAGACCAGTTTTGGGTCAATCCAAAGGGTTAAATCTAAAAGATGTTGCTTAGGTATGACAGCCCCGGGCCCATAGGTTCCTATTTGCGTCTGAAGCTGAAGATCTTTTAAGTCAATACAAGCATTGGTTTTCATCATATTCATAGGAATACAGTTTACTGGTAGTCATTTTTAATTTGGAGAGCTAATTTATAGCCACTTAACCACGCGCCCTCTACTCTACCGCCATGAAGCCAATCCCCACAAAGTCCCAGTTTTAAGTGTTGATAGGTTCTAAATCCAGGATTGGCATCTATGGATCCACTGGCATAGCGCCAGCGATGTACAGAGATTTGAGCATTCTGACAATCTAAACCTAGTCTTTTTGCGCACTCTAAGATACGCTTTTCAGCCTCTTCTTTTTCCAGCTCAATCCATTGTTGGCTCCACTGTGGATTAGCATGTATTGTCCAAGTTTCTAGACCTTGCCGAGCCGGTTTCGAATTATTTCTAGAAATCCACCCAATGATTTCACCATTAATGAAGGCAGCATCAAAAGGGATATTTAATTTTTCTGCAAAGGAAGCTATCACCGTCCAGCAGCCCATCATCTCAATTTGAGCATCCGCCTCTTTAATAGACTTATCTACTAAATTGGAGAGGGTAAAAGTTTGTGCTGCAGGTAGCGCTAATACTAGCCAATCAAACTGTTGCTTAATATTGCCGGATTCCACGCTATGAATAAGCCATTTACCATTTTGAAGATCAATCTGATCAATGGTTTGATTAAAGTGCATCGATAAGTTCTTGGCCAAATACTTTCCGGGAGAATTCATGGCGGGGATACCTACATAACGCTTCTCAGTTGAAGCGCTCTCATGCCATTGGCCATTCTCAAAGACTTTAATATGTGGATGCCATGCTGCTGATATGCCAGCATTGATCCAGTGATTGAGCTCTTCAATAAATAGAGGATCTCTTGCGGTAAAGTATTGAGCACCATGATCAGCTGTCCAGTCCTTGCCATTGCGAGTACTCATTCGACCACTAGGTCCACGACTCTTTTCAAACACTTGAACTTTAAAGCCCTGTGCTTGTAATTTGGTGGCACAACTAAGACCTGCTAAGCCCGCACCAATAATGGCTATAGTCTTTTGAGGGCCGGAATGACTCATTTTTTTAAAGTGATTTTTCTAAAAGTCAAGTTAATACGAGGATTGCTTACTGTTTTTGTTTTCAGTAGAGTATGTTGCCAAAACTGTTGAGTAGGACTATGCATTATTAAGACGCTACCACTTTCTAAATAAAGAGGAATAGTAGTTTTATCTACTTTATGGCGAAAGGCAAACTTACGCTGCGCACCAAGACTAAGTGATGCAATTGGGGAGTTGGCATCGAGCTCTTTTTCATCATCGCTATGCCAACCCATGCCATCACTCCCATCATGATAGAAGTTCAGTAGACAGGAATTAAATTCAGATTGAGTGAGTTCCTCTAGTTGGGTCTTTATTGACAGAAGTTCTGGTGTCCATGCTTGTGGACTCTTTTTGACTCCAGAATAGGTATAGGCGCATTCTGGATCTCCAGCCCAAGCTACTTTGCGACGAGTTGTCACTAACTTTCCAAACATCATGACTTGGTCTGCTTCCCATCGAAGTGACTTCTGAAGCTGGTCGAATAAGCTAACACTCTCTTCTGCATTCATAAATGCTGGAAGGTATTGAGCTAATCCATCCACAGGCAATAGGTTTAACTTGTATTGACTTAGATTGATTCCAAATAAGGAGCTTTGATTCATCGGGGGGTAGGGTGTCAGCGCTAAATAAATGAAAACTCTAGAATAGCTTGAATCGATATTTATTTTGTAGCAGGATTATGCTTTGGACTTCAAAATGCTACGGGAGGTTCATTTCCCCCTACCGTTTCCCGAATCGTATTGCGAATGAGCTCATCAAGCATGGTTTTAATGCATCATAGGATTTCTTAAATCATCATCTTCAATAATTTCCGTAATCAAATCAAGCCTGATTCTGGGATTGGTTTGTGCTAGCAAATGATTCTTTTGGGCTAATGAGATTGGTAAAAGCTCTGCAAGGCGGTTAGAGACCCAACCACAATCATCGACCTTGTATGGTTTTTTAAACGGAGCATCACCTAAAAGATTTTCACTTTGTATCACCGAGATAATTTCATCTAGTAATTTGGCTACCTTGTGATGCTCTTGAGAAATTGAGGTGAGAGGGTCATTATCTAAAAGCGTCACTTCACCAATCCAAAGTCCACTGGCTTCTTGTTTGCAATTCAATAGCTTGAAGCGCTGCGTGCCAAATGACTTAGTCATGTAAAGAGCGGGCTGGATAGGGTCAAAGTCCTCAATTTGGGCCAGAGTACCAATTTTAGAAAAGGATAGGGATACATCCTCTTCACTGACATCTTGGTTTTTGATGATGCTCACAACGCCGAATTCTGTCATTTCTCGTAGACATTGCTTAATCATATCGAGATAGCGAGCCTCAAAAATCTTGAGAGCAATCACCCCATCTGGAAAGAGTACGGTGCCCAGAGGAAATAAAGGTATTTTGCGGAAGGTGGAGGTGGAATCAGTCATCTGATTAATGTAATGGATTTATCCCATCTTTGCTGATGCCCAATAAGAGCTAAATGCCCCCACTGTTTTTTGAACTCAGCACCAAAGCACGTTTACGTTTACATTGGATGATCAATACTAGGAGATACAAATGATTCAAAAACTACGCATTAAGCTCGCCCGCTGGATTCTGGGTAAGCATTGCCCATGCTATCAAATGGGTTATCTCAATATGGTCGATTTCCAACAAAGAAGTGCTGACCAGTTGGTAAAAGCCCAAGAGCGCAATAAGACTCAATAACTCCTCAGTTTTTCTGGGCGTTCAACATAGGTATGAGCCATTGGAAAGAGGGGGAAGATCGCGCTTTCATACCAAAGTAATAATGGCACTAGCTATCAAGCGGACGAGTAAGCGCAGCAAGCGAAAGATCTAAAGATATTGAGCTCTGAGGGCTTCAACCATGGGGTAAAAAGGGTTAATTAATGCGCTGCAGCACAAATTTTAAATCAGTTTCATACTAGTTCTAATTTAACTTTTATATCAAAAACACCATGGAAGTAACTAAAGCAGTCAAGGTAGGACTGGACACTCTGGTTGATATTGCAAGTCATTCAACGAATGGTCAGTTTGTACCCGTTCCAGAAATAGCCCAAAGGCTAGATATGTCGATTAGTCGCATTGAACTCTTATTGCGGCCTTTGCGGGAATCAGGACTAGTCATCGGGATTAAAGGGCGAAATGGCGGCTATCAACTATCAAAAGATCCTCGCATCATTACGATTAAAGACATTGTTTTGGCGATGAATAGAATTAAAAAGAGAAAAGTAGAAGTATCAGATATTGCAAAAGATCTCTATCAGTCACTAGAGGCTTATATGATGAATTGCATTTCGAATGTTACTTTGGCTTCTGCTATCAAAGATTACATTCCGCGCTTTAGTGAAGTACAAATTGCGCCTGAAAGAAAGCCATATTTTGTAACAGAGCCTAAAGTTAAAACTGCGCAAGAAAAAAAACCTAAAGTAGAAAGCCAAAAAGTGGCCAATACCCCATTTAAAAAGGTTGAAGAATTCCCTCGCGGTCCAAACTCTATTTTTAGCTTTGCTGAATATCTCAATAAAAACTCACCAGCAAGCTAATTTTTAAAGACACTTGGCGTGGATATCAAGCAGGCCGCTTACCCTGATCTAGCCTTTGTTGATATTGAGACTACTGGGTCACATTTTGATCGCGACCGGATTACTGAGATTGGTATTAAGACGTTTGCTAATGGTGAAGTGAGTTTATGGGAGAGGTTAATCAACCCACAAACCTTTATTCCTCAAAACATCCAAAGACTGACTGGCATATCGCCAGAGATGGTTGAGAATCAGCCAAGCTTTGATGAAGTGGCGAGAGAACTAAAACAAGTGCTCGATGGAAAAATATTCATTGCCCACAATGCTAGATTTGACTATGGCTTTATCAAGGCTTCTTTTAGAAGAATCGGCATTGACTTTAAGCCAAAAGTTTTATGTACGGTAAAGCTTTCAAGATTACTCTTTCCCAATCAGCCCCGCCATAATCTAGACACCATTATTAACGCCCATCATCTGAAGGTTAGCGCCCGTCATCGCGCACTAGGCGATGCAGATTTATTGCTGCAGTTTTGGCAAGTGTGTGAATTGAAGTTCGGGAAAGAAAAGCTCAATGAGGTGATCAATCAACTCGTTGGCAATCCTAGTCTACCGCCAAATATAGACAAGAAGTTAATAGACTCAATTCCTGATGGCCCTGGCTGCTATATCTTTTATGGAGAGAACAAGGCTCCACTGTATATCGGTAAAAGCATTTCTTTACGCAGTAGGGTCATGGGACACTTTCAAGGCGCCTTAACAAAGCGCAAAGAAATGAAGCTTTCTTTGCAAATTCGCGATATTGATTGGATCGAAACTAGCGGAGAGCTTGGCGCCCTAATACTGGAGTCTAAATTAATTAAAGAGCGTATGCCTAGTATGAATATTAAGCTGCGTCGATCGAAAGATCTTTGCGGCTGGAGTTTGGTTGAAAATGATGTTGGAGTGCTTACTCCGGTGCTAGTAACACACCGCCAATTGGCACCTGGCTTACAAGATAACTTATATGGTTTGTTTTATAGTAAACGAGAGGCACACTCTTACTTAAAAGCGATAGCTAAAAAACATCATCTTTGTGAGGCACTACTTGGTTTAGAAAAGAGGGTTGAAGGTAAATCTTGCTTTGGATATCAAGTAAAGCAATGTGGTGGCGCATGTCTGAATCTCACCCCGATTGCCTTGCATAACTTACAACTGAAAACAGTATTAGACCTTTTTAAGGTTAAGGTATGGCCTTATAGTGGGCCTATCGCAATAAAAGAGGGTGGCGAGATGATCGTGATTGATAGATGGTGCTATCTTGGCACCGCCATCAATGAGGACGAACTATACGAATTGGCGGAAGCTGGAGAGGCTGAATTTGATCTCGATATTTATAAAATACTGAAAAAGTCACTATCAGGACCTTATAAAAAACAGGTGATCGAGCTCCCGGTTTGCTCACTCTAAACTTACAGAATTCTTAGAAAAATTAGCATCAAGTACGAGTTTAGTAAATAAGTCATAAACTGACATAGTGCCAAGATTCTCATTAAATACACTTTCCGAATCGGATATATCCCGCCTGATTGAAATGGCCTGGGAAGATCGCACTCCATTTGACGCAATTGAAAAATCATTTGGTCTAACTGAGGCTGAAGTAATCAAGTTAATGCGCCACGAGCTCAAGCGAGGCTCATTTGAGTTATGGCGAAAGCGGGTTACTGGGAGGGCAACTAAGCATGTTGCTCTTCGAAGCAAGTTAGTTGATCGTGCCTATTGTCCAACCCAGTATAAAAATAAATGAATACTCCTAAAAGCTTGGTGCTGATTCTTGGGGATCAGTTGGATTTAAATGGGGCCGCCCTCAGAGCTTTTAATGTAAAGACTGATGAGATAGTGATGATTGAGTCAATTCCAGAGGCTCAATATGTTTGGTCTCATAAAGCAAAGATTGCCCTATTTTTATCGGCAATGCGGCACTTTGCGATTAAGCTAAAGGAACTCAGTTACCCACTGACTTACATTCAAAATTCACCGCTATCAATAGTGGAGACCTTAAAAGAAAAAATAATCCAAGAGCAGATTACTAATCTAATCTGTGTTGAGCCAGGCGAATGGCGTTTAAAGCAGCAGATAGAAGAATTAGCAAGAGAATTATCGATCACATTAGAGATGCGTGAAGACGATCATTTCTATTGCTCACATCAAGAGTTTATTGCTTGGAGCGCTGGTAAAAAAGAGTTGAGACTGGAATACTTTTATCGCCTAATGCGTAAGACCCATAACATCTTAGTTGATAGAGAGGGAAACCCAGAAGGAGGTCAATGGAACTTTGATAAAGATAATCGAAAGCCGTATTCTAAAAAGGGTCCTGGCATCATTGAGGCCCCCATCTTATTTGAACCAGATAAGCTTACCAAAGAGGTTCTTAAATTTGTTAGTAAGACTTATTCAAGTCATCCAGGAGCGCTAGAAGATTTTCGTTGGCCAGTCACTCGTGAACAAGCTCTAGAAGCTCTAGATTACTTTGTAGAATTTCGTTTAAGAAATTTTGGGATATATGAGGATGCGATGTGGACTGATACTCCGTTTGGCTGGCATTCGATTTTATCAAGCTCACTGAATCTGAAATTACTCAATCCACGAGAAGTCATTGCCGCTGTGTTACAGGCCTGGAAAAAATACTCTTTAGATCTTTCTACAGTTGAAGGATTTATTCGGCAAATTTTAGGTTGGCGAGAATTTGTACGAGGCATGTATTACTTGGATATGCCCAAGATGGCTCAAGATAATTATTATGGTCATCAAAGCCCTCTACCCAAATGGTATTGGACGGGTCAAACTAATATGGCCTGTATGAAAGATGCAATCGGACAGACACTTCAGTATGGCTATGCCCACCATATTCAACGCCTCATGGTCACCGGCAACTTTGCCCTGCTAGCGGAAATCTTACCCTCAGAGGTATGTGACTGGTATTTGGCAATCTATGTTGATGCAATTGAGTGGGTAGAGCTTCCAAATACTGCGGGCATGGCTTTATTTGCAAATGGCGGGCGCTTTACTAGTAAGCCCTATATTGCAAGTGGTGCCTATATCAAGCGTATGAGTAATTATTGTGGCTCTTGTCAGTACAAGCCAGAAGTTCGCTTTGGAGAGAATGCTTGTCCCGTCACTACCTTATATTGGCATTTCTTAATTAAACATCGGAATCAATTTGAATCCAGTCCGCGAACAAGATTGATGACGGCAAACCTGAAGAGAATTAGCGATGAAGATCAGATGTCGATCCAAAAGCATGCGGGCTATCTATTAAATCATTTGGATGATCTCTAGAGCTTGATATGGTTACCTCTTTTAAAGGTAATAAAAGTTATCTGCCTAGCAAAACCTGTGTCGTCTGCAAAAAAGAAATGACTTGGAGAAAGTCATGGGCAAAAAATTGGGAAACTGTTAAATATTGCTCAGACGCTTGTAGGAAAAAGACACCTAAGGCATAGATCTAAATCGTTTTTTAGCTCTTACCAGGGCAATTTTTCTCCTGAGTAAGAAATAAAACTTCCTGAATCCTCTTTCTTTAGATTTGCAATGGCTCGTAACATATCTACTGCTGCATCGTTCGCAGGTCTTCCAATTTGCTCGCCACGAAATGGTTTTGAGAGTTTTGAGTTGACGGTACCTGGATGCATTGCGATTAAGACAGTGTTCGGTTTTGTACGAGCCCATTCTATGGATGCTGTTTTGATCAGCATATTGAGTGCAGCCTTAGAGGCACGATAGCTGTACCAGCCACCAAGGCGGTTATCTTCAATGCTACCGACCTTGGCAGAGAGGCTAACCATGACGCTACTTTGTGGATCCAGTAATTTAGAGAAGTGGCGTAGGGTGAGGGCTGGACCAATAGCGTTGATCTTGATGAGCTCTGTCAGTTGTTCAGCATTAATATCATCAAGTTTCTTTTCAGGCATCCAGTCGTTTGTGTGTAAAACCCCGATCGTATTAATGATGAGTTGAAAAGGCGCAGTTAGTGCAAGTGCATCAGCACAGGACTCAATAGAATCTAGATGATGGTAGTCAATTGGAAATTCTGAATGTCGATGAATTCCTACAACATCTGAACATAAGGGATTCTTTTGAAGGAGCTCCATAAACGCAGTACCAATAGTTCCAGAGGAACCAATGACTAGTGCGCGAAAGGGATTTGAAAGTAATTGCATGTAAGTTTTTCTGAAGACTGTGAATACTGATTGCTATATTAATGAAGTTTAAGCTCTGATCATTCTTTGCTCCTAGGCTCAAGTCTGAGTGGATACGCCAATGAAATGAGAGACTTAGGGAGAAACTACGCAGTTATTTCCCTTTTCCCCTCTGGATCTGTGATTAGCCTCTATAGGCCTTTAATTGCGCAAAGCGATGATTGGGGGGCTAGTTAGGGTCATAAGCCGTCTCTAGCGAATATTTGAAAATAAGCCTCATTAATGGTGCAAGGGGTAACCCTAGGTTGTGATCAAAACAACTTACAAAGTATTTGACCTCAGCCTAATTCATTGGCATTCTGTTCGCAACAAGACTCTTTTTAGCCTGATTGCCATTTTGCGTCTTGCCTGAGAATTAGACTGCATAAAAAAAGATATGCTTCCTTAAATAACTAACAGGTTAGGACTATGAAAATATCAAAAGTTATAATTATTGTAGTTGTCTTGGCAATTGCTTCCTATTTTTTAGTGAACGGCATGAAAAGTGGTTCATCACCAGATAAGGCCAAACCAGGTTGGCTTTCCAAACTAGACGGTAATCGAGATGGAAAACTGTCTGCAGAAGAGCTGAAAGCAATCGATACCGACGGTGATGGAAAAATATCTCGCGATGAGGCAAAAGCCTACGGTATTCCTGAGGGCGACTTCAAAACAATTGATAAAAATGGAGACGGTTTCATTACTCAAGAAGAAATGAAAACATATGGTGGTTAAGTCTTCTTAACTGCCCTGCTACTCTGGTAGTAGCAAAGTCTCCTCATTACCCTTAATAAACCCTTAGCATTCTAACTTTAGCTGCTAAGGGTTTTTTGTCTAAGGGTATGTTCATGCAGATTATTAACATTCAAATCTGATTTAAAAGACTTATTCTGGTAGCTCAATTCCGCAGTAGGCGTAAACACCATCTACTCGCAGAATCATTACTACTAAACGGACTATTTGCAGGCCCAACTAAGGAGTAGGATAGTTAACTCCTAGAGCCACCTACTGCACTGACCCTTAAAAATTGGTCAGTTTTGCTTATTAAGCATTAATTTCATTCCATTGTTATTCTTATACATAATAACAAATCAATATAAAGATTTATTCAATGGATATTCATTCTGACTACAGCAAGCGCGTGGTTCTTGATCATCATGATCTACCGTGGATTTTAAGTCCTTCATTAGGAGTTGAGAGGCGCATGCTTGACCGTAAGGGCGATGAACTTGCTAAGGCCACTTCGATTGTTCGTTATCAAGCAGGAGCACGATTTCCATTTCATGTTCATGAATTTGGCGAAGAGATTTTAGTTTTAGACGGAGTATTGAGTGATGAGACGGGGAGCTATCCTGCTGGTTCATACATCATGAATCCTCCTGGGTCATCCCATGCACCCTTTAGTGAAGAAGGTTGTACTCTTTTTGTAAAGTTAAGGCATCTTGGATCCGAGCAAATTGAGCGAGAGATTGTAGATACTCACTCCGCTCCATGGTTTCAAGGAATGGTCCCTGGATTAACAGTCATGCCTTTGATGCGACAAGGTATGGGCTCTACTTTAGTGAGGTGGGCACCCCAGACTTACTTTAATCCGCATAAGCATTATGGCGGCGAAGAAATTTTTGTAGTGGATGGCGTATTTGAAGATGAACATGGTCGTTATCCGACTGGCTCATGGATTAGGAGTCCTCATCTCAGTATGCATAAACCTTTTAGCAAAGAGGGCTGTACGATTTTTGTGAAGACCGGACATCTGTTAGATAGTTAAGTTGTTGACTGGATAGCGACTCTCAAGAATAAAAACAAACAAGCTTTAGGTTGCCAAGTTGGTATTTTTAACTGCTGAGAGGAAATACTTTATTTTGGCTGAAAATCATCTGGTGCACCTGGTGGAATAGGCGGATGTTCTTTTAGCGAGTTCTGAAAATTGATTACCATTTTACGAATTGGACCCCTAACCCAGCCTTGGGTTGAATTCACATCCGATTCTTCTTTTGGATCTTGCACAATATTAAATAAATAAGGTGTTTCAAGATGATTGGCCCCGGCATTTGGTTCTACCTCCCAAACAAAGTGCATTTTCCAATCACGCCATTTTGCAGCTCTTAATTCTGTTTTGATGAAATAAACAAAACCTTCTCTATTTGATTTCTCTTGCTTCCCTACAAGAAATTGACTTTGATCCAGTCCATCAATCATTCGATCTTTGGGCATCTCTAAGTTAGCAAGTTGAGCAAGAGTTGGAAATAAATCAACCACATGAATCATCTCATTTGTAACTTTCCCAGCCAGTATTTTGTTAGGCCAGCGAATAATCAGTGGCACTCTTAAAGCACCTTCCATAGCGGTATGGTAGGTGCCTGTCCACATTCCAGCGCTTCCCCTCCAAGGCCTTCGATATTCTGGACCATTGTCACTAGCAAATATGAATATAGTATTTTCAGTTAGATTATTTTGATCAACAGCATCTATTATTTGTCCTACTCTTGCATCCATCTCGATTAGAGAGTCTGCAAAGTCTCCATGTTTAGAAACTCCCTCAAATTCACGATGTGGAAGTGTTGGAAAATGTAATTGCGTTAACGGAACATATAGAAAAAATGGTTTTTTATTGCCATTACGTTTGATAAATTCACAGCTACGTTCTGTTAGTACAGCATCAATCTTGCGACGCATCTCCAAATCGTATAACTCTTTTTTTTCTGCCGGCTTTCCTTTGGTGCCTTCCATGACGTATGGGGGCTCAACAATAGACTCGTCATACCCGATTGAATCAAAAAACATGCTTTCATTAGTGGTCCTTGGAATGCCATACCATTCATCAAACCCTTTATCTTTTGGATATCTACCTTCTTTATCACCAAGATGCCATTTTCCATACATAGCAGTTGCATATTCTGCATCTGAAAATAATTCTGCAATGGTTTTTTCCCAAGGAATAATTCCTTGGGGTAATCCAGCGGGGACAGACTGAATAGCGCCAGTTCTAATTGGGTGTCTTCCAGTCATCAGTGCGGATCGAGTAGGTACGCAATCACTTTCTACATTAAAGTTTAGAAAACGCGTACCTTCCAGAGCAAGAGCATCAATTCTAGGCGTTGGCGCTCCACGAAGTGCGCCACCACCGTAGCAGCCTAATTCGCCCCAGCCAAGGTTATCTGCCAGAATTAAAACAACATTGGGCTGGGTATTCATTGGTGTATTCATAATGTCATTTAGTCTATAAATAAATCAGTTTTAATCTATTGGAATTTGAAGGGCCTTATTCAACTCTGACCAACGTTGTATTGAGGCTTTTAGAAATATTTCAAATTCACTTGCAGACATAGACTTTGCAGTCAAGCCGATGTCTAGTAATTTAGCTTTAATTTCTGGCTTTTCTAAAATCAACCCTATTTCTTTGGACATCTTATTCAAAATGGGTGGAGGTAAATTTTTTGGTGAAACTATGCCAACCCATTGATTAATGACAATGTCTTTAAAGCCAAGCTCGCTAAGTGTTGGCACAGTTGGTGCAGAGACGTTTCTTTGCGCGCTGGTAATCGCCAAAATTCTGATACCACCCTTTTTTTGTTGAGAAAGTAGGGGGGCAAAGCCAAGGACTGCGGCCGGGGTTGTCCCACCAGTTAAGTCAATAATTGCCTGACCACCACCTTTATAGGGCACGTGAAGCCATTTGAAGTTACCAGACTTGGCCAGCCATTCGCCAATGTAATGCTGATTTGTTCCCTGTCCTGAAGTTCCATAAGAAAGTGAATCTGGCTTATTTTTTGCAGCATTGATGAGGTCTTGCAAGGTTTGGTAAGGTGTTTGACTGGATACTGCTATACCAATTGGTTGATCACCTAGCAAAGAAACGCCAATCAAATCTCTACCTAATCTCCAGGGTAAGGATTCTTTGGTTGCGCTCATGATGGCAATGCTGTCAGAAGCCACTGCAAAGGTATATCCATCGGGAGTCGATGATGCGGCAACTTGCATTCCAATGGCACCAGATGCGCCAGGCCTATTTTCAACAATAATGGATTGGCCTAATGATTTGCTAAGCTCTAAGGCAATTAATCTAGTGACGATATCATTTGTGCCGCCTGCAGCCTGAGGAACAATGATTTTAATGGGGCGTTCTTTGGGCCATTCTTGAGCCCAAGAGTAATTAGAAGATATAAGGCAGATTAGCGAGATACACCATATAGCTAAGTATTTTTTCATCTGGTACCTGATCGTTAGTTTTTTAACTCTTTTGAATGAGTTGCTCAAAAGCTTCTACAAATGACTCAGAAGGCTGAGCTCCCTGCAAAAGGTATTGATCATTAATAATGATAGTAGGAACTGAACTAATACCCGCTTTTGTATAAGCAGCTTTTTCTTCTAGCACCTCATTGGTAAATTCACTACCACTCAGAATTTCCTGTGCCCTTTGTTGGTCTAGTCCAGCACGGGTGACTGCCTCTAATATATTTTGATGGTCATCAAAATTGACTGCCAGGCAAAAGTAAGTATTCAGAAATTCCTTTTTCAGGGCGGCTTGTTTCTGTAGGTCATATTCTTTTGCGGCCCAATATAAAAGACGATGAGCATCAAAGGTGTTGTAAACCCGTTTACGACCCTCGGGATGAAACTCAAATCCTGCCTCTAGTGCCTTTGATCGTATATTGGCTTGATTGGCCTTAACCCGCTCTGCAGTTAAGCCATACTTTTCGGTGAGATGTTCGATAGCATCTTGACCACCCTTTGGCATATTGGGGTTGAGTTCGAAAGGTCGGAAATGCACCTCAAAGTGAGCTTGATCACTTAACTGGGTTATCGCCTGATTAAGATTGCCTAATCCTACTGCACACCAAGGGCAAGCTACATCAGATACATAGTCAATTTTGATAGTTGGTTTCATAGATCTCATTCTATAGGAGCTTATATTTAAGTTGATCTTCTATTTCTTTATTCTCTACTTGGAGCTGCAGAATAGCGGTTTTCAATGGGTGTATCTGCGAAATAATAGTAATTATTCAATCAATTCTTAATGTCATAATGAGCATCACATTTTTAATTACAAATAAGAAAGTACTTTATTAATTTGAATTTCTTTCGTAAACCTCCTTTTTTGCAAGGAGTCAAGGTGATGGTTGAGTCATCGCCAGGAATTGTGGCTTGGTCACTTGTGACTAGCATCAGTTTGCTGAGCGCTGGATTAAGTCCGGTAGATACATTCTGGTTCAATATTATGGTCTACGCTGGTTCATCGCAATTGGCCGTCATGCCATTAATTAATGGCGATTATCCTTTTTGGACGATATGGCTGACCGGTCTGATTGTGATGTCTCGTTTTATTATTTTTAGTGCAACTATTCAACCGCACTTCAAACAGTATTCTTTCTTGCAAAGATTGGGTATCGGAACCATCAATACCGATATGAGTTTTGCGAAATTTATAGAAAAGTTTCCATCGCCAAATAACTCTGATGGCTCTCATACTCAAATTCTTTATTTTTTAGGAATGATCTTAGCCCATTGGATTTTTTGGCAAATAGGCGCATTAATTGCTATTTTTTTTGGGTCAGACATACCCAGTTCTTGGGGTTTGGGATTTGCAGGGCCCTTAGCATTACTCGCTTTGATTATTCCTGCTATCAAGCATAAAACTGCAGTAGTCTCAGCTTTGGTTGCAGCAATTACTTGCGAGCTAACTGTTAACTTGCCATATCGATTGACGATTGTCTGCTCCGTGATTGCTGCTGTGTTTGCTGCAATATTGATGGATAAAAAATTTCCGCAGAGGCAGGCATGAGTACGATTGATTTATGGATAGCATTCTTTGGCTTGATGTTAGTGAGTATCTTCACCAGAACTTCCTTGTTATTACTAGGCTCTAAATTCCCCATTCCAGAAACAGTTCATGAGTTTTTACGCTATGCGCCAACTGCTGCATTAATTGCAATCGTTCTTCCTGAAGTATTGTTTATGAAGGATCCTGTAACTCAGTTATTTGAATTAAATCTCTACTCCCCTCAAATTTTTGGGGCGATCGGCGGAGTCGTTGGCTTTTTATTCACTAGAAGTATTTTGGCGACGATCTTTGTCGGGATGCTCTTTTTTACTCTAGCAAGACTGGTGATGTAGTTTGAAAGTTCTTTAGTTACCAGAAAGATCATGATCTTCTCATTCTGGCTTAAGTCCTGCCTCACTATCTTTATATAAAATCTCAAAAATAGTGCGTTAGTATTTGGCATCTAGGGATTCAGTCAACTTTATAGCGGCTCCTAAAAAAGTTGAATTTATTAATTTCTTTATAGATGGTACGATATCTTTTAGAGGATTTAAACCTAAAATTTTTAGAGAAAAATTTCATGCCAGTACCGAATATTATTTTTATCGTTGCTGATGATCTGGGTTATGCGGATCTTGGTTGCTATGGCTCAAAAGCAAACTCTACCCCTGCCTTGGATGCATTAGCTAAAAACGGTATTCGTTTTACTCAGGGTTACTCTAATGCGCCGGTATGCTCTCCAACGAGATTTGCTTTAATGACAGGGCGATATCAATATCGATTAAGAGGTGCCTTAGAAGAGCCTTTGAATTTCAAAAGTCGAGGTAATTTGCTTTTAGGCTTACCTCCAGAAATTCCGACCCTGCCATCAATGTTAAAAGATGTGGGATATGACACCGCATTATTTGGTAAGTGGCATCTTGGTTTTCCACCAAAATTCAGCCCACTTTTCTCAGGCTACGACGAATTTTTTGGCCCACTCGCGGGAGGGGTTGATTATTTTTCACACTGTGACTCTAGTGGCATTCATGATTTATGGATAAATCAAGAGGAGTGTCATGAGATTGGATATTTGACAGACCTTATTTCAAAAAAAGCTCTCGCCTATATCGATGGAAAAACTTGTAATCCCAACGATAAAGAAAACCCTTTTTTCATCAGTTTGCACTATACGGCGCCTCATTGGCCCTGGGAGACGAGAGAAGATTCTCATCTTGCAGCTGAAGTAAAAGAAAACTTATTTCATCTGCATGGTGGCAATATTCACACTTATCAAAAGATGATTAATCATATGGATGAGGGGATTGGGAGCATTGTTTCTCTACTAAAAAAGAATCACGCTCTTGATAACACTTTGATTATTTTTACAAGTGATAATGGGGGCGAGCGGTTTTCAGATAACTGGCCACTTGTTGGAGGCAAGATGGATCTAACAGAAGGGGGTATTAGGGTTCCTTGGATAGCCCACTGGCCAGAATATATTAAGCCTAATCAAACGAGTAGCCAACAATGTATTACGATGGATTGGACAGCAACCATTTTAGAAATTGCAAATGCTATTCCCAGCAAAAATTATCAACTTGACGGTATATCAATGCTTCAAGTATTGAATAACTCTGTAATTGAATTTGAGCGCCCTTTATATTGGCGTATGCATTATCGTAGTCAGAGAGCTGCCCGTATTGGAGAGTGGAAATATTTAAAAGTAGATGACTACGAATACTTATTTAATCTTTCTCAAGATGAACGTGAAAGGGCTAATTTAGGTGAACGAATGCCTGAGCTCTTAAGAAAAATGCGACATCAGTGGGAATCCTGGGATACAGAAATGCTCAATATTCCATCTGATGCAAATGTGACAGTTGGTTATTCATTAAAAAATATGCCTCTTAGATAGGAATTCTGATGAAATTTTCATTAAAGCGAATCATTTTTATTGCCATCTGCTTAGTATCTACATTTACTCATGCACAAACCTATCCAAATAAGCCTGTAAAGCTTATTGTGCCGTTAACCCCAGGTTCCGGAGTAGATATCGTTGCCCGCATTCTTGCAAAGAATCTGAGTGAAACCTGGAAACAGCCCGTAATTGTTGAGAATCGTCCAGGAGCTGGGGGATTAATTGGTACTGGTGCGGTAGTCAATTCTGATCCTGATGGGTATACCTTGTTAGTTCAATCTGCCTCATATGCCGCTAATCCAGCTATTTACAAGAAGCTACCATATGATCCAACAAAATCTTTGATAGATGTGAGTTTACTCGGGATCACCCCTTATTTAATGTCAACATCACCAGCTGGTCCGTATGCAACCCTTAAGGATTTGGTGATTGCTGCTAAAGAAAAACCTGGAGAAATTCCTTTCGCCTCGGCGGGGATTGGAAGTTCTACGCATTTAGTTGCCGAATACTTCAATCAAGTTGCCGGAATTAAGATGATCCATGTGCCATATAAAGGCGGCCCTGATGCAATGCAAGATTTGATTGGTAATCGCGTCGCTTATTTTATGATCGCATTTGATACCGCAATTAATCAAGTTAATGCTGGAAAGTTAAGGGGATTAGGTGTTACAACTTCAGCTCGGTCTGATGCGGCCAATAATATTCCCAGTATTGCAGAACAGGGCTATCCTGGCTTTGATATGAGCTTATGGTTTGGACTTTGGGCCCCTAGTGGAACCCCAACTGCAATTATTCGCAAAATAAACAATGATGTGAACCTTGCACTACAGGATCGCGAAGTCATGACTGCTTATGCTAAGGCTGGTATTCAATCTAAGCAGATGAGTCCTGAAGAGTTTCGTAAGTTTGTTCTTGCTGAAATCACGCAATATCAAAAAATTGTTGTTAGTGCAAAAATTGAGCAACAATAGAGTATGCAATGAAGTAAATGCTCCAATAAGAATAATATCAACTAATTTTTAATACATTGAGGTAAGACTATGGAGAGAAGAAGTTTTCTTAAATCTGCAGGCGCTGCTGCCTTTATTGTTAATGCACCTAGTGATTTAGTTGCTGCTGCCAGTGCTAAACCTCAAGCAAATGGTGAATGGGACCAGGGTTTAGTGAGGCATCTATTGCCTACAGTTAGCGATACAGAGATGTTAATCAAAGTATCCTTGATCGAGCCACAATTATATCCACCAGTATTAAGAGTTGACAGCACTGTAGTCGCTGGAAAAATGACTGATACACAGGGAGAGTTTTGGCAATTCTTTGTTAAAAATCTCAAGCCTGGGCGTACTTATAAGCTTAATTTAAAAAACTATAAGGGAGCTTTGCTCTGTCAACCATGGGAGTTCTCAACTTTTCCTGATCGAAACTCAAGCCCTAGTCAATTTAGGGCGCTATTTATATCTTGCGTTGGCGGACATGAGGCAATGGGCTTCTTGCCCCCCGCTGTGCGTAATCGCCTATTAAAAAGAGCGCTGAGCTTTAAACCCCAGGCTACGATCGTCAATGGTGACCATGTGTATTGGGATTTACTTTCTCCTGTTACCTCTAAGCGTGACTACGGTGGCTCTACGGAAAAAGCAATAAAAATTGCTGGTCAGTTTGATCGCGCAGGAATAGTCCTTGGTGGTGACAATGAGGCTGTTCTAAAAAAAGCAGTAGGCCCACAACTGACGCCAATTTATGGCGCAGATTTTCGATCAACTCCAGTATTTTTTCTGCAAGATGATCATGACTATTTTGATAATGATGATGCGACCGATGAAATAGTAACGTTCCCACCCTCATATTTTATGATGCAGCTTGCGCGAACTACGCAATCGATGTATTACCCTGAGTTTTTAGCTGAGGCTTCAAGACCAAAGGGTCTTCCCTTTTCTTATGCTAGTGATCGGCCAGTTGGTGTTTCAGAAAGCTTTGGCACAATTCGCTATGGAAATTTAGCTGAAATCATGCTTTACGATGTTAGAAGAACGGCCACTCTTGCTGGACCATCGGCAGTATATGTTGATGCTAATGTTGAAAAATGGTTAGTAGATCGCACTCAAAGTCGTGAGGTTCACAACCTTATTCATTGCCCATCTAATCCTCCTGGTTGGTCTCTTGGCAAGTGGGGAGAGTGGTATCCGGATGTTTTACTAGCAGAAGAAAAAAGATTAACCACGGCAGTTCAGAAACCATATTGGCAGTCTGGATGGTTAAAGCAACATGATCGTCTCATGGGTGAATTGTCCAAAAATAAATCAAGGACTCCTTTAGTCATTAGCGGTGATATGCATTCAATTGCCCTGGGTTCAATGACGCGAAGTGGGACCCATGACTTTTCAAATAATCCAGTAAATGTAGCTTTATCTGGTACGGGTGGAACTTATCAAGGTGGTTGGCCATCTAGTGGCAGACGTAAAACTCCAGCTATGACATCTCAGGTTTTAGACTTTAAAGAGGAAATCAAACCAATTGAGCAGCATGGTTTTACTATTGTAGACTTCACTAAAGATAAGATGGTACTCAGTTTTTTTAAATGGGATGTCAATACTCAGTCGATTGAAGATATAGATACACTAGTGCCTTTTTATATAAAAGAATTACCAAGGGCCTAGTAAAAGTTTCTAATATTTTGATTTATATTAACTTCTACTTTTTTGTTAAGAAAAATATCTAATGTCAAGTGCATCTAAGGGCACTCTGAAGCTCATCAATAAGGATACCCTTTGGGATAAAGCCTATCTCTCTTTGAGGAGCGCCTTATTGGCAGGTAAATTCGTTCCGGGTGAGCGAATTATTTTGCGTAAAGTTGCGCAGGATCTTGGCATTAGTCTGACACCCGTTCGTGATGCGATTAATCGCTTGGCCGCAGAAAATGTTCTTGAGAGAGGTGGCGTTGGGCAGGGTGGAGGGGCCTCAGTACCTTTACTGACGTCCAATGAGTTCGGTCAATTGATGGCAATACGCAGTAGCTTAGAGCCATTAGCAGCAGAGGCGGCGGCTAAAAATGCTACTAAAGCAGAAATCAATGAAATTTCTAAGCTTTTGAATCATATGAGAAATTTAGCTGAAACCGGAAACCTTGCATCCTATTTAGATGCTCACTATCAGTTCCATTTTGGAATATATAAGTTGGCTAACCAGTCTATTCTGCTTCAGGCAATTGAAGGGGCTTGGCTACGCTGTGGTCCTACATTAAATCTGGCTTTACCAGAGTACAAGCCAGGGCAAAAAAGGCATAAACATCATTTGGCTGCCCTAAATGCCTTAAAAAAGGGGGATGGTATTGGTGTTGCCCGAGCTATTCGTGCTGATATTGATAGCGCCCGCCTAGACATCTGTAACTTATTGGATTAAACCTATGAAGGAAGTGAGGGTTAATAAGCTATTTCCTAAATGAATGTTGTTTGTTATAACATTAAAATGTTTCTTAGCTAAAGGGGGTAAATATGAACACTTTTAAAAAAGCCGTTACCGTAATGGCGACTTCTGTATTGGGGGCCTTTGTGGCTTTTAGTTCTGCTATGGCTGCTGATTTCCCAACTAGGGAGATAAAGCTGGTGGTGCCTTGGAATGTAGGTGGATCAAATGATATTTCAGCTCGATTGATCTCTAAAATTCTGGCTGATGAGGGGATTACAGTCGTTGTCGATAACGTTGCTGGAGCAACAGGAACGATTGGCATGACAAAGGTAGCGAATGCAGAGCCCGATGGCTACACCATTGGAATGGGCACTAGCTCCACTATGGCGATGATTGCTCAGGGTTTAACACCCCTTAAAAATGAGCAGTTTGCTCCAATAGCGAGAGTGACAACGGATCAATTATTGCTTCTTGTCCCGAAAGATGGACCCGCAAAAGATTTGGATGGTTTTGAGGCAATGATCAAAAAGAGCCCAGGCAAAGTTTCTATTGGAACTCCTGGCAGTAATAATTTGAATCATATTTTTGCTGTGATGACGGGTAATGTTGTGAATTCATCCATCATTACCGTTCCATATACCGGCGGCTCCAAGGTGATTGTCGACCTTGCAGGTAAACAAATTGATGGTGCGGTATTAAAGCCATCTGAAAGTAAGGCGCAGATTGACTCCAATATGGTGATACCACTAGGGGTATTTGCGAATGAGCGAATTAAAACAATGCCCAATGTTCCCACATTTAAGGAAAAAGGGTACAACGTTTTTCCATATGGACCACTTGTGCAGATGGCATATCTAGCTGCTCCCGCAAAAACTCCTCCTGAAATTCAAGAAAGATTAATCACTATCTTTAATAAAGCGATTCAGGATCCACGTTTTAGATCTGCCTCTGAAGAAGGTGGCTCAAGAGTCGATAGTCTGACTGGTAAAGCTTTAGCGGCTGAAGTTGTCGCTGTAACGAATACTTTGGCGGTAGTTGGTAAAAAAGTATTTACTGAGCCAAAAAAATAAATATTAGAAATTGAAAGAGTATTGATGAGTCAAATCAAAAAAGTTACCTGTCACGTTGTTTCTGCACCTGTAGAAAAGCCGTTTACCTCCTCAAGAGGTTGGATTTATAAAACCAGAGGCTCTTGCATTGTTGAGATAGAGACAAACGATGGCATCGTAGGCTGGGGAGAGTGCTATGGACCATCAGCAGTATCAAAGGCATTTATTGATACCCAATTTGGTCCTCGTATTATTGGTAGAGATCCATTTGATGTGGAAGTTATTTGGGAAGATCTGTATAACCGCATCAAGGACTACGGCACTACCGGTATGGCAATTTCTGCTATTAGTGGAATTGATATTGCCCTGTGGGATATTATTGGTAAGTCTTGCGGTCAGCCAATCCATAAATTAATTGGCGGCTCCTATCGAGATGAGGTCACTCCTTACGCAACAGGTCTATATTTTATTGATATGAATCGCTTGATTGAAGAGGCGGTGGAAGAGGCCATTGAATTTAAGGAGAATGGTTTTACTGCTATCAAGATGAAAATTGGTTTAGGCGATTTAAAGCTAGACATCAGACGAGTAGAAGCAGTCCGAAAGGCAGTGGGAGATGATATGCGATTGATGGTTGACGCTAATCACTGCTTTACTGTGCCCCAAGCTATCAAGATTGGTCGTGAGCTTGAAAAGTTAAATATTGAATGGTTTGAAGAGCCTATATCTCCAGAGGATTTAGATGGCTATGTTGAGGTGACTCGTGCTCTTGATATGGCTGTAGCGGGTGGCGAGAATGAATTTACCCGTTGGGGCTTTAGAGACATTGTGGTCCGCAAGGCTATGGATATTGTGCAGCCTGACGTTTGTGCTGCGGGCGGTATCAGCGAATGCCGTAAGATTGCGACCCTTGCTAGTGCGCACGGGGTAGAGTGCGTACCGCATGCCTGGGGATCTGTGATTGGTGTCGCTGCAACCTTGCATTTCTTAGCAGCACTTCCAGATCAGCCACCAAGCTTTAAGGGCAATCCCCCGCTATTTGAGTTTGAACAATGTGAAAATCCATTCCGCGATTTACTGTCTGTTGAACCCATTGTTCAGCGTAACGGTAAGGTGAGCGTACCTAAGGGTCCAGGTCTTGGCATTGAGATAAATCGACATATTCTTGATCAATATCGAGTCGCATAGATTGTCGTTATGCGCTATTTGACATTTATAAAGGGCGAGCAAACGCCTGCAGTAGGAGTATTACTGAGCGATTCTTTGCACGTATTAGATCTCTCGCATGTCAGTTGTAGTGACATGATTGGTGGCACGGGCTCAAATTTGCTTGAGATGGTGATGGCAGGTTTACCTTCTATTACCAAGAAAATCACCAGCAAAATTGAGAGCGGTTATTATGATCAGGCTGCTGTAGTAAGTCTCGATAGCATTTCAATATGCTCACCAATTCTCAATCCAGGAAAGATTGTTGGGGCAGCTTATAACTTTACAGATGCATTGGATGAGCGCTCAATGGCATATCCAAAAGAGCCTGTTATTTTCGTTAGGTCAGCTTGTACTGTGATTGGCCCATACGATCCCATATTGATACCACCCGATGTTGGCAATGTAGGATATGAGGCTGAGCTAGCAGTTGTGATGGGTAAACGGGCATTACATGTTGAGCCTGAAGCGGCTATGAGTTTAATTGCGGGCTACACGGTTCATAATGACATTAGTGGTAGTGGCATGATTAAAGTGGATGGGGGAAACTTTGTACGAGGTAAGAATATGCTCGCATCTGCTCCATTTGGCCCCTTTTTGATTACACCCGATGAAGTGCCTGATCCGTATGTAATTGGTATTCAGCTGAGTGTTGATGGTAGAGCTTTGCAAGACGGATCTACATCCACAATGCTATTTAAGATTGCCGAGCTGATCTCCTATATTTCTAAGCAAATGCCATTGGAACCAGGAGATATTATTGCAACAGGAACCCCAGCTGGTTTGGCGATGGTCCATACACCAACTGCATGGCTTGAGCCAGGACAAACTGTTCGGGTAGAGCTTGAGGGTTTAGGAATTTTAAATAACCCGGTTAAACAGGGAGTGCCATTTTTTGAGTAAAAGATTTAAGGTATTGTTAACTAATCCTATTCATCCCTTGTATCACGAGGAGTTATTGAAAGAATGCGATGTAGTTGTGGCTCCCGACACAAAGCCTGAGACACTCAAAGCCCTGATTTCAGATTGTGATGGTTTGATGGTTCGCTGTCAGCTTCCTCAAGATATTTTTGAAGATGCCCCTCTCATGAAGGCCGTTGTGCGGCATGGTGTGGGCTTGGATTTTATTCCGGTAGATGCCGCTACCAAGAGAGGCATTCCAGTGGCCAACTTGCCGGGCTCAAATACTAATGCTGTGGTTGAGTATTGCATGGCTGTTATTTTTTATTTTCGCAGGCGCCTTGATTCAATAGACTCAACACTTCGGAGTCAAGGCTGGTCCAAGGCGCGTCCAATGGCAGACACATCTACAGAAATATCTATAACTACATTGGGTATTGTTGGTATGGGGGCCATTGGTAGCAACTTAGCAAAAGCGGCTGCCGGCATGCAAATGAATGTGATCGCACTTACAAGACGACCTGAGACCTTACCATCCAGCGTTAAAGCTGCCACTAAAGAGGAATTATTTTCTCAATCTGATGTCATCGCACTTTGCTGTCCATTAAATGACCAGACGCGCGGTTTAGTCGATCGCGCTTCAATTGCTATGATGAAATTGAATGCCATACTAATTAATATTTCTAGGGGTCCAGTGGTCGACACCAAAGCCATTCTTGATGCTTTAGTAGAAGGAAGAATAGCTGGAGCTGCTATGGATGTTCATGATCAACACCCTCTTGCTGGAGATGAGGCAGTTTTTGATTGCCCTAATTTATTACTCACACCCCATATAGCATCCATTACCGCTAGCAGTATGCGCGGCATGAGTAAAGGATCGGTAGAAACGATTCTCGCCATACTCAATGGTAAAAATGTAAAAAATATTGTTAACCCAGAAGTTTTTTCAAATAAAGCTGAATAACTATGAATAATCCAATGCGTATAGTGAAGTTAGAGGCAGTTCCTATTTCCTTTCCTGTTCCTGAAAATAAGTCTGTTCGACTGGGTATTGGTAAATGTGTAAAACGTGATTCAGTGCTTGTGCGTATCGAAACTGAAGATGGTCATATTGGCTGGGGTGAGGCACATCATGGACGAGCTCCGGGTGCGATTGCAAAATTAATCGATACAACCATGCGTGAGCTGGTATTAAATCAAGATGCAATGGACATTAATGGTATTTGGGCTCGTGTTTATAAGATGCAGATTTCGAGTCATGGTACGGGCGCAGCAGCTGTTTTAGCATTGAGCGGTATTGATATTGCTTTGTGGGATATTCGCTCTCAAATCATGCAACAACCCCTATATCGGATGTTAGGCGGCGCCTCTAAAAAGATTAAAGCCTACGCAGGTGGTATTGCTTTAGGATGGCAAGAGCCGGCATCCTTGGCAAAGGAGGCGCAAGAGCATGTAGCCACTGGCTATAGAGCTCTAAAGTTACGCGTAGGAGATACCGCAGAGAAGGATATCACCAGAGTACATGCAGTGCGTAAAGCAGTGGGTGAGCATATTGATATTTTGGTTGACGCTAATACCAATTACACATTGGCAGATGTCCGTAAGGTAATGCCTGCTTTTGATGATGCTGGGGTGAGTTGGCTAGAGGAGCCATTTCCGCCACAGGATCGAAAGGCATATCGCATGGCACGTAGCTTGGGAAGAGTGCCATTTGCGGCTGGCGAAAATCACTACACACGTTATGACTTCTCAACTCTATTAGATGATGGGGATGTTCAATTTATTCAGCCTGACCTGTCAAAGACTGGCGGCGTGACTGAGTCTATGAAAATTGCTGCTATGGCAAGTGCTAATAAGCTAACCATCAATCCACATACTTCGGCTACAGCAATCAATATGGGAACAACTATTCACTTTCTCTCTGCCATTGATAATCCTGGTTATTTTGAAGGGGACGTTACATCACTGAACCCCTTTAGGGATGAGATGATGGATAAAGCTGCTTATGAGCTTGATTCAGAAGGTTGTGTGAAGCCCTATGAAGGCGTGGGCATTGGCATGAAAATTAACCTAGATTTTATTAAGGATCACCCCTTAATAGATGGTCCTTGCTACGTTTAATGCCCAGCCTTAGCTTGGTGTTAGAGTCTAAATAACTCAGTAAAGATGAAAAACCAACTTGAGGGTTGGTTTTTTTGATACTCGACATTATTCTAGGCACGGTATCTGAGGTCTAAATCGCCTTCAAATGTAGTGGTAAAAACAATTGATTCTGGAGAAATGATGTGTACAAGCTTCTTATTAAAAGCCAGCGACAATGGATGCGTTTATGGACGTACTATGGAATTTGGTATACCCCTTAAATCAATGTTGATGGTTAGCCCTAGAAATTATTCATATCAGGGCATTGGTATTGATGGCAAACCAGGTACAGGCTTAAATTGGACTGGTAAGTATGCTGCGGTAGGAATGAATGCTCTAGGCGTATCGATCTACGCAGACGGAATGAATGAAAAAGGATTGATGGGTGGGATGCTCAATGCCCCCTTTACTGCTCAATATCAAGATGTTTCTACTGCAGACTCTGCAAAAAGTATTTCATCGATTCAGGTTCTGCAATATGCTTTAACCAATTTTGCAACAGTAGATGAAGTAAAAGCGGGTTTTGCGAAGATTTTTGTTAATTGCTCAACCGTACCTGAATACAATAATTGCACTTTTCCATTGCGCTATTGCTTACACGATGCTCATGGTAAAAGCATCGTCATTGAGTACCTTAAAGGTGAATTAGTGATCACCGACAATCCAATTGGTGTGATGACAAATGATCCTGCATTTAGTGAGCAGCTTAATAATATTGGGCAGTTTGCAAACTTGACTAATGTTGAGCAGCCATCCCCAGTGATTGATGGCGTTACTTATCGGTCCCCTAGTTCAGGTAACGGCTTACATGGTATGCCAGGCGACTTCTTAAGCCCTAGTCGCTTTATTCGGGCGCTATTTCTTTCTAAATCAGTCCCTACTAGTTATACCGCCATTGAGCAGACTAATGCTGCATGGCACATCCTAGGAAGTTTTGATATTCCTTCAGGGGCGATCACCTTGCCAGCATCTAATCCTTATGGTGGAGGTGCCGGTGGCATTGAGATTACCGAATGGAGTGTTGTAGCAGATAATAAAAATATGATTTACAACGTCAAGATGTTTGAGACGACTAATATCTATACTTTTGATCTGAAAAAAATAGATGTAAATGCTAAAGATTTTCAATATTACAAGTTAGATAAACCGCAGACGCCCATTTATGTAAATTGAGTATTGGCTAAATAACTTCATCTTTTAGCCAATACCACCGATACAGAATAGCTTGACCTAGGCGGCGGAAGGGCGCGAGTAGCTCCGATTTAATCTTGCCAAAAAAGTTTGGGTACTCCAGTTCTGAGGAATAAATCGGTAGCTTAAAAACGGGATTCGATTGATCTTTGCCCGCAATTCTTTCTGCCAATCTTTTGCCTGCCCAAGTTGAGAATGAGACTCCATTACCACCATAACCTACGGAATACCAGACATTTTTATCTGCCTTTGGTTTGAAAATGCGGGGCATCATATCGTGGCTGACATCAACCCATCCCCACCATGAATAGTCAACCTGAATGCCAGACAAAGGTGGGAACTTGCGAGTTAAACCATTGAAAAGTAATTCGTAATGCTTTGGATTGTTAGCGTCATCCCCTTTGATGGCACTACGACTTCCGATCTGAAGGCGATTATCTTTTAATAGGCGGTAGTAAAAGCGTAACTTACGCGTATCCGTAAGAAATACATGAGAGCGAAATTGCGTTGCCGAGAGTTCAGATTCCGTTAAAGGTCTTGTCACTAGTGAATTTGAAAGCACAGGAAGAATTTTATTTTTGAGCGAGGCATTTACATTTTGGCCTGTGTATCCTCCAGTACAAAATGCAACACGCTTGGCTTTTACTACACCATGAGGTGTATATAAGTGTTCAATTCCATCGATTGTCTTGGACTCCAGTACAGGACTACCAGTATAAATTTTGACACCTAAGGCCTGAGCCTTTCTGAGCATTCCAAAGTTAAATTTCAGGGGATGAATTCCGATACCTTCTTCTTCAAGCAGGGCGCCATGCGCATCATGATCATCACAATATCGCTCTTGAATTTCTGCCTTGGAGAGTAATTGAGGTTTATATCCAAAAATACGCTGTTTAACATCAGCCTCAGTGCGCAGATAATCCAATTTATCAGGTCTATGAGCAACATATAAATGTCCTCCAGGAGTTGCTTCACATTCAAACTCAGTTGTTAATTGAGAAAAATTCTCAAAGCCCATCCGAATTTCTGCGTCTAGCTTTTTTGCAGTATCTAAACCCCAGCGCTCAATCCATTGAGAGCGACTCAGACGGCCGCTTGCATTTTGTCCTTGACCACCGTTTCTGCTGGAACACCCCCAGGCAGTCTGGTTGGCCTCAAGGATAACTGCCTGTATTCCATGTTCTTGGGCTAAATAAAGAGCAGTTGCAATACCGGTTGCTCCAGACCCAACAATCACTACATCAGCCTCGATATCACCAGGAACGGGACCATCATTAGGCGGTGCTAAGCCGGCACTAGCCACCCAATAGGTTGGCGCGTATTCTTGATTTGTGCCTGGTATAGAATCTACCAAAGGGTCGTGCAAAGGGTTATATGTCTGCATGCCATCAATATAAAGTAAGTTTCTTTAGATAGAAAGTGAAAGATGAAAAGATCCCTGCAAGTGCTGATTTTTGGAATGAGCATGATTGGAAGTGTTGCTACCACTTCTGTGGCAATAGCCCAACCCTATCCAAATAAGCCGATTCGAATTGTGATTCCAAATGCTCCGGGTGGTGGAACGGATGTTGTGGCACGGATGATTTCTGAAAGTCTACAGGCAGATTTGGGTCAATCCATTCTGATTGAGAATAAACCTGGGGCGGGAGGTGCAGTGGCTGCAGCTGATGTTGCAAAGTCACCTGCAGACGGGTATACCTTGTTAATGGCAGCAGCTGGATTTGTGATCGCACCTGCAGTCCTCCCTAAAGCTGGCTACGATCCAGTAAAAGATTTTGTAGGCGTTCGGCAGCTCGCAATTGTTCCACTCATCATCGTTACACGCAGTGATAGTAAGTTAGAAAACATCAATGATTTATTAGAGCTCGCAAGAAAAGATGGGGATAAAGTTACTTTTGCCTCATTTGGTAACGCAACCCCGGCCCATCTTGCTGGGGAGGCAATTAATCGTCTAGGTAAGGTCAAGATGACCCATATTCCCTATACAGGCGGTATGAAGGCACTACCGGATATTCTCGCGGGCAATGTAACCATCGGTATTCTGGATGCTGTTTCAACATTACCCTTGGTTCAGCAAGGAAAGTTGAGGGCTTTGGCGGTAACGGGCCCAAAGCGTTTGCCAGTATTGCCTAATATGCCTACCTTGGTTGAGTCAGGAATTGCCTTTGATGCTGTTGGCTGGCATGCGGTGTTTGTTCCAGCGGGAACGCCAACACCAATCGTTAACCGACTGAACGCTGCTTTTACTAAGGCAATGGATCAACCCAAAGTCATAGAGCGCATTATTAATGGCGGATCGATTCCGATTGAAAAAGGTGGCACTCCAAGTCAATGGACTGCACAGTATGAAAAGGAAACTAAGCAATGGGCAGAAATTGCAAAGGCAGTAAATGCAAAGCTGGAATAAACAAAATCCAGAAGACGCCATTGGTTCTTTAGAAGATTTATATGGAGGGAAATTAGATCTTGAGCAGCGGATCGAAACGATTCGTCATCTAGATCGCTTCTTCCCTTGTAGCGAAATCACTCCAGCGCCTCAGACAAGTTCAATTACAGAGCGCCTCATTGATTTATCTGACTTAAGATTTAAGTCTCACGATCAAAATTTATCGTTTCAGAACTATCTAGATATCAATTGCGTAACGGGGCTATACATTCTGAAAGATGGCATTAAAGTCTATGAAAATTACTTCCATGGAAACCAAAGCAATACACCTTGGTGTGCTTTTTCAGTAACAAAATCAGTGACTTCAACCTTGGTAGGCGCTGCCATTGCCGATGGGTCTATATATAGTGTGAATGATTTAGTGAGTGATTACCTGCCTCAGCTTAGCGTAGGTGCTTACTCAGGGGTTAGGCTTGAAGATGTCCTTCGTATGAGTTCAGGAGTCTTATGGGATGAGACTTATGGAGATCCACAATCTGAGCGTCGAAAAATGCTTGAAGTGAAACATCAACAACAAGCGGGCGCAATATTAGATTTTTTGAAAAACTTAGATCGTGCCAGTGAGCCCGGGTATCAGTGGAAGTACAACACTGGCTATACCTTTGTTGTTGGGGCTTTATTGAAAGCTGCCGTTCAAAGATCGTTAGCAATATATTTACAGGAAAAGATTTGGCATCCCCTCGGTATGGAATTTTCTGCTAGATGGTGGTTAGATTCGCCTATGGGGCAAGAGTTTGGCGGCGGCGGTATCCAACTTCGGTTAAGGGATTTGGCACGTTTTGGCGAATTTTTATTGAAGGGCGGTCTTATCGAAGGTCGACAGATATTACCATCTGATTGGATTAAAAATGCCTCTTCCAGTTTTAAGGTGCAGGGTAGTTCAATTGATTATGGATATTTATTCTGGTTGGTGCCACCCGATAAAGGACCTTTACATCAAGGCGCATTTAAAGCGCGTGGAATTTATGGGCAGTACCTCTATATGAATCCTAATGAAAATCTAGTAGTAGCTGCTTTTGGTGCCAGACCAAAAGCTAGGGCTGCTGATAGTCCCATTGATGATGACGACTTTTTAACTAGTTTGGTTCAGTACCTCAGCTAGGTAATTTTGGATCACGCTGTTTTCTATAGACATCTTTCAAGCAGATTTTTCCATCCTTGAAGAAAAATAAATCAACTCCGTCTACTTCAAAAAATGCACCATCTGATTTACGCGTAGCGATAAATGTCCATTCGGAAAAGCCGCGCTCCCCAAACACTTCATTATGATTTCTGGGAACCCATTTAGCATCTGGAAACATCGCAAAGGTACTGATAAAAGCCTCTTTAATAGCTTGTTTTCCTTTAATAGACGCGCCAAAGCTGTTATCTCCCATGGCGGGCCTGAACTCACAATCATCCGTAATCATCGATACAATGGCTTCAGGGTCATGTTGATTAAAGGCTTCGCAAAAGGCGCCTAATAGCGCTACTAATTTTTGATTTTCATTTGAGTCTGACATACCAATTTCCTATTCAATAAGCGATGTGAATTCATTATGATCCAAAACACTATTAACTATATAGACAAGCAATTTCAGGTACAAATTACTTCTAATGAGGTTTATACGACTGCAGGTATTCATTTTTCAACGCAGCCTGCTGAACGTAATTTACTGATTGACATATACCAACCTATTGGCCTTCCTCCGGGCACTAGATTACCTGCCTTAATTATGGCATTTGGTGGGGCGTTTCATCGTGGAACTAAAGATGATGATGCCTTTGAGGTAGAGGGCTCAAGCAATACTGCGATTGCCGAATATTGTCTTGAATTTGCTAAGCGCGGCTACGTCTGCTTTTCAATAGACTACCGTTTGATTCAAGAGGATCCCGACCCGGGAAAAACCATTGCTATTTCTAGTCAAGATCTAGTGCCTCGTTCACGCGTCGATGAAGTTCGAAAAATGATGAATTTGCCGCCCGCTGATAACCTAACTCTATGGAGGGGTATAGAAGGGGCAATAGATGATGGTGTTTCAGCAATTCAGTGGGTTAAAAAGAATAGCGATCGATTTCAGATTGATTCCCAAAGGATCGCTATTGGTGGATGGTCTGCGGGTGGCCGCATTGCCTTACACGCTGCTTTTGCTGAAAAGGAGGAGGTCGCCGCTGTATTTTCTATATCGGGATATATGCATCCAGTTGATATGAAGAGATACATGCATGGTGATGCTGGCGTTCCACCAGTATTTATTTCCTGGGGAACGAAAGATCTCGATTATGTTTTAAGCCAGGGCCCCATCTTTCAGGATCACTTTACCCAGATGGGTATGGAACACATTGCATGCGAAATTCAGAATGCATCACACTTTTATCCTAGGTCAGTTTTAGTAAACGACTCTAGTGGATTTAGTGGTTCTTTCGAAGAATCCTTGGCTAGATTTTTGCAGACAGCACTGAAGATCAATTAAGGTTTATTACGCTTATTAATCTTGTCTATTTCATATTGGTGAAGGGCATCAATAATCTCTATCAATCTTTTGCGGTCTACTTCATCTACAGGAAGCTTAGGGTTCTCTGATTGTATAAGCAGATTCTTTTCTTCAAGCTCTCGAACAAGGTCCCCTATTTGAATATCCCGCTGCCCAGTCAGTTGGAATATTTTGAAATAGAGGACTGCAATATTCACATTCTCATATTCTGAGCTTACAGGCCCTAAACTTTTAGTAATAGGGGTTAAAGCAAATTGTGCTTGGCCAACAGTTTTAGCCCTGAGTAATAAAAACTTCATACCATTGAGTCGATTGGCAATTTCAAATTCACAGGTGATGATTGCTTTATCTCGAATGAGTTTGGCATCGTAGTGATGCTGGGTAATTTGGTATAGAGCAGCACCCCCAGTGATAAATACTGAGGATAAGAACCATAGGCCAAAATTGCTGTTGAATACTTCGATTACTTTATCCCAAAAACTTTTCCCTAGTTTTTGTGCATCCTCTTCTACTGCCCCTAGATCGGCACGAAGCTTCTTTGCAATCTCGTGGCGATAGTGCTCTTCAGCCTCAATAATCGATTTTCTGTCTTCATTCAGCATCTAGATACCTTATGGGTTAATGAGCGACCTTAGTGGGGGGATAAAACATTTAGGCATTTATAAGCTATTTTCAATATTACTTCATCCGTATAACTTTCTGGGTGGCTCGTGGTTTCGATTTCACCTGTTTAGGCCCTAATTCCATAGATAGCCTATTATTTTTAGAAGAGGTTGATTCCATCTGTTTTTTTTATATATTATGTATTGAAATATTCAAATTCCTGAAAATACTAAACACCTATGCAAACTACATCTCAACCTCTTCGTGTTGCCATCGCCGGATTGGGTGCCATTGGAAAATCTTTGGCAACTCGCATAACTAACGGTGATATTCCCGGAGTAGTATTGACTGCCGTTTCGGCTAAAAATCAAGATAAAGCAAATGATTTTGTAAAAACCTTGGCATATCCTGTGAAACTTCTTCCAATTGCTGTATTAGAGCCCGAGGCCGATGTCGTTGTTGAATGCGCCCCTGCTGAGTTATTGGGCGACATCATTGCACCATTCTTACGTGCCAAGAAAAAAGCGATTGTTTTATCAGTGGGCGCTATTTTATTTAAGCCCGAATTAATTGAACTTGCAAAAACTACCGGTGGAACCATTATGGTTCCGACAGGGGCACTGATAGGTCTAGACGCAATGGTTGCTGCAGCAGAAGGTGAAATATTTTCAGTCAAGATGGTGACCAATAAACCACCATTGGGATTGAAAGGCGCGCCTCATTTAATAGAGAACAATATTTCAGTAGAGGGCTTGACTGAACCGCTAAAAGTCTTTTCAGGCAATGCAAGAGAAGCAGCAAAAGGTTTTCCTGCAAACCTTAATGTAGTTGTAGCGCTTGCATTAGCAGGTGTTGGTCCTGAAAAAACCCATTTGGAAATTTGGGCTGATCCAACCGTTGTGAGAAATACACATACGATTACCGTAGAGTCTGACTCCGCTATCTTCTCCATGAAGATGGAAAATATTCCTTCAGAAAATCCAAAAACAGGTCGCATTGTTGCGCAAAGTGTCGTTGCCATGTTACGCAAGATGATGGCTACATTTCAAGTTGGAACCTAAAAGAGAGTATAGGTAAATCAATGACTTTTACGGCAGCTAAAAAAGAAGAAATTCGCCTTCGTTATTTAGAGGTGGATAGCTCTAATGTGGCAGATGTTTTAGATAATATGAATCTTCTGCAGCAGGGTCTTTCATCCGAATTTGCACCTTATCCCGAGACTACTAAGAGAATGGCTGGCTGGGCATATACGATTCGTGGGCAAATGACGCCTTATCCACAGGGTGGTGATGCCGATAAGATGGCTGCTTGCCAGGGCATCTCTTCTGGAGAGATCAGTGTCTGGAGTGGTGATGGCAATGGCATTTGCTACTTCGGTGAATTAATAGCCCTGGGCATGAAGGAGCGCGGCTCTGTTGGGGCATTACTCGATGGTGGAATACGAGATGTAAGGTGGATTGGGGAGCATCAGTTTCCTGTATTTGCTTGTTATCGCACCCCAGTGCAATCAATTGGTCGCTGGAAAGTAACAGCTTCTCAGGTGCCAGTGTATATGCGAGGCCATGACGGGGGTAATGTAATTGTTAGACCAGGTGATTTTATTTTGTGCGATGACGATGGTGCCATCGTCATTCCAGTAGAACATGTCGAGACTGTATTAATTGAATCCGAGCGCTTAACGGTAATTGAAAAGAATATTCGCATTGATATTGCGAATGGCTTAAGTCTTGCCGATGCTTTAAAAAAGTATGGTCATGTTTAAAGATGTAGAGAGTATTTTTGACTGATTATTTCGACTGAGTTTTATTTTCGCAACGTTATTTAATGGGGCTTCTTATGTCAACGATTGGGCGAGCTATTGTTACTCATACTGCTGCAGTGTTATTTTCAGCAATTTCTTTTAATGTCCTGGCACAAGCCAATTGGCCCAATGGTCAAACGGTTCGCGTAATTGTGCCCTTTCCAGGGGGTGCAAGTACTTTAGATTCAGTAGTGCGAACACTGACGCCAGATATAGCTAAGTCATTGGGTTCGCCAGTCATCGTTGATAACAAGCCAGGTGCAGGCACAGTGATTGGAGTCGATGCTACTGCAAAGGCAACAGATAATTTGACGGTGGGCGGTGTAGCAAATAGTTTTACAGTGAATCAATCCCTGATTAAAAATTTGCCCTATAACACCACTAAAGATCTTCAACCAGTTGTTTTAATGGCCAGAACAGCGAATGTATTAGCAGTGAAAGCAACATTACCGGTTAATAACCTAAAAGAGCTGATTGAATACGCCAAGAAGAATCCAGGAAAACTTTCTTATGCCTCTTTTGGAAATGGAACGACCGCGCATTTTGCAGGTGAAATGCTTAAATCAATGGCTGGTATTTTTGCTGTTCATATTCCTTATCGTGGCCAAGGACCGGCTTTAACAGACCTCCTCGCTGGAAATGTCGATTTTATGTTTGGTAATCTGCCTGATTTCTTACCTTATATTAAGTCTGGGAAAATTAAGGCAATTGGCACTACCTATTTAACTCGTGCCCCCTTAGCCCCTGAAATTCCTACTATTGCTGAGCAAGGATTTCCTACTTTTGAGACCGACTCTTGGTATGGCATTGTTGCCCCAAGCAGCATGACTAAAGATGCTGTAGATAAAATGAACCAGGTAATTAATAAAGCATTGCAGGATCCTGCAGTGAAAAAGAATCTGGGTGATAGGGGTATTGAGATTATTGGTGGCACTCCTGCCAAGTTCCAAGAACACATTCAATCTGAAATACTGAAGTACGAGCGTATTGTGAAGTCTGCCAACATGCAAGCTGATTGACCGGCGCTATTTATGTATCCTACTGCTGTATTTAAAGAAGGCGGCTATCGCTATATTCCCAGTGTGTTTCAATATTCTGGCGGCGTAGCTGCGGAGCCGGGATTCCAATTAGAGCAGGTGAGATTTAAATCTTTGCTTCCAATTGAAGATGCTTTCTCTTGCATTGAAGAGCACTTGAATAAAATTGGCCGCCCACTAACAGCTTTTGCGCATTGTGAACTCCGCTCCCCAATGCAATTTGATGACCAAGGGTTTATTGCTTTTAATAAAAAGTATGTCAGTACTCTTGAGCGATGGGGAATTTATCAGGCCGAATCTCAAGGTGGCTCATTCATTAATCCCGTTGCACGAACTAATGTTTGTCCCGAGTATTTTGGGCTGACAGAGGTTGGAATGTATTCCTTTACCTATACCATTCCAGCAAACATAGGCTCTTTGCCCAGCTTTGTCATCTCTGGTGGAGGAGATGCAAGATCTGGACCAGAACCATATCGAGAGAGAATTATTGCCTATGGTGATACCTCCGATACAGGGCTGAAATTAAAAATGGCATTTGTAGCTAATGAAATGCAACAGCGCTTAGTAAGTCTTGGTTTTCATTGGGATGATGTGACTAGTGCACAAGCATATTCAGTTCATAATATAGGCGGTTTAGTAGAAGAGGTCTTTGCTAAACAAAAGCGGATGCACTGTGGTGTCAATTGGTATTTTGCTAGGCCACCTGTCGCAGGACTCGATTTTGAGATGGATCTTCGAGGTTCAGTAAGGCAAATTTTTATATGAGCCTGGATTGACGCTGATACATTGGTGCCATTAAAAAATAATTAGAAAGAATAAAAGACACAATGAAATCATTTCGTCAATATCTCATCTTCATTTCATTATTGATTGGAGCCACTCTCGGCCTGGGAGGCCTAGGCATCTCTGGGGGGTTGATGGCTGCAGATGTTCAACAGATTCAAGCAAGTCAGATTATTGCCTTAGCGGATCAAGAGACCCCGGAGTTATTAAAAACTCTAGAGGAGTTGGTTGCGATTGAGTCTGGTAGTAGAGATTTAGAGGGTTTAGCAAAAATTCAAGTCGCTATTGGTAAGAAATTGGACAAACTTGGTATCCCTTATCAAGTTGTTCAGGGTAGCGGGAATACAAAAACTGGTGCGATGATTCTGGCGAGGATCAAGGGAAATGGTACAGCAAAAATTGCCATGATCGCTCATATGGATACGGTGTATCAAAAAGGCGATAGTCAGAAGCAGCCGTTCAAAGTAGCAGATGGTAAGGCTTATGGATTGGGTATTCAGGACAATCGCGCTGGGATAGCAGTCATTTTGCATACGCTGAAGATGATCAAAGCGGCAGGAATCAATTCATTTGGTGAGTTCACCATTTTGATCAATGCAGATGAGGAGATTGGTTCGCCTGGCTCCAAAGAGGCGATCATGGCATTGGGTGAAGCAAATGATTTAGTCATCTCTTGTGAAACTAGTGGAACTAAAACGGATTATGTACGCTTAGCTACGTCCAGTATCGCTAGGGCAGAATTAACAGTGCGGGGTAAGGCTGCGCATTCTGGGGCTAATCCTGATTTTGGCCGTAATGCTCTATATGAGATGGCGCATCAGGTGCTACAAACACGTGACTTAACGAATATTGCACCTGGGGTTAAATTTAATTGGACCCTCGCACAAGCAGGTACAGTCCGTAATATGATTCCATCAGAGGCTAAAGCAACTGCTGATATTCGGGCAAACAAAATGAGTGACTTTGATTTAGTAGAAGAAAAGTTAAGGGAAAGAATTCGGAATCATCTCATTCCAGACACTACTGTGACAGTGGATTTCATTCGGGGGAGACCCCCTTTGGTGCCAACAGATAAATCTCTAGCAGTTGCTAAGATGGCTCAATTGATTGCTAAAGAAATTCAGCGGCCCTTAGGCATACTCGAGACCCCAACCGGTGGTGGAACGGATGCTGCCTATGCGCTAGTACGAAGTCGTGGAGCAGTGATTGAAAGCTTTGGTTTACAAGGCTTTGGTGGCCATACAGATAATGCAGAATATATTTTGATTGATTCGATTAAGCCCAGGCTCTTCATTACGAGTATGTTAATCGACCAATTTTCAAGGCAATACGCAGCAGATAAAAAGTAATGCCCTAGGTTTATTGATTGAAAAGCTTATTCTTTAAAAGTCACCACATGGTCAGCTGCTAGGCAGATTCCAATCTTCTCTCCAATAGCATGATCATGATGGCTTGGCACTAATGCTAATACCTCATCGCCAGAGTCGAGTTTAAGGGTGTAGAGGAAATCAGCACCTCTAAATGTTTTGCTGAGTACTTTAGCTTGGATAGGACTATCATCATCATGTTGAATATCATCTTCGCGAAGTAGAACATTCACTTCTTCTCCAGCTTTACCGTCATGATGTTCTTCTAGCTCAAGATTGCCAAGTTCAATTTGAACCTCGTTGCCGGTTTGAATGAGGCCTTTTACGAATACACCATGCCCAATAAAGTCAGCGATATAGCGATTCACAGGTTTGTGGTAGAGCTCGTATGGCGCATCCCATTGGATCACTTTGCCATCAGCCATAACTCCAACTTTGTCAGCGATCGCAAAGGCCTCTAGCTGATCATGGGTTACTAGTAAAGCAGTAATATTGTGAGCCTTCAAAATCTCACGCATTTCAATTGCAAGGCGCTCTCGTAAATCAATATCTAAACCTGAAAAAGGCTCATCGAGCAAAATTAAATCAGGCTCAGGAGCCATTGCTCTTGCAAGAGCAACACGTTGTTGTTGGCCACCACTGAGTTCGTGCGGATAAGCGCCAGCCTTGTCTGCGAGTGAAACTCTTTTTAGCCATTCCTTTGCCAGGACTACTCTCTCTTGATTGGATAAATGTTGTAAACCAAAGGCAATATTTTCCAAAACATTCAGATGTGGGAAGAGTGCAAAGTCTTGAAAAACCATGCCTACGCGTCTTTGATTAGGTGGAGTATGGCTTGATGGTGAGCTTACTACCTTGTTGCGTAAGTGAATCTCACCAGACTTTGCTGGCTCAAATCCACAAATTGCTCTCAGAACTGTAGACTTCCCACAGCCAGATGAGCCCAGCAGGCAGCCAATCTCACCTTGTTGTAAATCTAAATTAAGCCCTTTAACAGCATTGGTATAGCCATGACCATCTAGGCTTGGATAGAGAATTTCAAGCTGTTTGATAGAAAGCAGAGTTTGAGCGGGGTTCATCTCTATAATTTTCTCATGAGTACTGATGGTTTAATACATAGTGAGAGTCTAAACGGATTGCCGAGTCGATGAATCGTATTGTGGTTCTAATTGCCCTATTGATATTATTGCCAATATTTGGCTTGGCCGCGCCATTCTTTATTTCCAGCAACGGCGGAAGCCCCGATCTTGAAGCTATAGGCACTTTGAGTCATTTATGGAATTATGTGCTGGGAGCCTACATCAGCTCCACCTTATTGCTAGTATTGGGTGTTGGTCTAGGAATTTTTATTTTAGGAGTTGGCAATGCTTGGATTATTGCTAGCTATGATTTTCCTGGCAAAAAAGTATTTGAGTGGGCTTTAATCCTACCGCTAGCAGTGCCCACCTACGTGATGGCCTACCTCTTTGTAGATCAATTACAATTTTCTGGACCGATTCAGACGGCGCTCCGTAGTTGGCTAGAAATGAGCTCTCTCTGGTTTTTTCCTGATCCAAGATCTTTATTTGGCGCAATCTGGTCCTTTTCATTCTGCCTTTTTCCTTATGTCTATCTGATTACTCGTACAGCTTTTATGGAGCGTAGTAGTCGATTAATGGAGGTTTCTGAAACCTTAGGCTATAGCCCTTTACAAGGTTTCTGGAAATTAGTTCTGCCAATGGCAAGGCCAGCCATCTTTGCTGGAATGGCTTTGGCTCTGATGGAGGTACTCGCCGATTTTGGTGCAGTCTCTTATTTTGGTGTTCAGACCTTTACCACCGGAATTTTTAAAGCTTGGCTTTCTTTTGGTGACCGCTTAGCCGCAGTGCAATTGGCGCTCAGTCTACTAGGTATAGTTTTACTGATTTTCTTTATTGAGCAAAGTAGTCGTTCCAAATTACGCTATGCATCAGCATCACAAACAAAATCATTCCCTAAATATTTACGCGGTAAAGGGGCCTTTTTGGCCTTTGCATTTTGTGGCATAACTTTACTCTGCGGCTTTTTGTTACCTGCCTCTGCACTCATACAGTTATTACTGAAGCAGGGCCTTAGTATGGATATTCGTTATCTCAGTTGGCTGGGTAATTCGGTTTCTGTTGCTCTAGTTACTGCCTCAATCTCTGTTTTCTTGGCCTTATTTTTTGCTTATGCAGTGCGCTTACAACCCAGTTTGTCGTGGGTGAATCGTTTGCTGGGATTTGGTTACGCATTGCCTGGCGCAGTATTAGCAATTGGTATTCTGTCGATTCTAGAGATCATGCAATTGGCCTGGTGGATATCCGCTAGCATGATGGTTTTGGTATACGCATACTTGGTACGTTTTTTATCCTCAAGCTTACAAAGTGTGGAAGAGGGCTTAAATAGAATCACCCCATCAATGGATCAATCTGCTGCATTACTAGGATTTACTCAATGGCAAATACTCAAAAAAGTTCATATTCCATTAATTAGGCGAAGCTTGATGACTGCAGGTTTGTTTGTCTTTGTAGATGTCATGAAGGAATTGCCTGCGACATTATTATTACGGCCATTTAATTTTGACACCTTAGCAGTTGCTACCTATCAGCTTGCAGCAGATGAGCGTCTCTCTGAGCTTGGGCTACCTGCATTAACAATTGTCTTAGCAGGGCTTATTCCTGTTCTAGTGCTATCAAGAATGATTTCTCGAAATCAATAGATTTTTCTCGTTTAATCCAACTTTGTTGAGTGAATTTAGTCTTTATGGCCTTTTATTTCAATTTTTATTGATAATGATTCTTATTATGATGTAAACTAATTGAATACAAGTAATTACAAGCTACGAGATTAATTAAGGGATTTGGAAATGGGTATCAAAACAGTATTCGTCAGTACGATGATTTTCCTGGGGGGAATGGTTGGAGCTGGGTATGCAGCAGAGCCTATCAAAGAACTCAATCTATATTCAGCCCGTCATTATCAAACTGATGAAGCTTTATATAGCGACTTCACCAAGAAGACTGGGATTAAGATTAATCGAATTGAAGCAGATGACAACGGGATTCTCGAAAGAATTAAAAGTGAGGGTGAGAAAAGTCAAGCTGACGTTATTTTGTTAGTCGACGCTGCACGTCTCTGGCGTGCTCAGACTCTCAATCTTTTCGCAGGAGTTAAATCTAAATATTTAGAGCAGCGTATTCCTAAAAATCTAAGAGCTGCTGATGAGGCTGATGGCATTCCTTGGTTTGGATATTCCACTCGCGCTAGGGTCATTGTTTATAACAAATCTACAGTCAAAAAATCAGATGTTGACACTTATGAAAAATTAGCAAATCCAGAAAATAAAGGAAAGGTTTGTACTCGATCAGGTTCGCATCCTTATATGCTCTCGTTGGTTGGCGCACTAATTGAAAGAGATGGCTTGCTTGCAACCGAGAGTTGGGCAAAAGCCATGGTTGCCAATATGGCTCGTAGCCCTAGGGGCGGTGATACAGACCAAATTAAGGCAGTAGCATCAGGTGAGTGCGGCGTCGCCCTGACGAATACATATTATTTTGCACGCATGATGCAATCAAATAAGCCAGATGACATTAATACCATCTCAAAGATTGGATTTGTCTGGCCTAACCAGGGGTCAGGTGGAGTACATATTAATATCTCAGGTGGCGGTATGGCCCGAAATGCGCCACACCCTAAAGAGGCATTGCTGTTTTTGGAATACTTAGCCAGTGATTCAGCGCAAGAATATTTAGCGAATGGCAATAATGAGTGGCCAGTTGT
>NZ_JBBAQK010000016.1:0-34178 GCF_040400325.1 Polynucleobacter sp.
CCTAAATTGACAGCAGTTCAAAATTGCTCGCTTGTTTTGACTGAGGGCCGAGAGTAATCAGGCCCAACAGTCATGCAGCCGCCTAAAAATAAGAGGGGAATTAAGCAAACATAATTAAGCTGATTTTTAGATGCCATTATTGAAGAATTCGAGAAACAGTCATGATTTTTTTGAAATGATATAAATCATCCAAATTAATAATAACCGAACTCTTCAACTAATAATTTCATACCCAGCATTCACCTATTGCCAACAGCCGTCAGCATTTAGATGCCTACAATAATCCCTCGTGCTGGCCTAAATAAACCGTCAAAACTGGGGGTCAGCTCAATTGAGTAATATTGACATTAATTCTGATAGGTTTCATAAACAGTCTGATCTCCCGCTCCCTTAGTAGCAATCGTTGTTGCTTGTACCTCTTTTTTGAGGGATGTTAGGGTATTGTTCGCATTGATACGGTAAGTTGTGATGCTGGTATAAATTAGCAACTCTGTTCCGTATACTTTTGCAGTATCGGTAGTGACCCACAAAAGCGTGGTGGCCGAATCCGCTTCAACTCTCCAGGTTCTGCTGCCATAAGTAGCAGGTCTTGATGAATCGCCGGTGTAGTCTTCATAGGTAGCCAAAGTGCCTGTAGTGCCAGCAGTAACTGAGGTTGGAGGGGCTGCTTGATTGGACCAGACAAGGCCTAGTGGATAACCATTTTTCGTGGCGCCACTCGTTATCGGGGTATAGTTTGTAGGGT
Organism: Polynucleobacter sp.; assembly: GCF_040400325.1. Classification (GTDB taxonomy): domain Bacteria; phylum Pseudomonadota; class Gammaproteobacteria; order Burkholderiales; family Burkholderiaceae; genus Polynucleobacter. The sequence goes on from NZ_JBBAQK010000016.1 coordinate 746, forward strand.
CAAAATAAACCGGATTACTCGTAGTGCCGTTATAGCTGTAAAAACTTTTGCAAAACTCGTTAGAGCCAGCAACTAATGTGTCTATTTCAGATTCGTAAGAGATTAAAGCAGCTGCACCACTTAAGGTTTTCCCTGAGACCGTAGGGGATAAAGTCTGTTTTCTTGTTCCCTGACAGTAACCACTAACAGTACCCGATATTGTGCTTCCGCCCTTAACCCAGGTTGTATAGGCTGCATTTAAATTTAATGTCGGAGAGCTAGATGAAGAGCTATCTCCACCACCACATGCTGCCAACATAACAGTTGATAGAAGAGCTAAGCCCAGTTTGAGCTTAGTCGTTTTCAGTAGCTGTGACGTAGTTCCATTCAAAAACATTTTTTTATCCTATTATTTTTCGTTAATATGCTTACTTTTAAGAAGGCGACATTTTTTTGTAATTATTAGATGACTCACTTTGAGCTCACATCATTTCTGTTGATAGACCTCATCAATATTCTGATCGCCGTTACCTGTTAGTAATGCGGTTGGTTGTATATTTTTACGTAAGGGCGTTAATGTGTTGTCGGCATTGAGACGGTACCAAGTGGTTTGGTTAAAAAGCAATTGATCGCCAATAGACGTATATGCTTTATTGTTCGTAATAAACAACAAGGTGGTTGGGGTATCTGCCCTAACTTCCCAGGTCTGAATACCTGTAGCTACAGGTATTCCTTTTTCAAAGGAAATAGTGTTAAACCATTTGCCCGATGATCCATCAGAAACTGAAGTTGGGAAGGGAAGTTGGTTTTGGTACACCGTAGTAGGCGGATTGCTGCCGCTACTGATTGGAACTAGAGTCTTGGGATCATAATAACCTGTGTACTTTACCTGACTAATATTATTGCTACCATAAAATGACTTGCAAAATTCATTAGAGTTGGCAGCCATGGTATCGAGCTCATATTCGTTAAAAAGTAGTGCCGATTTACCATCGAGAGTTGTTCCTGAGTATGTTGGACTCAAAGTAAATACTCTGGTGCCTTGGCAGTAACCGCTAATCGTACCCGTTACTGAGCTACCTCCTATAGTATGTTTTTCATAGGCTGCATTTAAATTTAATGTCAGAGAGCTAGTTGAAGAGCTATCTCCACCACCACATGCTGCCAACAAAGCTGTTGATAGAAGAGCTAAGCCCAGTTTAATATTAGCCGTTTTAAGTGGCTGTGACGTAGCTCCATTCAAAAACATTTTTTTATCCGATTATTTTTCGTTTGCGTGGCAACTTTTGCAGCATTGTTATTCTGATTATCAGGTGACAGGCTAACATCCAAAATTACCAAATACACCAGATGTTGCGTCCACATATAGGTCAGCAAGGGATGGCTTGAGAGCCACATGTTTAATAGCTCTGATGATTTTTTTTCAATACTATTTTTACTGTCCACATTTTTTGATAGCACTACTCAAAAATCCTCATAAATAATGAGTGATCTATATCGACAAGTCTTTGAATCCGTTGGACGTGGGCCTATATTGATAGCCGTTTAGTAGCAGGGTGCAATGCGCCTGCAAATCCGCCACTAGCTATTGATCTGAAAATAGCTAGAACTTTCAACGCCTTTGATATGAGGAAAAATGTTTGCTTTATGAGGTAAATAAAGCTGTTAAGGCCAAGCGCAGCAAAAACTTTAGCTGGCTGGTATTCCATTGCGCAATACCTCGTAATGCAGATGTGGACCTGTCGATCGTCCAGTTGATCCTGATTTGCCAATCACTTGCGATTTCTTTACTGCCTGACCTACTTGTACTGATAGCTCTTGTGCATGGGCGTAACGCGTAACGTATCCATTAGGGTGTCTTACTTCCACCATATTTCCATAGTCACCGCCCCACCCGGCTTTAATCACAATGCCATTAGCGGTTGCCAAGATGGGTGTCCCTATTAGCGCTGGAAAATCGGTTCCGTCATGCCAAGCAAGTTGATTCGTAAAGGGATCAATGCGATACCCTAATCCACTTGAGGCTGCCACTTCAAATGGGAGGGGCAATCCAGAAGGCGAGTTCTTAAGAGCAACTTGAGTTTGCGTAAAGGCTTTGCGCAACTCTGAGACCTGAGCGCTTAAACCAATCGATTGCTCTAAGGTGCGGTCTAATCTGATTCCATAGGAATCTTGGTCAGAATCCAATTGACGCACCAGCCTTAAGGGACCCCCTTGTGCAGCAGATACATCAGAAGAGACGGAGGAACTATCTGAATTAGTAAAATTCTTTAACTTTTCCTTTAATGCTGCTAGTTGGTCTAAATTAATCTGGGCTTCTTCTAGGCGTGCCTGTAATTCATGTAACTTACGCTCGTAATCAGAGTCTTTAAGGAAAGTTGTTTTTACATCTAAGCTATTAGAGTGCTTGATAAAAAGAACTGTATCGCGTGTTTGATTGATGATTGAGGCAATCATCCAATTGATTCCCACTAGGAACAGTAGCATTACTATCAAACCGATGACGATTTGCCGCTTTGATAGTTGAAACTCTCTCACTGGAGCAGTGGGACTAGTCATTAATAATATTTGCATATTGCCTCGCTTACTGATCAACGGATCGACGAATTCATTTCTAAAATAGGTTGCATTACTGCCATCACAATTCCTAATACCAAAAGGCCCATTAACAAAATGAGGATTGGCTCTAAAAGACTGGTGAAAATTTTGGTCTTTTGCTCTGCCTCAAGTTCTGCATTTTCTGCGCTGTACTTGAGCATTTCACCTAATTTTCCCGATGCTTCTCCCGAGCGAATCAAGTGAATCAAAATGGGTGAGAACACGCCCTGACTACCCAGTGCGCGAGACAAACTGGAGCCCTCACGCAGGCGTACCTCAGTCGAATCGATTGCTTCACGCAGAACATAATTGCTTAAAGTATTGCGCCCACTTTTGAGGGCTGCCAAGATCGGCACATTAGCGCTTACCAGCATTGCCATCGTATTTGCAAATCGCGCTGTTTCAAATCCCAGCAGTAATGGACCCAATACCGGTAGATTCAGAACAAAACGATCAAAACCCAAACGAATATCGCTCCGCTGGAGTGCCTTTCTAGCAAAATAAATGCTAGCTGCAATAACAATCACCAATAACCATCCCCAATCGACTAAGAAATTAGAGAATCCCAGAACAAACCGGGTGGTGAATGGCAAAGTCTGTTTAGTGCTCTGAAATACTCTTGCAATTTGTGGCACTACATAGGTCATCAGAAATAAAATCACCATAAAGGAAACGCCAGTCAACATCGCTGGGTAAGCTAAGGCGGCCAATGCTTTTTGTTTTAAGGCTTGGCGCTTTTCTAAGAACTCTGCCAGCTGGGTCAGCACTTTACCCATCATTCCAGATTGTTCTGCAGCCGCAACTACACCCTGATACAGCGGATCAAAGCTTTGTTCTTGAGTGGCAATTGCCTGCGATAAAGATAAACCAGAGCGTAATTCAGAAACAACTGATTGCAATACATACTTAACATGCTTTTTAGAGCTTTCATCTGACAAGATCGTTAGCGCTTCATCAATTTGTACGCCGGAGCGCACCAGTAAAGCAAACTGCTTAGTGATCAATGAGAGTTCATTGCGAGTAAGGGGTTTATTCTCAGAAAAAAAGTATTGCCAAAAATAGGTCTTACCCCACTGCGTTTCGGGCTCAATACTGACTGGCACCAATTGCTTTAGTAGCAACTGCTGGCGGATCGCACGAATGCTGTCGCCCTCCGCAGTTCCACGCTCGCTTTTACCGGCATAGGTTAGTGCTTCAAAACGATAGCGTGCCATATGGATGTAGTTCGCTAATCTAATTGAACCGCGCCAGTAACGCGCAACATCTCTTCAACAGTCGACTGCCCAGAATCAACCCATCGTTGACAATCCTCAGCAAGACTTCTCATACCATTCACAGCGGCCTGCTTACGAATCTCACTTTCTGCAGCCCGATTGTGAATCAGTTCTTTAATGGTCTCATTCGTGCTCATTAATTCATATATGCCAGCCCTACCACTGTAGCCTGATTCACCACAACTCGTACATCCTGCGCCTTGACAGGCTTGGCACTTCAAGCGAACTAATCGCTGACCTAAAACACCGAGTAATGTGGAAGACAATAAAAAGGGTTCAATGCCCATATCAATTAATCGCGTTACGGCTGAAGGAGCATCATTGGTATGTAGAGTTGCCAGGACTAAGTGACCTGTGAGAGAGGCCTGCACAGCAATCTGAGCCGTTTCAATATCGCGTATCTCCCCTATCATCACAATGTCAGGATCTTGGCGCAAAATAGCCCTCAATGCTCTAGCAAAGCTCATATCAATACGAGAATTCACTTGAGTTTGACCAATGCCATCCAAGTTGTACTCAATGGGATCTTCCACCGTCATAATATTGTTGGTTTTATTGCGCAGTCGTAACAAGGCACCATATAAAGTAGTTGTTTTTCCACTGCCAGTTGGGCCAGTGACCAAAACAATGCCATGAGGGCGGTGAATCAGTTGATCAAAGCTAGTAAAAGTATCATCTGCCATTCCAAGCGTTTTCAAATCTAAACGCTCGTAGTTCTTTTCCAATAAACGCATGACGACCCGCTCGCCATGCGATGTAGGTAAGGTGGATACCCGAATATCAATTGCTTTTCCACCGATGCGGAGCGAGATTCGCCCATCTTGTGGCATACGCTTCTCAGCAATATCTAGAGAGGCCATGATTTTGATACGAGATACTAATGCAGCATGCAAGTCTCTACGCATATCTACAATATCGCGCAGATTTCCATCAACCCTAAAGCGTACAACCGACTTGCGTTCAAATGCCTCTAAATGAATATCAGACGCTTCAGCATGAATTGCTTGCTTTAAGATGCTGTTGATCATACGAATGACAGGTGCATCATCGTTGGCTTCTAGTAAATCCATAGAGACAGGCATCTCTTGTAATAAGCGAGATAAATCTAGCGTATCTTCAACCTCATCCAGTACCTGAGATGCATCTAAATCGCCCTGTGAATAGGTGGCATTGATAGCCTCCATCACCTCATCACTTGACTTCTCAACTCGCTTAACGGAACCCACGATGCGACATATCTCATGAAGAATAGATAGATCTGTTACGGGGCTATGCACTAAGGTAAAAACATCTTTTTCCTGACCAGCAGCATCACTGATAGATTGCCTCTTCAGCAAGACTTGATGATCTCTAGCGTAAGCAAAAGGGATGCGCAACATGATTACTGAGTAGGCACAGTATTCGTTGCAGCACCAGACGGTCCAGGCGCTGGGGGACGAGACATTGCTGGATTGGTATTAATAGTATTGGCTGGCAATCTTGGTGGAATGAGTGGCACTTCAGCTTCACTAATATTTGGCATATTAGTTTCTTTAGGGAGAAGCATTGGCAATTGCTTAAATTGGTCTTCTTTGCCCTGCATGACACTTAAGCGATTATTTGTAATTTCATCTGCTTGGTTCCTATCCCGTAAAACATAAGGGCGTATGAAAACCAATAGATTTCTCTTTACCCGGTTCTTATTGTCATACCGAAATAATTGACCAAGCAAGGGGATGCTACTCAAAAATGGAATGCCACTAGATCCATCGGCGTATTCATCAGAAATCAATCCACCCAAAACCACCATCTGCCCATCATCCACTAAGACATTCGATTCAATATTGCGTTTATTCAGAACTACGCCAGATGTAGTTTGCGCTGCAACCGAAGATACCTCTTGATAGATCTGCATTTTGACAATGCCGTTATCAGAAATTTGCGGTTTAACCCTTAAAAGAATGCCAACGTCCTGACGAACGTAAGTCTGAAATGGTGTCACGGTTGAAGTAGATCCGGTAGTTGAATAAGAGCCAGTCAAAATTGGCACATTTTGACCCACAATAATGCGCGCTTCTTCGTTGTCTAAAGTAATCAAATTAGGTGTAGACAAAATATTGGTGCCAGATGCGGTTTGTAAGGCCCTGACTAAGGCTGACATTGCATAGACACCATTAAAGCGACTTATTAAACCTAAATTCAAACCAGGTGCTGGGGCAACTGGCACAGCACCAGTATTTGCCGCGTTATTCGCAATGGCATTGACGTTTTGATTGAGACCTAAAATATTGCCTCCAGGCCCTTGATTCTGTCCAGGAGTGCCAAAATTGGTGCTACCAAATCCGACGTTTTGATTACCTGACCCCAATAAGAAATTCCATTGGATTCCTAGCTCTGCAGCGGTTTCATTACTAACCTCCACAATCAGTGATTCAATATAGACCTGATTACGTCGCAGATCTAATTGATCAATCACTTGTCTGAGACTGCGATACAAAGGCTCGCTACCAGTAATCAAAATAGAATTCGTTGCCGGTTCAGCCTGAATAAAGCCCCCAATATTAGGATTGCTAGAGCTAGTTAAAGCAGAGGTAGCCAAGTTAGCGCCAGCACCTGGCTGTCCTGCAGTCTGAGGGATAGCGCCAGGATTTTGCTGGGGGTTACTCGCTAATGCAGGTGGAGTATTGCTTGAGCTGGCCACTTGGGCAGATAAAGCAGCATCCGCAGCAACCAGAGCTCGTAAGGTAACGGCTAATTTGCTGGCTTCCGCATTCTTTAAGGGCACCACCCAAATATTTCCGTTTTTATTACCAGGCACATCTAATCTAGCTACCAAAATACGAACTTGCCTCACGCGCTCAGCACTTGAACTACGAATCAAAATAGCGTTCGTACGTGGCTCAGAAAGAATCATGGTTTTTAATGCGGGATCTGCAGCGCCAGCTATTCCGGTATCTAAAACTTTATTGAGAATCGCTGCAATATCACTTGAGAATGCATATTGCAATTTGATTGTTTGCACTTCCGTTGAGGTTGGTGCATCAATTGATTCAATTAAAGTAGCAATTCTTTGAATATTACTGGCGTAATCCGTCACAACAATCGTGTTATTTCCAGGATAGGCATTGATCGTATTGTTTGGGGATACTAATGGACGTAAGACTGGCAATAAATTATTTGCTGACTCATAGTTCAGCTTAAATATACGGGTAATAATTTGATCGCCCTCTTGCTTGCCTTTTCCAGTCATAACGGAAGTACTTACCAGCTTGGCATCAGCTTGGGTAACCACCCGATACATGCCATTGGTTTCTACTAAAGCAAAGCCTGCCGTGCGCAAGGCAGTTGATAAAGAATCGAGCGCCTTGGTCTTGGTTACCGGTTTGTTTGTAATGAGGGTAATGGTGCCTTTGACTTGTGGATCGACCAAGATGGTTTGTCCGGTTGCCTTGGCAATAACACTAGCGACTGATTCAATATCAGCGTTATTAAAAGAAAGTGAGACAGTAGCTTGCTCAACTGCAGCTCCAGAATTGGAGTTCGTCAGATTTTGCGCCATCACTCCTGGTAAGAGGATGAATTGATTACATAGGCAGCACAGCAGAAATTGCAAAAGATAATGTTTCTTCATAGGTGCTTTTATAGAATTAGGCATGCTGTTTCATTTCATCCGCTAATATTGCATGCGATAAGTATCGCCATCTTTTCTTCCCAGCAAGGATAGTAACCCTATCAAAGATTCTTCCACCTCAGGTGCAGCCCAAGCCCCTCCCGCAAAATGTAAGCCTGGCTTAGTATCCGAATCCGCCGTGCCTTTACCCTTTAGTAATAGAGGGCCTGCTACAGTAGCCAGCTCAAAGGAAGTTCCAGTCTGGGCAAGATTAGCCTTAATCTCGTAGCTCCCCAGTGGCTTCACAGCACTAATAGGGCTAGATAAATTGGTAATATTAATTCTGACAGACCCAGATGTATCTGCGCCTTTTTTAAGCTCACTCCAATATGCTGATAATTGGCCACGAGGACGAAGAGTACTCCAAGGATTACCAAAGGCTTCAAGGATGGATGCTGGTAAAACAATTTCTCCACTTCCTACTTTAATCTGGTTTGGATAGGCATAAATCGTCAGGGGTTTATCTAGCCCAACAAATTGAATATCAACTTGGCACTGACCCTGCATCAAACTGCATTGGGATTTCCAAGAAAATCTCTCAGTAATCGCTACTGGCTCACGGCAGCCACCGCCCACTAAGTTTGGCTCAGAGAATCCCAGTGCAGCACTCCCATCCCAAATGCTGCCGATAGTTTGATGCATAGTTACGCGACATGCAGATTGATTGGCCAATAAGCCACTCATAATGCTGGCAGGCATTTGCTGAATGACTATAGCGAGTACAACAGCAAATATGACAAGCCAAAATATTTTGTGCGATTTTTCAGAAGGTGAGCTTAGCGTGATCTTCATTTTTTAAGGCTGCTCTCGATGGCGGAGAGATTTAATGTGGCATTGGGATTGCTAGATTGCCTTAATGTTGCACTAACATTGACTACTGCTATTGCAGACGTAGAGCTCACCTCAACTCGCTCGGGGTATAAATGCCAGGTAGCACGCAACTCTTCCAATACATCAACAACACTTGAAAATAATACATCGCTTGCTTGAATCTCGATACGCGGTGGATTTTCAAGACTCAACCTTAAGACATTTGGCTTAATACGTTTTGACTGCAAGATCGTTCGTATCTTTTGCAATTCAGCATCGTCTATGGGTTCAATGGTGTTTTGCTGTACCTGATTTGTTTTAGATAACTTGATGAGGTTTTCCAGTTGAGCCCATTGCGTAGGACGCAAGGATGTCCGACCCTCTAAATCTCGCATGTAAGGTAAGACCCAAAAATCTAAACATAGCCAAACTAGAGCGAAAGTACAAAATACTCCTATTAAAGGATGTAGTCTATTTGAAAGTTTGGGGCTCTTAAAGTCTCCCAAGACCCTTCTTAGCCGACTGCGTAAAGCAGGCAAAGAGACATGGCCCCAGCGGGTGGCAACTTTCACAAAATTTTGGGAGGTTAGTTTCACAAAAATCTGGTCCTGAGGTCAATTAAACCCTCGACACTTTTCTAAAAATGACATTCTGTATAGTACTATAGAAGACCATTACCACTACCGCTGAAGAGGCAAAAAATGGGGTTTGCGCCATTAAAATGGCTGGTTTATAAAAATGCCACTGGCTACCTTGAGAGAGGAAAGAAAATTTTGAAACGATTACAGGCGCTTATTCTGGATAAGTTAAGCGATACCAAAACTCAATTTGATTGGCGTCTGCGCCAATCGAAAGGCGTAATGGAAAAGAATGTAATCGTGTTTACTGGTGTAACACCAATTCGGGTAAGTCAAGCGCTTAGCTATGTTTTTATATGCCTTACTTTGGCATCTACTGCATATTGGTTGATGCATATTTTACAAATTCCTAGTCCAGCAGATAGCGTACTAAAGAATTTCAAAGGTACTACTCTATATACCAACCAAAATATTAATATAAGCTATCCCCTTTTTGGTAGTAAACCTATTGGCACAGACAATATCATTTTGCGCGGAGTAGTCGTTACTGAAAAAAATAAGGGCGGCATTTACCAAGGCTTCGCCCTATTTGATATCGACGGTAAACCAACCGGCGCAATCGCCGTTGGGGAAACGATGGGCAGAGGACTAGCATTACAAGCAATAGACCCTGAAACAGCAACCTTACTATATCAAGGAAAAGAAATGAACTTTTCTATCCAAAAGAGTAAAAAAGAAAAGATTCCGTCAAGTAGAGATTCAGAAATGAATCAATCTAGAAAATAGATTTACGAAAATAAATAGCCAATGGTCAATATGCAATTAAATATTCGAAATAAAGAAGCAGGCTTTACCTTGATTGAAATCATGGTGGTGATTGCCATCATCGGCATCTTAGCTACCTTGATCGTCCCTCGAATCATGGGGCGTCCTGATGAGGCTCGGGCTACTGCTGCAAAACATGATCTCGGCACCATCAATCAAGCCCTTAAATTGTATCGTTTGGATATTGGTCGCTACCCCAGCACTGAGCAAGGTCTAAATGCACTGGTTACCAGGCCCAGCGCAGAACCAGTTCCACAGAACTGGAAAACTGGTGGTTATCTAGACTCATTGCCGAATGATCCATGGGGACATCCCTATCAATATGCCAATCCAGGAACTAAAGGTGAGATTGATATCTATAGTTACGGGGCAGATAAAAAACCAGGCGGCACTGGTGCAGATGCAGATATTGGTATCTAAAGAAGAGAAAGCTCATTCTCTATCAGCCCCCTCTGCAGAAGGTGGCTTTTCTTTAATTGAGATGTTGCTAGTATTAACAGTTGTAGCCATCTTATTAGCTGTTGCTGTATTAGCTATACCAAATCATGATGAGCGTACTTGGCGAAATAATTTAGATCAATTAGTCGCATCACTCAATGCTGCTCAGGATGAAAGCCAAACCACTGGCATTCCAATGCGAGTCGAGATTAATGAATCTGGATGGCGCTTTAGCAAGTCCGATCCTATGGCTCAAGCTAAAGATTCTAATCAGCCCCCTACCTTTATTCCTGATGCCTATAAAGCCCAGGCCTGGTCAAAAGCAGTCATTATTGAACCATTGCAACTCAATTTAGGCGCTGAATATGTCGCCGAAGTAATGCGTACCTCCATACAGCAAGAGAAACGCTCAGCAACTTTAATACGCTCTAGCGATGGCCACTTCAACTGGTCTTCGCCATGAATCAAAAGGTACTTCATAAAAAGAATGGCTTTGCCCTGATTGAAGTTCTAGTGGGCATGATGGTGTTGAGCATTGCGCTGATTGCAGCCCTTCGAGCAGTGGCACTGAGTGCAGATACGCAATTTGCAGTAACTCAGCGGACGATGGCAATCTGGAGTGCTGATAATTCCTTAAATGAAATTCGGATGAATCGAGTTTGGCCAGAAGTGGGTACAAGTACTTTTAGCTGTCCTCAAGCCAACTTGGTATTAGTCTGCCAACGCAAGGTAATCGATACGCCTAACCCCTCTTTTAGACGGGTAGAGATAACTGTTTTTATGGCCGATCAAGCTAACAGCACCCAAGTCAATGGCCCCCGTCTAGCATGGTTAGTAACAGTCGTTCCCAACCTAAACGCTGGTGCCCTATGAAGCAAAAGACAGTAACAGCAGCTGATGCTGGTTTTACTCTAATCGAGGTGATGGTAGCCATGATCATCATGGCTGTTGTTGGGCTTCTCGCCTGGCAAGGTATGGATGCCATGCTCCGCAGCAAAGAAAATATCGAGGGGCGAGCTAAACAAGATGCAGTCTATTTTCAATTAGTGCGTCAATTCGAGCGCGACTGTCAAGAAATGATACCGAGCGCCGAATTAAATGTTCCACAGTATTCTGCTGGAGCAAAGAATATCTGGTGGTTACGTCAGCACAATGAGGCTAAACAACCCAGTTGGGTAGTGATTGGTTATGGAGTGACCCAAATCGGTCTACAACGATGGATAAGTCGCCCGCTGACGAATAAATCGGATGCCTTGGCAATATGGCAACCATTCATACGAGATCCTGATCTCACTTCAAGCGATATGAAAATCAGCCTCGAGGTTCCAGAAATCATTACCCAGCAGGTCAGTGTCATTACCAATGCACCATTACCAGGTAAAGGTGTGGATACACCCCTTTTTGCTGGGCTCAATATACGCTGGGGGCTGAAAAACCTTCCTTTTCCTATTACTAGATCGTGTTTAGCTGGTGCGAGTCTATAGCATGATCGATCCTAATAAACCGCTACCACCTCAGACAGAGAGAGGCTCTGCGACAGTGACAGCGCTGATTGTGGTTGGGGTCGCAGCAGTTGTGATCAGCAGTTTGATATGGCGCCAACAATTACAAATTCGCAATATCGAAACCACTCGCGATAAAACCCAAGCGCAATGGCTACAACACGGCATGATCGATTTTGCGAGACTCGTATTAACCCAAGATTTACGTACTAGCCAAGCCGATCATTTGGGAGAGGCTTGGTCTCTTCCCTTAAGCGATAGCAAAGTGGCTGATTTTTTAAAGAATGTTGACATCCCAGATGAACTGCAAGCTGTGACAGTCAATGGTGGAATAACAGACGCACAAGGCTTATTCAACCTGACCAATCTTTGGAACGCTAATTTCCAAAGTAATGCCAATGGCGTACTTGCCTATTCACGACTCCTTATCGCCTTAGGCTTCAATTCCAATCTGGCACAACAAACCGCTCAAATTGTTCAAGACAGACAGATGACATTCAATGATGTTAGCGACTTAATAGGTATACCCGGTTATAGCGCAACAATGATTCAAACATTACGCTCCTATGTATCAGTGTTACCGAACCCCACCACCATCAATATCAATACTGCTCCAGCCGAGGTCTTAATGGCTGCCTTTGCTGGCTTGACCCGCTCTTCAGCGAATAGCATTGTGCAAAATCGATCCGGCTCACCTGCTAAAAGTTTGACGGATATCAATAGCCTTTTAATGCGCTCTGGCGCAGGATCTAGTGTGACGGTAGATGCAAGTCTAATAAATATTAATTCTCAGTATTGGCTTGCATCCTCTGAAGTCAATCTAGGAAGTAGCATTTTTAAGAGTTCCAGCTTAATTCAGAGATCATTGAGTCCAATGGCCTTAGGCAACTATACTCAGGTTGTTTGGAATAGAACTAACAGGATATTGTCAGAATGAGTCTATTGATTATTCATTGCCCTCTCAAGCCGCTTTTCGAAGCAGCTAGCACTGATGACGGCTTTAATGCTCAAAAAGAAGCTTTTGAGTGGTGCTTGTGCGAAACCAACGCATTACATGCCACCATTCAATCATCTGGAACAGGAACTGTTGAATCAATGCCTTATGCCGATGAAGCTTTGGTATTAATGCCAACTCTAGACGTTAGACTGATGGAGAAAAAGGTTCCACTAGTAAAAGCTAAGAAATTACAGCAGGTCCTCCCTAGCCTGATTGAAGATGAGCTATTAGGTGATATTGAAAGCACTGTAATTTATGCTTTGCCTCAGCTACCTGGACAAGCAGGATCCCAAAGAACGCTTGCGGTCATGAATAAATCTTGGTTGCATTGGCTGGTTCGAGAGCTTGATCATATTCTGACGCCTCGTGTCCGCATGATCCCAGATTGTCTGATCATGCCCTTACAAAATACGAGCACAAACCTACAAGAACCCTTGAGTTCTTGTGTTGCTTTTCAAAGAAGTGATGCTGCAGTCATTTATACATGGCATAAGACAGAGCAGCTTGGAGTCGCCTGGATTGAAGAATCGGAAGAAGTGGTATTGCCTAGTCGCTTACAAGATATCAAGCCAATAGCATGGTCATGGGACTGGATGACTCCAAGCGCCTTTACTTTTAGCCGCCGCACTGATATTGCAGCAGCAAGCTTAAATTTATTACATGCTGAATTTGGTGTGCGCAAGCCATCCAAAAAATCTACCCTGAATTGGTTTTCCAACTCAGGACAGCAATTACAAACACCGCTTAGCAAAACCATTTCCTGGTTGGATCGCAGCTTATGGACAAAACCTATCATCTGGGCTCAATATGCTGTGAGTAGTATTGTTTTGGGTGCGGGAATATATACCTCTTGGCTCGCTGTAGATAATTGGCGCTGGGGTCGAAATATTGATATCTCTGCTGCACAATTTTTGGCGCCTGAAACAATTGGCTTACTTGCTCAAAATAAAAACACCGACTCGATTGCCCTAGCCTTCACCAAACAGTTAACCAATGAAGCACGCCATAAAGGCCTGCCTACTGATGCCGACTTCATCGCTATGACTGGCAAACTCCAGCAACTCAAGACCGCACTTGGAAAAGGCTCTATAGACAAAATGGAGTACGACGGCTACCGCATTGATTTTGAATTTAAGGCAGGCGGAGAAGTACTCAGTGCTGCCGATGTCATTGGTAAAGCACAATCCTTGGGCTTGATGGTTACCGACCTTGGAAATAACCGTTACAGACTTCAACCTTATGCAGGATTAGGTTCCGATAACGTTAATTCTAAGCTGTAAAAAAGCAATATTACTTTTACCTAAGAATTAACCAATACTTTTTTGAGACTACGTTTATTTACTTCGAAAGCCAGTTTATTTGTAATTTTTAGAGATGGCTTAACAGACAAAGCTGGACTTGTACAAATTGCCAAAGTCTGAGCTAGAGCTACTTGAGCAGTTGTAATGACACCACCATAACAGGGCAATGAGGCACGTAATGAAGTAACACCTTCAGGCAAAACATAGTGATAAATGCCATTGGGAAATTCTGGAGTTGGACTAGTGATACCGTTGCATTGATCAAGTTGTGATATACTAATCACATTGCCACTTATATCGCGCCCACCATATACAGGATAGCCGTCAAGAGCTACGCCAATAATATGCGAAGGCCCATTTACTAAATCAACTAATGATGTAACGCAAGGTGAGTTTGCATGGTAGTGATATTGTCCACCTGCAGTCGTTTGTCCTGGCCGAGGAGCATAGTGGGCATTACAATTATCTAAAAAATAGGCAGTTGTTCCATCTGGCGCTGGATAGGATACATTGTCACTCATGGCTGCAATACCCGTTGCCTCAGCGCCATTAAAAAGATTTCCCCCTGAAATCATCACTCCAACAGTTCCAAGATTGGTGGCTGTTGTTGTGTTTGCTTTCGTTGGGCAGATATTAAATGTAAGAATAGTTGGGGTTGCAGTTCTGGTATTAGGCTGAAGACTAAGATTACCAACTTGGTTGGTTGCTACTGTCGTTGGGTATCCAGCATTTGTAGGTGCCAAATAATAAGTTGCCATCGCATGAGAAGGGAGATCATTAGAGGTAATAGTCATAGTGCAATCACCCGAATAGGTAACTGTAGTATTAGATTGCCACTTAGCTTGCTGATAACCAGCCTTTAATGAGGTTCCAACACTTGAGCTTGATGAGCCACCTGAGCTCGATCCACCTCCACAAGATATTAGGCTTAATAAAAATAGTAGTGGCGCGAGTCTGATTAAGACAGGGATTTTGCTATTCATAATATATTGTCTTGGCTAGTGTAATAAATCTCATCTATAAAAAAAGTTAATTCTATATTTGCAGATTTCACAATTTTTGTCAAGCAGGCTGTTATTTGACAGGCTTTGGTGAAGTTACTTCAGGAAGTGGCGCCTTAGGTGCTCTTGTCAATGTTGCAAGAATACCTACTGGTTTTACTAGCACACCAGTATGGGTATCAGTCGCTGTTCCTGGCGCCACGACTCAGGATTCAAATACCGTTTATCAAAACAATCTTTTAGGTACCTTCTCGCCTGGCCCACTCTCATTAAATGGTTATGTAGCCAATGGTCCTTTAAGTTCAATTAAATAATAAGTGCAGATGAGTTCTACATTGGCCTCGAGCAATGCAGAACTCATCAAGTCACTAGAGTATTTTGATAATGACCACGCAAGCCATCCCTTTGGGGTGCTCTTGACAGAATGAGTCTAGGGCTTTTTGAATCAGCCTACTACCTTCATGTATTCAGCTTCAATTGCATCAAATATTTCTTCTGGCACTGTTGAGGCAAACTTCTTACGACGGTTAGCAGATAGTTTTCCGTTTTCTTCCATGCATGCCAAAATTAAGGTATTGAGATCCTTGCCTCTGATGTCGTATCCGCCATCAATAGCACGGTAAATGAGGTCGTACTTCGCCAAGTAATCAGTCTCTTCTCTTAAGTCCTTTTCTAATGCTTGCTTAGCCATCTCTAATCCAAACTCAACACATGCAGTGGCATTCCAGTAGCGATATAAAGAATCATCCGATTTGAATGTCATTTGATAGTCATCACCATCAATCCAAATGACCTCCCAGCGCTTACGAGCAGGCTCAGAAAAGCTCTTTAGAGCAGATAGGTATAAATCTTCATTGCGCTTCATTGCAATAGATACTGGCAATAGCAAGCCGTTCTTTAAAGCGCCGGACCGGCACAAAGCATGATGAAATAAGAATCGCGATAAACGCCCATTACCATCCATAAATGGGTGAATGAAAACAAACCCGAATGAAATAATCGCAGCGGCAACCAAAGGGTCTATCTGCTTTGGCGAAGCATTAGCAAAGCCTACCAAGCCCTTCATCAAGTCATTAACAATTTTAGGTGGTGGCGGAATATACGTTACGCCAGCAGCACCACGTAATGGGCTACTTAACCAATTTTGCTCATGCCGATAATGAACTGCCCTATCTAACGGGTTTGTAATGGCAGTGTTTTGCAAGCCAACCAAGTATTCTTCATTCAATTGAGTAGTCAGATGTGCTTTTTTAAGCAACTCTACAAATGCCTCTGCTTTATTAGCGCTTGGTGTTTCATGCTCAATCTCAAAAGAACTTTTGGTCTCGCTTAAATAAGCCCAAGACATTGCCCTATCGGATGCGGTTGAACCAAGCTCCGATAGAAATTCATTAGCCTTCTGGAGGATGTTAGATTCAAGCAAACTATTAATGTTTGCAGTTCGCTCAACAGTTACGCAGTAATCCAAAGAACCCAAGCCATTGAAATTAACCCGCCATTTAGCATTGCGTATGCTTGGTCCTGTAATGTATTTTTTGGGATCAAATAAATTAACCATTGGCCCTGTAATTGCTGGTGCGCCCTTTAACTCTTGCTTATTAAAGGCTTCCCACAAATAACAAGCCGTACGAATGTAAACGCCTGTTGGCGATTCGCTAATTGCGGCCAGCATTTCTTGGGCTGAGATTTTTCTTAAGGCCTGCGACAGCAACTGGAGATTAACCCCCTCATGCTTTAGCGCAAATAAAAGATGGGTTAGTGGGCGATCATCTTTGGGGGCTACCTTGGCGGGTATCAACAATGCACCCTGGGTGGGCGTTACACTGGTTACCGAGGCAAGGCGTGCTGGTGCTAATGGATCAAAAGTACTGAGATCAAGCTGACTTTTTACTTGTGAATAGCCTATATCGCTCATGTTTCCCTCAAGCCTCACTTTTTCGTTTGAATAGCTATTTTCCCACACTTTTTCTTACTATTACACATATTTATATACTTTTTATTACATATTTCAATAGATTTCTACATTTTTAAACACCTCCACACTTTTTCCTACGAAATGGTGGTTTGGACGATTTTTACTAAACAGCCCAAAAGATATGAATTCAATTGCAATATGCAGTTTTGTTGCAAATTTAATTGAAAGTGCTGACCTGCTAGTTACTCACTTTCTTCATCACGGTGATGTACCCATGATTAATGGAGCAGAAAATCTCAACTGCTTTGATATTGATGAGTACCTTACGCAGCGCTGTGGTGAGATTTTCAGTGTAAGAAAGTGCAGTTCAATCGACCCTTAAGCAAGGTTTTATTGGTGGGTAAGCTGGTAGGTATAGAGCACTTCAAAGTAGAGGGCCTTATTTAAAAAAGGCTTCTAGGTTGAATCTGGCGGAGAGGGAGGGATTCGAACCCTCGGTACCTTTGACAGTACGCCTGATTTCGAGTCAGGTACATTCGACCACTCTGCCACCTCTCCGAACCAAGAGATCATTATAGCCAGCGATATGTAAAGCCATACAGTTGATATTGACTAAAAATTGACTAGTCAAAAGAGCTTATCTCCATTAATATAGATATACATTTATGTATATCTATGAAGGGATTAACTGATGAATATCCAAATTTCAAAATGGGGTAATAGCCTAGCATTGCGAATTCCAGCGGAAGTAGTAAAGCAAATTCACCTTAAAGAAGGAGACAAAGTTGAGGCTACTCTTTCCATGAATGGAACACTCATCATCAAGCCTCAGAAGTTAGATCGCAAAACCTTAGCAAAAATGGCTAGAGATTTAAGAGATTCTATGAGCATGGGAAAATCGGTAATGGATGAGGTTCGCTCTGAGGCGCGCTACTAATGCTTTATGTTGACTCAAGCATACTTGTTGGTTTATGCACCAAGGAAACAAAAAGCCCTGCTATCAATAAATGGTACGAGAACTCTCGAGATCTACAGCTTATTTCATCCACTTGGATGTTTACAGAATTTGCCAGCGCTTTAAGTATCAAAGAAAGAACAGGGCAAATAACTCCCAAAGAAAGTAAGAGCGCTTGGAAAATTTTTGAAGCTATATGCAATAACGATATCGAATTGCTACCAATTGACAATAAAGTATTTTATTCGGCTGGATTACTAGTATTAGATAGCTCATCAAAATTACGATCAGGGGATGCACTACATCTAGCAGCTGCCAAGTTTTTTAAGGCAAAAGCGATCATCACACTTGATAAGGTACTTGAAAAGAATGCCTCTCGGCTAAAAATTAAAACTATAACAATTTAGCCGATTCGCTCAAGCACCGTGAGCCCACCCAAATAAGGCTGCAGCGCTTTTGGTATGGCAATGCTGCCATCAAATTGTTGTTTGTTTTCTATAAGGGCGACTAATGCCCTGCCCACTGCAAGTCCTGAGCCATTTAGGGTGTGCAGTAATTCTGGTTTACCTCGGCCCGCTTTAAATCTAGCTTGCATGCGTCTTGCTTGAAAGTCACCCATGTTTGAGCAGGAGCTGATTTCACGATAAGCATTTTGAGAAGGTACCCATACTTCTAAATCGTAAGTCTTGGTGCTGCCAAATCCCATATCACCTGTACAGAGTAATACTTTTCGATAAGGTAAATCTAAGAGTTCTAAGATTTTCTCTGCATGGCCGGTGAGATCCTCTAAGGCCTGCATTGAATCTTCTGGCTTGGTCATTTGTACCAACTCAACCTTATCAAACTGATGTTGACGAATCATGCCGCGGACATCGCGCCCATAACTCCCTGCTTCAGAACGAAAGCATGGTGTATGCGCTACAAATTTCATTGGGAGATTATCTGCATTCACAATCTCATCTCTGACTAAATTGGTTACTGGAACCTCTGCAGTAGGAATGAGATAAAAGTTTTCAGTTTTCGCTTCGCCCCCATTTATCCCTTTTGCGTCTTCACCACCCATTTGGCGTGGCACCTTAAAGAGATCTTCTTCAAACTTAGGGAGCTGACCAGTGCCCCGCATCGAAGTGGCATTCACCATATAGGGTGCATATACCTCTTGGTAGTCATGCTGGCTTGTATGCGTATCAAGCATCAACTGGGCTAAGGCACGATGCAATCGTGCAATTGGGCCTTTAAGCACTACGAAGCGTGAGCCACTAATCTTAGCGGCCACTTCAAAATCTAAACCTAATGGACCACCTAGATCTACGTGATCTTTGATCTCAAAATCAAAAATGGGTTGCTCACCCCAGCGCTTGATCTCTTGATTCTCTGTCTCATCTTTACCGGTTGGTACAGAGACATCTGGAAGATTGGGAATACCCATTAAGAAATCAGAAATCTCTGCCTGCAAAATGGCTAAGCGATTTGATCCAGATTCCATATCCACATTGATCTGGCTTGCTTCTGCCATTTCTGCGGCAGCATCTTCGCCCTTACCTTTTTTCATGCCAATCGCTTTTGCTAATTGATTGCGCTTAGCTTGCAATTCTTCGGTACGCGTTTGTAAGGATTTACGCTCAGACTCTAAGGTATTGAATTTCTCAACATCGAGTTGGAACTTGCGAGTTGCCAGGCGCGCGGCAACTGCGGCGATATCTTTGCGGAGTAATTGCGGATCAATCATGTAATGCTCTGCTGGTTTAGGGTCATTCGTTCTAAATAGTTTCTAGTTTAAGCGTAAGACTTCAGCGCCTGCAGGCGGAGTAAAAGTAAAACGATTTGCAGGCAAACTCACATTCAACGCAACTTTGTCCAAAGTCACCAAAACTACGCTGCCAAAGCCATCAATTAACTCAAGCGCTTTAGGTAAACCATTACTCATACCAACCGAGATTTTGGTATAGGGAGGATCATTCTTAGTGTTGGGATTCTTCTTGGGTACTAATGCAACCCATTTCATTCCCAAACGTTCATCGCCTTCTACTAAATCAAAATTTTGATCAAGAGAAGTCTCACCAAACAAAATAGCTGCCGGAGTTGTTGCTAGGGCTTGGCCTGCTGGCCTGAAGGTGGCTTGATTTAAATCCTTATCCCACAAGATCAGCTGCTTGCCATCGGTAATCAGTTTTTGCTCAAATGGCTTTTGCGTATCCCAAACAAAGCGACCAGGACGCTGAAACACAAAATGCCCGCGTGTCTCCCGTACTACTTTGAGACCCTTATCTTGAGACTCATTCGCCTTAGGAGCGCGCAACTGTTGTTGTACAAAATCACCTTCAGCACTTTTAGAGTTACGCACAAATTGTCTAAGCTGTTCAGCACCAGTCTCACTCTGGGCACAAACGTTATTCGTTGCCAAGAGGGTTGTCAGCGCGATTGCTATTGAAACTGCAATCTTTGAAAAGGATGAGTACGAAATCACTGTCTTATTCAGAAGGACGACGCAGGATCTCGCGATTGCCTCCGTTACCCATCTTAGAAACCAGCCCGGCTTTTTCCATATCTTCTAGCAAGCGAGCAGCACGGTTATAGCCGATACGCAAATGACGCTGCACCAAAGAGATTGATGGGCGTTTATTTTCCAAAACAATCGCTACAGCCTGATCGTAAAGTGGGTCGGCTTCGCCACCACCCTCACCAGTGAGTGCGTCAATATTAGATTCATCTGCGCCCTCAAGAATGCCGTCAATATAATTAGCATCACCTTTTTCTTTTAACCACTCAACAACACGATGTACTTCATCATCCGAAACAAATGCGCCATGAACCCGCACCGGTAAACCTGTACCTGGTGCCATGTAGAGCATGTCACCCATACCAAGTAATGCTTCTGCACCCTGCTGATCCAAAATAGTACGACTATCAATTTTGCTACTGACCTGGAATGAAATACGAGTAGGCACGTTCGCCTTAATCAAACCAGTAATCACATCGACGCTAGGTCGCTGCGTGGCCAACACTAAATGAATACCAGCAGCACGGGCCTTTTGTGCAATCCGCGCAATCAACTCCTCAACCTTTTTGCCAGAGACCATCATCAAGTCTGCTAACTCATCGATCACGATGACGATGACAGGCGCTTTATAAATTGGTTCGGGATCATCAGGGGTCAGGCTAAATGGATTGGTGAGCTTTTCACCTTTTTCTTCTGCTTCTAGAATTTTCTTATTAAAGCCAGCTAAGTTCCGCACACCAAACTTACTCATCAGCTTATAGCGACGCTCCATCTCATGGACTGCCCAATTGAGCGCGTTATAGGCTTGCTTCATATCGGTTACGACTGGGCATAACAGATGAGGAATCCTGTCATACATCGCCATCTCGAGCATCTTTGGATCAATCATGATGAGTCTGACCTCATCAGGCTTTGCCTTAAAGAGCAGTGACAGAATCATGGCATTAATACCAACTGACTTACCAGCACCAGTAGTACCAGCCAATAAGCAATGGGGCATCTTTGCTAAATCCGCAACCATCGGGCTACCAGAAATATCTTTACCTAAAGCCAGCGTTAATAATGAATGGTTATCGTTATAAACCTGTGAAGTCAAAATCTCCGATAGATAAACCGATTGACGCGTTGGGTTTGGTAATTCCAAAGCCATACAGGTCTTACCAGGAATCGTCTCCACTACACGCATGCTCACCACACCAAGAGCCCGCGCTAAGTCACGTGAGAGATTGACAATCTGACTACCCTTAACGCCAACGGCAGGATCAATTTCATAACGAGTCACAACTGGGCCTGGGTACGCCGCAATGACTGTCACTTGCACACCGAATTCAGCTAACTTACGTTCAATGAGGCGTGAAGTAAATTCCAATACCTCAGCAGAAATTGTTTCTTTCACTTCAGGTACTGGATCTAAAAGCGCTAGAGGTGGTAACTCCGAATCTGGAATATCCACAAATAAGGGTTGCTGTTTTTCGCGCTCGACACGGGCACTTTTCAGAATTTCTACTGGAGCACGCACAATTTGCACGGGCGCTGCCACTTCCACACGACCACGAAACTCTTCGACATACTCCTCACGCTCTTCGGCAGCTGCTTCACCTAATTTACGATCTGCTTCGCTATCACGACGCTCGAGAATACGGTGATATGAAACCTCTAGAAAGCGCCCTACTTTTTCAGCAGCGTCCATCCAAGAAAAATGGAGGAATAAAGATAGGCCAGCGCATAGGCCAAACAGTAAAACGATGGTTGCGCCTGTAAAACCGAGAGACATTTGGAGCGGATCACCAATCAGCTCACCCAGAATCCCGCCAGGAGGTCTTGGAAGCTCCCAGGTTAAAGAATGAAGTCGGATAGACTCAAGACCCATACTGCAAATCAAAGTTAGCCCAAAGCCCAGCCAACGAACTATCAGGGAGTCTGGTTTAGCCTCAGGATCTGGTGGCAAAGGGATACTCCAAAGCTCACGCCAGCCCTGAAGTACACGGCGGCCAAATAAGGCAACCCACCAAAACGCTGAAATCCCAAAGATATAAAGCAATAAATCTGCAAAATAAGCGCCAAAACGACCGCCCAGGTTCTTAGGGCTCTCAAAACTGGCATGGGACCAAGCTGGATCCGCCTTGGAATAAGTCAATAGGATGGCAAATAAACCCAGGCACAAACCTACGGAGATGAACCAGCGAGCCTCTAGGAGTAGACGGGGCATCCTGCCCTGCCCGGGATTATCAGGGGACTGGGGAATCTTAGACTTCGGGTATGCGGTTCTTGCCATGTTCTACCGATTGTAAACAAGCAAACCTATAATTTGAATATGAATACAAATACACCCAAACACTCTAAAGTACTAATTCTCGGTTCTGGCCCTGCTGGCTATACAGCAGCCGTTTATGCCGCCAGAGCCAATTTAAAGCCTACCCTCA
This sequence comes from Polynucleobacter sp., assembly GCF_040400325.1. Classification (GTDB taxonomy): domain Bacteria; phylum Pseudomonadota; class Gammaproteobacteria; order Burkholderiales; family Burkholderiaceae; genus Polynucleobacter. The sequence goes on from NZ_JBBAQK010000016.1 coordinate 23,491, forward strand.
TTACTGGTCTAGCTCAAGGCGGCCAATTAATGACCACTACGGATGTAGAAAACTGGCCGGCCGACCCAGATGGCGTTCAAGGACCTGAGCTCATGGATCGCTTTTTAAAGCATGCCGAACGCTTTAATACTGAAATCATTTTTGACCATATTCATACTGCAGCCCTCACAGAAAAGCCAATTCGTCTAGTAGGTGATTCTGGAACCTATACCTGCGATGCCCTGATTATTTCCACTGGCGCCTCTGCTCAATATATTGGCTTACCTAGCGAGGAAGCATTCATGGGTCGCGGGGTCTCTGGTTGCGCAACTTGTGATGGCTTCTTTTATCGCAATCAAGATGTTTGCGTAGTGGGTGGTGGTAATACCGCAGTTGAAGAAGCGCTTTACCTAACTGGTATTGCAAAAAAGGTTACTGTGATTCATCGTCGCGATAAGTTCCGCTCTGAACCTATACTGATTGATCGTCTGATGGCAAAAGTAGCCGAAGGAAAGGTGGAGCTCAAACTCAACTGCACACTTGATGAAGTTCTTGGCGATGACAAAGGTGTGACTGGCGTACGCATTAAAAAACAAGATGGCAGCACCGAAGACATCGCAGTCACTGGTACCTTTATTGCCATTGGTCACAAACCGAATACCGAGCTCTTTATTGGTCAACTGGAAATGAACAATGGCTACATCAAAACTCACTCAGGTCTAGAGGGCAATGCTACTGCTACCAACATTGCCGGTGTATTCGCATCAGGCGACGTTCAAGATCATATCTACCGTCAAGCTATTACGAGTGCTGGCACAGGTTGTATGGCCGCATTAGATGCACAGCGTTATTTGGAAACTTTGTCCTAAGTTTTTGATGATTCAGCAATAAAAAAGCCTAGCAGTGCTAGACTTTTTTGTTAAGGAGTGCTATTTAAACCCAATTCTCAAGGGCAAGATTTGGGACTCTTTTAAATTCAGACAAATTATTTGTCACCAAAGTTAAACCGTGACTTCTTGCATGAGCTGCAATATGAATATCATTGACTCCAATAGGCTTACCATTGCGCTCTAAAAATGCTTTTATTTGCCCGTAATGCTGAGTTGCATTAATGTCATAAGGGAGAACCTCTAAATGACTTATAAAGTCCTCAATATTATTGAGATTTTTTTCTACTTGCTTACTTTTTTCGGCGCCATAAATCAACTCAGCTAATGTAATTGTTGATATGGCCATACGATTCGCATTTTTGTTGAAAACTTTAAGTGCCTCTAGCGGTTTTCGCTTAATGACATAAATAACGGTATTAGTGTCAAGTAAGTACTTCAGCATCAAAGGGGCTCCCTATCGCCTTGTTCTTGAGAACCTCTTTCATCCATAAAGTCATCGCTTACGCCAGACTCACTCAGGAAGAAGTTGTCCCACATATTTTCAACTGGGGCAATGATGCGCTCACGACCTTTTGCCCGAACATTTACCTTACGCACATTTTCTGGGAGCCTCATTTCGGCAGGCAATCGCACCGCCTGAGTCCTATTATTTGTAAAAACCGTTGAAATAGCCATGCTTCACCTCCCGCTTATGTATATTGCAATTGTATAGAGCATTTAAGAGGCTTGCAAGACCTCAGAAAAGGCACTTTTTAGCCCCTAGGTAATTTTCTTCACATACCCAATAATAAGCATCTAAATAACCATGACTTCATCATTGTGGAGAATAAAAAAACGCCTAGCATTGCTAGGCGTTTTTATTTAGAGCCTTTACTTCTTATCCGCTCACCACCGGCAAGAGTGGCACGATAAGTAATGCCACGATATTGATAATCTTAATCAGTGGGTTCACCGCAGGACCTGCAGTGTCTTTGTAGGGGTCGCCTACAGTGTCACCCGTCACTGCTGCTTTGTGCGCATCAGAACCTTTACCGCCGAAGTTACCTTCTTCGATATATTTCTTTGCATTATCCCAAGCGCCACCACCAGTGCACATTGAGATCGCTACAAACAAGCCGGTCACAATGGTGCCCATCAATAAGCCGCCTAATGCTGCTGGCCCCAGTAAGAGCCCAACCACGACTGGCACAACCACTGGCAGAAGTGAAGGAATGATCATTTCTTTAATCGCAGCAGAAGTGAGCATATCAACCGCTTTACCGTATTCAGGTTTAGCAGTGCCTTCCATAATTCCAGGAATGTCGCGGAACTGGCGACGTACCTCTTCAACCACAGCACCAGCACAACGACCTACTGCTTCCATCGCCATGGCACCAAACAAGTAAGGAATCATGCCACCGATGAACAGGCCAATGATCACCATATGATTAGAGAGATCAAAAGAAACTTGTTGGCCAATACCCTCTAGTGCGTGGGTATAGTCAGCAAAGAGCACTAAAGATGCGAGACCAGCAGAGCCAATCGCGTAACCTTTGGTTACTGCTTTGGTAGTGTTACCTACTGCATCCAATGGATCGGTAATATCACGCACTGATTGTGGCAGGCCAGCCATTTCTGCAATGCCACCTGCGTTATCAGTGATCGGACCATAAGCATCCAGTGCAACTACGATTCCTGCCATCGATAACATCGCAGTAGCTGCAATCGCAATGCCGTACAAACCAGCAAGCCAATATGCTGCATAAATCGCTGCACACACAAACAATACCGGATAAGCAGTGGACTTCATTGAAATACCCAAGCCCGCAATGATATTAGTGCCATGGCCTTTAGTAGAAGCCTCAGCAATATGCTGTACAGGCTTGAACTGGGTGCCAGTGTAGTACTCAGTAATCCATACCAATGCGGCAGTTAATACCAGGCCGACTACTGTGGCACCAAATAAACGCCACTGACTTCCTGGAATGCCCAATGCATCATCAGGCATGATGAAGTTGGTTACAAAGTAGAAGGCAATGAGTGACAAACCGCCTGCAATGATCAAGCCCTTATACAAGGCAGGCATCACATTTCTCATACCAGGTGTCGCTTTTACAAAAGAGCAACCAATAATGGAAGCAATGATCGAAACGCCGCCTAATACCAATGGATAAACAATCGCGGCTATAGGAGCAGCGGTCACTATCAAGGAACCGAGCACCATTGTCGCAATCAAAGTAACGGCATAGGTTTCAAATAAGTCTGCAGCCATACCAGCACAGTCGCCCACATTGTCGCCAACGTTATCTGCAATCACTGCTGGGTTACGTGGATCATCTTCTGGAATACCCGCTTCTACCTTACCGACTAAGTCAGCACCAACGTCTGCGCCTTTAGTAAAGATGCCGCCACCTAAACGGGCAAAGATCGAGATCAATGAAGAACCGAATGCCAAACCAATTAAAGGATGCAGCACAGCAGAAAGATCTTGACCAGCACCAATGGACACCAGGAACATAAAGAACAAGCCAACGCCAAGAAGCCCAAGCCCCACTACCAACATGCCAGTAATAGCGCCGCCTTTAAAGGCCACGTTCAGTGCTTCGTTCATGCCCTTGGTAGCAGCTTCAGCTGTCCGCACATTGGCGCGAACTGAAACATTCATACCAATAAATCCACAAGCCCCCGACAAAACTGCTCCCACTACAAATCCGAGTGCAGTCGCAAAGTCCAAAAATAGTGCCATCAGAATAGTGATTACTACTCCAACCACAGCAATGGTTTTATATTGGCGAGATAGGTAGGCTGCTGCCCCCTGCTGAATAGCCTCTGCAATTTCTTGCATCTTGGCATTTCCGGTACTTTGCTTCAAAATCCAGCTGCGCATCACAAAACCGTAAATCACGGCCAGGACACCGCAAGCTAAGGCAAAATACAAGCCTAAAGTCACATTACTCATGCTTGAACTCCCTAAAGTTGATCTTTTTTGTTTTGTATATCAAATGCTTAGGACGACCTAATTTTGAAAGCTTTAAACTAGGGTCTTTAAGCTGTAACAGTATGTAACAGAATCACCCCTAAGACCTCCAGCAGGGATCAGGGTATTTACTAATCATTATTCGGAGTATTTATGAGTCTCGACAACGTCAAGCCAGGCAATAAGATCCCTGAGAGCTTCAACGTCATTATTGAAATCCCCATGAATGCGGATCCAATTAAGTACGAGGTAGATAAAGAAAGTGGCGCGATTTTCGTTGACCGATTTATGGGTACTGCAATGCATTACCCCTGCAATTATGGCTATATTAATAAAACCGTTGCAGGCGATGGCGATCCAGTGGATGTTCTTGTGATCACCCCCTTTCCACTCATTCCTGGTGTGGTAGTAAGTTGTCGTGCAATTGGTTTACTCAAAATGGAAGATGAGGCTGGTCAAGACGCAAAATTATTGGCCGTTCCAGAAGATAAGATTTTGCCAATTTATACGCACTGGCAAAAACCTGAAGATATCAACCCATTACGCTTAAATCAAATTCAACACTTTTTCGAGCACTATAAAGATCTCGAACCAGGTAAATGGGTGAAGATACATGGTTGGGGGGGCGTTGCCGATGCCCATCAAGAAATTTTAGAAGGTATTGAACGCTATAAAAAAGAACATGCTTAATTTGTTTTATATTTATTGTTTAACTCTACGGCTTTGTGATTTAAAGTGAGCTCGCAGAAAATTGCCCTGGCCCAAATCAACCCACTACTGGGTGATTTGACTGGCAACGCACAACTTATTCACAAAGCTGCTCTAGAAGCCTATTCCCAGGGCGCCAAGCTAGTAATCACGCCCGAGCTCTCGCTTACCGGCTACCCTCCAGAAGACTTATTACTGCGCCCTGCTTTTATTGAAGCTGCTGAGCATGAGCTCGCTTTACTGATGGAGCAATTAGCATTGCATTCTGATCTCACAGTCATCGTCGGCCACCCAAAGAAAACCGCTATTGGCTTACAAAACTATGCCTCGGTATTACGCGGTGGAAAAGTCATTGCAGGCTATGCAAAACAAGAATTGCCTAATCATGAAGTATTTGATGAGGTACGTTATTTTGTGCCTGGACATGAGGCTTGTGTTTTCGAATACGAAGGAATTCGATACGGTCTCATTTTGTGCGAGGATGCATGGCATACTGGCCCAGCAATGCAAGCTCATACTGCTGGAGCACAAGTATTACTTGTCCCCAATGCCTCACCCTATCACCTGAAAAAAGAAGCCTTACGCATTGAGGTGCTTCGTCAACATATTGCACTGACTAAGATGCCCTTGGTCTATGTCAATGCAGTAGGCGGCCAAGATGAATTAGTATTTGATGGTGGCTCATTTGCCTTAAATAGCGATGGCGAAGTCCTCATGGCAATGCCTCAGTTTGAAACGGGGCTTGGTATCGTCGCTATCAATTCAGCTGGTCAGTTTGAAAAGGGGCTTATCACTCCACCGCAAAGCGTTGAGGCTCAGGCTTACCAAGCACTCGTTTTGGGTGTACGCGACTATGTGAATAAAAATGGGTTTCCAGGTGTCATCATCGGCTTATCCGGTGGAGTTGACTCTGCTTTAGTGCTGGCGATTGCGGTAGATGCCTTAGGGGCCGACAGGGTGCGTACTGTGATGATGGCCTCTCGCTACACAGCTGATATCTCTTGGATTGATGCCCGTGAACTAGCGCAGAATTTAAACGTTCAGTATGATGAAATTCCCATTAGCGTACCGGTGGACGCTCTTGAGCAGTCCTTATCCGAGCAATTTAGCGGCTTAACAGTAGATGCCACTGAGGAGAATATTCAAGCGCGTGTACGTGGCACTCTTTTAATGGCACTTTCTAACAAAACGGGGCGCCTAGTTCTAACAACTGGCAATAAAAGTGAAATGGCTGTGGGCTACTGCACACTATATGGTGATATGGCTGGTGGCTTTGCTGTCATCAAAGATATTGCTAAGACCTTAGTCTATCGCTTATGCGCTTATCGCAATCAAATTGCGCCCGTCATTCCAGAACGTATCTTGACCCGCGCTCCTTCAGCTGAATTAAGGCCTGATCAAACCGATCAAGATAGCCTTCCTTCTTATGAGGTTTTAGATGGCATTGTTGAGCGCTATATGGAGCAAAACCAATCGATTGCGCAAATTATTGCAGCAGGATTTGATGCAGACAGTGTTGAAAAAGTCACCCGCCTGATTAAGCTTAATGAATATAAGCGCCGTCAGGCTCCTCCTGGTGTTCGCGTTACCACGAGAGCTTTTGGCCGTGACTGGCGCTACCCTATCACCTCCCAATTTAGGGCCTAATAGCTAAAAATTACCAATTTTGCTATGCCCATCCAGTTCTAGGTATGATGACTGTATAAGGGGAAAAAAATGAAATTAATTACATCAATCATTAAACCGTTTAAGCTCGACGAAGTTCGTGAGGCATTGGCTGAAGTGGGTGTTACCGGCTTAACAGTCACTGAAGTGAAGGGCTTTGGCCGTCAAAAAGGTCATACCGAACTTTACCGTGGCGCAGAATACGTCGTTGACTTTTTACCTAAGGTCAAAGTAGAAGCTGTTGTTCCTACTGATCGCCTAGAGGTAGCCATTGAAGCCATTACCAAAGCAGCACGTACTGGAAAAATTGGTGATGGAAAGATATTCGTTACTGCAATAGAGCAAGTCATTCGTATTCGCACCGGCGAAACAAACGAATCAGCCGTTTAAAACATTAACGTAGCTGAGAATCGTTTGAATTTAGTGGTTGGGGCTGGGGTTGTGGCTGAAGCTGTGGCTGGGCTTGAGCGAGTTCAGCCGCCTCCAACACAATGGTCTTGCCATTCTGATTCATTAGGCGCACCTTAGCGCCCTGGAAATACAAATCTACCTGATTTAAGTCAGCAGTGAGCACCTTCAGTGGTGACTTTCCATAAACGCTCACTCCCACGCCTGGCTCAAGTTGCTTATTCTGTAGTTTTCCTAAGGCATCTATCACACAGACTATCTGTGCAGACTTGGACTGTAAATAAACCATGTCACCGCTTTTTTTCGGCGCATCTGGCTTATAGCTTACGGGAGAAGAATCTACAGCTGGGCAGTCAGTAGAGGGCGCTGCCGCTACAGTGGCAACTGGAACTGTCGCAGGAACTGAATCGCCAGCCTTCTCATCCGCTACCGGGGGAACAGCTGCTGGAGATTCGAGCGGCACTGGCGGTGTCAAGACAAGCTCCTCTTTTGGAGGATCTGGAAAAAACAAAGGGCGTAAATTCACGATCGAGAACACTATAGCTGCTGCCACACTCAACAGTAGTAACCATTTTTTCTGTGAGTTTGGTGCGCTCCTTTTATTGATGGCTTGCTCTACTACGATATCTTGCACCTCAAAGGCTAAGTCAGGCTTTGACTCTCGAGTAGGTGCTGTAACTTTTGGTGGCTCAACCTTAATTGCTTCTGCTACTGGAGGCGTCTCCTCCACCAGAATAGTTTCTCGTACGGCAGCGGCTTGATCACCAAAATCAAAAGCTTCTTTTTCTTTTAGGTTTAATAGTATTGCTACTTTTTTAGCGGCAGTATATTTAATCTGCACACTGTAAAAGGAACTCATTTCGCCGTTTTCAAGCTGCTCAATTTGTCGATTAGATAAACACGCTTTAATGGACAAATCTTTGGTAGTCAGACCAAGAGCTTCCCTAGCTTTCATAAAAGCCTGTTTACGTATTTCAGGAAGTTTGGTTGATTTGTTCATTTAACAATGAGTGAATTTTTGTGGGATAGTAGCATGTTGATATTACTAATACATACGTAATTAGCCCTTAGGTAAAGCATTCAACGGGTGATGAGCTAAATCTGACTCTAGATATTTCTTTACTAGCATCTGAACTGAATCTGCATGCATTTTGCTCATAACGCGAGCTTTATGAACCTTAATAGTAGCGTCAGTTGTTCCTAATTTGACGGCAATATCCTTATTAAGCAAGCCCTGCACTAACCATATACATACTTCTCGCTCTCTAGGAGTCAAACTTTCATAGTCACGTTTAATCTCCATATCAACGGAAACTCGCTTTAATTGGCCTTGATCAAATTCAATAGCATCAGCAACCGCCTTTAATAACTCTTCAAGGTTAAAAGGCTTAAATAAGAAGTCTAAAGCACCCTTCTTGAGACCTTGCACAATCTGATGAGGGTGGCTTTGACCACTCACAAACACAATAGGCGTTTTTCGCCTTAACTTCAGCAGCTTCTCTTGCAATTCAATGCCAGTCATATCAGGCATCTGCATGTCCAAAAGAATCACGGCTGGGGAAATGGGGAGCGATTTTTCTAAGAATTTGGCCCCTGAGGAATAGTCGTCCACTAAATAACCTACATCGCGCAACATTCGAGTCAGTGACTCTCGCATGGAGTCATCATCATCTATTAAGTAAATATAGCCGACTTTAGTCATTGAATTCAAAGGAAAAATCATTTATTTGCTATTGTGCTGCAGTAACTTTCTCTAGGCTATTAGCTTCTCAGCTAACAATAATGATTTAATAAATAAATCCAACCCTATATATATTGCATTGCAATATATATAGGTCAATCTATTACACCATTGAGATCAGTCTCATTATGAGTTCTCACGGCACAATAGAGCCTTTCGAAACAATCCTTTTTTGGAGTAATAAGCATGAAACGTCTTAATGAGCGCTCACGCATGGTCACCGAAGGGGTAGCTCGTGCTCCCAATCGTTCAATGTATTACGCAATGGGGTATCAAGAGAGTGACTTTTCTAAGCCAATGGTGGGCGTTGCCAATGGTCACTCCACTATCACTCCATGTAATAGTGGTTTGCAAAAATTAGCTGATGCAGCCGTGAGTGCTTTAGAGGAGGCTGGTGCAAAAGCACAAATATTTGGAACACCGACAGTCTCCGATGGCATTGGTATGGGTTCAGAGGGTATGAAATATTCTCTCGTATCTCGTGAAGTCATTGCCGACAGTATTGAAGTTTGCGTCAATGGACTCTGGCAAGACGGTGTTGTAGTGATTGGTGGTTGCGATAAAAATATGCCAGGTGGCATGATGGCTTTAGCGCGCACTAATGTACCTGGCATTTATGTTTATGGCGGCACTATTAAGCCGGGCCATTTCAAAGGTAAGGAGCTCAATATTGTTTCTGCTTTTGAAGCTGTTGGAGAATTTACATCTGGGCGCTTAAGCGAAGAAGACCTTAAAGGTATCGAGCAAAATGCTTGTCCTGGCAGCGGTTCATGTGGCGGCATGTATACCGCAAATACGATGAGCTCATCTTTTGAAGCATTAGGCATGAGCTTGCCCTACTCTTCTACGATGGCGAATGAAGATGCAGAGAAGGTAACTAGCGCCCATGAGTCTGCGATCGTGCTAGTTGAAGCAATTAAGAAAAATTTACGTCCACGTGACATCATCACTAAAAAATCGATTGAGAATGCAGTCAGCGTCATCATGGCGGTAGGTGGCTCTACCAATGCCGTATTGCATTTCTTGGCCATCACTAGTGCTGCAGAAATTGACTGGACGATTGATGACTTTGAACGTATTCGTAAACGCGTTCCGGTCATCGTGGATATGAAACCTTCAGGCACATATTTAGCAACCGACTTACATCTAGCAGGTGGCATACCTCAAGTCATGAAGATTTTGCTTGATGGCGGACTTTTGCATGGTGATTGCATCACTATCACTGGTAAAACTATCGCTGAAGTATTAAAAGACGTGCCCTCTGTGCCACGTGCAGACCAAAAAGTGATTCGTACACTAGACAATCCTTTGTACAAACAGGGTCACTTGGCCATTCTGAAGGGCAATATTTCTCCTGAAGGATGTGTGGCCAAAATTACGGGCCTCAAGAACCCATCGATCACAGGACCTGCACGTGTATTCGACTCTGAAGATGATGCAATGGCAGCCATCATGGCGCAAAAGATTAAAGATGGTGACATTGTTGTGATTCGTTATGAGGGCCCTAAAGGTGGTCCTGGCATGCGTGAAATGCTTGCTCCTACCTCCGCTCTGGTTGGCCAAGGCTTAGGCGAGACAGTTGGTCTCATCACAGATGGCCGCTTCTCTGGTGGCACCTGGGGCATGGTTGTTGGCCACGTAGCACCTGAAGCTTTTGTAGGTGGTGTGATTGCCCTCATTCATGAAGGTGACTCCGTCACCATCGATGCCCACAAACTGCTCATTCAACTCAATGTGAGTGATCAAGAGATTGCTCAGCGTCGTGCAGCATGGAAGCAGCCAAAGCCACGTTATACCCGTGGCTTACTTGCTAAATACGCAAGCTTGGCAAGCAGTGCTAGCAAAGGTGCTGTGACGGATTTGGATTTAAAAATCTAAATTGACTGACCTAAAAAAGCCCCTAATTAAAACTAGGGGCTTTTTTATGACTCGTACCGCTTCAGGTTTTGCTTAGTGCTTCATACCTCCACCATGACCTGCGCCAGCACCCATCGCATTCACGGGCATCTTCACTTCGACTTCACCAGCTTTAGCAAATTTGAGTTTGACTGGAACTGTTTCACCGGCAGCTAATGGCGCCTTGATATTCATGAACATCAAATGTAAGCCACCTGGCTTTAATTCAACAGTAGCACCCGCTGGAACTGCAATGTCTTTCACTTGACGCATTTTCATGACATTACCTTCCATCGCCATTTCATGGAGTTGCACTTCACCAGCTACTGGAGAGCTAGCCGATACCAGTTGATCTACGCCCCCCTTGTTTTCAATCTTCATAAAACCACCCGCAACTTGCTGTCCAGGAACTGTCGAACGGGTATAGGCGTTTTCTATCTTGATG
>NZ_JBBAQK010000017.1:0-32778 GCF_040400325.1 Polynucleobacter sp.
CCTAAATTGACAGCAGTTCAATACTAATCCATGAATTTCTTGAATTTTTCGTACCTTATATAAACAAACTACTGGAATATACGCAAAAATATTACTATCGTTTTCAAGACCTTGACTAATCAGTTCAATATTATTGGTGCCAAATACAGTGCACTGACCTTGCGTGAAAAACTCCTGCCATGTGTCCTGCCCCATTGAAAATCATAGATTACTGTCATGAGTAAATCTCATCGAAACCCCAAATTAATTGAAAGTAATAAATTCTGCCAGATCTCTAGTGCTTTTTTCTTCATAAAGAAAGTCACTCAGTTTTAATCTTTGCTTCTTGAGAAAGCTTAGTCCATTTTGCAAGATCACGGCGAACAGCGCTTCCCAATGCATCAGGGCCCGCTGGCACAGAATCCACACCCATGAAGACTAGCTTCTCACGAACCTCGTTATCAGATAAGGATTTGTTAATAGCAGCGTTAAGCTTGGTAACGATGTCTGATGGCATCTTTGCCGGACCAAGAATGCCATACCAGGTAACCACTTCGAATCCTGGAACGCCTTGCTCTGTAACCGTCGGTATATTAGGAACCGAAACATTGCGCTGCAGACCAGTAACAGCAATCAATTTTGCTCGTCCTGCCTTGGAAGTTTGTATTGCGTTAGTCAGGGCATCGAAATACACGGAGACTCGGCCAGCAACTAAATCAGTCATCGCCGCTGGAGCACCCTTATAAGGGATATGTAACATGCGGGTATTTGTATTCAGCATAAAAAGCTCTCCAGCTAGATGAGATACCGTCATATTGCCAAAGGAAGCAAAATTTACTTTTCCTGGATTTGCACGCAACCAAACTACCAAGTCTTGCACTCCAGATGCAGGCACCTCAGAATTAATGACGAGCCCTAACGGAGAAGTACCAATCATTCCAACCGGCGTAAAGTCTTGCACAGGATCAAAAGGAACTTTGCTAAAGGCTGGATTAATCACTTGGGTACTAGCCGTTGCAAAAATCAAGTTGTAGCCATCTGGACTGGACTTAGCGACAAAATCTGTAGCAATAGCACCTGAAGCCCCAGCTTTGTTATCTACCAATACTGGCTGCTCAAGAATGTCACTCAATTTTTGAGCCATCACCCGCGCAAGAATATCTGTAGATCCCCCCGGTGGAAATGGAACCACAAGACGAATTGGTTTAGAGGGAAAGTTGGTCTGTGCCAAAAGTGGGAAATGAAAACCAAATACCAGTAATAAACCAATTGCAAATCGGGATACTCTAAAAATGGATGGTTTAAAGGCAAAAATTGTCATCGATATACCCCTCAAAGAGTTGATTGATTAGTCATAGTAAGAGCCAATCATCGCCATTAATCATGCCAAATTACTCTTCTTACCCTAATTTGTTCTTTAAAGAACTCTAACAGAGAAAACTTCCTGCCATTTCTGGAGGGCTGCAAGCCCCAATAGCCAGCTTATTGAGGATACAGTTATTCTTAGCCTTAATCACTATCGTTTATAGTTATCCGATATATCTTAAAAATATAAGGATCAATATGAAACGTCGCGATTTCTTAAAGATAGTACCAATCATTAGTACATTCCCAATAGAATCAATCGCTCAGGCAAACTTTCCAGATAAGCCTATTAAGACTATCTCACCTTATGCAGCGGGAGGTGGCCCTGATGTCCAATTGCGCCAAGTTTCCCCTTACCTAAGTGAAGCATTAAAACAAACCATCATTGTTGAAAATAAAGTTGGGGCTGGCGGGGTTCTTGCAACTCAATTCGTGGCGCAATCTGCTCCGGATGGATACATACTATTGCTTGGATCCAATATACAGTTGGTACAAAAAATTATGAAGCCTGAGCTATCCATCAACCCTTTGATGGATTTTGTTCCGATCAGTAATATGTATTCTTCGCCAACAGTGATGGTTATAGCTGCTGACTCTCCATACAAAAAAGTAGAAGACGTTATTAATGCCGCAAAAGCCAGTTCAGGAACAATGAATTACAGTTCGGGCGGTATTGGCACTTCAGCTCATATTGCTGGAGCTACCTTTGTCGCGCTCAATAATTTGAAAGTCTCACATATCCCTTTAAAAGGATCCGTTGAAATTGCCGCATCATTGTTGCGTGGTGATACCCAGTTCGCATTTCCGATAGCAGGTACTGGAGTGCCCCTAGTAAAAGGTGGGAAGTTACGTGCTCTAGCCGTCACTAGCAGAAATCGGTTATCTCAACTACCAGATGTACCCACATTAAATGAAATCATGAAAAACGATCTCACTATTCAAGAATCATGGTTTGGTATGTGGGCGCCAGTCAAAACACCCCAAGATAGAGTTAATGTTCTTTTTCAAGGCATTAGTAAAGCACTAGCAACCCCAGCATTAAAAACTGCATATGAAGATGCTGGAAATATTATTACGCCTAGCCAGAGCCCACAGGCCTTTGCTGCCTACATGAATAGTGAAAATAAAAAATGGGCTGAAATTATTCGCTTAACAGGAATTAGTGCAGACTAAAACATGACGGCATCATTAAAGGATATTAGGGTCATTGACATGTCCCATGTCATAGCTGGACCCCTTACCTCTTATTACTTAGCTCAGTTAGGCGCAGAAGTAATCAAAATAGAAAAGCCAGGGTCTGGTGATGTGATGAGGGCTAATAAAGAGGCTTTGCCAACTGATATTCCAACTGCATTTTCTGGCTTGAATGCTGGGAAAAAATCCTTAGCAATAGATATTCGAACTCCTGAAGGTTCAGAAGCAATTCGAACTCTTGCAAAGAATGCTCATGTCTTTATTGAAAATTTTCGTCCTGGTGTCGTCAAAAAGTATGGCCTAGACTATGAGTCAATCAAAAAAATGAATCCTCAAATAGTTTATTGCTCCATTTCAGGCTATGGTCAAAAAGGCGAGTGGTCTAACAGGGGTGGTTATGACCAAGTGATTCAAGCCCTAACTGGAATGATGATGATGTCAGGGGCTGAGCATGAGAAAAAACCTACGAAAGTTGGCTTTGCTGTAATTGATGTGGCAGTAGGAATGCTTGGGGCACTATCCATCATTTCAGCAATATACAGAAAAGAAAAATATGGGCTAGGACAATACATTGAAACCTCTCTTGTTCAGGCATCATTAATGTTGATGTATCCCTTTACTACTGATTACTTAACGGATAAAAAAGTCTCAAAACGTCTTGGTAATAAAGGCTATAGCGGAAGCCCGGCATCAGATACATTTGAGTGTAGAGATGGCTGGCTATCTACAGCCGCTAATACCCCAACGCAATTTAAAAAAATGATGCATCAGTTAAATCTTGATGTCATTTGTAATGATCCCACGCTTTTAGATCTTGACTCCTTTAATGCTCCGAATGAAGGGTTTGTGGTGGCAAGACAAGCTGATCTTGTTAAACAAAAAATTCAAAATGCTTTGAAAGAAAAGTCTGCTGTTGAGCTTGAAATTCAATTGAACGCAGTGGGTGTGCCTGCAGCTAAAGTGCGAACTCTTGCTGAATTCTTGGATGAACTTTCTCAGGGATTAAATGTTACAGCCCCCTTTATGGCCTTTAAACAGAGTAATAAAACCATCAAAACAGCTGGGCTGGGATTTACATTAGATAACGGTGCTCAATTAATGACTGACACTGCCCCAACACTTGGGGAACATACCTATGATTTACTCAAAAGTATTGGCATCAATGAAGAGCAGATTACCAAAATGCTTGCCGCAAACGTACTAAGATAAAACTTTATACCTAATCATTTTAAGTAGCGCCAAAGAAACCAAGAATTGAAGGGCTTACTAGTTAGTACTTGCGCAACGAAAACCAATATTGTGATGACCTGCTTTTGGATTGCGAGATAAAAATCTACCTCGGTGGGTAGTGCTAATTTCCTCTGCATTAGAATCATGACCGCCACCACGAGTGGATCGGATCGGCCCGGCATTTTGATTTTCTCTGCCGTCATCGGCTTTGTAAGGATACGGTTGATAAATACTAGATACCCACTCCCATTGATTACCAGCCATATCTAAGATTCCATATGGGCTTGCTCCATCTGGAAATGCATCAACTGGAGCTGAAGAGTTATAGGGCGCGCCAAAAAGAGCTCGCTTTGCATTGGGTGCTGCATTGCCCCATGGGTATTTCCGGCCATCAATACCGCGCGCTGCTTTTTCCCACTCTGCTTCAGTAGGCAATCGCTTATTTAACCAAGCACAGTAATCACGCGCTCCAACCCAACTTACCTCGTTCACTGGATGTAGTTCATAAGTAAGGTCAGATTGCCATATTAAGTTATGCCGATGAATTCTAGCATCGCTATCTTGATGGTCATAAAGAGTATCGCCTTGCTGATTTTTAAGACCTTGATGATTCAGAAATGTCGCAAAATCAGCATTACTAACAGGGAGAATATCTAGAAAGAATGACTTTATAAAAATAGTTTGCTGTGGTTTTTCATCATCAGGACCACTATTAGATCCCATGATGAAATCTCCGCCTGAAATGAGCATCATCGTATTCGACGGCCTTGTTTCTTTTGAGTTCATTTGCGCGTGAACAACGGTGAGGCAAGTAAAAAAAGTAAGAAATGCCACATACCCTCGCATCAGCAAACTTTCCGTCATGATTGTTATAGACAAACTTTTTCCTTAAAAGCCTAGTTTATTCAGCTCAATCTTTATGAGAGCTTCTATGAAAATAAGCTTATCAAATAAATTGAATACTGAATATGCTGGGCTGATCACCAGGACTTGAGCCTGGGACCAAAGGAAGATGGGGCGGACAACCAAAATCAGTCTTAGTGAAGGGCATTAATACTTCTTGGGCCTTTACTATTCCAATCATTTACCACTTATTGAATGGGTGCGTCAATTAATCTATCCTACCTTTATTCAGATTTAATTTGAATAGCCTTCACAATTGGTGCAAAGCGAATTAAGTCGCCTTTAATTTGTTCGCTAAATTTTTCAGGTGTTCCAGGGGATGCAAAGATACCCATAGATAAGAGCTTCGCCCTTACCTCTGGAGAATTCAGAATCTCATTTAATGCCTGATTCAGTTTGTTAATTATCGGCTTTGGTGTTTTTGCTGGCGCTAATACTCCAACCCAATCATCAATCACAAAATCTTTAACACCACTCTCTATAAAGGTCGGCACATCAGGCATGCTTGGGCTACGCTTTGCACTTGATACGGCGATTGCTTTAATTCTTCCAGCAGCCACATACTGATTTGCTCCAGCAACTGCTGTATACACTAATGGGATATTGCCACCCAATAGATCGAGCAAGGCCTGACCGCCACCTTTATAAGGAACGTGAACTAAATTTGCACCTGTCTTTTGCTTAAATAGTTCTCCAGCAATGTTTGGCGTTCCGCCAGTACCTGATGTACCGTAAGAGAGACCATTGGGATCTTTTTTAGATGCAGCAATAACATCCGCCAAAGTCTTGCCCTGAAAATCATTATTAGCTACTAGTATCAAAATGGCATCGCCAATTTTTCCAATTGGAGCAAAATCTTTAACGCTATCAAACGGAACCTTTTCAACAAGTAACGGATTAATCGATAAAGTTCCTGCGTACCCTAATAATATGGTGTACCCATCTGGCTCAGCGATAGCAACCATTTGTGTGCCGATATTCCCTGAAGCGCCCGGTTTATTATCCGCAATAACTTGCTGACCCAGCTTCAAGGAAAGTTGTTCTGCAATAAAACGGCCTGAGGTATCAGTAACTCCACCCGGTGTAAACGGAATGATTAATCGGATAGGCCGATTGGGGTAGTTAGATTGCGCAAAGCTGGCCAATGACATCAGGGCCGTAAGAAGAAAAATGGCGGATGAGAAATAACGATGTAATTTCATGTCAAACCTTTATTTAGTTTTATTTCGTCTCAACAAAACGCTTTTCAAATTCCCAAACATCTTCAAAGCCCATCAGCTTTGATAATTCTCCAAAATCATATAAATCTACTGGATTATTAATTGATGATCCAGAATCTTTAAAGTGTTTATACACCTTGGTCATGGCCTGAACAGAAGCAAGTAATGCAGTTACTGGAAAAATAGCGATCTTGTAGCCTAATTGCTCTAACTCTATCTTCGAGAGAACAGGTGTCCTGCCCTTTTCTACCATATTAGCAATTAAAGGATGATTTGGAAATGTCTTACCAATGTGCCTCATTTCTTCTTCAGTTTCTGGAGATTCAATAAATAGAATATCTGCACCTGCTCGAGCATAGGCTTCACCACGTCTTAGTGCTTCATCTAAACCTAATGTAGTTCTGGCATCCGTTCTAGCAATGATTTTGAAGTTAGGATCTGTGCGTGATGCAACAGCAACTTCAATCTTTTTAACCATATCCTCCATGGGAATTACTCTGCGCCCTGGAGTGTGTCCACATTTTTTCGGAAACTCTTGATCTTCCAACTGAATAGCAACGGCTCCAGCAGCTTCGTAACCTCGAATGGTGTGACGTACGTTTAATAAACCACCATACCCAGTATCTCCATCTGCTATTAATGGAGTCGAAGCCATTCCTGCCATCGTAGTAACTCTACCAACCATCTCAGTATAAGTAGCTAAGCCTGCGTCTGGCAGACCGAGCAATGAAGCGACAGTGCCATAGCCTGTCATATAGAGTGCATCAAAATTCATACGATCAGCTAAACGCAAGGAAACCATCTCATATACTCCAGGCGCTACTATCAATCCGGGACTACTGAGTCGCTGCTTAAATAAATCTCTTTTGCTAGTCATACATCTCCTGATTTATATGTTTTTTGCTATTAGCTTAAGACTGTTCTTCTAATTGCTTAGCAATGTAACTTTAAAAAGAATAGACCTAAACCTAATATAAATCAAAAGCTCAGTATTACTAAAAGTATTCCTCAAAAGACCAAGCTCCTCCAATTCTGATGAGGGTTTGGCGCTCTGGTGGACCCACCAGGACTTGAACCTTGTACCAAGGGATTCCAGTTTATCTTCATTGCATCAATTGGTTATTTTGCCAATTTAAAATAATTTGATGAATTTGTTCAACTCCCTCTGTTAAGGCAGCAGGTCCGGGCTGGAGAATAAATGGAGATTTAATTTCAAATATTTGATGATTTTTTACAGCAGAAATATTTTCCCAACCAGCTCTTTGCATAACCTGATTTGGGCGAAATTTCTTCCCACACCACGAGCCAATAATAATGTCAGGATTGCGTTCAATAATGAATTTTTCTTGATGAATCATTCTATTTTTAGCCAAAGACTGTTTTGCAAGCTCAGGAAAACAATCCTTTCCACCAGCAAGCTCTACAAGCTCTGAAACCCATTGAATCCCTGAGATATAAGGGCTATCCCACTCCTCAAAATAAACCTTAGGACGATGATTAAAGGTTTGTGCACTTAATTGAATAGTTTTTAAATGTACTTTAATTAATTCAATTTGACGTACTGCTTCATCTGCTTGTCCTACGATTGCGCCAACTTGATACAACATTGAAAAAATTTCCTCAATACTTCTTTGATTAAATATAGTTACCTGTATGCCCTGACGAATTAATGCAGAGGCAATATCTGCCTGTAAATCAGAAAAGCCAAAAACACAATCGGGCTTCAGCGCAAGAATCTGATCTATCTTGGCAGTTAAAAAAGCACTGATTTTAGGTTTGTCTTTACGCGCTTCTGGTGGTCTTACCGTATAGCCAGAAATACCGACAATACGATCTTGTTGACCCAACATGTATAGCCACTCTGTTGTTTCTTCAGTTAAGCAAATAATGCGGCTAGGTAGTTGCAGATTTATCATTTAGCTATCTATTGTATTCATATAAGACAAACCCCCTACCATTCCCATACTCTGTACTAAGGGTGGTAGCAATAGGTCGAAAATATGATCTCCTGATCTTTTATCTAGCCTCTAAAAATCTGCTCATTTTCATTACTTCAAAGATTTTGCTAATTCAGCACAGTAGTCTTTTGGCGTTACCGGGAGTGTTAGCCAATTAACATCAGCAAATGAGAAGTCTTGATTTGCTACTGTGGTAGCTTGCATCCATACCACTGACGTTTTACTTGCAGCTGATGGGTTAAGTAATAGCGGTATACCACGATCCTTTTTTACATGCTCTGCACCTGCAAGTAACAACACAGTCCCGCCTTTATTCATCCACTGTTGAGCAGTTCGAGCCATTCGTTCATCGCGGGCAATCTGAATTCGTGCCATTGCTGGAACTTGCGAAGCAGGCAAAAGCCCACAGTGGCCTTTGATCATACTTTCCCTGTGAGCACTTAATACTGCACTTGGGACTTTAGCATCCCAAGAAGCATCAGACATTACCTCACTCATCTCTGAATACCGTAAATTAGAGCCAATTACGGGTACTCCTGCTCGAACAGCTTGCATCACTATCGGACCATAGCTACTCCAAGGCCATCCAGCATCACCCCAATTCAAGCGCTCACGTACAAGGCTCTCAGTTGAGTCAACTGGGATGTCTACAGTATTCAGGCCGTCGTCCACCATTTCCAGCAATAGAGCTGAGAGTTTTTGTTTGGATGCTAAAGACTGTACGCTCAATCTTGCGAGCTCCTGATGCTCTAACGCATCATGCTGCTCACCAAGGAGTATTAGTTCGCTTGTAGGCAATGTCTTTACTTGTGAGCGCCAATCTACTTGCCCCCAAGCAGGCGTAAGGAATATTGAGGCCACAAGGCCCGAAACAAATGGCTTCCAGTTAGGGCGGGGAGTAAACAACATTGCCATGGATTTCTATCTTTATCCTAAAAAGAGTTACACGATCGATCAGCCAAAATCAGGTTTTCGTAAATCCTCATTTTCACTAATGTCATATATATTGCGGGATACACAACTTACTAGCTTTATTATTTATAGTTAAAATATTGTCAATACAGCAACATACTCAATTAAAAAAATTGATGACAAAAACCTCATAGGTTGACGTTCTAAGCACTGTCTTCAGTTAAAAAGTATAGTGTAAAGCGTCAATTAAGCATTTTGTTAAATTTAAAAAATAGCTAGATGCATTTGATTAGAAATTTACTTGAGCCACGGAAAATCTACACTCTTTATAAAGGTCGAACATCAAATCCCTGATTGAAATCGTGACTCCAGCACCACTTGGGAGTCTTCATGGAAACCGCATGACTGCTTTACGCTGGCAAGGGTTTTTGGAGGAGCTTGGCTATTCAGTGGGGGTCACCGAGTCTTGGTCTGGTGGAGATACTGGTTTATTAATAGCGCTTCATGCTTATCGCAGCCATCAATCGATTGTCGAGTTTAAGAAAAAATATCCCAGTAGACCTATTGTTTTGATTTTGACAGGTACTGATCTATATCGAGATATGGATAATCATAGTGAAGTTATTCAATCTATGGAGATGGCAGATCAGCTGATTACCTTGCAGTCATCCGCATTAGATTCGATACCCACTAGTCTGCGATATAAAGCCCAAGTGATATATCAATCTGTTGAGATTGATATAACTGATTCGGCTGCTAAAGAAGGTTTTTTAGTAAGTATTATTGGGCATCTGAGGGAAGAAAAGGATCCCTTTTGTATAGCCCGTAGCCTCCCACTATTGCCATCAGATTCCAAAATCATTGTTAGGCATTTAGGTCAGGCGATGAACTCTCAAATGAAAGACCTTGCCAGAAACTTCAATGCAACAATAGATCGCTATCAATGGATTGGTGAGGTAAGTCATGCCGATGCCTTGAGAATGATTTCTCAAAGCCGCCTGATGGTCATTTCAAGCCGCATGGAAGGTGGCGCTCACGTAGTCTCTGAGGCGATTGCGCTAGGTATTCCAGTGATTGCATCAGATATTCCAGGTAATCGAGGTCTGCTTGGTGAAGATTATCCTGGCTACTACCCAGTGGCTGATGAGAGTGCACTTGCTAGTCTTTTATATCGCTCAGAAACAATACCCGCCTTTTATGCCTCATTACAAAAGTATATTGATTTACGAAAAGAGTTGATTAAACCAGCGCGTGAGAAACAGTCTATTCAAGAGTTGGTTAGTGCCTTAACTACTCAGTAATTTAAAGTAGCTTAAGATCATTTTTTTGCATTTGCGAAGCACACCAAAAAGTGTTTCTTGGGATCCGTCCAAGCATGGATATTCTCAAACCCTGCGTAACGGAGTTTTTCTGTAAAGCTATCTTGGGTGTACTTATAGCTATTTTCCGTATGTATTAAATCACCAACCTTGAACCGAATGACATGATCTCTAGCGTTACTACCAGGGAGATTCACCTCTATATTCACTCGCGCACGAAGGTGCATCTCAATTCGAGATTGAGATTCATTAAAAAAGGCGTAGTGCTCCCAATCCTGCAGATTAAAGTTACTACCAATGATTCGATTTACATTTAAAAGAATATTTAAATTAAATGCTGAGGTAACACCTAAAGGGTCGTTATAGGCAAGATGTAAAGTTTCAAGATCCTTGACTAAGTCAACACCTATTAACAGTCCGCCATTTCCATGACATTCATGAGCGATATTAGCAAAAAATTGATCCGCTTTTTCGGGATCATAGTTTCCAATTGAGGATCCTGGAAAGAAAAAGATCTTCCGAAGTTCTGAAATATCAGGAAATGCCAGGGGCAAGCTTAAGTCAATAGCCTCAGCGCTCATGGCGATATGTGGAAACTGTTTTTGTAAATCAGCAACGGCAGCTTCAAGGTACTCCTTCGAGATATCGAGTGCCCGATACTGCTTTGGTTTAATGCTATTGAAAAGCCTACTTGCCTTAGCGCAATTACCCGCTCCAAGATCGAGTAATACTTCGCAAGGGCCTACGGCGTCAGTAATGGCACCTTGAAAGGCATCCATGATCCACTGTTCTGTTCGCGTTGGGTAATACTCCTCGAGCAGTGTAATGACATCAAAAAGATGGGAGCCGACGTCATCGTAGAAAAACTTTGGCGATATGAATGGTGCATCGTTAGTAAGACTGAGATGTAATTCTTGAATCAAAGTATGTTTCACTGAATTACGTTCCTATACAACTGATAATCCTGTCCCCATAGCAAATTGACCTATTTTCTGGGCCTTAGCAAAGCCTCCTAAGTTTAAGATCGAGAGGACTTCAGTCTCTTGTTCTGGGGCGCAAGAGATCAGTAAGCCGCCACTGGTCTGGGGATCAGTCAATAGGTTTTGTTGCCACAATGCTAAGTTACTCGCGAGCGTCACTTCGCTGCCGTAACCAGCCCAATTGCGAGTGGAGGCGCCAGTATAAATATCGGCCTTGACATGCTCGACTGCTTCCTGAATGACTGGAATAGTATCCCAGTACACCTGCGCCATTAACTTGGATCCCCTTGCCATTTCCAGAAGATGTCCCGCCAAGCCAAAACCTGTGACATCAGTGAGGGCATGGACTCCTTCAAGCTGTGCGAGGGCAACACCAGGCTTATTTAATTTGGTAGTCAGAGCAATCATCTCTTGATAGCCTGCCTCTGAGAGTAGCTCTTTTTTCAGGGCTGCAGAAAGTATGCCCACACCTAATGGCTTACTCAAAATGATGCTGTCGCCTGCTTGAGCACCACTATTGCGTTTGAGTTTTTTGGGATCCACTACACCAATTGCTACTAGGCCATAAATTGGCTCCACTGTATCGATGGAGTGGCCACCAGCGATCATGATGCCAGCATCATTACAGACAGATTCCCCACCAGCAGTAATTTGTTGAATTGCCTCTAATGGCAAAACCTGAATGGGCATACCTAGGAGCGCTAATGCAAAAAGAGGTTGGGCACCCATAGCATAGATATCAGAAATTGCATTGGTTGCGGCAATCCGACCAAACTCAAATGGATCATCAACGATCGGCATAAAGAAATCTGTTGTGGCAACGATCGCTTGATGATCATTAATTTGATAGACCGCAGCATCTTCATTATTATCAGAACCAGCCAGTAGCGCGGCAGGTAAATTACGCATTGGTGAAGCTTTCAGAATATCGCTCAGGACCCCAGGGGCAATCTTGCAGCCACAGCCTCCACCATGAGATAAAGAGGTCAGGCGGCCGTTATAAGGAGTAGTCATAAAGAATTCATCAAGTAATTAAAAGATGGCAAATGCCATTACTGTGCAATTTTATTCAATTCAGAGTAAACACGTGCGAAAGCCACAAAAGTGGTCTTTGCGATGTGGGGCATAAAAATTACGGAATATACTTCGCCTCAAGCGCTCCGGGGTATACATACTCCATCCCTTTAAGACCTGATAGTTACCATCAAACCAAGGTTGAGAGTAATCGGCATAAGGATCACTACTAAATCCAGGAAAGGGTGCAAAAGGGCTGCTCGTCCATTCCCATAAATGGGAAGACTGCCAATCATTTTGTTTTTGAGACATTAATAAACTGAGCTCATACTCATTGGGTAAACGTAATTGACGCCACTCACAATAACGTTTGGCATCACTATAAGAAATATGCCTCACAGGCTCAAACTCAGAAAAATCGAGCCACTCATTAAAATAGCGCTGGTACCACACACCCCTTTCTTTTTTCCAATATATTGGAGATGTCACTGGGTTCAAATCTGCTTGATTTGTAGGTGATTCAATAAATTCCAAATAGTCGGAGTTACTAACGGCCTGCTCCGCAATATCAAAAGCTTCTAGCCTGATCGAATGTGACCACTTTTCATTATCAAAAATGAAGCCACTCTTACGTTCAGAACCAATCATGACATTGGTTTCTGGAAAATGAATATATGAGGACGCTTGGTTAGTAGCTAATTTAGCCTGAGAAAATGGCTCGAATGGTGCTGGATAGCCCAAGGTTTGCCACATGTAAGCAAAAGCCTCATTGTGCATATCCTGATGAAAAATCGATAACTGAATAAAGTAGGCCTTTTCTGCATCAATAGACTTTACTAGGAGCTCGCGGGTCTTTTGCATGACTCGTGCATTGTATTCAAGTAGTACGTCAAGTGGTGGAGTAGTGATCGCCCATCGATCCCGATGAGCAATTACAGAGGAATTAAATAGATAATCTGCATCACTCAATAGTGATGGGCTAGATGCCTGCCCAACGCGATGAACCCAAAACTCATGAAACCAAGTGAGGTGACCGAACTCCCAATACGGGGGGTTCAAAATGACATCGATCGCAACAGATTCATCGCCCGGCCTCATTTTTTTCAGAATGCTGCGTGTAAGGCTATTCGTACTTACCAACCAGCTATCTAAAAGTGCAGAATTAGGATGGGGCTCATACAGGAGGTGATCAGCTAATGGGGGATGCGGCATAGTATTACGATTTTACTTGAGCTAGCGTGACATCAGACGTCGAGTAGCGTAAGACAGTGTATCGACAAAAACAACCAATAAAATCATGGCGATCAAGATACTACTGGTTTCTTGCATTTGAAATAGCCCCATATGAAAAGCTAACATTTGTCCCAAGCCACCGCCACCCACAACTCCCAAAATAGCTGCTGCACGTATATTGTTCTCCCAACGATACAGAGAATAGGACATGAGTTGCGGAATGATAGTTGGTAAGGTGGCGTATAAAAATACTTGACTCTCTGAAGCGCCCTGGACACGCAAAGCATGCGCTGCTGCTTGCGGTGCGTTCTCGATAGACTCCGAAAATAAGCGGCCAAGAACACCCGTAGTGTGAAGTGCTAATGCTAAGGTACCCGCAAATGGTCCTAAACCAGCCGATATTAGGACTAAAGCTGCCCATACTAGTTCGGGTATTGAGCGTAGACCATTGAGTAATAACCGACAAAAAAAACGCCAATGTGCAGGATCATTGGGATGACTTTTACTTGCCGGAATCGCAAGCAGTAAGCCAAAAAAAGCTGCCAAGATAGTACCGACTGCCGACATTGCAAGAGTCTCTAAAGTGGCGATCCATAGTTTATGTAAAAAGATTACTCGTAAGTCAGGTGACAGAAGTTCACCTAAAAACCGCCCCATACGCTTGGCACTATCGACCGAAAATAATCGCTCTAACTGAAGATCAAGAGTCCAAAAACTCAGGATCGTTAATAGTAATAGGCTTAGTGTGACCCAACACACTGAGCAGTTCCAACGAAACCATGGGTTTGCTTGCGAATTCATCATTGCAAGATCTTTCTGAGCCAAGCACTTAATAGATCTGCTAAACCAACTAACAACATAAAGACAATCAAAATGGTTGCTACTTCGCCGCCATTTAACATCCGCATAGAATTATCAAGCTGCTGCCCTAAGCCCCCTGCTCCAACAAATCCAAGGACTGCAGATGCCCGAATGGCGCACTCCCAGCGATATACGGTATAGCTAGTAAGTTCGGTTAAATTCTGTGGCAAGACTCCATAAAAGAATGTTTGTAATCGGCTAGAGCCATTGCGCATTAAATTACTAGCTACATGTTGCTCACCGCTCTCCAGGATCTCGGTATAGACCTTACCAAGCATTCCTGCGTAAGTTAAGCCAATTGCTAAGACCCCCGCAGCTGGTCCAAGACCTACGACTCTTACAAATACTAAGGCCCAAATTAACTCGGGAACACTACGAATGATGATTAATATCCAACGCACTACTTGACGAATAGCAAAAGGTAAAAGATGCATTCGTCCCGATAAAGATGAGATTGACAACACACGGGTTGAGATCAATGTCATTGGGATTGCAAGTAGTAGCGCTAAAAAAGTACCGGCGGTAGCAATCGCAATGGTTCGCCAGGCCTCCTTAGCCACTAGCAACAAAAACTCAGGCTGAGTCGCGGGAGGAAAAAAATCCCCTAGAAATCGAGAACTTACTTTGAGATTCTCCGGTTCCAGCAAAATCCAAGGCTTAAACTCCGTTGCTACTAAAGCTGGTACTAAGAGAACAATGATCGCTATAGACCAAAACAGCCGACCCGTCCATGCCGGGTCTCTTAGCGCAGGTTTAATAGGCAGGGCTAAAGATGCAGACACTGCTTTATTACCGACAATGAATTATCTTGACCGGAGCTGGCTCAGGAGGACTATCTTGTAAGACAGGTATATTTTGATCAAGCTCGTGTTCGTGTTGCCTATACAGGTCTGCCAAAAGTTCTTTACTGACTTCGCCACTAGGCAGATCAAAGACAAGTCTTCCATCACGCAAGCCAATGACACGTGGAAATTGACTAGTTGCCACATCCACTTGATGCAAGCTCGTAATTAGAGTAAGCGCGTGCTCTTTTGCATGTGCAATTAGACTTTCGATAGCCTGTCGTGCTCGGGTGGGATCTAAAGCCGAGAGCGGCTCGTCAATTAACCAGATTTTTGCAGGTGCCAGCAAAGCACGCGCCAATCCAACACGCTGGCGCTCGCCACCAGAAAGGCGATCTACCCGTTGCCAAAGCTTATCGGCAAGGTCAAATTTCCCAAGAGCCTCACTAGCCTCATTTATATCCCGAGGATAAATCAAACTCATCAGGCTTGATAAGAAAGACTGTCTCGGTAATTTAGCTGCAAGTAGTGCGGTGATGACACGTTGCCTAGGGGGCAATGGTGGAGTTTGCGGTGCATAAAAGAGATTACCGCGTAGCTTTTGTAATTTACGAGTAGGCAGCTTCCAAACAGATTGGTGATTGAGAGAGACATTTCCAGATTTTACTTTTAAAGCAGCAGCAATCACCAGCAAACAGCTAGTTTTACCCGCTCCAGAGGGGCCGATGATTGCAACATGCTCTCCTGGCCTGATTGCTAAGCTGAGCCCCTGAATGGCTAGGGGAGCGTGTACTGTCGCTGCGGGATGCTGAGCGGTAACATCACTCAGCTCAATGCCAAAGTCGTTGCGACTAGTGATTTGATTCAGCACGTCATTAATTAACGAATCAAGCCGATATTACGTGCTGAATTCTCTAGACCTTTATAGTTTTCTGGTTTAGTGGGGATGTATTTAGTAGCACGATTCAGGGTCAAGATTTCATTACCCTCTGGGGTATTCATATTCAGATTCAGTAAAGCTGCGGTAATTTTCTCGCGCTGAGCAACTGGCATGTCTGCATGTACTGACCAATTGTAGTTATAGAAGGGCGGGCTTGTAAAAAATACATCAACTTTAGTTGTATCAACCTTATTTTCTGCAACAAATTTACGCCACACCGTTATATCTAGGGCTGCCGCGTCAACACGACCACTCACAACCGACGCAATGGTTGCATCGTGCGCCCCAGAGTAAGCCACACGTTTGAAATCTTTTTCTGGATCGATTCCAGCCTCTAATAAAAATGAGCGTGGCATTGCATGACCCGAAGTGCTTGATGGCGAACCAAAGCTTACTTGCTTTCCTTTTAAATCAGCAAGACTTTTGATACCAGAATTTGTTTGGGTAATAAAGACTGACCGAAACTTTGTATCTTCTTCACGCTGGGCAATTGGAATGATCTTTCCACCAGAACGAATTTGAGCTTGTACGTACGTGAAGCCACCAAACCATACAAGTTCAACCTGCTTGTTCACAAGTGCTTCTACTGCGGCAGGATAGTCATTAACCGGCACAAAATCGACCTTAGTGCCCACCGTACGCTCCAGATATTTGGTCAACGGACCAAATTTACGTATCTGCTCAGTTGCAGCCTCCTCTGGAATGGTTGTTACGCGCAAGACGGTTTGCGCACTTAGACCTAGTGAAGTAACGAAGAGCCAAAGGCAAAGGACTAATTTAAAATAGTGTGTCATGTTTTAATAACTTAATAAGAATAAAAGCGAAATTGTATAGAGGATTTAAAAAATGAGCATGCCCTGTAAGATTCTCTGTAAATCCCATCAACGTCTTGGGAATGTCACAATACATGCATGCTAATTTTTCTCCAAATTCGGGCTCTCGATGACCTTTCTTCAGGCTGAAGGGCTTGGTCGTCGAGTGACTGCTGATCGCTGGCTATTTCGGGGGTTAAATATCTCCCTTGCTGCTGGCGAGCAACTTGCTCTTCAGGGTGCGTCTGGAGTAGGTAAATCGACCTTGCTCAATCTCTTAGCAGGTCTTGATCAACCTGATGAGGGTCGATTGCTATATGAGGGTAAAGACCTCAAAACAATGGGGGCAAATGAGCAACTTCATCTGCGCCGAGTAGCCTTTGGATTCGTTTTTCAGGCATTTCATTTGATGCCCCACCTCAATGCCCTACAAAATGTGATGGTTCCTTGTTTAATTGGGGGGCTTCCCCTTGATCAGGCAAAAGCTCGCGCACAGGCACTTCTGAACGAACTAGGTTTAGCAGCTACCTATGAACAATTTCCGGCAGTCTTATCCGGGGGTGAGCAGCAACGTATTGCTCTGGCACGTGCTTTAGTTCATCGACCGAAAATTGTGCTTGCAGATGAGCCAACTGGTAACCTTGATCCGATTACTGCCGATCTTGCCTTAGAACTTCTATGCCGTTCTTGTCGTGAGCACAATGCTGCCTTAATCATGGTGACTCATTCAGAGAAAGCTGCTGAGCGCTTAGATCGTCGTTTAGTTTTAACGAACTAATGCTATTTTATTGGCTGCTCTCATCCACCTTTAAAGCACAGCTAGGTCGCTGGCTAATTGCGGGTCTTGCAGTAGCTTTGGGTATTACACTTGCCGTCGCAATTCATACAGTGAATCGTTCAGCACTCAGCGAGTTTAGTCGCGCCTTAGATCTGGTCAATGGCCAGGCATCTGCCCAAATCGTAATGCCCACCGGTGAATTTTCAGATCAACTATATGAGCAAATTATTACACGTCAAACCGAGCTTGGGATCCGCGCAGTCAGCCCAGTTTTAGAACGCAATACTGCACAAATTCGTGTTCTTGGAATTGATATTTTTCAGGCAGCTCGAGCATCGCCTTCTCTGATGCCATTTGTTTCTGAAGGTCAAGACCAGGGATTATTTTCAGACGACGCTATCTTTTTATCGGCCGCTGCCTTACAAAAGCTGCAATTATCAGTAGGCGATTCCTTAGCGCTAGATTACGAAGGGAGGACAGTTCTTTTTAAGATTGCTGGAACTGTACCGGGCGCAATAGGTCAAGTGATTGCTGTGATGGACTTAGGAGTATTACAGTGGCGCTTGGGTGGTCTTGGTCGGATTAGCAGGCTAGATGTCCAACTTTTGAATGGCAAAGGAATCGAAGAGGTAACTAAGGCCATTCAGAACCTCAATCTTGACGTGCGCTTAATTAGTGCGCAGGAGCGTGATCGCCGCGCCTCGAATTTATCGCGTGCCTATCGCGTTAACTTAAATGTTTTGGCGCTCGTTGCCCTTTTTGCAGGCGCTTTTTTAGTCTTCACGACTATCAGCTTTTCGGTTCTGCGCCAACAATCCCAACTAGCATTGCTGAGTATTTTGGGCGCAAGTCCTCGCTGGATATTTTCATTAGTACTTGCACAGGCTGTTGTCGTTGCTGGTTTGGGGGGTCTTTTAGGTATTGGCTTGGGGCTTACTTTAGCCTTTGTTTTACTCAATATACTAGGCGGTGATTTAGGAGGGGGTTATTTCTCTGGCGCAGTGCCACCCCTAGAAATTGATTCCGTAGCACTTTTGGGGTTTTGGATCCTCGCTATTGCAGTTGGTCTATTAGCTGCTTACTTTCCTGCAAAAGCGGCTACATCAAAGCGCCCCACCGAGCTATTGAGAGCTGGCTCTACCGAGCGTGTATTACGACCTGTAATGCATCATCGTATTGCTCTTATTTTTAGCCTTGCCAGCTTAGTCTTGGCATTTATACCGGCAATTGACGATCTTCCCCTGGCGGCATACGCTTCGATTGCCTGTTTATTATTTGCGGGCTTAGCGTTCATACCATGGTTAGTTCAGCACTGCTTTTCAGCACTCGCCAAGAGTTTGTCAGATTGGCAAAAGCAACCATCGCCTCTCATTTTTGCAGTCTGGCGCTTGGCTCAAGCACCAGCAAGCGCTGCGGGATTAATTGCCGGCGTTGTTGCTGCTCTGGCCCTTACTGTATCGATGGTGGTGATGGTTGCCAGTTTTCGAGATTCGATGACCCAGTGGCTTGACCAAGTATTACCAGCAGATTTATACGCAAACTTTAAACAGTCAAAGCAAGGCAATGAGTTTCTGAAGAACCCTAATTTATTCAAAAGTATTGAGCAAGTTCCAGGTATTGAACGATATGAACTCAGCGTGCAACGTAAGATTCTGTTTCAGTCCGATCGACCCGAAGTCACTTTAATTGCTCGGCCAATCAAACAAGCTCGCCCAGCACAAGCTCTTCCCTTAATTAGTTCAGTCTATCCCGAGAACTCTTCATTAAATCAGCCTGCCTTACCAGTAGTTTATGTCTCTGAGGCTATGGTTGATTTATATGATTGGCGTCCCGGTCAGGTTCGGACCCTACCAGCTTTTGATGGGCAGCAGAGCCCACAAAAAGTCTGGATTGCGGGGATTTTTCGAGACTATGGTCGACAGCATGGCGCGCTCATCATTGATCTTGCCGCATACCAAAACATGAGTGGCGATGAACAGTATTCAGGTATCGCGATTTGGCTAGTCAATCAAGCTGATCCAGCCACAGTACTGAATGCGCTGCGTACTGCAATTCCCCAATTTCGTGATCAGGAGTTTAGTAACCGTAGTGACCTACGCGCCTTATCTTTGACGATCTTTGATCGTAGTTTTGCCCTGACTTATGCCCTTGAGATCACCGCTCTGCTAGTGGCACTTTTTGCGGTGGCAACAGGTTTTGCTGGTCAAGCATTACTTCGACAGAAAGAATATTCCTTGGTGTACTACTTGGGTCAATCAACCGCTCAACGAACCGCTTGGATTAGCGCAGAGTCAGGCCTTTTATTAGGATTAGCGGTTATTTGGGGAACAATCTTAGGTTTATTAATGAGCCAGATATTAATCCACCGCGTTAACCCGCAATCTTTTCATTGGACAATGGATACAAGTGTGCCGTATCTCGCACTGATTACTCTCATGCTGACTTTAGTTTTCTCAGGCATTGCTGCAGCCTTGTGGGCTTCAAAGCGTAACCTCAAGCAAGCAAATTTAATTACTGCATTACGAGAGGAGTGGTAATGCAGCAGCGTCATCGCCGTTATTTTATGCAGGCATTACTAATGTCGTGCACCCTTCCCGTTTCTCAATGGACCAATTCTGCTTCAGTCGTATATCCACCCGTCCGTCCGAGAGCGTTGGTATTCCCGCGAGATTATGGAGCGCACCCAGACTTTAGAACTGAGTGGTGGTATCTCACTGGTTGGCTTGGGACAGGGGTAAATGCCATGGGTTTTCAGATCACCTTCTTTCGGAGTCGTACTCAACATTCACCTGATAATCCGAGTCGCTTTGCACCACAACAGCTACTTTTTGCACATGCCGCCTTGGCCATACCAGCAGAGGGTAAATTACGTCATGCCGATATCGCAGGACGAGTGGGTACTGCAGGAACAAGCTTCGATGTCGCCGACACAAAATTACGGCTAGCGAATTGGACAATGGAGAGAACTGACAGTGATCACTACCAGTTTTATATTCCAGCAGATACCTTTACGATCCGTCTAGAAGCAGTTCCCTCACAGACTCCTGTCTTAAGAGGAAATCGCGGATTTTCTGCAAAGGGTCCTAGCCCGGAACTCGCTAGCTATTATTACAGCCGTCCACAATTGAATGTCACAGCTCAAATTGAGATTAAAGATAAGTCATCCAAAGAGAAACAAGACTCTCTCATTAAGCGATCTGGGGTTGGCTGGTTAGATCATGAATGGTCGAGTAGTCTACTGATGCCTGGTGCAGTTGGGTGGGATTGGATTGGTATTAATCTACTCGATGGAGGAAGCATTATGGCCTTTCGGATAAGAGATCAGGCAGGCAAGACCTTGTTTAGTGAATGGGATCATCGTGATCAAAAAGGTCGAGTCCTAGAGCGACATTCAAATGCTGTTTGGGAAGCATTGGACCGATGGAGTTCGCCACGATCTCTTGCCAATTATCCAATAGGATTGTTAATTCGGGTGGGCAATCAAGAGCTTCGATTGAAAACTCTGATGCAAGATCAAGAGGTAGATGCACGTGCAAGTACAGGTGGGTTTTACTACGAGGGTGCAGTCGAAATGAGTCGGAACCAGGTAGTTATTGGCCGAGGCTACCTTGAGCTGACTGGATATAGTGAGGCAGTGAAATTATGACGCCTGCTCTGAGATAACTCGGGATCCAACTGGTTTTACCGTATTGCTTTACTATTTTACTAATTACATTGCTTATTACAGTAATGATGCATGCAACCCTGTTTATCTCGAGGCTACCCTTTGTTTGAGACCTTTGCCCATATATCTGCTTTATTAATTTCCTCCTTACTTTTTGGAGGCATGTTGTTATTTTCAGCGAGTTTCGCCGCTTTTTTATTTAAATCCTTACCGCCTGCAGAAGCAAGCGCATTGATACGCAAAGCCTTTCCCTCTTTTTATATTTTCGTGATCATCACATCACTCATTGCAGCCTTACTAGCCCTCATGACTAGCTTATTTAGTGCCAGTATCTTAGCGCTAATTACTTTGTCCACCATTCCTACTCGGCAAATCTTAATGCCAGCAATCAATGCGGCCACGGATGCAAAACTAAAGCAGCGTTTTTTAGTATTGCATGGCTTATCTGTTGTCATTACCCTGGCACACATCGTCGCAGTAGGATTTGTAATTGTTGACTTAGCAGCCTATTAAATAGGTCTATTTTTATTGGGTTACCCAAGCAATATCAGTCAAAGGCTTCTATGATGAGGTATTGTATTTTTAACTAGGTCAATCTCGCTTGTATCTCAGTAAATATCTTCCTTCTGTATGGATCAGAATCAGTTTATCCCTTGCACTAGTCATTAGCTGCAATGTATTAGCTCAGCCTGTGGAAAAAAATGTCATAGTTGGATCAAAGCGATTCACAGAAAGCTATATCCTTGGCGAAATACTTAATCTCACATTGCGTGATGCTGGCGTACAAGCTGTACATCGACAAGGCCTTGGTAATACTGCGATTGTTACCCAAGCACTAACAACCGGACAGATTGATATCTACCCAGAATATACTGGCACCATTCTGCGAGAAATATTAAAACGCCCAGAAAATCAAGCCTCATTAAGCGAACTCAATACGTGGCTTAAACCCAAGCAATTAAAAGTTGCAATACCCCTAGGCTTTAACAATACTTATGCACTAGCCATGCGGGCAGACCAAGCAAAAGCACTAGGCCTTAAGAAAATCAGTGATGTTATCAATCTACCGGCAGAGCAGCAATCCGCACTTCGGATTGCCTTATCGCCAGAATTTAAGACTAGGTCTGATGGTTGGCCTTCACTCGTTCGGGCATACGATCTTAAAATAAAGCCAGGAAAAGTACTGGAACATGGCTTAGCCTATGATGCTTTAGTACGAGGCGATGTCGATATTGTTGATGCCTACTCCACCGATGCAGCGATTGAAAAAAATAAGCTCATTCTTTTGGAGGATGACAGAAAAGCATTTCCACGATACGACGCAATACTGTTAATGCGCTCTGATTTTGATGAGAAACCCCTGGAATCCTTAACGGGAAAACTCAACGAAGCGACCATGGCAAAACTCAATGGACTAGCTGAGTCTGGCGTCAGTTTTGAAAAGGTAGCAGGTACATTTTTAAATAAGTCTACTGATCAAAAAAATGACTCTACAGAGTTTTCTAGGTTTTTGAAGTTACTGTTTGGTCCAGATTTTTTTACTGCCCTTCGGGATCACGTTCTACTGGTAGCTATTTCCTCAGCCATGGCTCTTGTGTTCGGAATTCCTCTTGGTATTCTTGCTCACCGTCGATCCCGATATACGCGTTGGATTTTAGGCGGTGTGAGCATTTTACAAACAATACCCTCACTTGCATTACTAACCATTTTGATTGCTTTATTAGATCAAATAGGAGCTGTACCAGCTGTTTTAGCCTTATTTATTTATGGTTTACTACCAATTGTGAATGCAAGCTATATTAGTTTGATGGAGGTTCCATCCAATCTAAAAGAATCAGCCTTGGCGCTTGGTTGTAACGAATGGCAATTATTATTATTCATTGAGTTGCCATTTGCACGGCCAATTATCATGACTGGTTTAGCATCAGCAACTGTGATTGGTGTTGGTACCTGTACCCTTGCAGCATTGGTAGGCGCAGGTGGATTTGGCGATCGAATAGTCGCCGGACTTGCTGTAAACGATCATGCATTAATGCTTGCTGGAGCGATACCGGCCGCTATTCTAGCGCTGCTTGCTCAAGTTATCCTGACACCAAAACGCAAGCTTGCCAATAGCTAAATCAACTTTAATTACTTTTAAATGATGAGTTATCAACTGGTTTGGTTTAAGCGTGATTTGCGCTGTGAAGACCATGCTGCTTTGGTCGAGGCTGCAAAGCTAGGTCCGATTCGCTGCATTTATGTGCTTGAGCCAACACTTTGGATGCAGCCCGATGTTGCCCTACAACATTTTGAGTTCATTCGAGAGTCCCTTCAAGATCTCGAAATTCAACTGCGTTTACGCGGTGGCGCTATAGAGATCCATGAAGGTGAAGTTACGGAAGTGCTCACTAAAATTTGGCAAGTCAGCCCTTTTCAAGGTTTGCATTCTCATCAGGAAACTGGCAACGGGTTTACTTATTCCAGAGATCGAGAGGTTAACAAATGGTGTCAGTCTCATAGCATTCATTGGGGTCAATATGCCCAGTTTGGAGTTACTAGAGGACTAAAAAATCGTAATGAATGGCAAGCCAATTGGCAAAAGCACATGGAAGTACCTTTATGTGAATCTCCTCCAATTCAATTTTGGGCTGCCTCACTTTCTGGCAAGCTAATATCGAATCCCAGCGCTCATTATTTAACGCCGTCTATGATGCAAGCACCTATGCACCTGAGACATAATCCACCTTTAAGACTACGTGGAGGAAGATCTATCGCACTCAAAACACTTAGTAGTTTTTTGAAGCAACGAAGTATGTGGTATCGAGGCGGGATTTCATCGCCTCTATCAGCACCGGATGCATGCTCCCGATTATCGGTATATCTAAGCTATGGGTGTCTTAGTATCAGGGAAGTAGTGCAAGCAACAAATGAAGAGCTACTTCAAATGTCGCCAGATGCAAGCAGAAGAAAATCAGGATTAACTGCTCTCATGAGTCGCTTATATTGGCATTGCCATTTTATTCAAAAGCTTGAGAGCGAGCCTGAAATTGAGTGGCGAAATATGCACCGTGGATATGATGCATTACGCGAGAATGAATTTAATGACGATTACTTTAATGCCTTAAAGAATGGCAAGACGGGTTGGCCTATGGTGGACGCCTGTGTCATCATGCTACGTGAAACGGGATGGCTTAATTTTAGAATGCGCGCAATGCTGGTCTCAGTTGCAGCCTATCCACTTTGGTTACACTGGAAACCGGTAGGGGATTGGTTGGCTACCCAATTTCTGGACTACGAGCCGGGAATCCACTGGAGTCAACTACAAATGCAATCCGGCACGACCGGGATCAATGTGACACGCGTTTACAACCCGATCAAGCAAGCGCAAGATCATGATCAAAAGGGCTTTTTTGTTAGAAGATGGCTTCCTTACATGCGTCAAATACCGGATACATGGCTTTTTGAGCCGTGGAAGATGACTCATGAAGAGCAAAGTAATGTTGGCATTTATGTGGGTAAAGATATCCCACAACCAGTAGTAGACATTACAGTCGCTACAAAAATATCTAAAGATCGCTTACATGCCAGACGTAACTTATCAGAAGTTCGGGCTGGCAAAAAATCAGTTGTTGATAAGCATGCCTCTCGAGCAAAAAGAGCTGACCGTAAGAACCCTAAAGTTCAAACTAAAGATACAAGTAAACAACTTACTCTTGATTTTTAAGTGCGATCAAAGAAATGAGTCGTTTGTAGATCTGGTCATATCTTTACTAAAATTAAACTTATTAGTCATTCATAAAGACTAGCTTAGCCAGATTTTTCGATATATCCCATCAGGGTCATGATCTTGGGTTTGCTTGGCTAGATTCATTGGTCTACCCCCTCTAGGATCGGTTCCTTTGCCAGCGATATAAAGCCAATTACCCTGATTGCTATAAACATCATAGTCAATCAGTTGTGATTCAAACCAAGCAGCACCAGCTTGCCAATCACCCTTCATGTTATAAATCCAATAACTCGCAACTATCTGACGCATGCGATTTGAAAGGTAGCCGGTTCCCTGTAACTCGCGCATGCCTGCATCTATT
Source organism: Polynucleobacter sp. (assembly GCF_040400325.1). Classification (GTDB taxonomy): domain Bacteria; phylum Pseudomonadota; class Gammaproteobacteria; order Burkholderiales; family Burkholderiaceae; genus Polynucleobacter. The sequence goes on from NZ_JBBAQK010000017.1 coordinate 25,215, forward strand.
AATGACTCTCCAGTACTACCAGATGACCATTGCTTAAATATTATTTCAATAAATGGATTGTTAGGTTCAGTGCTCAGACCTGTTGATCGGTAGAGTTTATTGTCATACTTAAAGTGTAGGAATCGAAAATAGTCTCGCCAAAGTAACTCAAACCATAGCCAATAAGTGCCATCATTTGCGCCATACTCAAGTTCATACTCTGTTAGTTTTTTGGCAATGGATCTAGCTGAGCAACAACCCGATGCGAGCCATGGAGAGAACTTACTGGAGTAATCCAAGCCAATGAGCTGATTGCGGGTTTGCTTATAAGTATCTGGTAGGCGCCTGTCAAAATACTGCTCAATGTGCAGAAGCGCTTTACTTTCTCCACCCAGAAATGACTTCTTACTAGATAACATATCGACATATGTTTTCTGGGACAAAGCTTTACTACCAGCTAGTAAGGGGGGAATGCTAACGTGGGCTTCAACAGGGTTAGCAAATCTCAATTTCTGCTTTTCAACTTGCTGGCGAAATTGCGTAAAGACATCAGGCATGTCCTCTAATTTAAACAGCAAAGAATGGGGATTAAGCATACTTGATTGCCATGAGCTAATCACTTCAAACCCAATAGTCTTTAACACTCTAACTTGCTCTAATTCTTCGGGTGCTACGATTTGCTCACAGTAAATCAGGTTTATGCCAAGTTGAGTACGTAGAGCTGAAAATACCTCTTTGAAATCACCTGCTAGCTCAAATAAATCAGATCCTAAATATCTTAGTTGCGTTCTTAAATCTTCCAAAGAATCTTGTAAAAACGCTTTACGATGCTGTCCTAACCGTGAAAATCCCCAGCGAGTCTCTTCCTCTAATTTCTGTTCATGAACATAAATAGGGAGTAGAAAATCTGCATTCTTACAGGCCAATATAAATGCGGGGTTATCCTCTAAACGGAGATCATTTCTAAAATAGTAGATTGCAACAGTCATTTATTTAATTCTTAATGGTGGCTCTTTGATTCATAAATCGCTAGTATCTGACTTATTCAAGCTCATTTAGGTGGTCTATGCATTGCGCAGATTTTGTTACCAGCAGGATCTCTAAGCCAAGCAATATAGATAGTGCCAGCGACGCCCTCTCGATAGCCAGGATCACCCTCACAGGAAGTTCCGCCATGAGCAACACCAATAGCGTGGAATGCATCTACATCAGCCATGGTTTTAGCGCTAAAGCCGATTGTGCCGCCATTTGCATAGGTAGCTTCATTACCATCAATTGGTTTTGTAATTGCGAAGACTCCACCAGGGCCGCGATAAAAATATTTATCATGGCTAAAACTCCCAGCTTTAATACCCAAAGCTCCTAGAGCAGCGTCATAGAAACTCCTTGAAACTTCTAAATCATTTGCGCCCAGCATGATGTGACTAAACATTATTCTTCCTATTGATAGAGCTTATTAATGAAACGATACGGCCAATCTACTTTAACAGTTCATTGGGGGACGTACGCATTACCGTATTACTAATAAATTGCTTTTCATAATGGCGATTACGCCGAGACTTCTTTGCAAGGGAGCGCTGCCCTCTGCGCTTATCAGAAATAATATCACTCAGCTGGCTCAGATCATCTAGGCCTTGAATTTGATTTGGTGAGTTACGACGAGGCATATAAAAAAGCTGAGGTTTTCATCAATTATTTAGAACGCGTTGCTCGTTTGGGAGAAGCTTAATTAATTCATCCAAGGTTTTATATCCAGTGATTGGCATAAAACTTTTTGGGGAAAAATCTTTCTCACCAATCAACATTGCTGGTAAGCCTTGGAAGCCATAAGTCTTAAATTCCTGCTCATCAGCCATGACATGTTTAGTCAATTCACCATTATCAAGGGCTTGTCTCAATAGTTGGCTATCAATTCCGCTTTGGGTAGCAATCTTCATAACTATCTCTTCTTTACTGATATCAAGACCCTGCAAAAAGAATGCATCAAATAGTGCTCTTGCTAACTTTAACGATAGTCCCTGAGAGTTAGCGAAATAAACGCTCTCTTGCGCAAGCCATGTATAGGTTAAAAACTTTGGCATTAAAAGATTAAGGTGCTCTTGCTGAACGATTGACTCTTCTTTAGCCTCATCAAAATTATCAATATAAGACTTAGATGGTGGAATACTCCCATTGATTGGACTAAGTTCAAAAGCTCTCCAGATGATTTCAACCCTATCTTGGTACCTTGCTTTTAATTGACTAAGAACTATAGTTTGAAAATAGCAGTAAGGGCATTCAAAGTCGGCCCATATTTGAATCTGCATCATTTTAATTTTTCCTTTAGTTTCTCAACCACATCTATATTGATTAAAAACGCCTAGCCAATACAACCGCGGCTGCCGATCCTTTGCCCACTATAGAGCACCAGATCCTTAAAACCAAAGGAATAGAGGCTGAGGCTTTTAATCTTGCTTCGTTTTTGTGATCAATTTCATCGGCTTGGCAACGTATTAATAGCTTCAATAATTCATCATGACCACCATTTTTTTGCAGGTAGTCAATCTGTTGTTGATAGTGCTGCTCTACAAATGTCTCAACAGAAGCAATCGTTGCATAAACTGCTCTTCTACCGAATAATGCAGGTAGCGCCCCAGTCAACCATCCTGCTAAGCGCCATGGCCCAAGCAAATGACTTCGGTATTTTTTCTCTAATACGAGTTCTATTAACTGTAAATGCTCGGTCTCAGTATCACCATGATGCTTGGCAAAATGAATAAGCTCGGTATCTTTACGGTATTTTGCAACCGCAATAATTCCTTTATAGATATAGACAGCGCCTGTTTCGCCAGCATGGTCTGAGCGCAGCTCACGCTCTAAGTAAGCTTCATACGCGGGTTGACTAAGGTCGATAGCATTACTCATCGTAAAACCGTCTAGCTTTTTGAATAAATATCATTTTGTCAATTTTCAACAATAGTTCCTCAAGTCAAAGATTGAGTTAGGTCCTAGTTTTTCTGCTTTTTGCATCTCTGCCTTGGTAATTAAAACACTTTGCGTATCCCAATTTTTCTTTTCTGGAATTTCTTTTATGAGATATTTCTGTGCGTCCCATGCTGGTAAGTTTTGAATATAAAGCGGCCTAGTTTTGACATTCTGTACCGACGATATTGCAGCAATCGTAGACAGGCAATCACGCAGATAGCTCTCAAAAGAGTCAATCAATTCATGAGTGAGATCATTCATCGAGATTTTTTTAGATCTAGTGTGATTGACTGCCAAAAATACATCTTTAATTGTCATGCAATCTGGATCTTTTGATAAAAAGTATCCCCCTCTGCGACCTTTAGCGGCTCTGATTAAGTAGGCTGATTTAAGTGCTGAGAGCAAGATCTCTGTACGACTTAAGGAAAGATGCTGACGCTTTGCGATATCAATTGCCCTTACAGGTACACCGAACCTTGAATAAGCAGTAATATCAATCAAGATATTGATCGTTTGTTCAAGTGACTTATTGATGTACTTCAGCATGACAATTCCCTTTTATGTTGGCAGTGCAGCAAAGACAGCTTAAAAAGAAGCCGCCCGAAGGCGACTTAAGGGCCTATAAGGGCCAGGAGACAAATTTATTTTGCATCCATTAGGGTTTTCACGTATAAAACTACTAATAAGAGGGTTTTTGCGGCTCTGCACCATAGATAAATAAAGAGCATACTAACTAGGTACTAACCCTAATATCTCTTCTTTAAGGAGCCTTAAATGATTCGGTTTAAACAATTTCTTGATAACTTGATAGTAGTTTTAATTGATACTCGTAAAGCTTACGCCAAACGTCATTTGAACCATCTTCTGGGGTCATGAGTTTCGTTTAACTAAACGTCACATGAAATTAACTGTCTATCGCTATAAAGTTTGGGATCATCAAGATGATAACCAGGCTCAAATACCTCCCTTTTATGCTATTCGAGAATACATTGAGCAGTTAGAAGGGGCATCTGTCATTGAAGAAGATTACTTAGAGGTAGATGAGTCAGATCTAGATATTGATGGAAGAATATCTAGCAATTAGATTTAAAAGGGAAAGTTAATATGTCAATATTTCGTTCTGGTCTGTCGTTAGTATTTTTGTTGCTTATGGCTAACCAATCGTTTGCCCAGGCAATTTCTAAAGACTATCAAAAACATTGTGCTCGCGAACAGGTAACTGAGCATAAAGGCATTAAAGGCAAAGCTCTGACTGAGGAAGACTTTACTGCTTATTGCAGTTGCCAAGCCGACTTCATTTCTAAAAATGCCTCAAATCGACAGGTCAATGAATTAGTCATGAATCCAAAAGCAAAGCCTGAATGGCTCAAGGCTATAGAGTTAAAAGCATTGAAGGCTTGTATTACAGATCCTAAAATGACTACATAGTTTTGCTATATTTCAATACTCAATCAGCATTGTTTAAATCAACGCCATAGTCAAGTTGATGGATAACTTTGGTCCTGTTATTTTGATTGAAGTAGTGCTGGTCTTTGGAGGGGTTCTACTTTTTGCATGGTGGCAATTGCGTGACCTTAAAAAGGAACCAGATAAAGACCAAAAGAAGCAAGCGCAAAATAGAGAGCAGGACAGGCAAGAAGATAAATGAACATGATGAGGATTGTTAGCTTATTGATATTGTTGCTTGCTGCTAATCTCACATTGGCACAGCAGACTACCCCGCCAGGCTACGTCTCAATACCAGCCAGCGTTGATGGCATCGGTAAGCGCTATATGGACCGTGAAATTTCAGGGATCATGGGCTGGCAAGGTGCTACATGGCTTGAACGGGGTACGCGGGAGCGCGAAGAACGTACAGATTTATTAGTAGATGCATTAGCTTTACAACCAGGCATGGTTGTTGCTGACATTGGCGCTGGGACCGGCTACCTATCCCGTCGCATGGCTCCGCTGGTGATGCCAGGCGGAAAAATCATTGCACTGGATTTACAGCCTGAAATGGTGAATATTCTTCAGACTGGCGTGAAACGTTCAGGGTTTACGCAGATCGAAGTAAAGCTGGGTACAGCCGACGACATTAAATTACCTAAGAACTCAATCGATATGGCCATTATGGTCGATGTGTACCACGAGCTGGCCTACCCTTATGAAGTGATGACAAGCATCATGCAGGCCCTCAAACCCAAAGGTCGCATCGTCTTTGTGGAATATAAAGCAGAAGATGCGCGCGTACCAATCAAGACTCTACATAAAATGAGTGAGGCGCAAATTAAGCGGGAAGCAGGTGTTTTTGCCTTGGAATGGGAGCGGACTGTGAGCACACTGCCATGGCAACATGTTGTGATGTTTCGTAAACGAGAATAGCCCTGGGATAATAAGCTGACGAATATTGCTCTTACTGGTCTTGGAACGGCCTTACCTAAACATCGCCTCTCTCAAGCTGATGCGTTTGCCGCGATGCGTGATCAATTTCAAGGGCGCTTTTCTGAGTTTGATCACTTAGTACCTGTGTTCGAAAATGCTGGAATCGAAAGCAGAGCTATTGCAATGCCGCTTGATTGGTATCTTGAGCCACGGGGATTAAAAGAGCGTAACGCTGTCTATCTGAATATTGCAAATCAATTATTTGTTGAAGCTACTCGAATAGCACTAGCTGCAGCAAAAATCAGTGCAGCTGATGTAGATACCATTGTTACCATCAGCTCCAGCGGTATAGCTACGCCCACCTTAGAAGCCAGGGCCTTAATAGATCTTGGCTTTCGACCAGATATTTTGCGTGTACCCGTGTTTGGCTTGGGATGTGCTGGTGGCATTAGTGGATTGTCGCTTGGAGTTCAATTAGCACGAGCCAGGCCAGGCTCTGTTGTTTTGCTAGTTGTAGTCGAGTTATGTTCACTGTGGTTTCATCAAGATACCTTAACAAAAGCCAACATAGTGGCTTCAGCCCTCTTTGGAGATGGTGCTGCTGCTGTGGTGCTCTCCACGGCGCGTGCAAATGATCGAAATAGTGTGGGTACTGGCGTACAGCATACGTGGCCATCGACATTACAAATTATGGGCTGGGACGTCAATGACAGCGGATTAGAGGTTATCTTTGATCGTGATATTCCGCCGTTTATTCGGAGGCAAATTGCCCCCGTCATGGCTGATTTTCTGAAACGCTTAAACCTTACCCGCGATGGAATCGAGCGCTTTGGATTTCATCCAGGCGGCACAAAAGTACTCGAGGCACTGGAGTCGGCACTCGAGATGAAACCGGGATCTCTCGATATAGAGCGAAGCGTTCTTAGGGATCATGGCAATATGTCAGCCCCTACTGTGCTATTTGTTTTAAAACGTCTACTTGAAAACGCCAATCCCGGTATCTATCTCATGTCAGCCCTTGGCCCTGGCTTCACAGCCGCCGCTATTTCAGTAACAGTTCAAAATTGAGAAAATTATCTTGACGCTCGCTATCTTCATTTTGATCCTGGTAACAATACAACGTATAGCTGAGTTAATTCTGGCAAGGCGAAATACTAAACGCTTGCTTGCACGCGGGGGACTTGAGAAATCACCGAAGCATTATGTCTTTCTCGTTATCATGCATATCGCTTGGCTGCTCTTACTTTGGATTGATGTTGGAAGTGCACACATCTCCTTCTGGTGGCTTGCACTCTTTATTTTGCTGCAATTTTTACGTGTTTGGGTCATCGCAACGCTCGGTGAGCGCTGGACGACCCGCATTATTGTTGTACCTGGTGAGGTGCGTGTGCTACGCGGCCCATATCGTTTCCTTGCTCACCCAAATTACGTAATTGTGGCAGCCGAAATCATTGCTCTTCCAATGGCCCTCGGACTCCCTTGGATTGCATTGGTATTCACAATGCTCAATGCTACAGTATTGTGGGTTCGTATTCGTGCTGAAGAGAAAGCATTGGATGAGGCCGAACCCTAACAAAAAGAGAAAACAAGTTTGAAAAAATGGGTTAAATAAGTAGTTTAGGCTATGGTTTGAGCCTAGCTAGATGAAGTATCAGTTAAACCGACACTAGACTAAAAAACCCCAGGGTGGCTTTTACTTTCTATTGAATCGGCAAACTCAATCTCTCCATTTTCCGTAGCACAGGAAATCTCTGACGTCAGACATAGCAATGTCCTCAGAATGCAAAGCTTGATTTGCTAAGTTCATAAAACGATATTCATCGACCTCTATGGAAGCCATTGACCAGTCACTGAAGTCTCGAGTCTCAATAGCATTAAATCTTAAAAGAAGGAAATCGGAGTGTCGGGGGTCACTTTCAATGACTTTAAATAGTGAATTGACATTGACCGCTGAACCCTCCAGTACCTGAGAAACCAGCCTGAATGAGAAATTAAAACCCCCGTAATGCCTCGAGTTGGATTATTGCGCAGACATGTGGCCATTAGTTTGTCGTTTTCAATACCTTTTATCAGCGATCGGCTTCGATATACCAACTGAATGAGTTGTTGATCAAGAGCTCTTATTGAATCCGCAAAGGATGTCATTTCACAAACCTTTAAAGTAATGTCATCACTAGTTTGAGAGCAATGTAGATGTTATGTTTAAAGGCTGATCACATCAGCAATCAGCCCTTAAACTAATTACTTAGGCATGAGT
>NZ_JBBAQK010000018.1:0-18203 GCF_040400325.1 Polynucleobacter sp.
CCCAACCTTTGGTTTTGGAGACCAACGCTCTGCCAATTGAGCTACACCCCTTTATAAAAAATTTCTACTACTAAGCCAAAATCTTTGCAACCACACCAGCGCCAACAGTACGGCCACCTTCACGGATTGCAAAACGTAAACCTTCTTCCATCGCGATTGGCGCAATGAGTTTGACGGTAATGGTGACGTTATCGCCAGGCATGACCATTTCTTTATCTTTTGGCAACTCAATTGAACCCGTTACGTCGGTAGTACGGAAGTAAAACTGGGGACGATAGTTGTTAAAGAATGGTGTATGACGACCACCTTCATCTTTACCCAAGATGTAAACCTCGGCAGTAAAGTGAGTATGGGGAGTGATCGAGCCTGGCTTAGCCAATACTTGGCCACGCTCAACTTCTTCACGTTTAGTACCACGTAACAAAATACCAACGTTATCGCCTGCTTGACCTTGGTCGAGCAATTTGCGGAACATTTCCACGCCAGTACAAGTAGTTTTAAGAGTCGGTTTGATGCCGATGATTTCAATCTCTTCGCCAACCTTAACAATACCGCGCTCAATACGACCAGTCACTACAGTACCGCGACCAGAGATCGAGAACACATCTTCTACTGGCATCAAGAAGGCGCCATCAATCGCGCGCTCTGGAGTCGGAATAAAGGTATCTAAAGCATCCGCTAATTTCATGATGGCTTCTTTACCCATTGGGCCTTCGTCGCCTTCTAGGGCTAACTTAGCAGAACCACGGATGATGGGAGTGTCATCGCCAGGAAATTTGTATTTAGAAAGCAGTTCACGCACCTCCATTTCGACCAGCTCTAACAACTCTTCATCATCGACCATATCGCATTTGTTTAAGAACACGATGATGTGCGGAACACCCACTTGGCGTGCTAAAAGAATATGTTCACGCGTTTGTGGCATTGGGCCATCAGCAGCAGAACACACCAAAATAGCGCCATCCATCTGAGCCGCGCCGGTAATCATGTTCTTGACATAGTCAGCATGTCCAGGGCAGTCAACGTGAGCATAGTGACGATTGGCTGTTTCGTACTCAACGTGTGCAGTATTAATCGTAATACCACGGGCTTTTTCTTCTGGAGCAGCATCAATCTGATCGTATGCTTTCGCTTCGCCACCAAATTGCTTTGAGAGCACGGTTGCAATTGCTGCTGTCAAGGTAGTTTTACCGTGGTCAACGTGACCAATAGTGCCTACGTTTACGTGCGGTTTTGTCCGCTCGAATTTTTCTTTTGCCATTTTTAATCTGCCTTCTTTAGCTAGTCAATATTCAAAATGAATGTGGATTAATTATTTCGCTTTGGCAGCCATAACTGCTTCAGCAACGTTCTTAGGTGCTTCGGAATAATGCTTAAATTCCATAGTGTAAGTAGCGCGACCTTGGGTCAACGAGCGCAAGCCAGTTGAGTAACCAAACATCTCTGCCAATGGCACTTCCGCGCGAACAATCTTGCCGCCGCCTGGAATGTCATCCATACCTTGCAAAATACCGCGACGTGATGAGAGATCACCCATTACGTTGCCCATGAAATCTTCAGGTGTTTCAACTTCAACTGCCATCATCGGCTCAAGTAACACTGGTGATGCTTTACGCATACCGTCTTTGAACGCCATGGAGCCTGCCATCTTAAATGCGTTTTCGTTGGAGTCAACATCATGGTATGAACCGAAGAACAATGTTGCTTTGATATCTACAACTGGATAACCAGCCAAAATACCGGAGTTCAATGTCTCGCGAATACCTTTTTCTACAGCAGGGATGTATTCGCGTGGCACTACACCACCCTTGATAGCATCAATAAATTCAAAACCTTTACCTGGCTCCTGTGGCTCAAGCTTCAAAACTACGTGACCATACTGTCCACGGCCACCGGATTGCTTAACAAACTTACCTTCGATTTCTTCGCAAACCTTACGTATCGTTTCGCGGTAAGCAACCTGTGGCTTACCAACCGTAGCCTCGACACCAAATTCGCGACGCATACGGTCAACTAGGATTTCTAAATGGAGCTCGCCCATTCCTGAAATAATGGTTTGACCTGATTCTTCGTCAGTCTTCACGCGGAAAGACGGATCTTCTTGTGCCAAGCGATTCAAAGCAAGACCCATTTTCTCTTGATCTGGCTTTGTCTTTGGCTCGACCGCTTGTGAGATCACAGGCTCTGGAAATACCATGCGCTCCAAAATCACAATGCTATCTGGATCACACAAGGTTTCGCCTGTAGTTGCATCCTTCAAACCAACTGCCGCAGCAATATCACCTGCATGAACTTCTTTAATTTCCTCGCGTTGGTTTGCATGCATCTGCAGCAAACGCCCAACGCGCTCTTTTTTACCCTTGATAGGGTTGTAAATAGTATCGCCAGATTTCATTACGCCCGAATAAACGCGGAAGAAAATCAGCTGCCCAACAAATGGGTCGGTCATGATCTTAAATGCCAACGCAGAAAATTTCTCATCATCAGCAGCTTTTCGGGTCGTAGGAGTTCCATCTTCCAATTCACAAGGAACTGGTGGAACGTCTAAAGGTGACGGCAACAACTCAACTACCGCATCCAACATCGCCTGAACACCTTTATTTTTAAAAGCGGTTCCACACAACATTGGAACGATTTCATTGACGATAGTACGCTGACGTAGAGCGGCTTTAATTTCTTCTTCGGTCAATGCTTCACCACCGAGGTACTTTTCCATTAACTCTTCTGAACTTTCGGCAGCTGCTTCAAGCAACTTCTCGCGCCACTCTTCTGCAGAGGCTTGTAGCTCAGCTGGAATCTCTGCGTAATTAAACTTCGTACCCTGTGATTCCTCATCCCAATAGATAGCTTTCATCTTGACCAAATCCACAACGCCTTTGAAGTTTTCTTCGGCACCAATTGGAATCTGAATCAGGATAGGGTTTGCTTTTAGGCGCATCTTCATTTGGTCGTAGACCTTGAAGAAATTAGCACCAGTACGGTCCATCTTATTTACAAACGCTAAACGTGGAACGTGATACTTATTTGCTTGACGCCAAACTGTTTCAGATTGTGGCTGCACACCACCAACAGCACAGTAAACCATGCAAGCGCCATCTAAAACGCGCATTGAGCGCTCAACTTCAATAGTGAAGTCTACGTGTCCTGGGGTATCAATGATGTTGATACGGTGCTCAGGGAAATTGCCTGCCATACCCTTCCAGAAAGTGGTAGTAGCAGCAGAAGTAATAGTGATACCACGCTCTTGCTCTTGCTCCATCCAGTCCATGGTAGCGGCACCATCATGCACCTCACCAATTTTGTGATTAACGCCGGTATAGAACAAAACGCGTTCTGTAGTCGTTGTTTTGCCTGCGTCAATGTGAGCAGAGATACCGATGTTGCGATATCTTTCGATAGGAGTTTTACGTGCCACTGTTGGTGCCTTTTCTTTACTATTTGATTAGAAGCGGAAATGTGAGAAAGCTTTATTAGCTTCTGCCATACGGTGTACTTCTTCACGCTTCTTCATTGCTCCGCCGCGACCTTCTGCAGCTTCTAATAATTCGTTGGCTAAACGTTGTGCCATGGATTTTTCACCGCGCTTTTTAGCGGCTTCGCGCACCCAGCGCATTGCCAAAGCAGAACGACGTGATGGACGAACTTCAACAGGAACTTGATAGTTAGCACCACCAACACGACGGCTCTTCACCTCAACCATTGGCTTTACATTTCCCATGGCTGTTGAAAAAATTTCGAGTGGTTCTTTGTTTGCTTTTTTCTCGATGTGATCAAAGGCACCATAAACGATACGCTCTGCAACCGACTTCTTGCCGTCCAACATCAGGACGTTCATGAATTTAGCTACTTCTACATTACCGAATTTTGGATCCGGCAAAATTTCCCGTTTGGGAACTTCACGACGACGTGGCATAACTACTCCTTCAGTTCAGTTAGGGGTGAACCATATGGGTCACCCACTCCGGCTGTCCTACTATTTAGCAATTGAAATACAACAATTTCTAAACGGAACAACCACTTACTTGTCTTTTAAGTCCGACAAAAACGACTTATTGCGAATAACTTACTGCAAAAACTTTTACTCTTAGTTCTTAAAAATTAAGCAGTCTTCTTGGCACGCTTAGCGCCGTACTTGGAGCGAGATTGCTTACGATCCTTGACGCCTTGTAAGTCCAAGGAGCCGCGAACGATGTGGTAACGAACACCAGGCAAATCTTTTACACGACCGCCACGGATCAACACTACAGAGTGCTCCTGGAGGTTATGGCCTTCACCGCCAATATAGGAAATCACTTCAAAACCATTGGTTAAGCGAACTTTGGCTACTTTACGAAGCGCAGAGTTAGGCTTTTTAGGAGTGGTTGTGTACACGCGTGTACAGACTCCACGGCGCTGCGGACTGTTTTCCAGTGCAGGGCTTTTGCTTTTAACGATCAGCCTTGATCTTGGCTTACGTATTAATTGATTAATTGTTGGCATAAAATAGCTCGGTTAGTACTTCTTTGTTGCTTTCTTCAAGAAAATCAATGACTTAGAGAATTTCTAGGTCAAAAAGACCCTCTTCTGAATCAGTAGAACTCAGCATTCTAGCTTGGCCAGCCTTTTCCGTCAACCTCAAGGGAAAAAAGCTGGCCATTTCAAGCCTGAATGACCAAATTAGCTAGGATCAGCCTCCCCAGCAGGAGCAACGACTTCAGCCTCGATTTCTACAGGCATATTGGCCATTGCTTCCTCTTCGGCGGCAATCATTTGAGCGCGATCACGCTCGAATTGCTCCCTAACCTTGCGCGCACGGCGATAAGACAAGCCAGTACCAGCAGGGATCAGACGACCAATAATGACGTTTTCCTTGAGGCCACGAAGTGTATCGGTCTTGCCCATAATTGCGGCTTCGGTCAAGACGCGAGTGGTTTCTTGGAAAGAAGCCGCTGAAATGAAGCTATCTGTCGACAAGGACGCCTTAGTAATACCGAGCAATACGTTTTCGAACAGAGCCGGGCGCTTACCTTCAGCAATTACTAAATCGTTAGCATCATAAAGTTTTGAACGCTCAACTTGCTCACCAGTGATGTAGGCAGTATCACCACCATCAGTAATTTGCACGCGGCGCAACATTTGACGCACGATCACTTCAATGTGCTTGTCATTAATCTTCACGCCTTGCAAACGGTAAACGTCTTGAACTTCATCAACAATATAAATCGCTAACTCTTCAATGCCTCTAAGTGTCAAGATGTCATGCGGATCAGCAGGGCCTTCTACAATCATCTCCCCCTTATTGACAACTTGACCGTCATGAACGAGAACTTGCTTCTCTTTAGGAATCAAGAATTCATTAGCCTCACCGTCCATATCGGTAATTACTAGACGCTGTTTACCTTTGGTTTCTTTACCGAAGGAAACTGTTCCTGTGACTTTCGCCAATACAGCAGCATCTTTTGGTGAGCGTGCTTCGAACAATTCTGCAACGCGTGGCAGGCCACCAGTAATGTCACGAGTCTTCTGCGATTCGATTGGAATCCGGGCCAATACTTCACCGACTTCAACCTTTTGACCGTCTTTAACAGTAATCAAGGCGCCAACTTGGAGGCCAATGTTTACTGGATGATCAGTACCAGCAATCATTACATCATTGCCTTTTGCATCAACCAAGTTGATCATTGGACGAACGCCTTTACTTGCTGCAGAACGACGCTTGCCATCAATTACCACCAAGGTAGAAAGACCGGTTACTTCGTCAACCTGCTTAGCAACGGTTACACCCTCTTCAACGTTATCAAAGCGAGCAACTCCTGCATACTCAGAAATAATTGGACGTGTTAATGGGTCCCATGTCGCCAAGCTTGCACCGGCCTTGACTGCTGCATCTTCTTTTAGCAAAAGAGTTGCGCCATAAGGCACCTTATGACGCTCGCGCTCACGGCCATTGTCATCAACAATCAAAGCTTCGCCTGAACGTGAAATCACAATCTGCTCACCCTTTGCGTTTTTAACAACGCGCATCGTGCCGGAGAATTTCAACGCACCATTCGACTTGGCTTCAATATTACTTGCTACCAAAGCACGAGACGCCGCTCCACCAATGTGGAAAGTACGCATAGTCAACTGTGTACCTGGCTCACCGATAGACTGAGCAGCGATCACACCTACTGCCTCACCAACGTTCACCAAGCCGCCGCGACCTAAATCACGTCCATAACACTTCGCGCATAAACCAAAGCGAGTTAAGCAAGACAATACTGTGCGGACCTTCACTTCGTCGATACCCAATGCCACGATTTGATCAACATGATCTTCGTCAAGCAAGGTATCGTTAGTAACGATCGCTTCTTGTGTATCTGGATGAACGATATCGCCGATACATACACGACCCAAAATACGATCGCGCAATGCTTCGATAATTTCACCACCCTCAACAAGCGCCTTCATCGTTACGCCACTAGTTGCGCCGCAATCATCTTCGATTACCACGAGATCTTGTGTAACGTCACACAAACGACGTGTTAAGTAGCCTGAATTGGCTGTCTTCAATGCCGTATCTGCTAAGCCTTTACGTGCCCCATGGGTTGAGATGAAGTACTGTAAAACGTTCAAACCTTCGCGGAAGTTTGCAGTGATTGGTGTTTCAATGATTGAGCCATCAGGCTTCGCCATCAAACCACGCATACCAGCTAACTGACGAATCTGCGCTGCAGATCCTCGCGCACCAGAATCCGCCATCATGTAGATAGAGTTAAAGGATTCTTGACGCACAGTTTTACCGTTACGGTCGAGCACATCAACGTGTGACAGCTCATCCATCATCGCTTTACCAACTTGATCGCCTGCAGCACCCCAAATATCAACCACGTTGTTATAACGCTCTTGATTGGTTACGAGACCTGACATGAACTGCTTGTCATACTCCTTAACCTTTGCAGAAGCCTCAGTGATGATGCGCTCTTTAGAGCTTGGAATCAACATATCGTCAATCGCAACAGAGATGCCGGCATTAGTCGCCAAACGGAAACCAGACTGCAAGAGGCGGTCAGCAAAAATAACTGTCTCGCGCAAACCGCACTTACGGAATGAGGTGTTAATCAAGCGTGAGATTTCTTTTTTCTTTAAAGGCTTATTGATTTCCTCGAAAGACATACCTTTAGGCAAAATCTCAGACAAGATTGCACGGCCAACGGATGTTTGATAGATCTTGGTCTTTTGAGCAAAACGCGCATCGCCTTCTGCTTTCTTATCCACGATCTCATACTCAGTAATACGAACAGCAACACGGGAAGCCAATTCAACTTCGCCAGCTTCATGTGCACGTACTACTTCAGTAATATTAGCGAAAACCATGCCTTCGCCTTTGCCGTTGATCTTGTCACGGGTAGCGTAGTACAGACCCAACACCACGTCCTGTGAAGGAACAATTGATGGTTCGCCGTTAGCAGGGAACAATACGTTGTTCGAAGCCAGCATCAAGGTACGCGCTTCCATTTGTGCTTCGAGCGACAAAGGAACGTGAACCGCCATTTGGTCACCGTCAAAGTCGGCGTTAAATGCCGCGCAGACTAATGGGTGCAATTGGATCGCCTTACCTTCAATCAGCATTGGCTCGAAAGCCTGAATACCAAGACGGTGCAAAGTAGGCGCACGATTCAACATGATTGGATGTTCACGAATGACTTCTTCGAGAATGTCCCAAACGATTGGAGTCTGGCTTTCAACTTCTTTCTTCGCAGCCTTAATCGTGGTTGCAATTCCCAAAGTCTCAAGCTTATTGAAAATAAATGGCTTGAACAATTCCAAAGCCATCAATTTTGGTAGGCCACACTGATGCAATTTCAATGTAGGACCAACCACGATGACCGAACGACCAGAGTAGTCAACGCGTTTACCCAACAAGTTTTGACGGAAACGACCGCTCTTACCTTTAATCATCTCAGCCAAGGACTTGAGAGGACGCTTGTTAGCGCCAGTCATAGCCTTACCACGACGACCATTGTCGAGCAATGAATCAACCGCTTCTTGCAACATGCGTTTTTCGTTACGAACGATGATTTCTGGTGCGCGCAACTCTAACAAACGCTTCAAGCGGTTATTACGGTTAATCACACGACGGTAGAGATCATTCAAATCGGAGGTAGCAAAGCGACCACCATCCAATGGCACCAATGGGCGCAATTCAGGTGGCAATACTGGCAATACTTCCATAATCATCCAGTCAGGCTTGATGCCTGAAGTCTGGAACGCCTCAAGCACTTTTAAGCGCTTGGCGTATTTTTTGATCTTGGCATCGCTACCGGTAGCTTTTAAGTCAGCACGAATGGTCTCTACTTCACGATTGATATCAATCGAACGTAAGAGATCACGAATGCCTTCAGCGCCCATGATGGCAGTAAACGCGCCGTCACCAAACTCTTCAGTTTTCGCAATGTATTCATCTTCAGACATGATCTGAGCACGCTTCATCGCGCCTTCAGGGGTCATGCCAGGATCGACTACTACATAGGCTTCAAAGTAGAGAACGCGTTCGATATCACGCAATGTCATATCGAGAACCATGCCTAAACGGGACGGCAGGGACTTTAAGAACCAGATGTGCGCTACAGGTGCTGCCAACTCAATGTGACCCATGCGCTCACGACGTACCTTAGCGAGAGTCACTTCAACGCCGCACTTCTCGCAGATAACGCCACGGAACTTTAAGCGCTTGTACTTTCCACATAAACACTCGTAATCTTTGGTTGGTCCAAAAATCTTGGCACAGAACAAACCATCACGCTCGGGCTTAAAAGTCCGGTAGTTAATCGTTTCTGGTTTGCGTACTTCACCAAAAGACCATGAGCGAATTTTCTCAGGAGATGCGAGACCAATTTTAATGACATCAAATTGTTCTTCGCCCTGCGTTTGCTTAAATAAATCGAGCAATGCTTTCATATCAGTTGCGCTCCATGTCAATGTCAATACCCAACGAACGGATTTCTTTTACCAGCACGTTGAAGGATTCGGGCATGCCAGCATCAATTGTGTGCTCACCCTTGACGATATTTTCGTAAACTTTGGTACGGCCTGCGACGTCATCGGACTTCACTGTCAGCATTTCCTGCAAGACATATGAAGCGCCGTATGCTTCGAGGGCCCAGACTTCCATCTCACCAAAGCGCTGACCACCAAACTGGGCTTTACCACCCAATGGCTGTTGCGTTACTAATGAGTAAGGTCCAGTTGAACGTGCGTGCATCTTGTCATCGACCAAATGGTGGAGTTTCAAGACGTGCATGACACCAACAGTCACTGGACGCTCGAACTGATCGCCAGTTCGGCCGTCGCACAGAATCATTTGCTGACGCGATGGAGTCATCTTCAAAGATTTAGCAACATCTTCTGGGTACGCCAACTCGAGCATGCGACCGATTTCTGCCTCTGTAGCACCATCAAACACTGGTGTTGCAAATGGCAAGCCTTGGCGGAGATTTTCAGCCAAAACATTGATCTGCTCATCAGTGAAATTGTCGATGTCTTCGATACGACCCGTTTCGTTGTAAAGCTGCTTGAAGAACTTACGTAATTCAGTTTGCTTAGCGTGCTCACGAACCATCTCGTCGATGCGCTTACCGATACCTTGAGCAGCCCAACCTAAGTGGGTTTCCAAGATCTGGCCAACGTTCATACGGGAAGGAACGCCTAATGGATTCAAGACAATGTCTACAGGGCGTCCGTCAGCCATAAATGGCATGTCTTCTGCAGGAGCGATTTTAGAAACTACACCTTTGTTACCGTGACGACCAGCCATCTTGTCGCCAGGCTGTAAGCGCCGCTTAACCGCTAAGTACACCTTCACCATCTTGGTTACGCCCGGTTGTAAATCATCGCCCTGGGTCAGCTTGGTACGCTTTTCTTCAAAAGCCTCATCAAACTGTTTACGCTTTGCTTCGATAGAAGATTTAATTGCCTCAACTTGAGAAGCAATATCATCATCTGCCGGACGAATATCAAACCAATGATATTTATCCAGATCAGCAAGGTAATCCTTGTCGATCTTCGTGCCTTTAGCTAATTTCTTAGGGCCGCCGTTGACAACTTTACCAACTAACAGCTTTTCTAAACGCATGAAGGCGTCGCCCTCAACAATACGTAACTGATCGTTTAAGTCCAAACGATAGCGTTGTAATTCTTCTTGAATAATGGCCTGTGCACGTGCATCTCGCTCAATGCCTTCACGGGTGAAGACTTGAACGTCAATAACAGTTCCGATCATTCCTGAAGGAACGCGCAAAGAGGTATCTTTAACGTCAGATGCCTTTTCACCGAAGATCGCACGGAGGAGCTTCTCTTCAGGAGTGAGAGTAGTCTCGCCCTTTGGAGTTACCTTACCAACCAATACGTCGCCAGCCTCAACTTCTGCACCAATGTAAACAATACCGCTCTCATCTAAACGGGAGAGTTGTGACTCTGCCAAATTAGAAATATCGCGAGTAATTTCTTCTGAACCAAGCTTAGTATCGCGCGCAACAACCGACAACTCTTCAATATGAATAGAGGTGTAACGGTCATCAGCAACAACCTTCTCAGAGATCAAGATTGAATCTTCGAAGTTGTAACCGTTCCATGGCATAAATGCCACAGTCATGTTTTGACCCAAAGCCAATTCACCTAAGTCGGTAGAAGCGCCATCAGCAACTACGTCACCGCGCGCAACACGATCGCCAACCTTCACGATTGGACGTTGGTTGATGTTGGTATTTTGATTTGAACGGGTGTACTTGATGAGGTTATAAATATCCACACCAACTTCACCAGCTGCAGTTTCATCATCGTTCACACGAATCACCACACGGTTTGCATCAACATAATCCACATTACCACCGCGGTTAGCTAATACAACAGTGCCGGAGTCAACTGCAACAATGCGCTCTAAACCTGTGCCAACCAATGGCTTATCTGGGCGCAAGCAAGGAACCGCTTGACGCTGCATGTTCGCACCCATCAAGGCACGGTTCGCATCATCGTGCTCCAAGAATGGAACCAGCGAAGCAGCTGCAGAAACGATCTGACTAGGAGCAACGTCGATGAAATTGATGCGTTCCGGGCTAACCATCATGGTCTCACCAGCTTCACGAGCAGAAACCAATTCGTCCGCTAACTTACCATTTTTATCAATCGTCGCATTAGCCTGAGCAATAACGTATTTCGCCTCTTCAATTGCAGAGAGATAAACGACTTCATCGCTAACCTTGCTATTGGCAACCTTGCGGTAAGGCGTCTCTAGGAAACCATGCTCATTCAAACGCGCAAAGAGTGCGAGTGAATTGATCAAGCCAATGTTTGGTCCTTCTGGAGTCTCAATTGGGCAAACACGTCCGTAGTGGGTTGGATGCACGTCGCGCACTTCAAAGCCAGCACGCTCGCGGGTCAAACCACCAGGCCCCAATGCAGAAATACGACGCTTATGCGTGATCTCTGAAAGTGGATTGGTTTGGTCCATAAATTGAGACAATTGCGAAGAACCGAAGAACTCACGAATCGCAGAAGAGATTGGCTTGCTGTTAATCAAGTCATGCGGCATGAGATTTTCTGTTTCGGCTTGACCGAGACGTTCTTTAACTGCACGCTCTACACGTGACAAACCAGCGCGGAATTGGTTTTCAGCCAATTCGCCAACGCAACGTACACGACGATTTCCTAAGTGATCGATATCATCTACTTCGCCCTTACCGTTACGTAAATCTACGAGGGACTTAATGGTGTCAAGAATATCTTCGTTCGACAGAACCATCGCACCTTCCATTTCGGGACGGTTCAAGCGGCTATTGACCTTCATACGGCCAACACGAGATAAGTCGTAGGTATCTTCACTGTAGAACAAGCGCTGGAAGAGAGCTTCAACCGCATCTTCTGTTGGAGGCTCACCAGGACGCATCATGCGATAGATGGCAATACGAGCAGCCATTTGATCGGCAGTTTCGTCAGTACGTAATGTCTGAGAAATATACGCGCCAGAATCTAAATCATTGGTGTAAATGGTCTCCAATTGCTTGATACCTGCATCGCGCAATGTAGCCAACAAATCTTCAGTAATTTCATCGTTAGCGTAAGCCAAAATTTCACCAGAATCTGGATCAACAATATTACGTGCAACCACACGACCAACTAAGTAGTCGTCAGGTACAACGATTGTTTTTGTCTTAGCAGCTTCGAGCTCACGAATATGTTTTGCATTGGTACGCTTATCTTTTTGAATGACAACTACGCCATTTTTATCAAGCACATCAAAGTTTGCTAATTGGCCACGCAAGCGCTCTGGAACAAATTCCATTGATGCGCCATTAGCAGTCAATGCAAAATGATCGAAGTTAAAGAAGTTTGCAAGAATCTGTTCGTTGTTTAGGCCAATTGCTTTGAGCAAAATGGTGACAGGCATCTTACGACGACGGTCGACGCGGAAATAAAGTATATCCTTTGGATCAAACTCGAAATCGAGCCATGAACCACGGTAAGGAATGATGCGCGCTGAGAACAGAAGCTTACCGGAACTATGAGTTTTGCCCTTATCGTGCTCAAAGAACACGCCTGGGGAACGGTGTAACTGAGAAACAATCACGCGCTCAGTACCGTTGATCACAAAAGAACCGTTTTCAGTCATGAGCGGAATTTCACCCATGTAAACTTCGCTCTCTTTAACCTCTTTTACCTTAGTAGGCGCTTCGCGATCATAAATAATCAAGCGAACTTTTGCACGTAAGGCAGAGTGGTAGGTGTAACCACGTTGTTGACATTCTTTAACGTCAAATGGTGGCTGTGATAACTGGTAAGACACGTATTCCATACGTGCATAGCCGTTGTTAGACACAATTGGGAATGCTGAAGTAAAGGCAGCTTGAAGTCCCTCAGTAAGACGAGACATGACTGGCTTTTCAGCCTGTAAAAATTTAGCGTAGGATTCCAGCTGCGTTGCGATCAGGTACGGAACCTGGTGGTTATTGACTCGCTTAGCAAAGCTTTTACGGACTCGCTTGCGTTCGGTGAAGCTATAGTTCATTTCATCTCCGAATTCAGCGACTGTACAAAGATTTGGCGATTGGCCACTACCAATCACTGGCGGACAACACTAAATCGATAGACTTAGTGTCCGACCAAACTTGCATTCTGCAGTCGTATCAGAAGGCAAACCCGATTTCAATCAGAAATGAAATCGGGTTTGACCACTAATGGTCAAACCCAACATTGCTAGCGCCTCTTTTTGAGAAGCCCTAGCGCGGTTTGTATTACTTGAGCTCTGCTTTAGCGCCAGCTTCTTCAAGCTTCTTCTTAGCTTCTTCAGCAGTTTTCTTGTCAACGCCTTCTTTGATTGGCTTAGGTGCGCCATCAACCAAGTCCTTAGCTTCTTTCAAGCCAAGACCAGTAATTTCACGAACTGCTTTAATTACTGAAACTTTGTTTGCGCCAGTTTCGAGCAAGTTCACCGTAAATTCTGTTTGCTCTTCTGCAGCAGCACCGCCACCGCCAGCGCCAGCAGGACCAGCAACAGCCATGGCTGCAGCTGAAACGCCAAACTTCTCTTCGAACGCTTTAACTAAATCGTTCAAATCCATTACGGACATGCTACCAACTGCTTCAATAATTTCTTCTTTAGTAATCGCCATTTTTAGCTCCTAATACTTAAATAGTTAATCTGTCGCTTATTCAGCGGCAGGGGTTTCTTTTGCTTCTGTTCCAGCTTCTGGGGCTGCGGCTGCAGGCTCAGCGCTTGCGTCAGGGGCGGCGGCTTCAGCAACTACTTCTGCTGGAGCTGCTACTTCTGCTACAGGTGCCGCGGCAGGAGCGGGTGCTCCAGCTGCCTTTTGTGCTGCTACTGCGCCCAATACGCGAGCCATCGCAGAGACAGGCGCCAACATCACACCTAACAACTGAGATAACAACTCATTGCGGCTTGGAATGGTTGCGAGGGCTTTTACGCCTGCAACATCTAACAACTTGCCGTTATATAAGCCAGCAGTAATGACTAGCTTGTCTTGATTCTTAGCAAAGTTCTGCAACACTTTTGCCGAAGCAATAGGATCAGCAGAAATGCCGTAAATCAAGGGGCCAACCATCGAATCAGCAAGGGGCTCAAACTGTGTGCCTTGTGCAGCACGGCGTGCCAATGTGTTCTTCAAAACGCGAAGATATACACCTTGGTCACGTGCACTAGCGCGTAGCTTTGTCAACTGCTCTACTGGAATACCGCGGTATTCAGCAAGCACGACGGTTTGGGCTCCAGCCAATTGAGCGCCGACATCAGCAACAATCGCTTTTTTGTCTTGTACATTCAAAGGCACGGTTTAACTCCATAAAAACCAACTGTTTCCAGTTGGGGTTACACACCAGCGTCTGATCATTTGTTCACAAAACTTCTTGTGAAAATCTTTTCAGGGTCGCCATCTGCGCTGGCTATTACTCTCGTAATGATTAAGAACTAATTCTTAACAAGCAACTAATTCGCCAACGGTCTTTGATGTTCGACTCTCACCCAAAGAGCGCGAGTCGACCCAAAGTTCTTTTTTGTTACAAACTGCTTATTGAGCTGCCTGTAACGATGCTTGGTCTACACGTACGCCTGCACCCATAGTGCTGCTTACGGCAACCTTCTTTAAATAAATACCCTTAGATGCAGGAGGTCTGGCTTTATTCAAAGCCTCAAGCAATGCGAGCAAGTTCGATTTCAATGCAGCTGGCTCGAATGAACGACGTCCAATGCTTGCATGAACAATGCCGGCTTTGTCCACACGGAATTGCACTTGGCCCGCTTTTGCATTCTTCACTGCAGTTGCTACATCAGGAGTAACAGTGCCAACTTTTGGATTTGGCATCAAACCACGTGGGCCCAATACTTGACCTAAGGTACCAACAATTTTCATTGTGTCGGGCGATGCGATCAAAATGTCGAAATCAATTTTGCCGCCTTTAATTTGTTCGGCT
Source organism: Polynucleobacter sp. (assembly GCF_040400325.1). Lineage (GTDB taxonomy): Bacteria > Pseudomonadota > Gammaproteobacteria > Burkholderiales > Burkholderiaceae > Polynucleobacter. Next base: position 14,941 of record NZ_JBBAQK010000018.1, read on the forward strand.
AGATCTTCCATGCCAACAATTTCTGCACCAGCAGCTTTAGCTTGTTCAGCTTTCTCGCCTTGTGCAAAAACTGCTACGCGAACATGCTTACCCGTGCCAGCTGGGAGCACTACAGCACCCCGCACAACTTGGTCAGATTTCTTAGCGTCAATACCTAACTGAACAGCGACGTCGATTGACTCATCAAACTTTGCAGTTGCACACTCCTTCACAAGGTTCAATGCATCTTCTAATGGGTAGAACTTATTGCGATCAACTTTAGATTGAATGGATTTAACGCGTTTGGATAACTTAGTCATGATTAGAGACCTTCCACGGTGATGCCCATGGAACGGGCGCTACCAGCGATTGTTCTGACAGCCGCATCCATATCAGCCGCTGTCAAATCTGGCATTTTTGCTTTAGCGATTTCTTCCGCTTGAGCACGAGTAATTTTTCCTACCTTGTCGGTATGTGGACGTGGTGATCCTTTTTCGATTTTCGCAGCCTTCTTAATCATGATGGTTGCTGGAGGGGTCTTCATAATGAATGTGAAGCTCTTATCAGCAAAAGCAGTAATCACGACTGGAATTGGTAGGCCTGGCTCCATGCTCTGAGTTTGAGCATTGAACGCCTTACAGAATTCCATAATGTTAAGACCGCGCTGACCCAATGCTGGACCTACGGGTGGTGATGGATTTGCCTTACCTGCAGGGATCTGCAGCTTGATAAAGCCAATAATCTTCTTTGCCATGTGTGCTCCTAAAAGCGCGCCTGACCTCATTAGGAAAGACCGCTGTTGAGTAAACGCTTTGCTAGTTTTTGGCTTTCTAGCTCCGCTCCTCGGTTATTACTAACCCCTTAAAACTACTGCCTCTAGTAACAGGACTAAGTCCTTGTTATTACATCTTTTCTACCTGACCGAACTCCAGCTCAACTGGGGTACCGCGACCGAAGATTGTAACAGAAACGCGCAATCTTGACTTCTCATAGTTGACTTCTTCAATGTTTCCGTTGAAATCAATAAATGGGCCTTCTTTGACACGAACCATCTCACCCACCTCAAATAGAGTCTTAGGCTTAGGCTTATCGACCCCAGCCTGCATTTGATCCATGATTTTAGTGACTTCTGCAGTAGAGATTGGGCTTGGGCGGTTACGTACACCCCCCACAAAACCGGTCACTTTTGGCGTATTTTTTACCAAATGCCAGCTTTCATCGGTCATTTCCATCTCTATTAGGACATATCCTGGGAAGAAACGGCGCTCTGTAACCGATTTAGTACCGCCCTTAATCTCTACAACCTCTTCGGAAGGGACCAAAATACGGCCAAATTTCTCAGGCATCCCAGAACGGGCAATCCGCTCTTCAAGGCCTTTTTTGACGCTCTTTTCCATGCCGGAATAAGCGTGAATGACGTACCAGCGCATATTGCCAGTAGCCTGTGGGTTTGTTGCTAATTCGGAATCAATCATTTTTTACTCACTTCCAGCCTAAAAAGACTGAAAAAACTAGCCATTCAATTAATTTGTCTGCAAGCCATAAAAATAAGGACATCACCAGAACAAAGCCAAATACGACTAGAGTCATTTGGGTGCTCTCTTTACGAGTCGGCCAAACAACCTTTTTTACTTCATACCAAGAATCTTTTGCATAGGCGATAAAGCGACGCCCATCAGGAGAAATCGCCACAATTAAAACTGCAATAGCAATGCCACCAAACAAGGCTGCCAGACGCACCAATAAAGATTGATCGACCAGCGTGTAGTAAAGCACTAACGCTGCAACGACAATTAGAGCAGCGAGTCCGGAGACCCAGCTACTTTTTTCTTCAGTTTGACTTGCTGTTTGTTGTGACATATTACTTTCAGTTCAAATCGTGGCAGGGGCGGAGGGCATCGAACCCCCAACCTTTGGTTTTGGAGACCAACGCTCTGCCAATTGAGCTACACCCCTTTATAAAAAATTTCTACTACTAAGCCAAAATCTTTGCAACCACACCAGCGCCAACAGTACGGCCACCTTCACGGATTGCAAAACGTAAACCTTCTTCCATCGCGATTGGCGCAATGAGTTTGACGGTAATGGTGACGTTATCGCCAGGCATGACCATTTCTTTATCTTTTGGCAACTCAATTGAACCCGTTACGTCGGTAGTACGGAAGTAAAACTGGGGACGATAGTTGTTAAAGAATGGTGTATGACGACCACCTTCATCTTTACCCAAGATGTAAACCTCGGCAGTAAAGTGAGTATGGGGAGTGATCGAGCCTGGCTTAGCCAATACTTGGCCACGCTCAACTTCTTCACGTTTAGTACCACGTAACAAAATACCAACGTTATCGCCTGCTTGACCTTGGTCGAGCAATTTGCGGAACATTTCCACGCCAGTACAAGTAGTTTTAAGAGTCGGTTTGATGCCGATGATTTCAATCTCTTCGCCAACCTTAACAATACCGCGCTCAATACGACCAGTCACTACAGTACCGCGACCAGAGATCGAGAACACATCTTCTACTGGCATCAAGAAGGCGCCATCAATCGCGCGCTCTGGAGTCGGAATAAAGGTATCTAAAGCATCCGCTAATTTCATGATGGCTTCTTTACCCATTGGGCCTTCGTCGCCTTCTAGGGCTAACTTAGCAGAACCACGGATGATGGGAGTGTCATCGCCAGGAAATTTGTATTTAGAAAGCAGTTCACGCACCTCCATTTCGACCAGCTCTAACAACTCTTCATCATCGACCATATCGCATTTGTTTAAGAACACGATGATGTGCGGAACACCCACTTGGCGTGCTAAAAGAATATGTTCACGCGTTTGTGGCATTGGGCCATCAGCAGCAGAACACACCAAAATAGCGCCATCCATCTGAGCCGCGCCGGTAATCATGTTCTTGACATAGTCAGCATGTCCAGGGCAGTCAACGTGAGCATAGTGACGATTGGCTGTTTCGTACTCAACGTGTGCAGTATTAATCGTAATACCACGGGCTTTTTCTTCTGGAGCAGCATCAATCTGATCGTATGCTTTCGCTTCGCCACCAAATTGCTTTGAGAGCACGGTTGCAATTGCTGCTGTCAAGGTAGTTTTACCGTGGTCAACGTGACCAATAGTGCCTACGTTTACGTGCGGTTTTGTCCGCTCGAATTTTTCTTTTGCCATTTTTAATCTGCCTTTAGTTAACTCTTAAACCAAACACGAAATATACAATTAATAAAACCAGCCTGGTGCCCATGGGCAGGATCGAACTGCCGACCTCTCCCTTACCAAGGGAGTGCTC
>NZ_JBBAQK010000019.1:0-15873 GCF_040400325.1 Polynucleobacter sp.
CGATTTGTATCAACATTTTCATATTGTAGGGGGCTAAGCTTTAGAGAATCAATTTGCTCGATTAATGATTTGGATGCTGCACCCTATCTACCAGTAACATGTGAGGCACCGTGAGGCAGGCTAAGCCTACAAATATTAGTTGCAGGATACGGGGATAATTTGGTGATTCTAGCAAAAAGATCCAACTGAGTAGCGCGATTAAAACAACCCCTAGCATTGGTAGTAATGAAGTTAAAAGGATCTTCTTCCAGCCCAATTGCGAATAATATTGGGTTCTAAGCATATGTCTGACGCTATGCATCCCACAGAAAAATATTGTGAAGCTCATTAAAGGTTGAACGAAAATCGCTAATAGACTAACGGCCACTAACTCCATTGCTTGAAAAGTATTTCGATAGGTTTCAAATGCAATACTCAGGATTAAAAGAATTAGATAAGGCAATGCAATCGTGTGTAAAAAATTCACAATCAGCAATCCATCGTTTTGATTTAAGATCAAGGTGAATAAATTAACCATGACGTCATAGTGGAGAAGCGTTGGAAGAACAATGACAGCGCTTCCATACAATAACTTGGTAATTTTCGGAGCGGTATTTTCTAAATCTCTTGAGAAATGTAAGACTGATAAACATAAAAAGGTAATCATAAATAGTAGGGGAGAAAACACCCAAAAAATGATCATCACAAGACCTAACAGGCCATACAGTAAGACAAAGTAGGACCAGGATTGCCAGGTTGAAACAGGCAGTAATTTCTTAGCAAAAATGGGATCTAAGGCGCCGTGAGGTACCCCTAGGAAAAAGATAATGATGGCTAAAATAATTAAATAGATGAGGCTATCAGTGGGCTGCCAAAAAATACTAATGATGACTATCCCAATCGCTAAAATACTAAAGCAGATACCTTGGGCTTTAATCTGATTCATCTGCTTTATTTTTCTGAAAGACGAAAAACTTCCTTTAAAAAAGGAAGTGGTGGCAAAGCAATAACCACTGCAAGATAATCCAATATACCGCCATGATCGGATAGGAAACGAATCAGTCTTGGATGACTCACTTTGGTAAACATATCCATAAATAAGGATGATCCCATCTCGGGGTTATTTTTTAGAACATTTAAAAAGATAGTATCCATTTTTGATAGCAAAAAAGAATCAGCAGCATGACCGATTGGCAGCCCTGTTCTTTTTAGTTCTTTTGCACACTCTTGTGCCCAAGTTTGAATACGTTGAAATGTATAACCGGTAGCTGGCCTGGCAGAACCCGCTGTTACTCCAACCTGCACATAACTGTTAGAAAATTTATTAGTATAGGTTGGATGACGCGCACCTAATCCCATAGGGATGAGGCCTGATTCTGCTCTGATAATTGAAAAACGCTTTCCTCTTACATAGTTGGCAACTGTTTTCTCTAATCTTTCTAATAAATCTTCCTTGGAATAGGCTTGACCTCCAAAGCTGGTAAATTCAATTAAGGCCTTTGTTGGTGAAAAAGGTAAAACATAAGTAAAGCCAGTAAAGTCTGCATTTGGCTCACAAAAGTCCATCAAATAGGCTGTCTTAGGGTCGAATAGAGGCTCTTCACACTCAATTTCGTAGCCTACAAAGGATTGCCAAAGTGTCGTATCCCTCATCGAAGCCTTTTGAAGAGGGCGTGTATCAATGATTGCTTTAGTTAAAAAATTTCCATTATTTGTTTGCACTAACCATTTATTACCAATTAGTGAAGGTTCATTGATGAGCTTAATGCCTGTGCGCAGCTCCAGCCTATTATTTTGTTCAATTTTATGGAGTGTGTGCTGATAAAAGTCACTGGCAATTAAAAGTTGATACGGAGAGGATTCACACTCAATAAGCGCATTCCTATCCTTAGAATCTTTCACTCTCACTTTTGACCAATGATTTTGAACCAACTCCATAAACGGTGTATTTGGATATCCCCAAAAACACCAAGTTCGATCATTATGGTATTCAGGGCGCTGCTCAAGAAAAATAGTTTTGGGTGCATCCGCACCCATCTTTGCTAGATTAAAGCCAAGACTTAACCCAGCGCAGCCCGCACCGATTACAACTAAATCAGTGGCAACATGTTCCATTTAAGAAATCCTAAAATGCGAGTTGGTATGTAATGATTCATGTAGGGTAGCATCACGATGCTTTGGGCGAAACCAAAAATGAGACCTAACACTTATTTCTACTATTGTAGAGAGAGTAATCACCAATTTTCTTGGCAAAGAAACAAACATACGCTGGTGCCAATATTCATAGTTTTTTGATCGCAACTGATTGCCAATATCATGGTAAATACGCACTGCAATTAAAATTGAAATTCTTGCACGTAGTGGCAAATAAACCAATCCTTTTTCTCCGCTTTGATAAAAGCTGTCTGCAAGTCGTAAAAGACTATCGACAGACATCCTTATTATGCTTGCCTGTTCTTCATTAGGGTTGATGAGATCATTTATTTCAATATTCCCGAGTAGATTAACGGGTACATATCGGCGATTAAACAAAGCATCTGTTTTGATATCTCTACAAATATTAGTGAGTTGCATCGCTATCCCTAAATCAATCGCATAAGATTTTGCATTTGTATCTTTAATATCTAATGCATGGCACATCATTAACCCAACAGTTCCGGCAACCTGATAGCAGTAGCGGAGTAATTCAGGCTCATTAGCGATCCTAACAAGTTCTGTATCTGACTTAATGCCTGCAATCAAGTCAAAAATAATATTTTTGGGAATGTGACATTGATTGATTAGATCAATGCCATTAGTGAGAGTAGGTTGACTTGAGGAGCCTAATAAAATCGCTTGTTGTGCCTGAGTGATATTTTGCTTAGCGGTCACTACTTGAACCTCTTCATCAACCATGTCATCAAGATACCTATAAAAACCATAGAGTCGCGTAGCTCTGTGCCGATATTTTCTTCCTAAGAAATGACTCGCCCAATAGAAACTTTTACCCTTCGTTGCCAGGACCTGATGAGCATCTGAATGAAGAGTGATTGGCTTCACGAGAGCTTAACCTTCCCAATACTCGGAATTAGCTTATCAATAAGTTTGGCTGATGATATTACCCCTGGAAGACCTGCTCCAGGGTGAGTTCCAGCTCCAACTAAAAAGAGATTCTTGATTCCTTCAGCTTTATTGTGAAAACGAAACCAAGCTGATTGAGTAAATAGTGGCGAGATAGAAAATCCAGATCCATGTGAGCCTAAGTAATTATCTTTGAAGTCCTTAGGTGTCATATAAAAATCTTCTGTAATAGTTTGAGAAAGGTTAGGCATGATTGTTTTTTCAAGAGCGCTAACGATGCGATCTCGTAGCTTGGGACCCTCAATTGACCAATCTTGTCCTCCCAGTAAATTTGGTACTGGACATAAAACATAGAAACTATCACAACCTTGTGGCGCAAAACTAGGATCAGTAGCAGTAGGGCGATGCAAATATAATGAAAAATCATCTGTAAGGATTTTTCGATCAAAAATATCTTTTAGCAATTCTTGATAACGTTCACCTAACCAAATTGTATGGTGCGCAATATCTGGATAAGTCTTCGTGGTACCAAAATATAATACAAATAGCCCCATGGAAAGTTTTGCTTTCTTAATCTTCAGGCGTGCCAGAAATTGCTGCTTCTCTGGCCTAATCATTTTGGTATATAAGTGAATTGGATCAGCATCGGATACTACTAAATCAGCTGATAGTTCTTTACCATCCTCTAGTAAGACGCCATTGACTGTATTTGCCTCAATAACTAAAGACTTTACAGTTTGTCCTAATAAGATATTTATCTTATTACGCCGCATCAGTTGCTCTAAAGCTTTGGTTATCGCATGGGTACCTCCCATTGCAAAATAGACACCATATTCTCGTTCTAGGTAATGAATCAAGCCATAAATACTTGTGGTGTCAAAAGGATTGCCGCCTACCAAGAGTGGCTGTATAGAAAATGCCTGACGCAGTTTTTCACTTTTTAAATATTGAGTTACTAATTGCCATACGGTCTTATAACACTGCAATGCGATAAGTCTTGGGACTTGCTTTAACATTGTCCAAAGTCCATCGAAAGGTTCTGTGGAAAGCTCTACAAAACCTACTTTGAAAATACGCTTAGAGTGTGCCAATAACTTTAGGTAGCCATCACAATCGTCAGGCTCAATTCGTTTGATTTCGTCTAAAGTTTCCTCGAGTGTCCCGCCATAATCAAAATGATCACCGTCGGCATAGACAAAACGGTACCAAGGTTTGAGTGGAACAAGAGTAACGTGATCAGCTAATTTTTCGTTGAAAAGGGCAAATAGTTCTTCAAATAGGAAGGGGGCAGTAATAACTGTCGGTCCAGCATCATGCCTGAATCCATTTCTTTCAAAAAACTGGGCTCTACCACCTAGTTTCTCACATCGATCGATCAAAGTGACTTCATAATTTTTTGCTCGGAGTCTTAAGGCGCTGGCAATACCGCCAAATCCTCCGCCAATAACAATGGCATGTTTCAATTTAAGTGTTCCAATTAGACTCTTTAAAGTTCAGGTAGATACCTGTCAAATACTTTTTAATTAGCAAATACAAAGTTGAGTTTAGGCTTTCAAAGATTATTTTCGATTCCAGTAAGCGCTCAATTTCGTTCATGGCAGCAACTTGATTTATCGAGCACTTTCTTTAAATTTTTCTAATTTAAAGAGCGTAGAATTTTTTAACTTTGGGTCACTATTTACATTGAATAGTTAAAAAAATAAAATCTCCGGCAAAGGCCGGAGAAGATATTAAATATTTGTAAATTATGCTTTTGAAGCTTGTGACTCTGTTTTTGCAACGTTCCAGATAATGAGACCGAAAGCGATTTTGTTCAAAACGTCAGCTAAGTTATAGATGATATTTAAAAGGTTTGCGCTATCCTTTGGATCAGTACCAGTCAAATAACCGAAGTAGTATCCAACTGGGTAAATAGCCCAGCCAATGGTAACAATCCATCGCATTGTGTTAAAAGCTTTTTGCACTGCAGGCGGTGCGCTTTTAGCGTTGATCTTGCTAGCTTCACCAACAAAGACCTCATACAAAATATAAGCCCAACCTAGCATTCCAATAATAAATGCCGGAAGAACGCTCATGTAGCCTGCTTCTCCCAAATAACCGCCAACGAGCATTACTAATGTACCAATCATCAGACGCCAAAATACGCCGGTTGGGACCTTAGCAATTGCTGAGAGGATCAAATAAAACTCAATCATTAGCAATGGAACAGTGATGAGCCAATCAATGTAACGGAATACTGTTGGTGTGGACCCTGTTAAAACCCAAACGTCTCTCATGTAAAAGTAGTGAACAGCGGCAATCAAAGTTACTAAACCTGAAACTGTTAATGAAGTTTTCCACTTAACAGAAACAATATCTCTTTCAAGGAAGAAAAATACTGTAGAGGCGACTAGTGCCATCGAAATCAACCAAAATGAGATACCAACAAAGTCATTTGGCTCTAGTGTTGATGAGGATGCAAATGCATTAGTACAAGTTACTCCAAAAAGTAGCGTTGACCAAAACGACACTTTTGCTTTTGATAATATTTCGTTAAACATTTAGAACCCTTTTAGTTAAAAGAAAGTTGATAAAAAGCAAAAGTTTTATTTTTTTGGATGTAATAAAAATGCTTATTTTCATTAGTCATCATACTTTTAAATCTGTAAATGAGCTCATCTTGTCAAACTATAGGGTTTTTGTCGTCGTTTTTTTTCAATTGAGTATGTTGCTGTGTTGATAACATATCAATGAAGTTAAAAAGTTGTGTATCCTGCAACAAATAAGACATATAAGTCATTAATGTATTTAAATATATTTTTTGATAAATGAAATCACCCAAGTGAAAAAGAGGATTTACAAAAAACCTAATTTTGGCCGATCGATCTTGTAAATCTTTTTAGGATAAAGATAGAAATCTATGGCAATGTTGTTTACTTCCGGCCTTTACTGGATGTCATTTCTCTCGAGACTTGCGGTCTCAATATACTTAAGCCCTGCTGGGGGCAAGTAGATTAGCGCTCACAAGTAAAGACATTACCTACAGGTGAGCTTTTGCTCATCTATTCGTATCACTGGTGGTACAGTCTATAGATCCCTATTAGGCCAATAAATTACAACAACATCTTTTTAAGGCGAAATTTCCAATGCCTGATGAGTCAGATTCGCTTGGTTAAAGCTCCATATATCAAGTATTCCAATCATGAACCTAGAAGATGATGTAAATGGCGCTTAAGGTAAGCTTTGCGAGTCTCGATTAAAACTACGATCAAGTTATCAAAAAACTGTTTGAATTGAGTCATTTAAGGCTCCTTTATTAAGATATATTAGGGTAAATACTTAGTTAGTATGTACTTTATTTACCCATGGTGCAGGGCTGCAAAAACCCTCTTGATAGTAGTTTTATACGTGTAAACCCTAATAGGAATAGAGTAAGTCCCTCTTTAGGTCTTTCAACAAGGCCTCTAAGTCATCTTCGGGTGACTTCTTTTTAAGCTCTATTTGGTTAAACTCCACCATGAAAAGAAAATTGTAATAAGCAGGCAAACTCAAGAAGATTTTTTAAAAGACAAGTAAATGCTAGAAACAATTTGTGATACCTTAACAGACGCTTACAAGCGCAATTGGATTACTAGTAGAGATGGTAATGTCAGTATCAGACATCACGATCGTGATCACTTTTACATTACTCCCAGCGGTGTTCGTAAGCAAACCTTACAGCCTGATCAGTTCAAGAAAATTCAGTTATTGGGTGAGGCTTGGGAAGAGCTTGAGTATACGGACATAAGCAAAAATCTTAAACCCAGTGGCGAAATACCTTTGCATTTTGGACTTCAAAAAAAGATGGGGCAACATCGCAATGAGGTGAGAGTGGTAGTGCATTTACACCCAACCTACTGTATCGCAGCCATGCACGCTGGCATCGATTTAAGTAAAGTTAGTGAGTCATTTCCAGAGCTTAATCGCTATACAAAGGTGGCTCCTAATGTACAAGATGTAGAGCCAATTAGTCAGCAGCTTGCAGATCAGTGCCATGCTAATTTACAGCTGGATGATAATGGCTTTATTGGCTATGATATTGTCGGCATTAAAGGGCATGGAGTAGTTGCAATCGATGTTTCTCCTTGGCAAGCATATGAGCATATTGAGCGTCTTGAGCACATATGTCAGATAGTTCTGGCATCTGGAAAATATGATTCGTAAATTACTTTGCCTTTCTTTGATAGTTTTATCTTTCCCAGCTATTACTCAAAAGACCAAAAGTTCTAATGTTTTAGGACAAGATCTAGCTCCGCTCAAGGGAAGTCAAATCACGGGCTTTTATAGAGATGGGTATTGCCGAACTGATGAAAATGATCCAGGTCAACATGCGGTTGCAGCAACAATGACCAAAAAGTTTCTTGATTACACAAAATCTCGTGGTAATGACCTGCAAACCCCGATACCTCGCTCGAATTTTGCTGGATTAAAACCTGGAGATAAATGGTGTCTCTGTACTGCCAGATGGGTTGAGGCTGAGGCGGCTGGAGTGGCGCCCCCAGTCAATTTAACAGCATCGCATGAGGCTGCTTTGACTCTTGTGCCTCTTAAAACTTTACAAAAATATCAAAGTAAATAATTCAGTGTTGTGAAATTTACTAATGGATCCCCAAAATGAAACTTATTAATTTAAAAAACTATTGGCAGCAGTTACCAGACTTTAGTCTAAGTCACATTTTATTAAGAATACCTTTAGCGATCGTGTTCATACAACAAGGCCTTAGTAAATTTCCATTTGATCCTGCAACTGGTGCTGCTCTAGGATTGCCCTCACTAGTATGGTGGTTTGTATGCTACGGAGAAATTGCTGCTGGTGTTGGATTATTGGTTGGGGCATTGACTACCATGCCACGTCTAAAAGATATCCCAATAGTAGCCGAGTTAGGTGACTTAATTACGCGCTTTAGTGGCATCACAATGTGCTGTGTAATAACAGGCGTTATCTGGGTTGTCATAAAACCTGAAAGTTTGATGCAGTTTATCTTGAACGATAATTTGCACTTATTTCTTTGGGTTGGCGGCCTATACTTTGCGCTCAGAGGAAACTGGGCAGTTGCTGTCCAGAAGCAAACTCCTAATGTGAATCAGTCGTAAAGACTCCTTTCATTCTTTCAAAATAGAAAAACACTTTTAATCTTGAATTAATGGAGCTTATTTGATGTTAAGTGCTTTCCGAGAAAGTATAAAAATGCAACCATGCTGATATCCAATTCCGATACGGGTGATGAGTTAAGACTATAGACTATGTCAACTGTGCAACAAAAATCTATTAGTATGGATACACAGGTTTTGCTTAGCAAAATCCTGTTAGAGTTGAGCTGTTTTGTTAAAAAACTGGGACTATTTACCAATAGAGCATATTCCAAAACCACAAGGATTTACTTATGTTTGGTCTACTAAAGATGTTTTATTACCTACTTAACTCAGGCTTTAAGCTTGTAAATCCCAACACGAACCCACTGAAATACGCTCCGCTACAAGTTAAGCTAGTTGCCTCTATCTTGCTGGCTTGTTTTTGGTGTCTTGCCTTCGGCGTGTACTTTAAAAAATTTGATGGCATCGCGTACAACATGTTTGGCCATATTGCCGTCATCGGCATGGCATTTATAACTTGGGGTGTATTTAAACTTTCTAAGAAGATCTATGGCCCTAGGCAAGGTACGCAGGCTTATTTACGTACCCCAGACTTTGCGAGTCGTTGTGATGAGTTAACGGATGAAGAAAGGCTCGTTCGTGTTGAGACTTTAAACAAAAAAGATAATTAGACCTACTATTCTGGACTCTGAGGCATTAGTCATTTAGCTATTGAGCGTTACTTAAAGTAACGCTTATGGATTTACTAGTCTTGTGCAAATTAAGAAATTAAGCTAAAAACTCAAGACCCCTAATAAATACTAACCTAACTTTAATAGACTAAGATTATTTTATACATTACCCTAACATGACAATCATTTTGGAGAATAAATATGGCACTACGAATTAATGATCTCTCACCAAACTTCACAGCAGATTCAACTGCTGGCAATTTAACCTTGCATGATTGGATTGGAGATAGCTACGCTATTTTATTTTCTCATCCAAAAGATTTCACGCCGGTATGTACTACCGAGTTCGGTGTAGTAGCCCAACTAGCACCTGAGTTTGCCAAGCGTAATACTAAGGTAATGGGTGTTTCGGTTGATAGTGTAGAAGATCATCAAAAATGGAAAAAAGATATCGCTTCTTTTGCTGGAGTACCTGCAGACTTTCCAATTATTGACGATACTGCCTTGCAAGTGGCAAAACTGTATGATATGTTGCCAGCAGACGCATATCTGCCAGATGGTCGAACTCCTGCGCATAGTGCTACTGTCCGTACTGTATTTATCATTGGGCCAGATAAGAAGGTGCGCTTAACCATCTCTTACCCAATGTCTGTCGGGCGTAACTTTGCAGAAATTCTCAGAGCTTTAGATGCCATTCAGACAACCGATGGCAAGCCATTAGCAACTCCAGCAAACTGGATTCCTGGGCAAGACCTTATCGTGGCACTAGCCCTCAATGATGAACAGGCAAGCGCTCAATTTGGCACTCTAGACATTAAGTTGCCTTATTTGCGTTATGCCACAGATCCAAATAAATAAACGAAAAGTAATTTAGCTTACACAGATATACAACTCTTCAGTAACAACTCAGCTTATAAGTAAAAAGAGCAGTTTAAAAGTTAATTCCAGCACCCGCTCTTGGTAATTTCTGACTGGTTAGCTAAAATTAAATTCTAGACTTCTCTGAACAGATATTATTTTTGCGGCCTCAAAGCACTGGCATCTTTTTAGACAAAAAATAAAAAAATATTTTCACACATCATAATTTAACTTGAATAAAAAAAATGACCACACACAATTATGATGTTGACTATTTTGTCATTGGTGGCGGATCTGGTGGTGTTCGATCTGCACGTATCGCTAGTCAATTAGGTGCCAAGGTTGCAATAGCTGAAGAATTTCAGTTCGGAGGAACATGCGTTGTTCGAGGTTGCGTACCAAAAAAACTGATGGTTTATGCCTCGCATTTTTCAGAAATGTTTGAAGATTCAAAAGGTTTTGGTTGGGAGTTTGACGAGCCTAATTTTTCGTGGCAAGCCCTTATTGAGGGGAAAGATCAAGAGATATCAAGACTAAGCAGTATTTATGAAAAAAACTTATTAACTTCAGATGTACGGGTACTTAAAGGGCATGCCTCTTTGATCGATGCTCATACAGTTCAAATAGAAGGCGAATCGACAGAAAGAGTTACAGCAAAATACATCTTGATTGCAACAGGTGGAAAACCTGCGTTGCCGTCAATACCTGGAATTAAATATGTAATTTCTTCAAACGAGGTTTTTTATCTTCAAAAGCAACCAAAAAATATCATGATTGTTGGCGCTGGATATATTGCGCTTGAGTTTGCAGGGATCTTTCATGGCCTTGGTTCTCATGTACGAGTAGTTCATCGAGGGCAAGATATATTAGGTGCATCTTTTGATGCCGATGTGCGTAAACATCTTAAAGAGGAACTCATCAATAAAGGAATTCAATTTGAATTATCTTGCGAGCTAGAGCGAATTGAAAAAAATAATGAAGGGAAATTTTCAGTATTTTTCAAAGATGGTAGAAATAGGCAACATCAAATTGATCAAGTCATGTTTGCTACAGGCCGCATCCCCAATACTCACCATTTAAATTTGGAGCAAATTGGCGTGAGCCTTGCTAAAAATGGTGCAGTAGAGGTTAATGCTTATGGCAAATCCTCGATTGATTCAATTTACGCCGTTGGGGATGTCTCCAGTCGTGTTGCGTTGACTCCAGTTGCGATTCGAGAAGGTAATGCAGTAGCTCAAACCCTATTCGGTAAAGAGGCAATAACAGTTGATCTTTCTCAGGTACCCAGCGCAGTGTTTACCCAGCCGCCTATTGGAACTGTTGGTCTAACTGAAAAACAGGCTTTAGAGCTTTACAAAGAAATAGATATCTATGAGGCGCACTTCAGGCCCTTAAAAAGTGCATTATCAAATCGTTTAGAAAAAGTTTATATGAAGCTTTTGGTTGATGTAAAAACACAGCAAGTTGTGGGGGCACATATGATTGGTGACGAAGCGCCGGAAATCATTCAGGCTATAGCGATTGCTATCAGGATGGGGGCCACGAAACAAGACTTTGATGCAACGATTGCCATTCATCCAACAGTGGCGGAAGAATTAGTTACTATGAAAACAGCAGTGCGTAAGTCCTTGGAATAAAGTATTTGGTTGAAAATTCTTATATCAACGATTATTTTCTAGGATTATCGCGTTAAGTATTAATTAGTAAAAAAGGCTGCAAAATAGACCCTTTTGTTAAATTGAAAACTCACTACGCCTGTTGAGCGTAAGCAGGGATTAGACACCTACATTGATCCTGCTACAGGCTACCTGGTTCTCACCAGTCAAGCACACTTAAAGCGTGGAATTTGCTGTGGAAACAGTTGTCGCCACTGTCCTTTTGAATATATCAATGTTTCATCTTCGGACGAGAGGAACATTTAAACCTTTGCTATATCTAAAAAAGATTTAAGGTAGTCAATATCATTATCAGCTTCACGCATACCTAAAAATATCTGTTTTGCTATCCCTTTAGTTCCTAGTTGAACAGGAACAAGGTCCAAATTTATCGCATATTCTTCAACAAGCCATCTTGGCAAGGCTGCAACGCCCCTACCACTGGCTACCATTTGTAGCATGATGTCGGTAGTCTCTATGGTTTTGTGTTTTTTTGGACTAATACCAGCAGGCTGTAAAAATTGGTTGTAAATATCCAAGCGATCAATTTCAACTGGGTAAGTAATTAAAATCTCGTTACTTAACTGCTCAGGAATTACATACTTTTCCCTTGCAAGGGGATGGCCTTTATTAACTACCAATACTTGCTCATAGTCAAATACAGGCTCAAACTCCAAGCCTGGTTTGTAAAGCGGATCGGGCGTTACCAATAAGTCAATATCATAAGTAAACAGCGCACCAATACCTCCAAACTGAAACTTTTGTTTAACATCAACATCCACATCTGGCCATTCTGCAAGATAGGGGGCTACTATTTTGAGTAACCATTGATAGCAAGGATGGCACTCCATCCCAATTCTGAGAACGCCTCGCTCATGTTTAGCGTATTGACCTAATCGCTCTTCGGCACGTTCGAGTTGTGGAAGTAATCGATTGGCAACCATGAGCAAGTAATTGCCGGCTTGCGTAAGGCGTAAGTTACGCCCATCACGCTGCCATATCGCAGTCCCAAAGGATTGCTCTAATTTTTTAATCGTATGACTTAAGGCAGACTGAGAGAGAAAAAGGGTCTCAGCGGCCGCCGTCAGAGAACCTAGGCGGTCAATCTCACGAATAATAGCTAAATGGTTACGCTCAATCATATTATGAATAAAAGTAATGGACTATTGAAATAATACCATTTTACTTCATAGATCAAAGTATCTAAGATTCAATGCACATCAACTTAATGGTAAAAAATCATGGTCAGCACACATAACTTAGGATTTCCCCGCATTGGCGTTAAACGCGAACTGAAATTTGCATTGGAATCCTATTGGAAGGGCGAGATTTCACAAGAGGAGCTCATTGCTCAAGGCGCTGTACTCAGAGAGCGTCACTGGAGAGATCAATCATCTTTGGACTGGGTACCTGTCGGCGATTTTGCTTTTTATGACCAAGTACTCGATATGAGTTTTACGCTAGGAAATCTACCTGAGCGGGTAAAAGATTTTCATGGCGATACTTTAGATAATTACTTTCGGGTTGCTAGAGGCCGTTCAGTAAACAGCTCCGAGGATCATGCTCAATGCTGTGGCGGTGTGGCTGCTGGCGAGATGACAAAATGGTTTGATACAAACTACCACTATATCGTTCCAGAATTTACCGCCAGTACAGAATTTAAGCTCGATTCATCGCGTTTGCTTGAACAATTAGCAGAAGCAAAAAAACAAGGCATCAATGCTAAGCCTGTCATTATTGGGCCCGTTACATATCTATGGCTTGGAAAAGCAAAAGATGGCTCTAACAAGTTAGATTTATTAAGCAAATTACTGCCGATTTATGGGCAGTTGTTAGAAGAGTTAGCCAATCATGGTGCCCAGTGGACACAAATTGATGAACCCATACTAGTTACAGAATTAGATGAGGATTGGCAGCATGCATTTAAGCAGGCTTATCATCACCTCAGGTCAAACAAAATGAAGATTCTTTTAGCCACTTACTTTGGTAGCTTAGAAGATAACCGCTACCTTGCTTGCAACTTACCAGTAGATGGATTACATATTGATGCGATTAATGCTAGAGAAGAGATCCCATTAATTCTAAACTTGCTACCAATACAAAAAGTTTTATCATTAGGTGTCATTAATGGCCGAAATATTTGGAAAACAGATCTAAACAAAACCTTAGACTGGTTAGAACCAATAGCTCAGAAATTGGGTGACAAATTGTGGATTGCTCCATCTTGCTCATTACTTCATTCCCCAGTAGACCTAACTAGCGAGAAAAAATTAGACCAAGAAATTCAGAACTGGCTTGCATTTAGTGTACAAAAACTGGCTGAGTTAGAGGTTTTAGCAAAAGCATTAAATGCGGGTAGACAGTCTGTATCCGAGCAATTAGCAGCCAATCAGTCTGCAATTGAAGCACGTCGCAATTCTCCGCTAGTCAATAATCCACTAGTAAAAGATGCTTTATCAAAAATTAAGCCACAAATGGGAGAGCGAGAATCTCACTATGAAGTCAGGGCCGGAAAACAAGCGGCTATCTTAAGGTTGCCTAAATATCCCACCACCACAATTGGCTCATTCCCGCAAACTCATGAAATCAGACAAGCTCGAAGTCAATACAAAGCGGGAGAATTAAATAACGCAGACTACCGAAAAGCGATGGAGCATGAGATAGCCCGTAGTATCAATGAGCAAGAAAATTTAGGTTTAGATGTTTTAGTTCACGGCGAAGCTGAGCGTAATGACATGGTGGAATATTTTGGAGAACAACTAGACGGATACGCCTTTAGTCAATTTGGTTGGGTTCAGTCCTATGGATCTCGCTGTGTAAAGCCACCAATTTTATTTGGTGATATTAGTCGTCCTAAAGCAATGACAGTCGATTGGATAAGTTATGCACAATCCTTGACTAAAAAACCAATGAAGGGAATGCTGACAGGTCCAGTAACCATTCTGAATTGGTCATTTGTACGTGACGATCAACCTCGCTCAGTATCGTGTTATCAATTAGCCCTAGCTATTCGTGATGAGGTTTTAGATCTAGAAAGTGCGGGAATTAAGGTCATACAAATTGATGAGGCCGCACTACGCGAGGGTTTGCCACTGAGAAAATCGCAGTGGAAGCACTATCTTGACTGGGCAGTTGAATCCTTCAGAATTACTGCTAACGGAGTTAAAGATGAGACGCAAGTACATACCCATATGTGCTACTCTGAATTTAATGACATTATTGAAGCGATTGCTCAAATGGACGCAGATGTCATCACGATTGAAACTTCGCGCTCAGATATGGAGCTTCTTGATATATTTGATAGCTTTAAGTATCCCAATGAAATTGGACCTGGTGTTTATGATATTCACTCTCCGAATATTCCTACACAAGATCAAATGGTTAGTCTCATGCAGAAAGCGGCTGAAAGAATCCCAGCTGAAAGGCTTTGGGTTAACCCAGATTGTGGGTTAAAGACCAGACAATGGCCAGAAGTAATACCAGCTTTGAGAAATATGGTTGAGGCAGCTAGGCAATTACGTGCTAATGCTTAATCCATATTAGAGGACTGTTGCCAAGGAATTGACACCTTAGAATTATTTGTAGAGAAATATGCTTGAAGTCCAATTGAGTTAATAATCGATACTAAGGCTAAATGGCCATTAAATGCGATTAATTGCTCGATTGGATTCTTTAGTTTGATCCTCATCAAAGCTGCGAGCATTGAAGTTGCTATTCCTTGTTTTCTAAATAAAGGTAGTACGGATATGCTTAGTTCATATGTGCCAATTTGATTCATGGGCTCTAACTGAAGAATGCCAATTAGCTCAGATTCTCTATTAAATTTATCTAGCAGCCATGCTCCAAAAAGCTGGGTTTGATCCCACTGAATATTTTTTACCCATATATCAATTGCTTCTTTACTCAACTGAGAACCGAATAATTGGAGTCGATCATCATCACTTAATTTTTTAATGTGAGAGCGAAGGCTTTCATAATGCTGAGGTAACAGTGGTCTAAATTTTGTCAACAGCGGAGTCATGGCGGTTCTCTATGAATTCAAGCGTCGATTTATGTGACGCTTCTTAAAATACTATATAACAAATTTGTGTCATTCGAACCCTCGCAATACCACCAAGATTGACCAAAATTATTCCGGGAGGTTTTTTATTTGGGGGTCTGCTTTGGGCCGTTAGCGGCCCCTCCATATACAAGCGTTACTTTAAGTAACGCTCACCAACCATATGCAAAAAGCACTTTGGAGCAACGAAGTGTTAGATGGTTGCTCCAAAAATCCTGTGGTTTTGAAAACCAAAGAGTGAGCTAGTGTTTCTTCTTCTCTAGTTAAATCAGTAACACAAAAGCTCACACACCGATAAATAGGTGACGTAAGCTCTTGAAATCCTAGTGGTTTTCTTTGGATGTCTGCTCTCATAATCCTTTGGTCCCAGGTTCAAGTCCTGTTGGGCCCACCAACAAAATCAGGTCCGTACCGGACACATGGTTTACGTCCGGTACCGACCACATGGTTTACACCTTTACTTTCACATCCCCAATAC
>NZ_JBBAQK010000020.1:0-13334 GCF_040400325.1 Polynucleobacter sp.
TTTTTACAAGGATTTTGGCCTGCCCAGCACGATTCGAACGTGCGACCTTGGCCTTCAAACTCATGCCCAAACTTGCCCTGCTATAGAAGTGGCTGGATAAAAGCAAACCACCCCCCAATGATCAAAAGAACCAAGCTAATTAAATAAATACCTAAAGAAACTTTACGGGTTCTCAGGCATGCCTGCCTTAGTTTGAGATCTATTGGACATGGAGCGTAACGATTACGCCACTGTAAGATACCGCCGATCACCATCAAGAGAGTACTCATTAAAAAAATGATTTCCTTATTCTCGCTTACCCACACAATCTGAGGAAATACCGCAACGAGTGAAGCTAAAGCTGCACCCGCCCCTAAGCTAACAAGTAATGCGGGTATGGCACAGCAGATTAAGGTGCTAGAACTAGCAAAGAGGGTTAGCAATGAGCTGAAGAATGGGGTTTTAGCATCATGCAAACTATTACCACTCATTTTTTACCCTTCATCTGCTCTTTAAATTGAGCAACCGTCTGTGGAATAGTTTCAATGCTAACAACGTCATAACCAGAATCAGTGATTTCCTCTTTGATCAACTTTTCATTGAGCGTTTTACCTTCCTTTGCCTCAACTATGACAACCTTGTTTTTCAAATCAACTAATACTGCCTTCGTTTCATCAAGTTTCAAGAGACTCTTTTCAATTCCTTGCGCACAAAAAGAGCAAACCATACCATTTACAGTGACCTTCGTACTTGCTACAGCTACTTGACTCAAGCCCAATAAAGTAATTGCGAATATAAGATTAATCAGTTTCATATTTGTCATCCTAATAGTTGTACATAAAGTTAAAACGGAGTTGTCCAGATAAATTAGCACCCGCCTCCACAAAATACCGATTATGAATAACGCGCAGCATTGGAGTGAACTCATACTGATTTGATACAAACGTCATTCGCCTTGCCTCAATTACTATCCAAGGCTGAGGCTGGTCATAGTCCACTTCATAAAATGAAGCCCCCAAACGTGCTGTAATGATATTGCTAGTGGCCCCTTGCGCTGCATAAACTCGTGCAGATGCCATGGAATAAAAACGAGTGGTTTCATAATCGACCTGAAGCCCGGGTGAAGCCATTGCCTTTGATCCTCCAAACGTATTCCCAGTGATTGAGCCTAAGCCACCAATAAACCAAATATTAGCCTGTGCATTGGGTAGGTTCCAGCGAGCCACTTTACGGGTATAAACCGCCTCTAAATTTTGTTGCTTCGATACTGAGTCGTCTGTTTGCATTGCGCTAACTGAAACCCCGAGCGCATCATTTGCCGTAGTGGAGTAATTAACTGATAGCTCTTGATAGGTTTTATTAAAATCACCCATTACCATCCAGCTATTTTTATAGCCTAACGGAGCAGCGCTTAGCGGTGTCACGAATCCCATCGTCATAAAAAATAGAAATCTAAAGAATAAAGTCTGTTTCATTTCAGCTTTTCAATGGCAGTGATATCCAGAGTGCCATCCACCACCTTGATTTGAAATCGCACCTTATCACCCGGACGATATGCATCTAGATTCAACTCTTTTGGTGTACCAAAAGGCATGGTCATTGCATGCATTTTGATACTGGCGATATATTCATGCTTGAGTACAATTCGATCGCGGGAGGGATCGATTCTGACAATCTCGCCCTTTACCCATTCTGGGTTTGCAATAGCAAAAGACGATATTAAGCAAGTTAAAATAATAATAATTTTTTTCACAAAACTCTCCAAAGAAGGGAAAGCCCAAATTTTGGGCGGACTAATCCTAGGGAGTTAAAGAATGGGTGGCTTACTCAGCGCTGGCGTGTCGTAACTAGCAAAACTAATATTGCCAATATTTGATATTAATGAATAAGAAATATGACTAATTAGAAATTGATATGAATAAGGGGCAAAAGCCATACATAACACGCAGGAATTGCAACTACTTTCTTGGGATTGATTTTGTGACACGGAGTCATCTGCAGTCGATACTTGCAAGTCTTGATGACAAGAGTGAGCAGATTTCTGAGTTTCAACACCAGCGACTGTAGATTGATATTTAAATGGCATATCCGATACCGCCCAAGCTTGAATCGGCAAAGTTAGGATCAGAAAGATGAGTGCCAGTTTTTTTAACATTTGTTAATTTTAATACTTTTTTTGTTAATTTGCTTCCAATGACAAAGTCGATGCTTACAGGCCTATAACTTGATATTTTGTTATTTAAAGAGACGTTGCCTGCATCTGCCCTTGGCGTCACTTAAATCGACGATTTACTAACACAATGATGTGAAATTCTTACAGCCTTAGTCGAGTAAGCTATGAAGCAAATTGTGCAATGACTGTGCAATCGATTTTTGCATCTCTGTTGATGCACTAAGTCATTATTTTATTTAGGATTTTTAGCCTGCCCAGCACGATTCGAGCTTACGGCCTGGATTACGGCTCTTACGCCTTATAAATAAAGTCTTCAAAGTGCAACTTTTTACAAACTTGGTTGAAACGATCAAATAAATCGCCTCTACTCAAACCGCCTAAATTAAGAACAGCGTAGCGGTAACTACCCAACCATTTTATCTCGCGATCCAAGCTGGATCCTTTTTTGTAATACAACATCATTTTGGCATCGGGATAGGGAGCGAGGGCATGTGCTAGTTCTGCTTTACTTGGGATGCGCTGCTTTAATGGCTTTTGAAATCGCCTAAATATAAAACTGGCTGCCGACTTAAATCGGCCTTCGCCGTGAACTAACTGAGGCGCTTCGCCGACTGCCAAACTAAACAGCATGCCATATGGCCGACATCCATCTACTCTCTCATACAAATTAGCCAGCTGCGAAGCCATGCGGGGGTTAATCTCAATGATCTTTAGTTGATCGACTTTCTGATCATATACAAACTCGATATTAAAAAAACCATGCTGATAATTTAATCCCACTAGTACTTTTTTAGTAATTTCCTTGGCTCGATTTTGAATCGCATCCGGCAACTGAGAAGGATACTCAAAACGCATAAATGCTTGTGTTTCTGGATACATGACCTCATCAATCACCCCCAGAAAATACACTTCACCATGAATACAATATCCGTCAATATTGAGTTGTTCGCCATGCATGACCTCTTCCGCCAGTAGTCCATTGGCATCCACATCCATCGGAGTAAATAGTGGCAGGATGTCGGCAAAGGGTTTAACTAATTTGCGTATTAAAAATTCTTCAAAAGGGTTAAATGTAAGGTGCTGTTTTAATTCATCTGCGTTGTTGATTTGCCTTGCCAATACAGAATACGTTGCCTTGATGGGTTTAATAAAAAAGGGGTAATCAAGCTCGACTGGCACCTGGGGATCAAATGGATAGGGGATATAACTAAAGCGTGGCACTGCATCGGGAGCTATCTGTTGCTGTACAAGTCGGCCATAATATTTATGCTGACAAGCAACAATTGCTAGCGGATCATTTCCGGGCAAGCCTAGGCGCTTTGCCAATACGGCAGCGATTAACGTACCAAACTGCTCATGATTACTAACAATGCCATCCAAATCCATTGCGCGGTATTTGCGTTCTAGCTTGGTGATATAGCGTAGTGCATTGAAACTCAATAACCTGGCATTTTCTGGAAAACGAAATAAGTCAAAGCCCTCAAAAAAGAATTGGTAATGGCTAGAATACTGCTGCGCCTGCAGCGCAATCTGATCCCAATCTTTTGCGAACAATATTAGAATTTTCTTCATTTGCATTGCTCAGGAACATAATCCGATTTGTTCTTGGCTTTCTGCGCCATTTTTTCAAACCGCTTTTGAACACGCTTATTCATAAAATACTCAATGACAAACATCGGGATTGCTGAATCTGGTAATAAAAATGCGGTGTAACTAAATTGAGTGCCCCCCGCATTTGACGCTAAGCGCCAAGAGCCGCGGTACTCTTTAAAATACCCTTTCACTTGCCTTAGGTCCATGCCTGTAATGGGGTACTTTGTGTAATCGATCACCGAGTCAAATTGAGTGGAAAAGAATCCAATCCTATCTTCTATGCGCTGCTCAACCCGCACGGTATTTTCGGATAAGTGAGTAACCTTACTGGATTTAATGCCTTCAGTAGGACTCTCCTCTGCAAAATCAGTCAATAAGACATATGCTTGGCACTGGCTGAGAGGCGCAAAATAACTTGCCCGTACTTCAAATCCGTTATTGGCCTGTGAAACTTGGATAGCAATCGCGCTATCAATACCAACTGCCTCAGATCGACTGTGCCAAATATACCCCCCTATCAACGACCACAGTAATAGTAGCTTTGCAGATAACTTCAATGAAGGAAATAAAGAAACCGGCAAGGCGCTAAAAAGTGGTTGTTAATTCAGTCAGCCATTCTGGCGAATGCTGTAACAGGAGCGCTTCTAATGGCTTATCTTGACCGGTAGTAACAAGCAAGCTAATTAGAATCAAAAATCCCCCTAAAAGTTGTTTACCAAACTTACCAGCGCTGCCCAAGCTTCCTTTTACTTTGAGCATGGCAGTACGTGATAACACCCCAAGGAGCGCCAATGGCAATCCAGCACCCAAGCCAAAAATTGCCATTACCAATATGATCTTTCCTAAATCCTTGCCCTGACTTGCCAGTGTAATTGCTGCTCCTAATGTAGGGCCGACGCATGGCGTCCAAACTAAACCTAACAAAAAACCAATCAAGAATTGCCCAAATAAACCATCCATCGTGACCTTGGCCAAGAGCGAGTTACCGGCACCACTAATGCCAGACATGGCAACAGCAAAACGTTCCTGCAATTGAGTGGAGACTAGAACGATGCCAATCAGACCCATAATAATGGCAGCAAATAGACGAAACCCATCCTGAGCCAAACCAATACTGGATCCCAGGCTGGCGAGGGCTGTTCCAATAATTGCAAAAGAAATGGTTAAGCCGCCCGCAAGAGCAAACGGACCAAAACGGTGTTGATTAGCAGCAGCGCCAATAATGATGGGAATCAAAGGCAATACGCAAGGGGAGAGCGTAGATAGCACTCCCGCTAAAAATGCAAAGGCAAAAGACCCAAGTCCAAAATCCATTAAATGGCTTGCCTGGTTAATTTAGATAAAGCAGCTTCCTTGGTATCGCCAGTAGCACGTGCTACTTCTTTTCCATTTTTGTATACGATGATGGTGCTTTGGGAACGCACTTTAAGGGTCTTTAGTAGATCCTTTTGGTTATCGTAATTAGCCTGATAAAAAACAACGTTTTTATAATCAGGGTCTTTTATAAACCCAGCAAGTATCTTATCTTGAGCTTTACAGGTTGAGCACCATTCTGCATGTGTAGAAATAACTGCAGACTTGCCTTGCTTTTCAATGTCCGCAAGCTCAGCAGACGTGATGGGTTGACCTGCCGCAAATACAGAAGAGGCGATAAAAAAGCCACCTGCCATAATGGATTTCCATAATATATTCATTGAACTACTCCTATTGATTTAAATAACTCGAAATATTACGATACTACCTTGTAACTAAAATGAAACGGGCTTCAAAACAAAGGGGTTGATTTCTTCAAACCCTTATTCCACCCATTGACTTGGCGGAGACGATAGGATTAGAGCCTCGGATTCATATTATTAGCAGAGATGCTCCATTAGCGAGCATAAGCCTTAATTAGACTTACAATTTCATCATAAAACTTTCGAGCCCGTTTGATCAACTTCATGAAAAGTTCTCTTTTGAATAAATCATTAATGTACAGAAAAATAATCATCTAAACAAGCCTATACATTAATTAATAACATTTTTGATTCGAGTAAATTCAAGTTGATCACCGTAAAACACAACTCCGAAACCTATGAATTTGAAACCCTAGACCAAGCTATGGCATGGGCTAAGGAATTAGGTGAGTTTGTGACGATTCAATTGAATGGTTCAGAAGTGGTAGGCAAGTTCGGAGTGGATGGCATTATTGACGGCAAGCTCCCGAACGGCGAAGCCTATAAATGGACGAAACGCCGCAGGCGGTAACCCTTATTTTAAGAATACTTTCTATTGCTTACTAAATCCTAGTAAAAGTGCTAATCTAGTTCAAGAATTATTTCTACAAAAGGATTCAAAGATATGGAAATTACAAGTGTGACACTTGGTATGATATTTACAGGAGTGGCAATTGCGACACTACTGATCATCATCTATGGCAGTCGTGGACCAAAAGACAAAGATCATTAAACATCTAATGGGTGTTATAGAAATCATTGTTAAACCTAAAGATCGTTCTCGGAAGTTAGAGGAAGAGCAGGGTCAGAGCACGTCTCATCAGAAAGAATCTAAGAAAAGACTATCAGACCCTGACATTGAGTACAAACGGGATGAAAAAGATTGGTGGTGGTGTGACGATGTATGACTAATAGATCGCAGAATAAAATCAAGCCCCCTAAAAAGACTTAAGCTCACTACTAAATAACAAGTCAGTCGTCACAGGTCGGGAAGTGGTTCAACCCATCAAAGACAAAGATAGATTCCAAAACATCATTTAGATAATGCTTATTAATGTCTAAAATTTGTCGCCCAACTGTTACTTAAAGTAACGCACACTCTTCCGAACGCTGTCCCCACAGATGAAAGTTAAACTCTTATTTGGACAGAGTTTTATCTGGCTGCCATTGATAACCACGAGCTTTCATGCAGGCTCCATAAAGCTCTTGATTTGTTTGAACGCCAGAGTAGCCGTTATACCCAACCCATCTAGGACCCCAACCATTCCCCCAACCATAAGCACCTTGGTTATACCCGTAAGGTTGTTGCGATTCTTGAAGACAGGCGTAGTTATCTTGATTAAATTGTAAAGGCGCCATATCACTTTTAACCCAAATACCCGACTGAGTTGCGCATGCAAAAAGGCTTAAAAGTAATAATGCTATCGAGAGCTTATTTAGACGCACTTTCATCATAATCACACCTTACCGTTTAATACTCACCAGATCATTACTATGCCATAAGTAATTTGACTTTCATGGGGCAGCCTTATTCAGCTATCGGCGCAATGTCGACAAAGCAATCAATAAGGTCTTTTTACCCGAGCAGTTCTACTGCTTGATTTTAAAAAACACAATAGAATGCACCATGATTCTAGACTCTAGAAGAGAATTTCTAAAACGGCTTCCGGCTGCGGCGCTGTTTGTGGCAGCGCCCTCGCTAGCTTTATATCCGCTGCATGGATCTGCAGCTACCGCAGGGTTTCAAATCCATGATATCGATTGGTTTGATGACGTCCGTGAGCGTGCCGTACCGATTCGACTTTACCAGCCGAGCGAAGCAACTGCAACGACGCCCGTACCCCTCATTATTTTTTCGCATGGCATCGGCGGATCACGCTTGGGTTATAGCTATCTGGGACGCTACTGGGCAAGCCATGGACTCGCAAGCCTACACGTGCAGCACGTTGGCAGTGACCGCTCATTCTGGTTTGGCAATCCCTTTAATCTGGTATCCAGACTGCAAGAGGCGGCACAAGTTAAAGAAGCGGTGAACCGGGTATATGATTTGCGTTTTGCCTTGACGCGTTTGCTCAACGACCAACTTGGACAAACATTGCGGTCTAATCAGATCATCGCTGCAGGGCATTCCTATGGCGCAAATACAACCCTTTTAGCCTCTGGCGCGCGCGTCAGTCAAGATAATATCCCCGTTGACCTAAGTGATGCTCGCATTACTGCTGCGATTGTCATTTCAGCCCCGCGATTTTTTGGTCAAAATGCTGTGAATTCAATCTTACAACCGGTAAGCTTGCCTACCTTGCACATTACAGCCACAGAGGACAATATTCGAATTCCAGGTTACTTTAGCGGCTATCCCGATCGCTTGGATATTTTTAAAGCCATCGGCAGTAAACGCAAAGCCTTGGCGGTTTTTGAAGGTGGTTCGCATAGTATGTTTACCGATCGATCCCTAACGGGCGGTGCCGTTTTAAACCAGCAAGTCAAAGAGGCGACACAGGAGCTGAGTCTTGATTTTATAGCGCAGGTTTTAAATAACCAAGAATCCGGCATGTCAACATGGGCCATTCGCCACGAAGCAATCTTATCTAAGGTGATTTCGTAAAAGGGCTGTATTGCCTAATTTGTCGTTTTAGATGACATCGCAATAAGCCACAAAAGACAAAACTCACACCATTACTAATAAGGGTTTACCTGACTCTGAGATACAAAGTGATCTAAGTTCATTTTGTATTAAGATCGTTTTAACAACTAGCCAATGATGAGGGTATATGCTTTCTGCTCAAGATAATATATTTCTAGTAACGAGTGAACCCAATACACCGATGGGTAACTATTTACGTTGTCATTGGCACCCAGTTGCACTATCTGAAGAGGTGGCAACACCCAATTGCCCACCAATTCGCGTCAAAGTGATGGGCGAAGATCTATTGCTGTTTCGTGATACGAATGGCAATACTGGTTTGATCGAACCGTTTTGCGCCCATCGTGGTGCAGACCTTTTCTTTGGCAGAAATGAAGAGTGCGGCATTCGTTGCATCTACCATGGATGGAAATACGACATTCATGGTAACTGTATAGATATGCCTAACATTCCTAAGGATGCTTCCTATCACGGCAAAATTAAAATCAAGGCGTATCCCACCCAAGAATTTGCCGATATGGTGTGGGCTTATATGGGGCCACCAGAAATACAACCAGCACAAGTTCCTCAATTAGAAGTTGGCCTAGTTCCACCTTCTCATCGTTATGTCAATAAACGTTTAATCGAGTGCAATTGGGTGCATTCAATGGAAGGGGCACTCGATACTGCACACTTTTCTTTTTTGCATATGCCTGCCCCGGCATTTGTCAAAGATGACAGTACAAATATTGCAGCCGATGAGAAACGTATCCGCTGGTTACGCAATGATCCAGCTCCGCGTTTTAAAATCATTGAACATGCAGTGGGCTTTCTGATTGGCGGCGCTAGGAATGCCGATCCAGGAGATCATTATTGGCGTCTTACCCAGTACATGCTACCAACCCATTCCATCACGCCTTCAGCGATGCCTAATGAAACATACTATGGTTACTCTTGGACACCTATTGATAATCATCATTGCTGGATGTATGTCTATGCATGGCACCCAGAGCTTGCTATTTCTGATGAAGAGCGCAAAAAGTATATTCAAGGTGGTTTTGGGCAATTTGCAAAAATGGGTCCAGGCTATGTGCCCCTGCGTAATCGTAGCAATCAATACCTCATGAGTCGTGAGGAGCAAAAAACCGTTTCATTTACTGGAATTCAAGGAATTGCCGAACAAGACCAAATGGCTCAAGAAAGTCAGGGTTACATTGTGGATCGCACCAAAGAAAATTTATCTCCTACTGATGTTGGCATCATCCGCTTTAGAAAAATATTATTAGAGGAGGCTAAGGCCTATGCCAATGGCAAGAGGCCAGAGTCACCTCATCAATCCCAAGAATATTGTCTGCGTGGCGGTGGAGCGCATACGAAAGCTAGTCTATCCTTAGAAGAAGTCATGCAAGAACGCTTTAACTCAATCACAGGAAAGGTTCAGGATGTCCAACATTAACTCAATCGCAGCTATATTGTTTAGCCTCATTACCTGCTTTTTAAGTACAAGCAGCTTTGCCCAAAATTATCCTAATAAACCCATTACAGTAATCGTGCCATTTTCTGCAGGCAGTGCCAGTGATGTTGTGACTCGCGTGTTACTCGAGAAGGTGAGTAACAATACTGGCGCCCGATTTGTATTTGATAATCGCCCAGCAGCAGGCGGCAATGTCGGGACTGCGGCGCTAGTGCGAGCAGAGCCAGATGGCTATACGATCGGAATTAGTACTTCAGGACCCCTGGCAATTAATAAAATCTTAAATCCAGAACTAGGTTATGACCCTGAAAAAGATATCCAAGGGATCTCTGTGTTTGCATTTTTGCCTAATGTGATAGTGGTGAGCTCAACTCTCAACATCAATAGTCTTGCTCAGTTGAATGACTATGTACGAAAAAATCCTGATGTTGGATATGGTTCTGTTGGCAACGGTAGCTCTCAGCATTTAGCTGGGGCCTACTATGAACAGCTCGTTGGAGCCAAGATGCTACATGTGCCCTATCGTGTTACTGCCAATATGGTGACTGATCTTGTAGCAGGCCGCGTACCAACTAGTTTTCAGTTGTTTCCCAATGTCGCTGGACAGATTAGTAGCGGAGGCGTCAAAGCGCTAGCGGTTGCCTCTAATAAACGCTTAGCTACTATTCCCGATGTACCTACCGCTGCTGAAGTAGGACTAAAAGGCTATGAATCTGCCGCTTGGTTTGCGCTCATCGCACCCAAAAATACCCCAAAAAATATTGTGGATAAACTTAACAAGGATGTGAATCAAGCCTTAGCTGATCCCACAGTTCGCACGAAGTTTTCAGAGCTTGGGGCAGAACCGATGATTGGACCACCAGAAGATCTCAATAATTTGATGGCATCTGATATTAAGAAGTGGACTGCAATTATTAAAAAAGGTGGTATTACTTTAGAAAAATAATCTGTAGTCAGGGTTATTCTTTTTTCAATCCAGCCGATTGCACAACCGGTCGCAAGCTGACAAGTTCTTTAGCAATAAATCCGGTTGCTGCAACGCCAGTAATATTACTAATTGGTTGAATCGATATTGAATTTAATTTATCTAATAGCTCAGGGTTTTTTAAGGTCTTAGCTGTCGCTAAAATTAAAGTATTAGTAATGTCTGGCGATAAGCCCTGAGGAGCAGAGACAATATTCCATAAAGCTGCCTGGAAATCTTTTAAGCCCGTTACCTCATTAACCGTTGGGACATCAGGAATCAAAGGTGATCTTTTAGAGGCAGCAATGGCAACAATTCTTAACTTATCAGCCCGATGTTGATTAATTAATGAACCTAATGTATCAACTGTCATATTGACTTGATTGCCAATTAATGCGGGTATTGATTGGGCACTTCCTCTAAATGGAATGTGCTGAATGTCTAGCCCACCTAATTCATATTTCAAACGTTCGCCCACAATGTGCAAATACGTTCCCTCTCCCGCTGATCCGTATTGCAACTTACCTGGGTTAATGCGTGCGTATTCAATCAATTCTTTAAAGCTCCCCTTAGTTGCTGGGCTTACTGCAAATACGATGGGCGCATCGCCAACCACCGCAATTTGGGTAAAGTCCTTAATGGAATCGTACTGAGGCTTTGAATTAATCAGGCTATACAAAACATGGGTAGAGGCAGTACCAAAGAGCAAGGTATATCCATCAGGGGCGCTATTTTTTACCTCTAGACTTCCAATCGCACCACTAGCGCCGCTTTTATTGTCGACCACTACTGGCTTTCCTAATTGAATCGATAAAGCTTGCGCATACTGCCGAGCAAATTGATCCGTTGGGCCACCCGCAGGAAAAGGAACAACCAATCGAATTGGTTTAATTGGGTATGGTGTTGCGGTTTGAGCAAAGCTCACAGAGACAACTAAATATGATGCCAACACCCACAACATTGATTGAATTATTTTCATAACGTACCCTTATAGTCGTCCATCATTCCAGTTATGTGCTGGCATAGGGGGCTCTGCAATAAAGCCTGCGTATTTAACAGCCTCAATGGCGCAGTATTCATCTTTATCTGATGCATCACCACTAATGCCGACGGCGCCTAAGGCAATTCCTTCTTGATTCACAATCAAGACTCCCCCTGGAGTAGGGATAAATCTTCCGCCAGAAGCAGCTGCCAAAGCTGCCTGAAAATTGGGTCGATCCTCCAATCTGTCTCTAATATGTCTGGTTGGCATTCCCATTCCGATTGATGCCCACGCTTTACCAATCGCAATGTCATGACGCAAGATGCCACAACCATCTTCCCTTTTAAATGAGACCACATGCCCACCAGAATCCAATACCACTACTGCAAGTGGCAACATATCATGTTTTAAACGTAATCTCAGAGCCTCAATAATAATCTGATCTGCATCAGCTAAAGTAAGGCTTGAATGATTTGCAGTGAGCTTTTCAGCCATATTTTGCTCCTTTTAATTAGTTGCTTTTATTTTTTAAGGCTTCTTCCAACTGATTAATCCTATTTTGCATGGCGCCCATCTTCGCATTAAGCGCACCCACATTTAAAAAAGTTTCATCAGCTACCGGCGCCTTGAGGTTATTACCCCAGCCTAACCAAGAGGATTCGTATACTTTGACTTTCTTGAACCCTAAGGTTTTTAATATCACGGCAGTTTCGGATGCCCGCACACCACTTTGGCAATAGACCACCGTCTCTTTATCAGGGTCTAAATTAGCGTAAAGCTTTTTGAGATCGACTTGGTTTTTCAGGGCCATACCCGAGTTGTCGCCCACTTGTTTTTTACCTAACTTAATTGCGGTCGCTGGATCTTGCCAATTTTCTTCAAAAGGAATGTTAATCGCGTTAGGAATATGGCCGCCCCGAATCGCGCGAACATCCTTGCCAGTAAATTCATCAGGGGTTCTCGCATCGATAATTTGTACAGACTTGGATTGAGCAAGCTTAAACATCTCCTCATTATTTACGACTAATTGAGGCTGGGTAACAAGCGCGACTGATACTGGGGGTAAGCTTTGGCGCTCTTTTTGTATCGGCAAACCAGCTTGTCTCCAGGCATCAACCCCGCCATGGTAAATCTGTGCTTTTTTGCCACCAAAATAATTGATGGTGTATAGACCAAAATAAGCATAGGGATTACCACGCGCGCCATAGACCACAATTTCTTGATTAACATCTAAGCCGGCGGCATTAAAGATTTTTTGAATTTGCTCCGTAGCAATATAGTCCTCCTTATTAGGATCGCGCAGGACGCTACCGATTTCACCAACATTAATGGCCCCTGGCAGATGCCCTTCCAGATAGCTTTTCTCACCACGCACATCCCAAATAATGGCACCCCGAGCAATTGCCTGCTGCATTTGCTCGGTATCAATAATCGCCGAGTTTGACTGGGCCCATGTCACGGTGAAAAATGCTGATAACACGATTGTTAAGAATGTTTTCATTTTTTTGACTTTGCTATTTTATATTTACTCATCATGCGCTAAGGCCTTTCTGCAAATAATCCAGATATCAACATCAATAGGCCTAAGATTAAAAAACTCTCAAATTGAAAGTTTATTATTTTTCCCTTCTAGTCAAAGGAAAAAATGTAGCTATAGGAACTATATCCCCACATATATATTGAGGTGTGCTGGTTTACCCTTAATGTAGTAACTAAGGATCATTTGCCCTATAGCGTTACTTAAAGTAACGCCCACAAGAGCTTGAACCTGGGACGAAATTGATTCTCTAAAGCTTAGCCCCCTACAATATGAAAATGTTGATACAAATCG
>NZ_JBBAQK010000021.1:0-12756 GCF_040400325.1 Polynucleobacter sp.
TAATGACTTCCTTGAGCATCACTTCTCGTAGCGATAAGTCCGCTACGAGCTTCTTTAAGCCGGGTATTTTCCAGTTCTAGATCTTTGTACTTACGAGCCTGATCGACTTTCATGCCGCCATAGATCTTGCGCCAACGATAGTAGCTTTGCTCTACCGTTCCCACTTCTTTACAGGCCTGGGCTAGGGTTTTGCCACTGGTGGTTAAAACATCGATTTGACGCAATAAGGTGACGATTTGCTCGGGTTTAAGACGTTGACCTTTTGCCATATTTAGCACTCCTTTAAGGTGAGAGATTATCAAAAATCCTCTCTTTTGGAGTAGTACTAAAAATCAGGTCAGTTCAGATTAATGTCATGTGACATCGTGAGACTAACTCAGTCCATCAATTAGCAAAGAAATATTACTCAGAAATAGAGTTAATTTCAAAATCAACCAGAGGTAGGTCAGCCCAATAAAATTCCATCATTTTCAAATAAGCAGCTTCAATATGCTTGCTAAAGAGAGGGGAATTAAATAGTGGGCTTTTTAGTCGGTTTTCTGCTAACTTTTTCTTAATGCTTATTAGCTTCTGTGGATTGGTCGCCAACTCTATTGCTAGCGCCTCATAGGCTGACTTAGTTGTTGTAATGAGCTCTGGCAATTCAATATTATTTAGTAGGCTAGCGGCTACACGACTGGCAAAGGACTCGCCTATAAGAGTGAGCACAGGCAATCCAGCCCACAATGCATCGCTAGCTGTGGTTCCGGCATTGTAGGGTGCCGTGTCCAAAAATAAATCACACGCTTGGTAGCGAGCTAGATATTCATCGGGATCGAGATGCTTCCCAAAAACAAGTCTTTGTCCATTAACCCCCCTGGCCTCTGCTTCTTTTATTAGATTGGATTTCGCCCATTCATTCTCAGCGTATAAAAACAGTACACTCCGTTTAGTAGACTTTAATATATGCATCCAACTGTCGAACGTCTCTGGCAATATTTTGTAGTTATTGTTAAAGCACGTAAAAATAAAGCCGTCCTCAGGTAAACCTAACTCTTCCCGCGTAAATACTTTATCAGCTATCTTCCTGCGTGAATCGTTGACTTGATAACTGGGTAGGTAAGCAATTTTCTCTGTGTAGTATTGCTCGGAGCCTTGGGGAATAATTGTTTTATCTGCTACTAGATAGTCTATATACTCAGAGCCCATAGTACCCAAGTATCCAATGTAGCCAACTTGAATGGGTGCGGCACGATAGGCAAAAATACCGGTTCTGCCATTAGCTGTATAGCCCCCCAAATCAACTGCAATATCAATACTCATCTCTCTAGAAAGGTGTGCAACTTCCTTGTCAGAAAGATAGCTTACGTCGATAAATTGGGTAAATGCCCCTTGTAAACGTATACGAATTGCACTTTTGTCATCGGCCCCAGAAGAAAAGGCAAATATTTCAAACATATTTTTATCATGTAATTCAAAAAGTTCTGCAGTCAAGAAAGAGACGGCATGATTTCGAAAGTCAGATGAAAAATACCCTATACGGATTTTCTCTTGCCGTGAATGCTTTGGTATATCTCCTAGGCTTGGATTAAATGGAAATTTATTTTGGGCATAAATCTCGGCGCATTTTTTATGTAAAGAAAGATTATCAATTAATGAGATAAGCGGGAAAGGTGACGTTACCTTTTTGTCAGAGTTTATATTTTCTTGGATTGTGATTTTTAATCCTTCAATCCCAATCCATTCAGAACGCCTCATTTTTATATGAGCAATGTCGCCTAGAATAAAGCTAATGCTGGGATCTAATGAGAGCGAATTTTCAAAACAAATTAGAGCTTCATTAAATTTTTTGATGTCACAAAGGGTGCTGCCTTTATTGCACCACGCCTCAGCAAAATTTGGCTGTAGTCGAATTGCTTCATTATAATTTTCAAGCGCCAATTCAGGCCTCTTCAATTCATCATGCAGCCTTCCAAGATTGAAGAATAGCTGAGGGATATCCTTTCGAATATTTAATGCTTTGGTATAGCAAATAAGCGCCTCATTTAATTTGCCCAATTGAGCTTGTGCCGTTCCAAGATCATGAAGGGCCTCAAAAAAATTACCGCCTTTTTCTAGTGAACTGGTAAAACAAGTTTTGGCCTGATCAGGTCTACCGGATTCAAGGTGAATTGCACCAAGCTCATAAAGGGCTGCAGCGGAACAGCCCTCTTCTTGAGAGGCCCTAATAAGAAAATGATAGGTTAACTCAGGATTTCCTTTTTGCCCATTAATATAAGCCAGCAATTCATATGCTCTAGAATTTTTGGCATTAATTTGTAATACTTCATGCAACACAGATTCAGCGAATTCATAATTATTATTGCGAAAGCTATTTTCTGCAATTATTAGAAGTTGATTTATATCTTGCAAGCTCACAGTTTATATTGTAATTAAAGTCAAGTGTCAATCTGGTGTGTTGCTTCACGGTGAGTATCTGCTTAGGGTCGATAGTCACCCATAACAACAGCTTAACTTAAGTGTCGATTAAATTGACGCTTCATGAATTGTCGTTTTAAACGATATTCATAGACACTATGGTGGTTGACTGGCACAGGTATGGCAACACAATTTTTTGACAAGTTAAAGCTGGTGACTCAAGCCCTTGAAATCAAAGCAAAAGCGATCTATCGGAGGATATTTAAAATCCTTGTGTCGGCGGTTCGATTCTGCCCCGGGCCACCAAACTCTAATGCCCTGCATCGTGCGGGGCATTATCTTTTGTTCGGGCGTGACTTAATCTTCCAGAATACTTCTAAGCATCCAGGCAGTTTTCTCATGAATATCTAGGCGTTGCGTTAAGAGATCCGCAGTAGGCTGATCATTTGCTTTATCCACTAAGGAGAAAAGTTTGCGCGCAGTTTTGGCTGTAGCTTCTTGAGCTTTCACAAGGTAACGAACCATTTCGAGGGCTTTTGGAGTTCCGCTGACTTCTGCAATGGAAGTCAGCTTTGAAAATTCTTTATAAGTAGCAGGTGCTGGCTCTCCTAGGGCTCGAATTCGTTCTGCTATCAAGTCTAGGGCCGCCCATTGTTCTGTGTACTGAGCCATAAACATGTTGTGAAGCGTATTAAACATCGGCCCTGTGACGTTCCAATGAAAATTATGCGTCATCAGATAGAGGGAGTAACTATCGGCCAAGAGTTCAGACAAGCCTTTTGCAATAGCTTTGCGATCTTTCTCATTAATTCCGATGTCAATTTTTGATGCCAAAGATTTTGTGGGCACTATTTTCTCCATGGTTGTGAATAGCTTTCGGAACGAAGCCGAATTTATTCGTTATGACTATACTAGCTCAAGCATAAAAAAATCATATGAAATTGTTTGTTTCCAGTAGTTCGATTCCGCCCCGAGCCACCAAGATTTTGAATGGCCCATTTCTTGGGTAGTACTTTCATTTGGTCTGGTAGGGTTAGACGCCATCAGTTAGAATGGCAATACTTAGGCTAACAAAATACCAGCCATAAAAATCATTATTTCTTTAGCCCTAGCCTTTTTCTCAGTAAACTTGTTTGGATACGAGATCTTTGCTTTAGGGACCAGCAATACGAACTGTAAAGGCGGGGGCCAAGCATATACAGCAACATTGAATGAGATATTTACTCAAGAAATGATAAATGCTCAGGTTGTTAACGCCGGAATAGATGGCGATAGACCTCAATTTATGATGGTGAGATTAGAGCAAGGGCTAAAGGCCTTTCCCAATACCAAGCTTGTTATTTTTGAGCCCGGCCCTAATGAAAAAAATAAAAGATTTAACCTAGAGGCAAGCGAAGAAATCTTGAAATATTTACAAGCAATGAAAATGCCGACAATTTATGTTTCAAACACAACAATTCAAACGGAAGAAGAGGCTTTGCAATTTGCTCAAAAGTTTGGTGCCTACTATTATGGAAATTGGACCAGAGGAGTTCCTCGAGATAGGGATCATCGTCAATATGATCAAGGCGGGCCTGGACATATGACTTCCGCCGGATGTAAGGTATGGGCCACCAATATGGCGCCGTTTATACAGAAGGTTATTAAAGAGGCAAATATTCAGTAAGGATTTAACATCCAAGGCCCTGGTCGATTCCGCCCCGGTCACCAAGAATTCTCAAAACATTAGAGTTGGTCCATTGAATATCTAGTATTAGACACGGTCTGGCAACATTTCTTCTCGGTCTCCCAGCCTTTCCTTGACTAGAGGTTTTCCTTTAAAGGGTGCTTCAATGCTGGCCCTGGTTGCCAAGGAAATCAAACAAGAATATCCTTAATTTCTGATACTTAATTAGGCTTGCATGCTATATTTCGAGTATATTTCTCGACATCTACGTAGCTTAGCTATTCAGATTTTTAATTATTTAGCAGAGTTGGTATACCTAAGGTGCTTATATGAATGAAGGAACTAAAAGTAATTTAAGCTCAACTATATTAATCTTGCTAACCATTTGCATTTTAGAAATAATAAGCCACTGGGTGAGTGGTAGCGGAAAGCCTGATAGTAATAATCTCTTTTTTCGATTCGAGCTAGTTAGAACCCTAAGCCCGGTTCTCATGTTTTTTATTGTTTCACTTATTTATTATTGGTTTATTTCAGACCCTAAAGGTTTCAAAAAGAGCTTACTCATAGCAATACTCGCGTTAGGTATAGTAATTAATTTGCTTCAAATCTCCTTTTCGGGGGGCTTAGAAGGCGCGGACCTATTTTATGATAGATGGGGCCAATTCTTTAATAAGGTATCCTTATAGACAGACATGCTCGCCCAGTTACTGCGAATTTATGTTATCTACAGGATTCTTCAAATCTCTGATCGCTAAATTTAAGGCTTGGTCTTATGCTAGCGTCTCAATCGGTAGTTTGATTGTACCCCGGGCCACCAAGAATCTCAATAGCCCACTTGTTGGGCTATTTTTTTCGGGCTTGGCGTGTTATCCCATCTTCAGCATAATTACACCAAGCAAAATCAAGGCGGCGCCGATCCAGTGAATTGGAATATTAAGGTCTCCAAAAACGTAAACGCCAATTGCAAAAGTACCCACTGCGCCAATGGATGTCCATATCGCATACGCTGTGCCGATAGGAATGCCTTTTAATGAATACCAAAGTAAGAATCCACTCAGTACCATGCTTGTTCCAGCCAAAGCAATGCCCCAGATTTTCATGCTGGGATTATTTGATAGCTTTAATCCAAGCGGCCAACCAATCTCAAAAACACCTGTCATTAATAGAGATAGCCAGTACATGTTGAGCCTAGAGTTAATCGAAGAATTTACCTTATCAAAGTTTTTCACGCTTTTAAATAGGATTAGACATCCCTGCGTCAATCGATGCCGTTTTAAACGACATATACGCTACTATTAGACTATTCATAGTTAATGTTTCAAATATGAGCCAATCTAAAAAAATCATTGTCTATATCAATATAGCCCACTTCATAGATCATTACGCTATGCTGATCTTTGCGGCAGCAGT
Organism: Polynucleobacter sp.; assembly: GCF_040400325.1. GTDB lineage: Bacteria > Pseudomonadota > Gammaproteobacteria > Burkholderiales > Burkholderiaceae > Polynucleobacter. The sequence goes on from NZ_JBBAQK010000021.1 coordinate 5,474, forward strand.
GCTTATTATTGCCCCTACTTTTAATATGAAGTACGGAGAATTGCTGCCGTACGCTACCCCTGGATTTATTGCTTTTGGCGCAGGCTCATTGCTTGCAGGATGGTTAGGCGATAAGTGGAGTCGTCGCAATATGATGGCCATTTTCTTTTTCGGAATGGGGCTAACTCTTTTTGGTGTTTCTTTTATTCAAACACCGCTTCAATTAGGCTTCATGCTTTTACTGATTGGCATGATTGCATCCATCTACCATCCAGTTGGAACTGCTATGCTTGTTTCCAATGCTGAAAAATTAGGAAAAGAAATGGGCATCAATGGTGTCTGGGGAAATATTGGGGTCGCTTCTTCGGCCCTCATCACGGGCATTATCACTGAATACTTTGGATGGCGTATCGCATTTCTAGTACCTGCAGTCGTTTGCTTGTTAGTTGGTTTTTTATATTTACGAAGTATTCCAAGTTCAGTTGATCAGATTGTTAAAAAATCTTCAGCAGGTTCAGCTCGGGTATCAAAGTCGGTAATGATATGGGTCGTGGCATCTCTTGTCATAACAGTCATCGCCAGCTCTACGACTTTTAATGCGATTACAGTCGCTTTGCCAAAATTATTTCAAGAGAGACTTTCAAACTTAACAACTAATACCGCAACTTTGGGAATCATTACTTTTTTTGTTTACTTATCTGGAGCCCTTGCTCAATACATCATTGGAAACTTACTAGATAAGTTCTCTCTTAAAAATATATTTTTACCTTTGGCAATTGTGATTGTTCCAACACTGTATTTGGCTTCAACAATAAGCGATTATTGGTTAATTGTTTTAGCGATTATTATTATTGTCGCCATCTTTGGGCAGGTGACAGTAAACGATACGATGCTTGGGAAATATACGGCTGATGAGTGGAGGGGTCGTGCCTATGCGGCAAGATACTTTTTAGGTTTTACTGCTGCAGGACTATCAGTGGGCTTGGTCTCTATTCTTTATAACCAAGGCGGTTTTGATTTGATGCTAAAGGCGATTGCTGGACTGAGCTTACTTACGGTTGTGGGAGCAGTTATTTTTCCTAAAGAAGACAGGAAAAGCTAAGTAATTTAAGGGAGTGTTGATTTGATAAAAATCAATATATAAATTCTGCGCTCTGAGAAATTACCCCTCGTAAGATTTTGATTTCATAGAAAAATTAGATCGGTACAAGCACACACAATTTTTAGAAAAGTCCAGGCGGGTGGCTCAAGCCCTTGAAAGTAAGGCTACTTAAATAATAAGGCCTAACTTTCTAGGTTCTCCTTAAAGTAGGACTTATTGCCATAAATTAAGATGGCATTTATTGTTCCTATAAAATATTTTTTGATTTAATATATTTATGTCCATCGTATTCCAATAAGCACAACAAATTAAACATACCTTTTAGAAAAAGAAATCTTTATGAAAAGTTTATAAATCTTTGCTGTCATTTTTATTACATTCATTGCTGTGCTAGGCGGTTTAATAGAGCAAGGGATGGGCGGATCAATGATTCGTCTTTACGTATCTCTTTTCTTTGTATTTAATTGTATAGCCATTGCCAGCTTGTTTTTGTACATCTTTACAAATAAGCAACTATTTAAGACTGTTGCTTTAGGGTGTCTTATAGTTGAGTTTATTTTAGCCCTCTATTCGTTTTATGCTTACTTTAGTGTGAAGGTAATAGTGATTGATCCCAGTATTTTGGTAACAACTTTTTGTATGGAAATTTTTAGATTAGTTGCCATTTACTTATTAATAAGTCATAGACATGTAGCTAGCTCTTCAGCTTCTTCAGATTCCTAGTCCTATTCTCAGGGGTTCGAACAAGGCCATCAAGAACCACCTTCGGGTGGTTTTCATTTGGGGCTTATATGGTCTGTACCATTATTTAGAATGCTTGAGTCGTCAGAATATTACTTATTGGTGCCATCAATCAGAGGCTCAAATTCTATGGCGTGGCCAATGTATTTGGGGCAGTGTAGCCACAAAATTGAGCTATAGAGACCAATATCATTAAAAATACTTTTCTTATTTATATCTCATTAGAAGTGCTTAAGTGGATTCTTGTTCTAGAGAGCAGCGTCAGCATTTGGACTGGCTTGATGGCAAAATACTTTACTAACTATAATTCTGTAATTAGGCGCCAACATATTTTGAGATTTTTATGAACCCTGAAAAAGCTGCGGATATAGTTGAAAAAGAAGGCGATTCTCAGCCACATCTGAAAAAAGCAATAGTGATCTCTATCTTGGCAATGGTTTTAGCATTTGCAAGCTTGGGAACAGATAGGACATCAAAATTATTAGCAGTGAGCAATATTCAACTTTCTAATACCAACACAATTTATGAGTTTAGAGCTTTGCGCCAATTAGTACTAAATATAGCCATTGATTCATTTAATTACGATCTGAGCAATATTCCACCCAATAAAAATACTGCAATTAACCAAGAATCTTTGATGGGTATGCAACAAATTATTCGCGGCTATGAAAAACAAATAAAGAGCCTTGAGAGTGACGAAAATCGCGATGATGATAAGCAGCACTTACAAGCAAAATTAAATGTTCTTGCAGACCTTATTCAAACTACAAAAGAGAAAAATGAACGTTTTGAATATGCCGAAGTAGCTTTACAAATAGCCATTGTGTTAGTTTCTGCATCGATAATTTCTTCAGCTGCCCTCCTGCTTTGGTGCGGCATTGGCATTGGTTTTATCGGATCAATACTTACATTAAATGGCTACTTGCTATTTTTCTAGTAAATATAGTTGCGTGAAACGCTTTGATTAAAGTCGAATATCCTAGGCCCTGGCCAATCCTGCCTCAGGTCAGCAACACACACTAAAACTACCTAAGGGTGGTTTTTCGTTTGTCATTGAATTGCCATCAAGTTAGAGCTAAAGCCAAGTATCCTCAGCCCTGATCGTCCCCTTTTTTATGGGGGTATGGCTGTAAAGCTAATTGCTCTAAAAGGTGATGATTGCTAAATTCAGATAGTGACAACTTCAATAAATTAATAGGGCTATGATGAAAAACGTTATTACAACTGTGGCGCTAGTATTCGCACTGGCTAACCTTAGTTTAGCTATTGCCGCAGGTGCGGGTGGCGTGATAGTGGATCAAGGCGCCCGCGAAGGTAAGCACTTTGATGTGAAGGGCAAAATGCCCTCAAAGTTCACCATTGAGTTACAAAATGGTTTACGTAAGTCCTTGCCGTTTGAAGATAAGCGTGATTTTGAAGAAGCCAAAAAAGGTTTCATTGTGGCCCCCTCTTACAAGCAGATTATGGCTGAAGCAGGTAACGTTGCTTGGGATATAGGTAGCTATGATTACTTGTTAGATGGCAAAGATTTCGACAGTATTCACCCATCATTACAACGTCAAGCAATCCTCAACATGGCTTATGGATTGTACGAAGTGGTGCCGGGAAAGATTTATCAAGTTCGTGGTTTTGATCTTGCAAATATCAGCTTTGTAAAAGGTAAAACAGGCTGGATCGTATTCGACCCATTGACTGCTAAAGAAACGGCTAAAGCAGCCTTAGATTTAATTAATGAAAAACTGGGTAAGCGCCCAGTTGTTGCAGTGGTTTATTCTCATTCCCATGCAGACCACTACGGTGGCGTGCGGGGCGTTGTTGATGAAAAAGATGTAAGAAGCGGTAAGGTGCCTGTCATAGCACCTATCGGATTTATGGATCACGCCATTGCAGAAAATGTCTACGCAGGCACTGCAATGAACCGACGTATGTATTTCCAATATGGCGTTCTTCTGCCGCGCAGTCCATTTGGGCACGTTGACCAATCAATTGGTAAAAATACAGCATCAGGTAATTTAGGTCTTATTGAGCCTAGTCGTTATGTTTCAAAAGATTTTGAAACATTGACCATTGATGGCGTTGTCATGGAATTTCAAAACACACCTGGAACTGAAGCTCCGGCAGAGATGAATACTTATTTCCCTCAAATGAAAGCTTTCTGGGCAGCGGAAAACATCACCGGCACCATCCACAATATTTACACACTGCGTGGCGCACTGGTGCGTGATGCTTTGGCTTGGTCTAAGCATATCAATACAGCCTTATATCGTTACGGTAATAAGGTTGAAGTAATGTTTGCCTCACATAGCTGGCCACGCTGGGGTAATGAGCGAATTCAGGAAATCATGCGTACTCAACGCGATACCTATGCGCACTTAAATAATGAGGTTCTTCATCTCGCGAATAAAGGTGTCACTATCAATGAAGTTCATAACGTTTATCATTTGCCTGAAAGCTTGAAGTCTAAGTGGCATGCTCACAGTTATCACGGTTCAGAAGAACACAACAGCCGTGCAGTGATCAATCGTTATCTGGGTTACTGGGATGCTAATCCTGCAACTTTGATGCCTTTGTCACCAAAAGACTCTGCACCTCTTTATGTTGAAATGATGGGAGGATCTAATAAAATTATCAATAAATCCAAAGCCTTGCATGATGAAGGCAAATATCGTGAAGCAACTGAAATCTTGAATAAGCTAGTTTATGCAGAGCCAGAAAATACCGCAGCTAAAGACTTATTGGCTGACGTTTACGAACAAATTGGCTACCAAAAAGAAAGCCCAAGCGTTCGTAATAGTTTCTTGGCTGCTGCTTATGAGTTAAGGCATGGTATGCCTGCAGGCGTTCCGCCTAAGTCAAGCGGACCAGACACAATCAAGGCGATGACCACAGAATTGTGGCTTAATGCCCTGGGTATTGCTTTGGATAGTAAAAAAGCAGCTGGCAAGAAATTCATCATCAATTTATCAACACCAGATAATGGTGAGAAATTTGCCTTGGAGATGAGTAACTCAGCCTTGACTAATATAAAGGGACAGCAAGCTGAAAACGCTGACCTTTCAATCATGATCAATCGTAAAGAGCTCGAGTTGGTGATGGGGGGTAAGTCTACTTTTGATAAATTATTATCAGAAGGCAAAGTTAAGTTTGTTGGTAATCGAAAAGCTTTTGATGAATTACGCTCATCATTAACAACGTTTGTCCCTGATTTTGAATTAATTCCTGGAACAAGGTCAAAGACTAAGCCACTACCATTTGCTCCTGCAAAAGACCCTTTAGAAGCACCAGAGCCTGCAAGTTCGGCCGGAGTTTAATTTTAAGAATTAAAAGCAAGGCCCCAAAGGGCTACCCACGATTAAAGGGACATCCTTTTTATGAAATGTCCTTTAAAAAGACAAACTTATAGCCATCCTGATCGCTTAAAGCGCCAGAAAAGGAATGAGCAAGTCAATACGATAATGCCAACGGCAAATGGATAACCATAGTCCCACTTTAATTCTGGCATTTGTTCAAAGTTCATTCCCCAGATACCAGCAAAAGCTGTTGCTACCCCGAATATGGCTGCCCAAGATGCTAAGCGTTTTTGAATATTATTTTGCTCAAGGGCGATGGCAGATAGGCTCACTTGGATTGCTGTCCCGATGGCATCTCGAATACTCTCGATGACTGAGTTAATGCGTGTTAAGTGATCTAAGATATCGCGAAAATATTCAGTGCTATTGGCGCAAATAGGTGGAACCCGACCACTAGATAGTTTGCCAACAGCCTCCATTAGCGGAGAGACGGCATGTTTTACGATCATCACTTTTCTTTTTAGCTCGAAAAGTCTTTCAATATTGGATTTAGTAGAGCGTTCGTCGAAAAGAGATTCTTCAATATTCTCGAGCTCCTCTTCCAGCTTGTCAATCATAGGAAAATATTGATCTACAACCGCATCAATATGGGCATATAGGACAAAACCTGAGCCTTGACTCAGAAGCTCAGGTTCTCGCTCGCATCGCTCTCTAACCCCTAAAAATTTGACATCAGATCGATTGCGGATAGATAGGACATAGTCAGAGGCTGCAAAGATATCTAACTCTCCAACCGAAATATCATTGTCGTACTTCAATATCTGAATCACTGCGAATATGCTGTTGCCGTATTCCTCAATCTTAGGTCTTTGATGTCCTAGTAGCGCATCTTCGACAGCCAGTGGATGAAGGTCAAATTCCTCTTCCATCTTGGCAATTTCATCTACAGTCGGGTCGAGTAATGCCACCCAAACAAAGGAATCCATATCAGCAAGATGGTCGCTAATATACCCAATATGAATATCGGCGATTTTTTACCTTTTTGGTAAGAGGCGCAATTAATTAGCATAGGTAGAAACAATAGTCATTCTGTAAGCTTCACTCTAGCTTAGGGTACAAATATGACTGAAATCTTAAAAATCCTGTAATAAGACAGGATCAAGCATCCTAGGCCCTGTCCGGCTCCGCCTCAGGCTACCAAGATTCTATAAACCACCTGCGGGTGGTTTTTTCATTTGCACTGCCCTTAAATAGGACGGCTCAATTAAGACAATCGTCTAGTTGTAGGAGGTTTGACCACTTAGTTTTTTGTAATTGATCTAGCAATAAACTGAAGGATGACTTGCGTAACTATTGCCACGACAACCGATGATAGGACTGCTATCAAAATAGAAGTCTCTGGTAGCAAAAGCGTCAGGGTTAAAAAGAATGCTACGAAAGAATATAGACCCTTGACCATTCCACGGTAAACCTGTGTGACATGAGTGGACCCTAAAGTAGTGTGGGTAAATACAGCGAGGACTAGTCCAATGACTGGAAAAACCGCAAGGATTCCACTCCAAACTTCACCTAAAGCCCCAGCCAAAGTAGTAACAGTGAAAGTTAACAAAGCACCAACCAACATGCGCCAAGGAAGATCGTGTAATTTAGTATTTGGTGGGGTAGTCGATTTTATGCGAGGCAGAAGAAGCGGCGTAATGATCAGCGAACTAATAGCGATCAGTAATGCAATACCAAGACTTGGTGAAGTCATGGCCAAAGTAAGCGCCAAAATGAACCATGCTATCAACGCAGAAAGTAGGGCGAAGATCCAACTCCAACGAATACATGCCCAAGAGTAGACTAGTCCAAAAATAAGTAGGCAGGCTGTAGCGGAGATTACAGATATAGAGGTTAAATCAGCAAATTCAGAGCCTTGTTCAAGCGCAATGAAAATAATAATGGGTCCTGCTACAACTGGAAAAGCACCTACTAATCCCGCAACGCTAGAACCCCATTTACGACCTACTAAGGTAATTAAGCCAATAAAGAGAGGAACTATAGTGAGTTTAAGAATAAGCAGCACTGGGTGATTATAGGTAGTTACGCTTTAGATTCCAGATTGTCGTGTCGGTGGTTCGATTCCGCCCCGGGCCACCAAGAAACACCAAAACCACCTTCGGGTGGTTTTT
>NZ_JBBAQK010000022.1:0-12428 GCF_040400325.1 Polynucleobacter sp.
ACGCGAGCATAGTGCCGTATGGCAATGTCGCTATAAGGTAGATAACAAGTGGATATGCTCTACTACCAAAGAGACTCGACTTGATTTAGCGGTGAATAGGGTTAAAAGGGCCTCAGAGCGCATATAAGTACTATTTATTCAGGGTTTCTTGTCAATCCTTGACCAAAAACTTTACAATAATTTCACAAAACTTTACAATAATTTCACAAAACTTTACAAAAATAGATATGAAATTTGCCAATACAAAGCGCTCCCAAGAAATACGTCAGTTCTTGGTAGATGGCATTAAAGCCAATCAACTCGATTTAGCTCATGCCGCAATGGAAAGGTTTGGCCTTACAAGGCAGGCTATCCATGCTCATTTTGCAGCGTTAGTTAAGGATGGATTTTTAGCTTCCAGCGGCAGCACGAAGGCGCGTGTATATCAGTTAGGCATAAAACGATTTCATGATGGCCTATTTAAATTAAGTGGGCTGGAGGAGTCTGAAGTTTATTCACGTGACTTTAGTGAAATATTTAATGGCTTGCCTAAAGAAATTTCCAATATTTGCCATTACGGTTTTACTGAAATGCTAAACAATGCCATTGATCATTCAGAAGGTACTGAGGTCTATATTCATGTAGAAAGAACGCCTGATTTTGTTTCAATATCAATTGTTGATAATGGCGAGGGAATTTTTAACCATATTGCTAGATTATTGAAGTTACATGATCCACGCGAGTCTATTTTGGAGTTGAGCAAAGGAAAGCTCACTACCGATCCACGAAATCATACTGGGCAAGGAATCTTTTTCTCATCCCGTGCTTTCGATGAATTCTTTATTTTCTCTGGTGATTTAGTCTTTACGCATGCTGATGGTTCGGGAATAGATTTTTTACTTCATAACGAAAACAGTCATCAAGGAACCAGGGTTGTCATGAAAATAGCGCTTAATTCAGAAAGAGTACTACGTACGGTATTTGATAGTTTTAGCGGTACGGAAGATGAAGATTACGCGTTTAATAAAACCGTTGTTCCAGTGAAGTTGGCTCTATATGAAGGTGGGCAACTTATTTCGCGTTCGCAGGCGAAAAGAATTTTAAATCGTGTTGATCGTTTTAAGACTGTACTATTAGATTTTAAAGGTGTTGAATCAATTGGTCAGGCATTTGCGGACGAAGTGTTTCGTGTTTTTATTAAACAAAATCCGCAAATTACCATTCACCCTATTAATGAGAGCTTAGAGGTTAAAAAAATGATTAAGGCTGCTAAAAGCATTTAGGGTAGAAACAAGACGGCATCCAGCTAAGTCGAGCAATCGATATGATGAAGGCATAGTCCAGGGAGTAGTGAAAGCTACACAAACCGGAATCCTTTGGCCCCAGGTTCAAGTCCTGGTGGGCCCACCAACAAAATCAATGACTTAGCGTGAGAACGCTAGGTCATTTTTCTTAATGTGTAGTCGGTGTGTAGTAAATATCACCGCTAGACCCTAATAGATATATGGCACAAGCTTGGAGCAATGAACTACTTGTAGATTGTGGTGTGCAAGTATTGCGAGACTTCTGTCGACAAGAGTTGGTTTAGGCGCAATAAGAAATGGGAACTTGCATACTTTTTTATGATCTAGATCAAAAACTTTAGGCGTATACTGGCCGTTTTGGCATATGACTATGCGGCAGTTAGGCAATTTATAGATCATGGTACTAATGGATTTTTAGCTAGTCCAAATGAGGCCAACTCATTCCTTGCAGCAGGCCTTGCGCTAATAAAAGAGGATGTTGATTTAGACAATTTGAGAGCCCATGCAAGGCAAATAACGCTAGAAATTTCATGGGATCAAGTGACTAAAAAATTAGAAAACAATTATCGCGATTTACTACAAAATTTCCATTCAAAAGATAAACTAGCTTCATCGCCTGTTTTAAGAGAAATTTTTATTAAGCAATGAATCATATTTTTATACGATCGCTTTCTCACAGTTTTACCATCACTAATCAGATAAGTTGATAGCTGAAAATAGTTGGATGGGAGCCTCATTAATAGTTCAATTATTTTTGGAGCCCTATCGGGAGAATTTCTAATTAGTGATTTTCAGCATGATTTTCAAACTGGTTAATCTAGATTTTATAAGAGCTGATATTTCAAGCTCTGCGAGAATTTAGTTTAAAAGGTAATCCTTTTTAGCGATAAATCTACTGTGCCTAATCTAATAAATCTTACTTTAGCTTTTACAACTCTTTTTTTAATGGGTGGGGCTCAGGCATTTGAACCCTTAAATACTGATGATGCTGGAACGGTTAAGAAGGATGGCAATCAGATTGAAATGTATTTTTACTCAATTAATAAGGTTAACCAGCCTACAGGACCAGGTCAAGACATATCAAGCCCGGGCACAGAATTTTTGGGGCCAGGCTCAACTAATGTATTTCCTTTTACTTACACTCGAGGGATAACCAAGAATATAGAGATTGCCATTGGAACGCAATATAACGCTTCCCCACGAGCAAGTGATTACTCGCCGATTAGCAATTACACTCTTAATGCAAAGTGGCGTTTTTGGGGTGAAGAGGGCGATAGTTGGAACTGCGCAATAAAACCCATCTTACAATTTCCCGTTGCAAAGCAGCAGCAAGTTGTTGGTTTTGGACAAGCAGCATTCAATTACGGCGCTACATTCATTACCTCTTATTATTTAAATAAGTCTTTGGAGACTCATGTCAATGTTGGTTATATTCGAAGTCCCTATAACGTAAACTATTTAAATGGGGGTAGTACAAGTCCTTTAAGATTAAATATCTATACTGCTTCGGTTGCCCCCATATGGAATGTCATGGATGGCTTTCGTCTTGCTCTCGACTTTGGTGTAAAAACCAATCCACCGGCGACTGAACAACAGTCAACTATCTATGGCATGGTTGCAGCAATTATTGGCTTATCTGAAAGTGTTGACTTTGGGATCTCAATGATGCGTAGTGCGCAAAATACAGGACTAGTATTGGTTGGTAATGGGCCTAATTCAACGCGTTTAGATACTGGAATTACCTGGCGATTTGATTAGGTACGGACAAGGTCCGAAATAAATACTGCCGTACACTGATAAACACGCGCTCTAACTCAAAGATTGCGTTAATTTGTCAAGAAAGAAAGGCGGCTCAGGCTAATGTTAACCACCGGTAGTTGAATGGCGTGCAATATAAAATTGATAGTCATCCTCTGAGGTTCGCAGTGTATACCCAAGGTGACGCATTAAGAAAAGCATATCCTCATTTTTTTTATTTATATGACCATAAATTCCAGCTAAACCATTTAGTCGTGCGCAGTCAAGAATAGCCCGCATTAAATGAGAGCCAATACCCTCGTGATGGTGATCATCGCTCACTGAAAGTGAAAACTCTGCTTCCAGTCCATTAGAATCTTGAATAAAGCGGGCAATTCCAGCTAGTGTTTGGGTGTCGTCTGAATTCATTACTATAGCAACTAGAGCAAAGTCACCTTCCTTATTGGCATGGATGATTTCGTTGAGCAAAGCTTCGGGCAATGTCGACATTGCATGTGCATAACGAAAGTAACGACTTTTAGTCGATAAGTGTTCAAATAAATCTAATACTCCAGTCCGATCATTTAGTGAGATTGGGCGAATTTCATATTGACCAATGACCTGCCCCTCGCGAAGTAGTGGCCAGTTTTTAATAAAAGATGAATTTAAGGCTCTAAGCTGATTATCCATATGCGTTTCGATCTGTAGATGAACTAGAACAAGAATTGCCTTACTGTACTAAAGCTAGAGCTCGGATGTTTGTCATCAATTGGTCAAATAATATTAATCTTTTTGTCACAATTACCACATAGGATCATTCCTCCTTATTAAATGAATCTGAAAATTGGAGCTAGCTATGCTGAACGATCCAAATGAATTTAACTTTATTAAATCAGCAGGCAAACGGTTAGAAAAGTTAGTCAACACTTCGCAGGACGCAATCAAGCAAAGCTCAGAAGCAGCCAGAACTGTTTCAGATTTATCCGCATTGCATATCCAAAAACTTTCTAAGACAATTCGTCGAGACTCTAAAAAAATTGAGCATCTTATTGAGTGCGCTAATCAAGATACGCAGGTTTTAAAGACTGCCACTTTGAGTGACTGGCTGCAAATGTACACTGCTTATGTCCGAGATTCAGTCCAACGCCAGGCGTTAGTATTTGATGCTCTGCGCAAAAGAGGGAATGTATATACCGACCATATTGATTCTGGGATGCCACCAGTATTAGATTTTCAGTATGACGTCGTTGTGGACGGTAAAGATCTTAACCCTCCAGTAAATTATTTGCTACTGAAGATTACGCCTCCAGCAGGGGTAGTCATTGACCCTGAGCGTGCCCCAGTATTGATTATCGATCCACGTGCTGGACATGGCGCAGGAATTGGTGGCTTTAAACCGGATAGTCAAGTGGGCGATGCTTTTGATGATGGTCATCAAGTCTACTTCTGCGCTTTTCGACCAATGCCAGAGCCCAGTCAAACTATTGCACATGTTCGTGGTGCTGAAATATTTTTCCTAGGAAAGATTGCAGAGGAACACCCGCATTCACCCAAACCTATCTTGGTAGGTAATTGTCAAGGAGGGTGGGCTGCAATGTTGGTAGCTGCAAAGGCCCCTAGATTAGTAGGTCCGATTGTTTTGAATGGGTCACCAATGTCTTACTGGGCCGGTAAGGTCGGAGAAAATCCGATGCGCTACACCGGTGGATTAAGAGGCGGCTCTCTGCCTGCGTTACTGATGGCTGATTTGGGAAATGGTTTGTTTGACGGCGCCGCGTTGGTGCAAAATTTTGAATCTCTAAATCCAGCTAATAGTTTCTTCAAAAAATACTACAACTTATATGCTCATGTCGATACAGAAGCTGAGCGATTCATTGAGTTTGAGCGCTGGTGGGGTGGTTTTTGTTTTATGACTGAAGCAGAAATTCGTTGGATTGTAGAGAATTTATTTATTGGCAATAAGCTGGCTAGTGGCGAAGCAATTTTAGATGGTGAACGAGTTGACTTAAAAAAAATTGAATCGCCAATTATTGTTTTTGCGTCACATGGAGACAATATCACTCCACCTCAGCAAGCTTTGTATTGGATTCCAGATTTGTATTCTAGTGCCGAAGAAATCAAAGCACGTGGGCATCGAATTGTCTATATGCTGCATGATTCTATTGGACATTTAGGCATATTTGTTTCAAGCAAAATTGCGGGCCGTGAACATGAAGCCATTACTGACACAGTGCGTGCAATTGAAGCACTCTCGCCAGGGCTTTATGAAATGATTCTTGAAGATGATGCAGAGCGCGTCCACATTCGCTTTGAGCCAAGAAGTATTGATGACATTTTACATTTAGATCATAACCGCGAAGAAGAGCCTTTATTCGCTGAGGTGGCGCGTATGTCAAAAATTAACTCTGAGGCTTATCAGAGAGTGGGGCGCCCATTAGTAAAGGCTTTAACCACAAATGAATCAGCCCAAATGATGCGTAATTTACACCCATTGCGCACGCAACGATTTGTATTTTCGGATAAAAACCCTTTCATGCCGATGCTCGATTCCTTAAGCAATCAAGCAAGTCAAGATAGGGTTAAACTTAACCCATCAAATCCATTCCTCATTGCTGAAAAAATTGGTGCAGAGATTTTTGAAATGCAACTGAACTTGTATCGTGATGTACGAGATGCCTGGGCAGAGAGTTGCTTTTTTGCAATGTATACATCACCAATCTCAAGAGCGGTATTCCATCCGACTGCGGAAGAACACCCCCTTCATTCTGAGATTGACGTCATGAAAATGCCAGAAATTCAGGCAGCCTTGGCTAACATTGAGCAAGGTGGCTTAGCTGAAGCTTGCGTACGTATGTTGCATCTTCTGAATAAAGCCCGCGGTTATGTGAGACGCACCCGTCTTGAGCGTGAGCTACAGGTACTAAAACGCCAAGATTTATTTCCCGATTTGAGTGATCAGGAGATTAAAAAAATCTTACATCAGCAATCTTTGATTGTTGATTTCGACCAAGTCAATGCAATAGCTACTTTACCTTTACTGCTCAAAACTCCTGAGAGTCGTCAGGCCGCTTTAGATTTAGTGATGGAGATTGCTGGTCCGAGAGAGAAAATGCATGCGGCTGCTTTAAAAGAATATGGCCAATTTGAAATACTCCTGTCATGAATATCCCTGGCTATGACTTACATAATCATCTTTGGTCTGAGCTTCAGATAGGAGATGAGGCCTCAATTGATCACACTATAACGGCAAGAGATTTATATCTCTTCGCACATGCTTCGGGAAATTTAAATCCAAACCACATGCCACATCTAGATGTGGCCCAAGAAGGGAGCCAAGAGGGGGCAGCTGGAATAGTGGCACCATCAATGTGGATAGGTGCGTTGATATCCAGTGTTTTAGGTAATATCTTGCCAGGCCCCGGAACCTCCCATCGTAAACAAAGCCTTGATTTTGTTGGGCATGCACAAATTGGGGATCAGCTTAAGATCTATGTCAAACTCATCGAAAAGTTGGAGTCACCCAAAGCCTTATTTGCAACTGAGGTAAGTACTAGTAAGGGCGAGATAATTGCCACGGGAATTGCAGAGGTCGATGCTCCACTAGAAAAAATTACTCTCTTGCCAGACCAATTACCTGGTTTGCTCTTAGGGGAGCATAACCATTTTGAGCGCATCATTAAAGCAGCACAAAATCTTCCCCCTATGCCAACAGCGGTGGTTTGCCCTGATGATGCTAAATCCCTTGGCGGAGCATTGATGGCTATGCTTGCAGGACTCATTCTGCCAATTTTGCTTGGTTCACGTGAGGCCATTGAGGCAGCTGCGAACGAAGCTAATGCAGATATTCGTGAAATCGAAATCATAGATATTGCCGATCATAAATTGGCTGCTGCAACTGCAGTCGCTTTAGTCCATCAGAATAGAGTCAAAGCGATTATGAAGGGTAATGTACATTCAGATGAATTGCTCTCACAAGTGGTTAAAAAGGATGGTGGTTTACGTGGTGCGCAACGGATTTCGCATGTCTTTGTATTAAATGTACCGACTCTAAGTTACCCATTATTTATTAGTGATGCTGCAATTAATATTGCACCAGATTTAGCTACCAAGGTTGACATTTCCCCAAAATGCTATTGACCTGGCTTGTGCTTGTGGTATTGCCCTACCGCATGTGGCTATCCTGTCAGCTGTAGAAACAGTGAACCATAATATCCCCTCTTCGATGGATGCTGCTATTTTGGCAAAGATGGCTGATCGTGGCCAGATTCTTGGCGGCTTAGTAGATGGCCCCTTGGCTATGGACAATGCAATTGATCTGAATGCTGCCCAGACCAAACATATTAGCTCACCAGTTGCTGGTAAAGCTCAAGTACTAATAGTACCCAATTTGGAAGCAGGCAATATGTTGGTAAAACAACTTACATTTATTTCGCATGCCCAACCCGCTGGTTTGGTCTTAGGTGCCAAGGTACCTGTGATGATCACCAGCCGTGCTGACAGTGAACATGCGCGCATGGCTTCTTGTGCGCTAGCCTTGCTATATGACGCCTATCGTCAAAATGGCACTTCTGTCTTTGCGCATTAGATCTGTATGAGTACTCAATTGGATACAAACCGCATTCCAGCGATTTTGGTGATCAATTCAGGTTCATCCTCAATTAAATTTGCAGTATTTGATGATTCTGATTTATCTGAGCTGGTGAAGGGTCAAATTGATGGTATTGGCTCGCATGCTAGCTTTAAAGTAAAAAGCCCTGATCAGCGTATTCAAGAGGCAATCACTTGGCCTCTTGAATTAGCACCACAGGATCATAGTGCGGCCCTAAAAATTATTTTGGATTGGCTGCATCATGATTTATCCCATATACAAATTCTGGCTGTGGGCCATCGCGTTGTTCATGGGGGCCCTAAATATTTTGAGCCTGTGCTAATCAATGATGCCGTAATCCACGAGCTCGAATCATTTTATGCACTCGCTCCCTTGCACGAACCTCATAATATCGCTGGTATTAAAGCTGCTCGAGAGGTGTTTGGCGATGTTCCACAGATTGCTTGTTTTGATACCGCTTTTCATCGAAGTCAATCTTTTATCAATGATACCTATGCCTTGCCACGTGCTTTTTATGAGGAAGGTGTCAGGCGTTATGGTTTTCATGGTTTGTCATATGAGTACATCAATAGTTATGTGCAGCAATACTTACCCGCTTATTTTGGCAAGAAAACCGTAGTAGCCCATCTTGGTAATGGTGCATCTTTGTGTGCAATTGAGCATGGCCATGCAGTAGCAACCACTATGGGGTTTTCTCCTTTGGATGGTATTCCCATGGGGTCACGATCCGGTCAAGTTGACCCTGGGGTGCTGCTCTATTTAATGCAATATAAACAATGGGATGCTCAAGGGATTTCTGATTTACTCTACAAGGAATCTGGACTAAAAGGTCTTTCGGGTGGCTTATCAAATGATATGCGGACACTTGAAGCCTCTAGTGCCATTGAAGCTAAGGAGGCTATTAGCTATTTTGTACAACATGTCCAGCAGGAAATCTTGAGTTTAGCGGCTGTAATGCAGGGGCTAGGTGT
Source organism: Polynucleobacter sp. (assembly GCF_040400325.1). Taxonomy (GTDB): domain Bacteria; phylum Pseudomonadota; class Gammaproteobacteria; order Burkholderiales; family Burkholderiaceae; genus Polynucleobacter. The sequence continues at coordinate 8,601 of NZ_JBBAQK010000022.1, forward strand.
AGTGATATTTACCGGTGGTATTGGGGAGAACTCTATCTTCATTCGCGGCCAAGTGATGCAAGGACTGCAATGGGTCGGGGTTGAAGTTGATGAACGAGCGAATCTTGGAGATGCAGCGATTCTCTCAACTACATCGTCTAAGATAATTTGTTTGAGGATTGCTACCAACGAAGAATTAATGATTGCTAAACATACACATAATCTATCAACTGCGCTGCTCACGTGCTCTGTGGATGCTTAATTCAAAATGAAAATTGCTAAACACGTAGATGAAATCGTTGACTGTATTTTGCCGGGCTCAACCTTGATGATTGGTGGATTTATGGGTGTTGGTAGCCCACATCGCATGATTAATGCCCTAGTAAAATCCGGTCAGGCAAACCTTACTGTAATCGCAAATGACACTGCCATGCCAGGTGTTGGTATTGGAAAATTGATCTCTAGCGGGCAGGTTTCACGGGTAATCACCAGCCATATTGGCTTAAACCCAGAGACGCAAAAAAAGATGTTTGCTGGTGAAATCCAAGTTGAATTGGTACCGCAAGGTTCGTTAGCAGAACGAATTCGTTGTGCCGGTTATGGTTTGGGAGGGGCTTTAGTCAAAACGGGTCTCGGTACACTCGCTGCAGAAAATAAATCTACCGTGATGATTGATAATGAGACTTGGTTATTAGAGTTGCCCCTGTTTGCCGATTTTGCCTTAATACATGCACATCAAGCAGATTACTTCGGCAATCTCAGATACCAACTCACAGCAACTAATTTTAATCCGGTGATGGCTATGGCGGCTAAAAAAGTTTTTGCAGAAGCGAATGAAATATTACCAGTGGGGATGATTACGCCAAATGATATAACAACCCCCGGAGCCATTGTTGATGAGCTCATTGCAGTTGAACGGATCTGATAAATCATGAATGCACAAGAAATCATTGCCCGCCGAGTAGCACTAGAGTTACGCGAAGGGATGTTAGTCAATTTGGGTATTGGATTACCTACAATGGTGGCAAATTATATTTCAACAGGACTTAATGTATTTTTGCAATCAGAAAATGGTTTGATTGGCTTGGATGCGAGGCCTCCAGAAGGTATGGAGGACGATGACTTAACCGATGCGGGTGGTGGTTATGTTACCGCCATACCAGGGGCTACACGCATTGACAGTGTGATGTCATTTGGTCTAATACGCGGTGGGCATTTAGACATTACGGTTTTGGGTGGTCTACAAGTCGATGCCAAGGGTTTATTGGCTAATTGGATGATTCCAGGGGTACTTGCTCCCGGCATGGGTGGAGCGATGGATTTGGTTACAGGCGCAAAACAAGTTATTGTCGCCATGCAACACACTGCTAAAGATGGCGCGTCTAAGATTGTTCCCGAGTGCACTTGGCCTTTAACCTCGATTCGTCCTGTGAGTCAGATCGTGACCAACCTTGCATTTATTGAGGTGACTCCAGTCGGCCTCTTACTAAAGGAAACTGCTCCGGGAGTCGCTGTTGAAACAGTGATCAAAGCCACCGCTGCGTCATTAATGATCTCCCCGACCGTTTGTGAAATGGTTTTATCGGGTAGTTTAACTAGTTAGGTCTTAAAGTCATGCCAATAAAATCAATCGGTGTTATCGGCGCGGGAATTATGGGCAATGGTATTGCTCAGGTATGTGCTACTCATGGTTTGGAAGTGACTATGATTGACATCAACGATTCAGTGCTTGAGCGAGGTATCGATACGATCACGCATAGTTTAGAGCGCATGGTTAAAAAAGGTACGCTCTCTGAAGATGATCTTGCGCAGGCAATGAAGCGAATCGCAGTGAGTACTGAATACCAGAAATTAGTGAACTTAGATTTAGTGCTTGAAGCAGCTACTGAAAATCAATCTTTGAAAGAAAAGATCCTACATGATGTAGATGAGCTAGTTTCAAAAGAGACGATTATTGCTACCAACACATCGTCATTGTCGATTACTAAATTGGCAACCTTGAATTCCAACCCAGAACGTTTTATTGGTATGCATTTCTTCAACCCAGTACCGCTGATGAGTTTGGTTGAAGTGATCTGTGGTTTGCAAACCAGCCCCATGACCCGAGATAGCGTGATTGCATTTGCCCGTGAAATTGATAAACATCCTATTACCGTGAAGAATGCGCCGGGCTTCGTTGTGAATCGTATTCTATTGCCAATGATTAATGAGGCCTTCTTTGTATTAAGCGAGGGTGTTGCCTCTCCAGAAGATATCGATGTAGGTATGAAATTGGGTTGTAATCAACCGATTGGCCCCTTAGCATTGGCCGATCTGATTGGATTGGATACTTGCTTGGCGATCATGGAAACTTACTTTAATAGCTTTAATGATTCCAAGTACCGCCCTGCACCACTTTTAAGAGAGCTCGTGGCTGCAGGATATCTCGGTAGAAAAACGAGCCGTGGTGTGTTTAAGTACCAAAGAAAAGCACCATGAAGTGACAATGCCATCTTCCCAAGCAACTACATCAGGAGACTAATCATGACCTTAAACCACCTAAGCGGATCCGAGCAATCATCAGGTCAAATGAGCCCCATTAAAACTCTTGAAGGTTTTTATGGTTTGATGATGCCAATTTGGACTGTAACGAGTAATTCCTTTGAAAATCATAAAAAATTACACGAAGAATTAATTGAGTTAATGCAAGACGCCAATGAGCGGGTTACTGACAGGGTAGTAGATGCGGTAGATCATATTAAGCCTAAAGAATTCATGGGCACCATGACTATTACAACCCAAACTCTAGGACAAGCTAATCTGATGATCTATAACGCAATAGTTGAGCAACATCATGAATTTATTGATAGCTACTTTCAGTTGCTAGATAAAGGACATCAAAATATTTACAAAGATGCCAGTCAGATATAAAAAGTTGTCAGGACAGTTTTAGTTCTTATGGGGTAAGATATAGACTAAGAATCATCTCTTACAGCAATTCGTCCATGAGCATCAAGATCAGATTCTTCTACTTCTAGAGAATCATCTTCAATCACTGTTGCACCCTCTAAATGCTCGATATATTCGTGAATGGCATAGTAAGGAGCAACATGGACATGATCATCAGCTTGATGATCCCAGACTTTGTAACGAAATACGGTAAGCTTCATTTGGCGTTCACCTTCATTAAGATCATGATCCGAGGCGGTGTTTTACATAGCGGCTGGCATAGGCTTTTCGAGCCTCAGTCCACGCCAAAGCTGCTTTAATAACCAAGCGTTGTAGTTTTATCATGATTTATAGCCCCCTTGATATGGTGTAGTGATACAGAAAGTCACGAGTAAGTTGCTCTACTTGCTGATGGCTATAAGGGTCGCGGCTGTTGATGTACTGCTCTAAATCACTACCTTTGGTTGGGTTACTAAAGACTTGATTTATGAGTCTCAATAATCGTGTCATTAAAGACTCCTTTGGTTGAAATATTAGGGTTACTACTTAGTTAGTATGCACCTGCTTAATGAATCTTGCATGACAGCAAAATGTAGGATGAGAACCCTAAGGTCACCTATAGGACTAAAAAGACAAATATGAAACTAAAAGAAATAGCTAATAAGCTTATGGAGACTGGGGAGATAGGGCTGGCAGATTTCAAAGCTCTAAAGTTAAAAGACCTAGAAAAACTGACCGAAGAAATCAAGCATTGGTGCCTCTATAGCGGTGACAAGCTTGAAAAGTTGGGTAAAAATCTTTCAGACAACTAATTTAAAAAATAGTTTATGGAGGTGGAAACCTAGAATCGAACTAGGGTATTGAGATTTGCAATCCCATGCATCACCACTCTGCCATTCCGCCACAAAGAAAAAGCCACCT
>NZ_JBBAQK010000023.1:0-12423 GCF_040400325.1 Polynucleobacter sp.
ACGGATGAAGAAAGGCTCGTTCGTGTTGAGACTTTAAACAAAAAAGATAATTAGATAGAGCATACTAGGCTTTGAGCAAATAGTCATTTAAGCATTAAGCGTTTTTTAATATGATGCCTACTAATTCATAAAAAAAATTTTGAAGTAACAAGGTGAAACCTTGCTTTGGCATTACATAGTTGCTTAATTTTTAATCTAAAGTATTGAATTTATTGTTGTTTTAAAAAATACGCATTTTCTCATTTAATGGAATAATTTTAGTTAAGATTAACCATATGTATAAGGAAGCGGCTATGGCATTTATGAAGAATTATTGGAGTCGATTACCAGACTTTAGTTTTAGTCATATTCTCTTAAGAATTCCTTTGGGTTTAATATTCATTCAACAGGGTTTATCTAAATTACCATTTGATCCTGCCGGCGGTGAATCTTTTGGGTTGATTCCAATTGTTTGGACGGTAGTTGTCTATGGTGAAATTGGAGCGGGGGTAGGCTTATTGATAGGTGCTTTAGCTACTTTACCGGTTTTGCGAGATAGCTTTTACTTTTCTGTTCTTGGGGATTTATTAACACGGTTTTGCGGTATTACGATGTGTTGCATTACAGCTGGTGTAATTTGGGTGGTGATAAAACCAGAGAGCTTGATATCGTTTATGTTGGCTGACTATTTACATTTTTCCCTTTGGGCAGGAGGCCTTTACTTTGGGCTTCGAGGCAATTGGACAGTTGCATCGCAAAAACAGCAAGCAATAGTCAAAACTACCTAACTTTGAGATATTTTCTATCTTTATTTTGAAGCTTTATTACCTAAACGGCATTGCACAGTTTATTACACAGTCCCGATTTATGCGTCTAAGTCATTGAAATATACAGACATTCCAGCAGCCACGAATTCTTCTAAGGCGTAGGTCGCACGTTCGAATCGTGCTGGGCAGGCCAAAAATTCTCTACCCCCCCATCCTTTTAAATCAAAGAATAAACTATGTTACTGTTACTGCATGCTGAGCATTCTTAAAAATACCTTCAGTAGTGATTTATGCCAATCTATTCTGGAGACCATGCTTTTGCAGGGCTACGATTCTATTCTTATTACCGATGCATCAAATAACCCCAAAATTACCTATACTAACCCAGCGTTCACTCACCTGACTGGCTACAGCGCAGATGAAATTCTTGGGAAATCTCCAAAGATTCTCCAGGGCTCAAGCACCTCCCAAAAGGTTATTCAACGCTTACGGCAATGTCTCATTGATGTCACGGTCTTTGAAGGTGAGACCGTAAATTATAAAAAAGATGGCACGATTTTTATGATGAACTGGCGCATGATTCCAATTATTGACAATGGAGAATTAAAAGCCTGGTTAGCAATCCAACGCGAAAAAGTTGTCACATGGTTACCAGATTAATAGACTACATTATCTTTTATAAGCTGTAAGTCATTGAAATATTAATATATTTCAGCAGCCATGAATTCTTCTAAGGCCCAGGTCGCACGTTCGAATCGTGCTAACCAAGCCAAAAAGTTAACACTACAGCTCCAAAGAAAATTTCTTCTTGAATTCAGTTTTGTTAAAAATAGAGTGGTTGAAATCAAGTTTTGTTTCTAGGTGGTACAGACTTCCACAGATATAGTATCCAGATGACACAACAGACGTACAGAATCGTAAAGAACTCCAGCGGTAAATCCCAGTATAGGATCTTGCTGATCTGATCGGCCCAAAATGATTTTGGGGCAGCAGCATGACGTAGTAATGCCTCTAAGACTGTCAAAGGACAGGTAATGTGAAAAACAGCCTCTATGGCAATTAGTGCCATAAGTCCTGCATGTATTTGGCGCATGCGTCTTGCTCGCACCCATGACCAATGCCAGTGAGCGCCGAGAGGGATTAACAGCATACCAAGCACTAAAAAAACAGTGATAGCAAAATGAGCAAGCAGCACTAAGTCAGCTAATAAGGTCATGAAAAAAGCATACACAATGGATTAGGTAATATCAAATGTCGTTTTATCCAATAAACCTACTGCACAATTGATTGCACAGTGCCATTTTTACGCTGCAAGCTCTTAAAAAATATGGATTTTCTAACAACTACGAATTCTTCTCAGGCCCAGTTCGCACATTCGAATCGTTCTGGGCGGGCCACTAAAGTTCTATCCCATCCTTTTAAATCAACGCTAAGCTGTTAAATCAAGCAACTAAGACAGCATTCACTTAGTTGTCTACATACTTATCCAGTTTTCTGTCTAGTTAGGCTTGATAGGGGGGGTAAACGTGAAAAATCTAAACAAGGCCCTATAGAGGCATCCTATGAACGATTCCCAGAAGAAAGCGAAAGCCACGCTAGATGCCTTACTAAGTGATAACAAGGTGATTATTGGCAAAACAATGATTGAGCGCCAGAAATCCAAGTAGCAGGTATTCTTTTCTATGTTTATCATATGAATACTAATAATAGTTTTAATAATGTTTAAGTGAGGCTTATTTATGCGTTTAATACTTTTGATGGCACTAATTACTCTTAGCGGATGCGCGGCAACTGAATTACGTCCTGATGCTCAGCGCGTAAGGTTATTAACTTCACCTCCAAATTCTGATTGCAAACAACTCGGCGATGTCACAGGTGGACAAGGTAATTTCTTTACTGGCTATTACACATCCAATTCAAATCTTCAAGCTGGCGCTATTAACGATTTAAAGAATCAAGCTGCCGCCATGGGAGGCAATGCTTTACTAATCCTATCAAATACCCCAGGTCTTTATGGTGGCACTCAAACCACTCTAACAGCGACTGGCGCTGTTTTTGCTTGCAAGAATTAAGTACAGCCGCCTAAAAGTTTACCCAATGCGATTTCTAATGTAAGCACGCTAAGGATATTTCCTTAACCCAAATTAACTGACAATTGGCGTGCATTTTGCGAAGGGCTTACATGAACAGATGAAAAATTTTTTCATACTATGTACTTGCATATTTTTTATGAATGGATGTGCAAACAACCAAAAGACGCAGCAATCTGAAGGAAATCCTGATAATTCGAAGAACTTAGATCTTATGAATTTAGGTATGTGTATGATGTCTGGCACATCACCTTATGTCTCGCAAAATATGATTAATTGCAGAAGGTAGGGGGTAAGCTTCAAGAAAGGACTTCTGCTCGACTTACCGTACCCCAAAATTGTGCCTTCACTCTCTATCAGAATTGATGGCCTAAGGGCTCTAGGCTGATAAATTTAGTTAAAGAGCAAGTTTGTATTTATCGGCGATTTCAAACTCTGCTGGCTATACAGCTTCAGATATTGGCACTCTGAATACGGATATTGAATTGCTGCAACTAGCTTGCTTTAATTACCTACCGTATTTTCAAGCTTACCAAGCCCTTCAATTTCAATTGAAATAATATCGCCAACTTTCAAGGGGCGGGGCGGCTTCATTGCGTAACCTACCCCAGAGGGTGTACCAGTAGCAATAATATCTCCCGGTTCAAGGGTAAGACCAGCTGATAACTCAGTAATAATTCGCGGAATGGAAAAAATCATTGTTGACGTATTCCCATTCTGCCGCAGTTCGCCGTTCACTTTTAAGCGAATTGCTAATTGATGCGGGTCAGCAATGGCAGACTTGTGAGCGACCCATGGACCAATTGGGCAACTACCATCTAGACTTTTGCCCTTAAACCACTGCCCGTGCCGCCGTTGAACTTCTCGGCCAGTAACATCATTCAAAATGGTGTACCCAAATATAGCGTCATTGGCCATGTCTTCTGTAATATTTACCCCGCCCTTACCAATCACAATTGCTAACTCAGCTTCATAATCTAGCATAGCAGTTAAGCCAGCGTGTAGAGGTATTGTTGCACCATGCCCAATTACTGCAGTTGGCGCCTTAGTAAATAATTCAATAAATTCTGGAAATAAATTTGGCTCGCGGCCCTGTGCTATGTTGCCTTCAATGATGTGCTCGCGATAGTTACGGCCAACGCAAAAAATATTTTTATGGGGTTTGGGTATGGGGGCTAACCACTGCAAATCATGAACATCAATCCATTTACTCGCAGACTTGTGTAATTTCGCAGCAATTGCAAGTCCCGCATCACCACTGGCAATTAATTCACCAACATTACTTGGCGCAAAAGCTTCAGGCCAAATTTCTGTTAAATCTACCAACGCTTCTAATTTTGAATTTTGAGCCATTCCTAGTTGCGGACTACCATTTAAATCAAAGGTACAAAAATACATAAAAGCCTCTCAAATAATTCTTTATGGGATCACTGCAATTGCATTCATTTCAATTAAGTAATCTGGTGAAACAAAGCGTGATATTTCAACCATGGTGGACGCAGGTAATGGTGCTTTAAAATATTCACGTCGTACCTTGTGTATGACATCAAAATGCTCCATGCCGATCACATAGACATCAACACGGCAAATATCTGCCATCGTTCCGCCTGCTGCCTCAACTGCATTCTTTACATTCTCACAAACCTGTCGTATTTGTGCCTCCATGTCACCAATTCCCGCAATCGTACCATCAGGTTTATGTGCAGTCATACCAGAGATAAAGACTAATTTACCTTTAGCTTCCACTACTGTTGCTTGCGAAAAGTGTCCGCCAGGTTTTTTAATATTAGTTGTTGAAATTTCTTGCTTTGCCATAGATTCTCCTAAAAAAAGTAAAGTGATATTAGTTGGGCTGAATATTCAGTCGATCAATGATCGTCGTCCAACGAGGAATCTCTTTATTCATCTGATTGGATAGATCTTGGGGAGTACCGCCGACTAATTCTCCACCTCCAGCAGTTACCTTTTGAATGAGTTCAGGATTTTTTATGGCCTCGTTCAGTGCTTGGTTTAATTTATTAATGATTTCAGGAGAAGTTCCTTTGGGCGCTAACAAGGCCATCCATGACCCCATATCAAGACCGCTATATCCAAGCTCTCCTAAGGTCGGTACATCAGGTAATACACTTAAACGCTTACTTGAGGTAATCGCTAAGGCTCGCAATTGACCTGATTTAACAAAAGGGGCTGCAGATGGCACTAATTCTAGGGCTACATCAGTTCTGCCACCAACCATATCGATTAATGCTGGGCTACTACCTTTATAAGGAACATGAACCCATTTATTACCCATTCGCTCTTGAAAATATTCCCCCATTAAATGTAATACGCTTCCAGTGCCTGCAGATGCCATATTAAGTTCTTTGGTTTTTGACAGCTTAACTAATTCGGCAATGTTATTGACTGGTAAATCTTTACGAATTACAACAATGCCAGGATTATTAACAAACCAAATAACAGGATCTAAAGACTGGCGAGGATCAAAATTAGCTTTTTTAAAAATGGATGGGCTAACTGTTAGCGGGCCCGCAGAACCAACTGCAAGTGTGTAGCCATCTGGCGCTGCCCTAGCAACCTCTTCCATTGCCGACATTCCACCTACACCAGGGCGATTTTCGATGATAAAAGTTTGATTAAAAGCTTTTTGTAAAATTTGGGCCATCATTCGTCCGGCTCCATCCACAGCGCCACCAGCTGGAAATCCGACAATCATTTTAACGGGGCGATTCGGATAATCTGACTGAGCATAAAGATTCTTACTGCCGAATAAAATCAATGCAATGGGTACAAAAAAGAAAATCTGCTTTATATTTTTATTCATCATGAATCCCTTAGAAATATTTTTTTAAAATACACTAAACCTTATCAGCAGGATAGGAACGTAAAGTTGCCACGCATTCAATTTAACACTTAACGGCATCACCAGGAGCGTTACTTAGTCTTCAGGCTCAAATTAGTCTGGCTTAGCAAAACCACCTGTGGCAGCAGCACGCCCACCAGTCAATTCCTCTCAATTCCATGGTTCTCGGTGCGTATGCCACACCCCAGTTCAACATCTTAGACCCACTATTAACTGATGATTTAGCGTTTTTTTAACGCCTCTAAGGTGTCGGTTGCACGTTCGAATCGTGCTGGACGGCCCAAAGATCTAACTGGCCGATTAGATCTAGTCAAAAAAGCCGATTTTATGGTGTTTGGTTGACTAAATATTGACGATTGTTCGCCAAAACCCTATAACCTGATATCTTTTACTTTCCTTAGATCTATAAAAGAATTAACCTAAAACCATCATTGAATCTGCAGGGGTTGTTATGAGTGGAAAACATGCAATTTATGTGATTGTGAAATCTAAGGACGGGCAGATTGAGAGTAAAGATCCTGGCCTGCTGAATTTAATTAATCGCCATCACTGCGATACAACTTTGACTGTTTTTCATAAAGACTGGAATGCCTTTTGCCTGCATCATTTTGGTTATGTATTGGAGATCGTTGATGTAGGTTACCAGTGGTCATATGAGTAAGCGCATCTATTAATAAATTACATAGGGAGCTAGCATGGAAATAAAGATAGCTAAAAATTCACCTTATCCAGTAGAGGTAGTCAAAGGCCAGACCTACTATTGGTGCAGTTGTGGCTTAAGTAATAAGCAACCCTTTTGCGATGGGTCACATCAGAGAACAGACTTAGTACCTGAAGAATTTATTGCATCAGAGAGTAAAACAGTCTATTTTTGCGGCTGCAAACAATCTGCTAATGGGCCATTGTGCGATGGAACTCATAAAACTCTGTGAAGGCCCCCAAGGCATAGCTTGCCTTTGTTTTTTCCCTCAGATTTATAGCCCTAGTCTCTAATTACTCAAAAAAATAGCTAACTTATTACCACATCATATTGATGATGCTTCATACATTAACGAATGGAACTCACTATATTTACAGCCTTTAATCCATTTGGATTTTGGCGTAGTCAATCACCTTACGCCAGCGCTCAGTATCGGTCTTCATAAACTGAGCGGCACGCTGTGCATTCATAAAGGTTACAGTAGCGCCTAAGCGTGAGATTGCTTCAACCATTTCTTTGCGTCCCACAATCTTCTCTAGCGTAGCTTGCAAGAGTTGACTCGCACTATCGGGGATGCCCTTAGGGGCAGCAATACCAAACCATGCCGAGACCTCGAAATTAGGATATCCAGATTCAATCATGGTCGGCACATTGGGAAGGGCGGGATTGCGTGTAGCAGTAGTAACCGCCAGGGGCTTTAACTTATTACCATTAATGAGACCTAGCGCAGGCGGTAGGTTATCAAACATAAAATCCACTTCTTTTGCGACCAGCCCTACATTTGCAAATGTCGAGCCACGATAAGGAATATGAACCACAAAGATACCCGCTTGATTCTTGAGCATCTCGGCACTGAGGTGCAGTGATGTGCCATTACCATTAGAGGCGTAATTGAGTTTTCCGGGATTCGCCTTTGCTCGTTTGACTAAATCGGCAACAGTATTAATCCCTGATTCTGGGTTGACTAACAAGACATTGGGAAGTTGTCCTAGAATAGCAATAGGTTCAATGTTGGCTGGGTTGTAAGGCAGACTCTTATATAGAGCAGGGCTAATACTCAGTGGAGCGGAGGCCATTAAAAGGGTATAGCCATCTGGACTTGCTTTAGCAACATCGGCCGCTGCTACATTACCACCCGCTCCTGGTTTGTTTTCAATAACCACGGGCTGACCAAGTTCTTTTGAAAGCTCTGGACCAATCAGGCGCGCAGCATTATCAATTAAGCCGCCTGGAGGGAATGGTACTACCAACTTAATAACACGATTGGGATAGCCTTGCGCATTGACCGCGGAATAGGGAGCGAAAACGAACAGGAGAACAAAAACATTAAGCAGTAAGCGATGCATTATTTATTCCTTAATTTTGATTTATATTTCTTTTTATCACCAAATAGACCTCTACCAGCTAGGTGTTTACCTTAATTTATTACAATCGGTTTACCAAATAGCGCCAAATAAGCGACGTAATTCTTCAATCTGCACATCACTTAGGGGCGTTGCCTGACAGTTTGACATCAACCAGAGCTTAGCGGTTTCCTCTAACTCCTCAAGAACATCGCTAGCCGATGATGGCGATTGATGCCAGACTACTGGCCCAAGTCGGTCAAGCATGACGCCACGGATCGGCTTAGCTATTTTGAAACCCTTGGTGATATATTCAACCACCATAGTAGCTACTTCGGCATCACCAGGGCGTCGATATTTAATAAAAGGGATATGACCAACCTTCATGATGTAATAAGGAGTAATCGGAGGCAAGATATCTGCTTCACTCCAGATCCCTCTGATGCTCAAACTCACTAGATGGCTGGCATGAGTATGAATGACGCAAGACGCTTGAGTATTTGCTAAATAAATACTACGGTGTAGTAATACCGTTTTTGAGGCGGGGGATCCACTGATTTGCTCGCCATTGGGATTAACGAGCGCAAGCTCATGGGGGACTAAATTACCAAGACAAGCATCCGTTGGAGTAATTAAAATGTTTCCATCATCTAATCGAATACTGATATTTCCTGCACTTGCGTGCACATAGCCACGTATATAAAGAGATGCGCCAACCCTACATATTTCTGCGCGAGCTTGTGATTCAATCATGATGTAAGTTCGATATCTGTGTAAATGATTTTGTAAAAAAATCGATGGAACCAAAGTTCCCTGATTTTAAGGCTACGTGGATAGTCTCATCTTGACAGCATGGAGAGCTTGCTGACATCCACGGTACCCCTGGATCAATTTGTGGACCAATGGTCATCTGTTTAATTCCTAATGCTTGCACAATAGCACCCGAGGTTTCTCCACCAGCAATCACTAATTGGCGAACACCAATTTGAACTAAATCCCTAGCGATCTCTGCGAGTATTTTTTCAATATACTCACTTGCCTGAATTGCTCCCAATTTTTCTTGTATTAATTTCACATTATCCGGCTGTGTAGTGGCATAAATAAGAATCGGACCATTCTTAAGATGAATTTTTGCCCACGTAATTACTTGCAGTACCATATTTACTTGAGATATATCTGCAAGCGGATCGATTGCAAAAGCAGGCAATCCCCTTTGACAAAAGTCTAGGACCTGTGCATTGGAGGCTTGTGAACAACTGCCTGAGATCACTGCTTGATGGCCTGAAGCAGGAGGCAGTATATCGGCGCTCTCATTTAAATCTAATAAACCACGAATCCGCCAGTTATTCGGTAAACCAATTGCTAGACCTGAGCCTGCGGTAACAAGAGGTATATTCGCAATAGCCGAAGCAATAGATCCTAGATCTTGACTACAAGTAACATCAACCACTGCAATCGCAATACCTTCTTTTTGAAGTGCATGGAAACGAGCCCGAATTTCAGTAGGTCCAGCACGTACAGAGGCATAATTTACTAGGCCCACGATACGTTGAGTTTGTGCTTGCATGACCCGAACTAAATTTGCGTCAGTCATGGGAGTAAGCGGATGATTGCGCATTCCACTCTCTGAAAGAAGTTCATTTCCAACAAAAAGATGACCGTTAAATATGGTTCGTTTAGCCTCAGGAAAAGCAGGGCAGACAATTGTGAAGCCTTTACCTTCTCCATATATTGCATCCATTAGGGCTTCTGTCACTGGACCAATATTACCCTGCGGTGTTGAATCAAAGGTTGAGCAATATTTAAAATAAAACTGTTCAACGCCCTGCGCTTTTAACCATTCATAAGCTTGTAAAGACTGCTTGATAGCTTCATGGGAAGAAATGGTTCGCGACTTGAGGGAAATGACGATAGCATCTGTATTCAGCGTTTGTGAATCCGCTGGCACACCAATAGATTGAATGGTTCGCATTCCTGCACGAACTAAGTTGTTCGCTAAATCACTTGCTCCCGTGAAATCATCTGCTATGCAACCTAGAAGTGGTCGATGGATCCGTTTTTCCAACAGAATTATCCTTTTATGACACAGGATACTGCTTGTGGGTATCTCAAAATATATGCCCGAATTAAACTCACAACAGAAGAATCTGGATTTAATCCTAGCTGGGTTGCGCGCAGATGACTAAATTGACTTGGCCATGAACTTACAATTGCATAAACCTGAGGATCTACTTTCCATTGAATTAAATTAGCCACGTCCTTTCCAGCAACTTCTTGTAATGCGTTTGCCATCTCGCCAACAGTAGTGCTTAGGGCAGGGAGGTTGACTGCTATGGGTGCACCCCATATTGAGGACGGAGATTCAAGGGCACATAATAAGCCTTCAAGCGTTTTATCCAGAGAGGAGAGAGCCACTCGCGTTTCTGGAGGAACTGGAACAACGCTGTTCTGTCCTGATAAAGGCTCTCTCAACATTCCACTTAGAAAGCTTGATGCTGCCCCATTTGGTTTTCCAGGTCGAATGGAAACGGTCATTAGGCGAATATTGCGTCCATAAATTAAACCCTTTCGTGTGAAGTCAGCAACTAACTGCTCAACCATAAATTTTTGGATTCCATAACTACTTTGTGGTGTTGGTTGGTCGATGTCTGAGATGCTGCTTGGTAATACATGGCCAGGAGGCGCTCCAAAAACTGCAACAGAACTAGGAAATACAAAAACAGGGCGTTGTGCTTGGTGACGAATTGCTTGCAGTAAATTTAAACTCACCTGTAAATTACTCTGCAAGCCTAGGTCTAGGTTAGCCTCACACTCTGCACTGACAGCAGCAGATAAATGAATGACTGCATCAATCTTGTTTAGCGGGAGAGTTTTAGAGCTAATCAAATCATTTAAGTCGCCAATAAATGAGATAACGCGACTCTCCGCAGCGAGATCATCAGGTAGCTTGTGTAAATCAGTTAAAAAGAGTGTGGTGAGTGGAGCAGGTGTTCTGCCTTCAATTTGAATAAGCGGTTTCTTTAAAAGCTCCCGGGCTAGACTCGAACCCAAGAAACCACTACCCCCAGTAATTAGTATATGCATATGATTTTTTTATAAATTATTTTGCATCTGGTAATTTAATACCCGGAAATATCTTAATAACAGCCGCATCGTCCTCGCGACCATATCCCGCCGCAGAGGCTTGCATAAACATTTGATGGGCTGTCGCCGCCAAGGGCAGCGGAAACTTGCTTGCGCGAGCGGTATCGAGAACAAGACCTAGGTCTTTTATAAAGATATCGACTGCGGAAAGAGCGGTGTAGTCTGCCTGTAGGACATGTACCATTCGGTTTTCAAACATCCAACTATTACCAGCACTATGCGTAATGACCTCATAGAGAGCATTAGGATCTACCCCTTCACGAATACCTAAGGCCATTGCTTCAGCCGCTACAGCAATATGAACACCGGCCAATAGCTGATTGATAATTTTTACCTTACTACCAAATCCTGCACGATCGCCTAATTTGTAAATATTACTTGCCATGGCCTCTAAAATATTTCCTGCTTTTTGATATGCATCAGTATGACCAGAGGTCATCATTGTGATTTGGCCAGCAGCTGCTTTTGTAGCACCACCAGAGATGGGAGCATCTAAATATAGAAATCCTGAATTATTTAGGCGTTTCTCAAGCAAAGCAGACCAATTAGGATCAACTGTTGAGCACATAATAAAGAGTGATTGCTGCTTCAATTCATTTACTGCACCATGTTCACCAAACAGGATGGTTTCAGTTTGCTCCGCATTGACAACCACGCTAATGATGATGTCAGATACTTTTGCTAGTTCAGAAGGTGTCTTAAACGCCACCCCCCCAGCCAATGCAAAATCCTCAGCTACTTCGAATCGTACATCGCAAACATTTAAATCATAGCCATTACGGCGTAAAGAGCTGGCCATACCTAATCCCATGGCGCCAAGGCCAATGAGACCTATGGATGGTGAGTTTTTGGTATTAGTAGTCATAGATCCTAGCTACAAATATAAAGGGTTAAGTGCAATATAGATCCCATTGTATGTCTGACGTATAGTTTATGACACAGTGCTATTTTAACGCTGTAAGTCATTGAAATTATTAGACATTCCAGCAGCAACGAATTCTTCTAAGGCCTAGGTCGCACGTTCGAATCGTGCCGGGCAAGCCAAAGTCCTGACTGGCCGATGAGATCTCTAAAGAATTTAGAACTGGTCAATTCCTCCCTGGGTCACCAAGAATCTCAATAGCCCACTTGTAGGGGTATTTTTCTTTTGGTCTGGTAAGAGGGTTTCGTTGATTAGGTTGACGTTACTTTGCAGTATTACTTAAAGGCTATTTCTGAAAAATTGCAACTAAAGTCTTTAAACGTTTTAGAGCTAGAGGAGTTGGCAAAACATTTTTAATTCTTTTATCAATTGGGTCGATGTTAACTTTAATCAGATTTAGTTTAGCCAGTTCTTTTGTAACAGCATGGAGCGTTGCCTGAGATCCAACTGTTTTTAATAAAATAATCTCTTTGATGTGGCAGGTCTTATGAGAAAGATGTTTTTCACATATAAAGTCTAAGATGAAGGCTTGCCTATCGTTTATGTGATAGCTTTTATTGATTAATCTTGCTTTGTCGATTTTGGATAAGCATTCCAACATGACCTTTACCATCGCTT
>NZ_JBBAQK010000024.1:0-9149 GCF_040400325.1 Polynucleobacter sp.
ATCTTGAGTTCATTGACCCATCAACAAATGATGGTGAGTCAGGGATTGTTGCGGTTCACTTGATGACGCCGAGTGGTGTTGTGAGGTTGGATTAAATCCCTTTTGCACCCGCTTGATGCTGTAGAAATAGACCAGTCATCCAAACGCCGCAGGATTTGCTCATTATATTGCGGAATGTTGAAGTCAAATTAAGTCTCATCGGTATACTCGTATAATGACTTTGGAACCTTTAGGTTCGAACCCAATACAATTATCGGTGGTTATACCCGCCTACAATGAAGAACTTGTAATTCAGGAGACACTTCTGAGAATTTCGAGACTCCTAATTGATTCAAAGATAAGCCATGAGATAATTATTGTCGACGATGGTAGTAGCGACGAAACCGTAAAGGTCGCAGCGTCATTTCAATCCGCGAGCTCTATTCGTATCTTAAGTTTGAGAAAGAATTCCGGTCATATGATTGCCCTTACCTTGGGTATGAGTCAAAGTCGCGGCGAGTACGTTGCGTCAATTGATGCAGATTTACAGGATCCACCCGAGCACTTAGTAACCATGTATAAAATTTTAACAGGGGATAACCAGCCTAAAATAGATGTTGTACAAGCATTTCGTGCCGATCGAAGCTCGGATAATTTTCTTAAACGTATTACTGCTGGTATCTACTACAAATTAACGTCACAATTTACTGGTTTAGAATTAATACCACATGCAGCCGATTATAGAATGATGACAAAATCAACAGCGACGACGCTGGTAAATTTGCCTGAGTCGAAAAAGGTTTTTAGACTTCTAATTCCTAAATTAGGATTTCGCGTTTACCCCTTGCCAATCACAAGAGACAAAAGATTTGCCGGAGTCACAAAATATTCATTTTCAAAAATGTTATCTTTGGCCACAGATTCAATTGTCAGCTTTAGTTTCATTCCACTTCGTTTTTTTGCTCTTTTCGGTATTGTAATTTCAATCCTTTCATTTATTTTGGGTATTTTATTCCTAATCCTTTATTGGATGGGTAGCACGGTGCCAGGTTGGCCATCCTTGGCTTTGTTGATCTTAAGTTTTAATTCCTTGCTTTTTGCTGGTTTGGGCTTTATCGGAGAGTACATCGGAAGGATTTATGAACTTGTTCAAAACCGTCCGATGAATCAATGGGAAGAGATTGAAATTAATCCAGAGTCAAAGTTGAAAGATCAAATCATTTTGACCAATAGAGAATCTACGACGGATGATTAAGCCTGTCACGAAAGCAAGAAGTAATAAAAAATGAGCCTGATTATGCAATTGAAGCAAAAACTTTCCTTAGTAAACTTTCAGCTCCCTTCATGCTTAAGCCTAATACTCCTGATAACTTTAGTAGTTTTCCATAAAATGCATCCATTTAACCTGTTGAATCCAAATTACGTAAATTGGATTTATCGAGAGGATAATTCACTTTTGGACATAGGCCAACAAGTTGCTGCACAAAATTCCTTTTTGAGTCAAGATTGGCGGTTCCCACCGGGGACGTTGTCGAATCTAGGAGTCTGGGGAAATAATTCTTTACTTTTTTCTGATGCATTCCCCTTGACCGCCTATCCTATAAAGATCCTTAACTCAATATTCGATTTTCACAATTCCACTATGCAGTTTTATGGAATAAATGTATTCTTTGGGGTTTTAGTTACCGTAAGTTCTGCTTTTGGTTTTGTTTATTGGGAGTGTAAATCGATTCTCGTGGCTTCATTCACTAGTTTCACTATTGCAACACTTCCACAAATTTTTTGGGTTTGGTCTTGGCCAAGTTTACAAATACAAGGCTTTTTAATTTTAGCCTTTTGGCTATGCCGGCTTAAGGACTTAAAGATTAAGAAATTTGGTTGGCCCGCTCTATTATTCGCAGTTTCTATGACGCACACCTACTTTGTACCAATGATAGGTTTATTCTTTTTGGCGGACCTGATAATTTCTAAAAAAATAATTGGAAAATCGACGATTTTTTTCAAACTTATAGTCGGCACCAACTTTGTTTTTTTAGGTACTTTTTTGGGAGGCGGATTTAATGCTGGACTTCGTGGATCGAGCACCGGTTTAGATTCAATCGGGTTGTATGCCTCCGATTGGCTAATATACTTCAATTCTGCGGGCATAAGTGCGATGGTTTTACCAGTTACATCAATCAAAAATTTGACAGGGTTTTCATACCCGGGTGTTGGAGTTTTTCTCCTCCTATTAATTGCAATAATGATTAAAGTCCAACGAAAAGTCATTTTCACTAAATCAAAGAATGAAACAGTTTCCAGTCTCTTTGATGTCAAATATTTATTCATCGCCGGGTTTATACTTTTCGTAGTTTCGATAGGCCCTTCTTTTCAGTTTTTTGGTCAGGAGCATTTGATAACTGAGAATGAATTTTTCTTGACCCCATTTAGCATTTTTAGGGTTCATTCTAGATTTAGTTGGGCGTTACCGCTCTTCGCCATAATTTGGGCCGTCCTTATCTTAAGCAGAAGTTTCTCACATAAAGTCGTGGTAGTAATTTTTGCTCTACTTTTGGGGGTACAACAATTAGAGCTTGGCAATTATTATCAGAACCAGAAGCAAGTTCTAAGTAGATTATTTGCTTCAAGTGATGTATCTCCAGGGGTACTTTCAAGTAAACTCAACCCTAGTATTCCGATGTACTTTCTACCTGGCTTTCCGTCCCCCCTGGAAATCTCGTGGCGATCTTCCTTCATGGACTTCATTTCAGAAGGGGGCCAGTTGGTAAATTTTGCATACATTAATAGGTTCTCAACTAAGCGAATACAGGAAGCAAATGAAAGAATCGCGGAAATGAGCCAACTTTCAACATTTGAATCAAATTCTTACTTAATGGTTCAAAATAAGTCATTCGTGGGGATTACTCAAAGGCACAAATTGATTGAACAGGTAGAGGGTTGGCAACTATTTTATATCTATTAACATTATAATTATGACGTCGTAGGGATGGGGATTAGCTAATGAATAAAAAAGCACTAATTACAGGAATTACCGGTCAAGATGGATCATATCTTTCTGAGTTACTACTTGAAAAAGGATATGAAGTCCATGGGATCAAGCGGCGTACGTCATTGTTCAACACTCAGAGAATAGATCACCTTTTTGATAATCCGAAAATTGGCAATAAGAGTCTATTTCTTTACCACGCAGATATGAATGATTCGTCTAGTTTATTGCGGGTAATCAATGAAGTGAAACCGGATGAGATTTATAATCTTGCGGCTCAAAGCCATGTTGCAGTCTCTTTTGAGGAGCCAGAGTACACAGCAAACTCAGATGCGGTCGGAACCCTTCGAATTCTTGAAGCGCTACGAATCTTGGGAATGACTTCTTGCCGTTTTTATCAAGCCTCGACATCAGAGTTGTACGGGGACGTACGAGAGACCCCGCAAACAGAAAATACACCTTTTTATCCCCGCTCTCCTTATGCGGCAGCAAAACTTTACGCTTACTGGATAACTGTTAATTATCGAGAGGCTTATGGTCAATTTGCAAGTAATGGTATTTTGTTTAATCACGAGTCCCCAAGACGTGGTGAAACCTTCGTAACTCGTAAAATTACAAGAGGGCTGGCGCAATTGGTCACAGGATCTGATCAAACGGTCCGTCTTGGAAATTTAAATGCAAAACGCGATTGGGGTCACGCGCGCGATTATGTTGAAGCCATGTGGTTAATGCTGCAACATCCAGAACCTTTGGATCTTGTAATCGCTACCGGCACTCAGTACACGGTGCGTGATTTTGTTGAAGAAGCATCTAGTAATTTAGGTTTTGATATTGAATGGCGTGGTGAGGGAATTGAAGAGAAGGGAGTCGACAAGAGGTCTGGACGTACCCTAATTGAGGTCGATGAAAAGTACTTCAGGCCGGCAGAAGTAGAAACTTTGCTAGGTGATGCGACCAAGGCTAACAATCTGCTTGGCTGGAAGCCAAGAACTTCATTTAAGGAATTGGTTCGCGAAATGTGTGAATCAGACTTAATTTGGGCTAAATCGATTAAGTGAAAATCTGGGTAACGGGAGCTTCGGGATCCTTAGGACAAGAATTAGTTCGAAGCCTTAAAGCAACAATCCCAGATGCGGAACTACTTGCACCCTCGCGCTCCGAGATTGATCTTGGCGACCGAGAATCTGTAAGAAATTTTGTTTTTACCAATAAACCCACACACGTTTTCCACTTAGCAGCAAAGGTTTTTGGAATTGCAGGCCATAAGGAGCAGCCCGCTGCAAGTTTGATTGAAAATACTTTAATCGATCATTCTATTTTTTCGGCACTCTTAGAGTTTCCACCAAGATGGGTGTATTACTCATCAACCGTCGCAGCATACGGGTACCCATATAAATCGATTCCTATAGAGGAAAATGATTGGCTGATTGGGAATCCCCATGAGAGTGAAATGGGGTATGCATTTTCAAAACGCCACAGTCTTTCCTATCTAGAAATGCTCCATTCAATAAGTGAAACAAAGTTCGTTTATGGATTATCAACTAATTTATTTGGCAGCGGTGATCGCTTCCTAGAAGGCCGTGGCCATGTAGTTATTTCACTTTTGGAAAAAGCAACGAGAATTTACAATTCAAGCGATCCACTTGAAGTCTGGGGAGACGGAACTGCTTCAAGAGATTTCCTCTCCACAAAAGCAGCGGCTGGATTGCTAATCGATTTGGTTGATAAACACGTTGGTATTGTAAATATTGCGTCGGGCCAACAAATTTTTATCAAAGAGATTGCGAATGAAATCGCCGAGGTTTTTGAATTAGATGGTGGAATTGAGTTCGTTGGTATTAATCAAGGGATTACGAGTCGAGTTTGCTCTACTGAGAAACTTGAGAAGTTCACATCCTTTGTGAAAGAGATAAACTCAAAACAAGAGCTTTGGGGCGAAATCAGAAACTACAAAGAAAACAGGTTTCCTAGTCATTCTTAATTAATCTTCCAAGTAGATTTTGAATTCTTTGGAATGACTCTTTAAGGAAAACCAATAATGCGAAGATAAGTCGTTCCAGCCCGTTTCTTGACACTAATCGCGACCCGTAGGGCCAAAGTATTTTTGAACCACTAAAAAGTTCGCACCATGTTGAAGTAATAAGCAAGCTCTTGGAGTTTGCATTTACCTGGTGGATAGCACCCTCAAAGTATGAAGTTAATTCAGCCGAAGGGAAACGGGCAAAAGATTCAAGAATAAGGCTAGACTTATCAAGGTCTATTTGAACAGAGTCCTTAGTTATTCCTCTCGTTGCACCTAATAGAATTAAAGATTTGTATCTCGAATTCTCACCCCTGATTCGTTCTTGAGGTTTTAAATCGATACCAATCCGATCGAAACCGTTCGACTCATCTGTGAATACAGATTCCAAGAAATCTCGCGATCGCCAAATACGTAAACGATTTTTGAGACCACCAGGATTAAGCTCAAATTGATTTGGAGATTTTTGGCCCAATAACTGCCAGTAGACGAATTCCCAAGTGATTAATGGGAATAAATCAGTAACTTTTTTCGCTGTCGTTCCCCGCCAACCTATGTCATAGAGAAGGACGCGCTTGGAATCTCCCACAATTGATTCGAGATATGTATGAAACCTCTGGTCATTTAATAACTCGCGAGAAGTCTTGAAATAGACAATGGGATCATTCTTAAAGAGATGCTTATGAGCTATGAAAGGAAGCCATCCATCTCTACTGCTGTATAAAATGAAATCATATTTATTTTGGGTATGCATTTCATGGACTTCTTTAGCTATCGCCTTTGATACCAGATTGCCAATTACCGAACCAAAAAGCTCTGGCAATTTAAGGCCTTCTTCCGGTGAGGGAGTTAAGTCGAGCAATAAGTTTTTAAACAATCCCGCGATCGCCGCATTTCCTGACTTTCCTGATTTACGTAAGAAGTCATAAGCCTGCAGACTAAGCAAACCACAATCAATTAATTGATGTTTCATGTGTGGGTAGTAAATAGCCTTAATTCCTATTGTATAAGGACTCTTGATATCTGATTTTAAATTATCCCCAATATGAACCCAGTCTTCATACGAAACATTCAAACTAGATTGGACTTTCTCAAACAACCCAGTCGATTTGGTTAATCCAAAATCACCGCTAGTGAAGACTTCCACATTTGCAATCTTGAATTTGAGCAGAATTCTTTGAATGTCGTTTGCCCGGAAATGGGTATCACTAATGATGCAAACCTTGGCACCCGCAACTTGAGCTGCAATTAGGGCGTTTGCCATGACAGGATTGAGTGAAAGGCTTTTTTGCTCTAGGTCCATCTCAAATTCGAGTCCCCAAGGTTTGGGCATTCGTGAATAAATGTCATCTTGTGAAATTTCAGGAATTCCTTTGGCGCGCTTTAAAATTCGGGCGGTAGCTTCAGCCTTGAAACGTGCATAGAAATACTGGTCAGAATAATTCTTCCAAAGCTGAAAGTGAGTTACGGAGTCCCGAAATACCAGAGTATCGAAGAAATCAAAACTAACAAGCTCAATTCCATGAAAATCAAAAGTGGACGGATTAAAAATAGATTTAGGCAGGCTAGGGTCATTTATCATCGTATTGAATTCTTAGGGGATTTAAGATTTCTTGCGAATCATCCACTTAGCAATACCCACGACTGGTCTCATAAACGGCAATGCTGCCAATAATGAGAACCCAAGGACGCGCCTTCTGGCGCGTGGCATGAGCCTTATTTCTTCAATTAAATCGCGCTGATTTGGTGAGTACTGATTATCAAATTCAGATTTAACTGATTTGCGAAGACTCAAAACACGATCTCTCTTGGGATCTTGGCCTATAGAAAGCAGGAATGAATAAGAATCATGAAAGGTTGAAACTTGGGGCAACTCAGAACTATTCTGTACACGTAGGCAAGGAACTTTTATTGCAACTTCTGTAAAACTTGCTTTACTCAATTTTAAATTTATAACAAGTCCATTTAGAGGCACGGTTCCGGTGTTGCCCATTATGACGGGGGCAAACTGTCGACCTCCCTGGCTTAGGGCCACCGTAGGTAAAGCCCCAAATTGGGTTCCTTCTTTTTTCATTTCATCTAACAAATCCTTTAACTGAGCTTCAAAACCTTCCAAGACTTCTGTATTTGAGTAAAACACACAAAATTCTGACAATTCCAAGCTTCGAGCCAACGAGACTAAATCTTGAATGTCTAGCAACAATGCATTTGTCTGTTCAATCCGAGCAAATCCTATTTGGGTTAAGCGCCCACGCAGATCATTCTCCGAGTTGCCTAAAATAAGGGCATCTACTCCCCGCGGAAGAGGCTTATCTTTTTTCTTAACTAGAATCTTCTTTAGTTGGACGGTTAAATCAAACTTCTCCATAAATAGATGTTGAGAAAACTCCTGTTGCTTTGCTAGGAGTTTAGGATTTTGGCGTAACTCCTGCATGAACTCAAATAATTGATCTGCGGCAAAACGATCTCCACGTTCCAAGTCTAGGTAGAAGCCGTCCTTGCCAAGATGTTTGCGAATAAAGGGATGCCCATCAGAAATGATTGAATTACCGGCTGCTAAACCTTCAAAGAATCGACTTGAGATTATGCCCTCACTTAGATGTTGCTCAGAGGAAAGGACAAGTGAGACGCCACTCTCTCGGGCCTTTCGTAAAATACTCTTACCATCAAAAGGGATCTCTCCTCGATAGCTTTCAAAACCCTTCCATGGAACCACATGCGAAATTTTTCGCGGGCCATAAATGTTAAGCACATCCTTGTCATCTAGTAGTTTGAACATTTCATGGTGACGTCCTTTGCGACCAGATAACTTACTCCAATTGATGCCAGCATAAAACGCGTGCGGAATAGAATCCCTCTGAGCTTCATTGATCCATTCCACCCAACTTCCGGGTAGCGAATGATTGAGAACACCAAACTCTTCTTTGGGTCTAAATCCCTTAAGCAACTCAAGAATTTTTTGACTATCGGTATGAACTAGGTTGTCATGGCTAAGTTGGTTTTCCCAAACATATGCCAGATCCCAGTCTTTCATGAATGAAGTTGGGGTCCAAAAGGCACCTATACTCTTTGCGCTAAAGAACTTTGGATATTCATAGTGTATGTCCAGAACGGCATCGACGTTTTTTTCAATACTCTTGATGTCTTTAAAATCGAAACTGGCATTAACCTCAACAACTTTTGGTACCCAACCAAGCTCCTTGCTGGAGGCAACGAGTCGCTGAACAACTTCGTGTTCAGCAGCCTTTAGGTTATAAAAATGTTTGATGATTAGGAGAGTAGGTTTCGACATTTCCGGAGTTTTGGCCTTGCTCATCATGAGGTGAGTCTAACCAAGGATTTCAAAATGTGGCCAAAAGGCAACTAGGAATCAATATGCGGCGGGTTTAGCGATCTTGTTATATGGATAAGTATGGTTTTTCTTTAGCCTTTTGATAAACACAGCCTTGAATGGTGATCTAGCAAATTGATCGGCTATATCGTGAGGAAAGTTAAAGAACTGGATTACTGTTTTATTGCGGAAATGGATTGTAAGCAGAAACAGATCAGAGTCCCATACGTACTTTGATACCACCAGAGAGAAACAAAAATTCTTTTGCACATGATGAGTATGGTTGGGTAGAAATCGAAAAGATAACAAATCTATGGACTTGAACGGTCAGACATTTAAGCTGATAGATAGAAAGGGTCAATTCTAACTTGGCATTAGCCTTAGCGACCGAAGTCATCCTCGTACCGGACAATGTCATCTTCGGCAAAGGACGAACCTGTTTGAACTTCAATAAAAACTAATGGATTGCTGGTACCGCACGAAATTCTATGCTTTGAACCAATCGGAACGTCAACCGCGGCACCAGGCCCAACTTCTATTTCTTTGCCATCTATTTCGGCGGTTCCTTGCCCTGAAACTATAAACCAGTGCTCTGCTCTAAATTTGTGGCTTTGCAGAGAGATGCGCATTCCTGGATTAAGAGCTAGTTTCTTAACCTGGCAGGTTTCCTCAGTATGCAGGACCGTGTAATTGCCCCAAGGGCGTTCTTTAAAGTTCATTTGGAAAGTGTAATAAATGAAGCAAGAGAATTAATCAGATGAACAGTCACATTCTAAATTTCTGTGGCTTGGGCCGGGATCGAACCGGCGACCTAACGATTTTCAGTCGTTCGC
>NZ_JBBAQK010000025.1:0-923 GCF_040400325.1 Polynucleobacter sp.
CCTATAGCTCAGTCGGTAGAGCAACGGACTTTTAATCCGTGGGTCGACGGTTCGAAATCGACAAAACCCACATTTTTTTGAGCGTGAATCTTCCTTTCTTTCCTTATCAAGCAGTCCTAGATTCTTTGTCTGTCGAGAATCTGTCGAGTTCAGTTTTGGCAAAGCTTCCATCGATAGCACCACGAAGCAATTCTTGATGTGACTTTGTCTCATGTCCGTAGATGTTGATCGTGGTTGAAGGGTTCGCATGACCCGCCATTTTGCTGACCGAGATAAGGCTTGTACCGCTAGCCAGCAGGGTTTCAAGGTATGGGGCACTACTTACTTTCAGATGGAGTTGTTGAATTCTATGGTTGGCCATTTCCACCTTTTGAGGAAAATGGGAGACCAATTAACGGCTTTGCCTTTGACGATTTCACGGCACGAATCAATTTCAATCCAAATGTTTTAGAGGCACATAGGGACTCAGAAGCTTAAAAGTCTTTGCTGGATTTCGGCATAGTGATTTACAAACAATCCATTTAAAGAGGGGT
Organism: Polynucleobacter sp.; assembly: GCF_040400325.1. Lineage (GTDB taxonomy): Bacteria > Pseudomonadota > Gammaproteobacteria > Burkholderiales > Burkholderiaceae > Polynucleobacter. The sequence continues at coordinate 534 of NZ_JBBAQK010000025.1, forward strand.
ATTAATTACAGAACCCCCTCGGTTCAGCCATGGGTGGCCTGCTGTAACCCCTAGTTCAGAACCCCAAGAATCTCACCCACAAACTGAATTAAATGTCCGATTTATACCCATTCTGGGAACAAAATAAAAAGATTTTTCATAGATTTTTCATTTCACGCTCAAAATAAGCTCTCACGGATTTGCCAGAGCTCTTGGGATCCATTACCTTTATACCAAGAGCTTGTTGATCAAATCTAAAAGCTTTTGCAACACACCGAATTAAATGCAACAGCTATTGGAAATATCTGATAGCTTTAGCAAGTGACAGTGACTCAACAGAATCACTGAAGACCGAGAGATGGGAGAACGGCAGAGAGGAGGACCTCTCTGAGAAGTAAGCAAGGGCAAGAC
>NZ_JBBAQK010000025.1:1023-8520 GCF_040400325.1 Polynucleobacter sp.
AGTGGCACCAACTAGCGGAGCTTGAAAGGCTCCAGATGGGAGAACGGCAGAGAGGAGGACCTCTCTGAGAAGTAAGCAAGGGCAAGACAGTGGCACCAACTAGCGGAGCTTGAAAGGCTCCAGATGGGAGAACGGCAGAGAGGCGGAGGAAGCACACTATGTGTTCAAAGCATTCTGAAGATCAAAGATAGGTAGTTAGCAAGAAAAGTTTAGAAGTCGGGGGCCTAAAGCCCCCGACTATCACTTAAGTACCAAGCTTCAAATTACAAATCGTAGTTTGATTAATACGGCTAGCAGCCGAGAAATGGAGGTACACATGAGTGAACCAATTAACAACAAAAACAAAGTAGTACTGGATGGATACAGATTTACAGGTAGATCAGTAGGAGCGGTTTCGACTAGATACTCTGGGCGAAATCAATTCCTAACTATGGTTACTTTTGAACAGGTTGTAAAACTTTTTCCAAAAGTTGACCCAAAGAATCCTCATGATCGCAATCGTAAAGTTGATGCGAAAAGAGCTAAAGCTGCTGGCGAATATTGGCGGGATAATCCAACTGATTGGATATTTCCACCACTTATTTTAGTTCTTGATGATGATTTAGTATTCCAATCATTAGAAGATGCGGATGTCAGGGTACCTGATAATTTAAATCTTCAGATGGTTCGGTTAGTACTGCCACCTGATTTTGATCAAGAGGCATTCATAGCAGATGGCCAACATCGATGCTTTGGAATTTGCTATATCTATGCTCAATGTCATGAGGAATTGAAAGATGCAAGAGATGCACTCAGACAAGCTCGTGGAAGTGGAGCTTCAGAAAGTGATATTCGCATACTTCAATCAAAAATTGATGCAATCACTCATGATATTTCTCGATTTGAGACAGAAACAATTGGCGTTCAGATTATCGCAAATGCAAACAAAAGTTTGCAGCAAGAGTGGTTTATAACCATGAGTGATTATCAGAAACCAATTGGTAGAGGAGAAAGCGTCCGCATGGATGAGAAAACTAATCTCACCAATGCTGCAAAACAGATAATCTCATCACACTCATTATTTGCGGGAGAGTTTCCTCGAATTGACGAAGAAACACCAAACCCAAGAGTTGATGAGAGAAAAGACAATGTTGCTAGAGGCTCAGGTGCAATCTATTCTCTTGCAAATATTCGAGATTGGGTTGCAACACTAGTTCTTGGCTCAAAGTCTGAAACTAGCGTGGACAAATTGGACGAACTAACTTCTGTCGATCAAATAGTTGATGTAGCAAACGCATTTTTTAATGCGCTTGTAGAGTCTGTACCTTATTTTGAACAACTAAATTCAGCAACATTACAAGGGGCTGAATTTCGTAAACTGAATGGCTTTAGCTCTCCAACCATTATTCGTGGTTTAGCTTTAGCTGCAAATGCTGAATTACTTGGGTCTCCGTCACTGGAATCTGGAGATCCAATTGATTTAGAAGTTAACGAAGCAGGGTTGTCTAGATTCAAGAAGCTACTAAGTAGTTTAGTAAGCGAGCTTGAATACATGGATGATCCAGCTCGTACAAAGCCTCAAAAGAAAAGAATGAAACAGGGTGAATGGTATGCAACCCAATTATTCCGTGAAGGAGCAACAGCTCCTCAGTCAGGTTTTCAAGACCGTGCTCGCCTTGGAAACATGCTGACTGAATGGTCAGAAAAAGGAAAAATTGATTTTGCACCATTTGTTAAAACAAGTGGGAGGGCGTAAACGCAGCAACACTAAATAGATCACTTTGTTTCGTTCAAGATTCGAAAGGTACGAGCATTTTGTCCACTGTAATTCTAAGAACTTTGGAGTTGCATGGGCCGAAATCAACTCGTCAATTGACCGAACTTTTAAGCTGTGAGAATGTTTATGGTGAACTAGGGAGTCCGTATTCTTTGAATGCGGACATACTTAGCACAATTAAGAATCTCTATTTAAGTGATCGTGTGATCTCCTACGATTCTAAAAGCGGTAGGTGGTTCATCAAAACTCAGGCCCATCTAGGGGAAACAAACCTTGTTCATTCAAACTTTGCGGAGATTGAACTAACCAAGGTTAAATTCAAAGAGATAGGTTTTGGTCAAGAATATGTCTACGCACTTTACCTTCCAGTAATGAGATATAACGCAGCGTTGAATGATTGGAAGCTCTACCCAATAAAAATTGGAAGAACTAAAAATCTACTAAACAGAATTTCAGCATTATCTTTCACTGGACCAGGAATGCTAGTTCCTGGAGTTGTACTGAGAACTGATAATTCGCAAATACTTGAGAAAGAATTGCATAAAACTCTAATTGCAAATCAGGCTCAAATAAAATTGAGCGGTAGGCGAGAATGGTTTCGAAGTAACATAACAAATATAGAACATCTCTTTTCGAACTTAGCGAAAAGAGGTGTGATATAGCAAATTTGATTCCTTGGCATGCTTTGTCAAAGCCTGGCGAAGTGTTCAAATTTCTGAAGAAGAACCACGTTTGCTACGACATTGATATGGGTGAATTGCCACCGATGGATTTGATTCAAGAGTTGCTAATTCTGTCCGAAAAGATCAAGCGTAAAACAAATCCAGATGCATACAAAGAGGTAAGCGATTTGGTCTCATTGCTTGTAGCTGCTTCAGTGGGAGAACCACTTCAGATGCTGCATGAGATCGTCATTAGAGACCAAAGCGCTCTGCTATCGAAAGAACTGGATGAACTTTTAGCCAATTCGGCTTACATAGATGGAGAGAATAAGGAAATGTAGCCGTAGCGGTTGAGGTAGTACTTGCCTCAATTACCCAACAGTTAAAGGTACTTGGGGCTGGCTCAAGCCAAGCCAGCCCCTGCCCCTTAAGTCTGAGATATCTTTCCCTGTCGAGTAATTGTCGAGTAACTACTCGAAACATGGCATAAGATAACCTAGCTAAACAGAACTCAAATGCTTAACTAATTAAACATTTGAGCCTGCTTCGCAGTGGGGCCTATAGCTCAGTCGGTAGAGCAACGGACTTTTAATCCGTGGGTCGACGGTTCGAGCCCGTCTGGGCCCACTTTCTCATTGAAGTTTCAAAGCCAAGGAATTTGCTGATGAGTCAACTACTATCTGCAGATGCAATTTCCCCGTCGACTATTTTCATTACTAAGTGCTGGCGCTTTGATTGCTTCCTTCATTGCACCGATCTCATCATTTGCCGCTGTGAAGACTATCGCTGGCACTGTCTGCAAAAAAGCAGGTTCGGCTACGATTCAATCTGGCAAGAACTTTCGGTGTGTTGCATCAAAAGGCAAACTCATCTGGCAATTGAAAGTGACGACAACTGTTCAGATTCAACCGAGTCAACTAACTGGGCCAACATGGGCGCAGATTGCAGCAGAAAAGGCCGCTGCAGAGGCTTTGGCAGCCGAACAGACCCGTTTAGCGTTAGAGGCAAAGGCAAAAGCAACGGCAGAGTTAAAAGCACAACAAGAAGCAGAAGCGAAGGTGTTAGCCGCAGCAAAAGCTGAGGCTGAAAAGCCAAAGATTTCAGGATTAGTTATTGGTGACCTTCTGTGGGGCGATGATTTTAAAGGCTCGACTGGATCAACAATTAATCAAAAAAACTGGACTGCACGAAACTGTCACCGCACTCCTGAATCTTTTGGTGGCGGTGCCTGCTTTGATACCGAGGCGATCTACTACGCACCTTCTGCCGTGAAACTTGATGGAAGCCCAGATGGCGCAGCTGTTATTACAACAACTCGTATCGCAGGGGCGTTACCGAGTGATGCCGGCAAATGCCTAACAAGTGTGTGCGCATTTACAAGTGGTCGATTTGATACCCATGGAAAAGTTTCGTTTCAATACGGATTTATTGAGGCACGCATAAAAATGCCTGCGGGCAGTGGTAATCACCCTGCTTTTTGGATGCTGGGCGACAACATCAATCAAGTGGGTTGGCCAACTTCAGGAGAAATGGATATTACTGAAATCCATGGCAATGATCCTTACACAACAACATCTGCGACTCATTATTCAACGAGCTATTTAGTGAACACCTGTTGCTCAAATCATTTCTACAAAGTTGCCTCATTAGGTGTTGGTGCAGATGTGAGCACTGGTTATCACACCTACGCCGTTGCTTGGTTGCCTAACTCAATCTCTTATTATGTTGATGGTCGTTTGATTTCTATAACAACTCCTCAAACCCTTGGAGGGTATTGGAGTTTTAATAATAAGTTTTTCTTGATTCTCAACAACGCAGTTAATGCCGGTTTTGGTGGATCGTGGGCAAATCTGCAGTCAGCAACTATGACAATTGACTGGGTCCGAAGTTACCAACTTAACGGACAGGGCCAAGTCTTTACACAATAAAACTGCCGGCACCCACAAGTGGTACCGGCAGTTTTATTCGAGGCCAGAAATTATTTTTTCTTGTAACCAGTAGGGCACTTTGGATTAACAGCAGTTACTTTCTTAGTTAACTTTCCTTTAACACAAGTGATTGTTGTTTTCTTAGCTGCAGGCGTTGGAGCTGCATAAACATCAAATGTCACTAGATCAACATCTGCATCCTTGTCACCATATCCAGGAATAACTGGTTTGAATGTTCCATAAAGTCGAGTCTTCGGAGCCATTGCATTTGGTGAAGCTGGAACAGCTTCTGTCCCAGTGGTGTCTGTGTTCTTGATAACGAATGTAACTTCACCAGCTGCATTAGTTTTTGCTTTGAGGTCAGCACCAGAGGCTGATTCAGATGCTGGGACTCCAATCTTTGTTGAGCCCGCAAGCCAATTTGCTTTAGAAACACTGTATGGAGAATTAATTTGAAGAGTCACCTCTGTATTTGCAAGAGGGGCTGTCCCATCCTTTGTTACAAGGTATTTCAAGGTGAGAGTTGTCCCTGCTGCAATGTATGTATAGAAGGCACGAGTTTTTGCTGAGTAATACTGTGCAATGTCACCTGTTGTATCAACACTATTTGATGGACCAAATGCAGGTGATTCTAAACGCATTGATGGAAGCAACTTAGGTGCAACAACTGTTGGGGTAGGCGTTGGGGTTGGCGTTGCAGTAGGGGTCGCTGTCGGAGTTGGCGTTGGAGTAGTTCCTCCCGCAGGCAAGGTTTCTGCTGCTGCCTTAGTAATGTCAAAAGTTAGAAGGTCTACGACTTGTTGCATATCTGTTAAGCCGTCAATAACTGCCTTCATATTTCCATAGAGACGACCAGTGGTTGCCCGTGGCTGTGTCTCTGATGATGGAATTGCCATTGCATTTGTAGAAGTTTCGGTGCTCTTGATGGTGAAGGAGACCTTTCCTTCAGAGTTAGTTTTTCCAGTAACTAACAGTCCATAGCCAGTTACTGAATCCTGGGACGCTCCAACAGATTTTCCATTAACTTCCCATGTTGCTTTTGATCCACTGTATGGAGCGTTGACCATGAAATTAATTGTTTTATCCGCAGCAGGTGCTGTTCCATCACTTGTCACGATGTATGTGATGGTGATTGTTGAGCCTGCACCCACGTATTTGAAGTAGCTACGACCACCTGCTGCGTAGTACTGACCTAGACCGTCGGAGGCAAATGTTTCATTTGCTGAGTTAAAGCTTGGTGATACAACGCGGACTGTAGGTAAGCCAGCAGCAGTAGAGGAGCTCTGGCCGAAAAGGCTGCCAGATAGTAGGAGCGCAAGCATTGCAATCCCACTAATGAACTTGCGTGTACTTGTTGTGTGCTTCATTTCCTGCTCCTATTTCCTAGTTGACTTAACCTTTTATAACTTTCCCAACACCATTTACTGAATAAAAACGTATGTAATCCACGCTCAATTGAGCTTGATTCAAAGTCGGATCGATGAATTCACCCGCGTAGGTGCCGCCCATTGCAAGGTTTAAGATCAAAAAGAACTTTTGGTTGTAGACCCAGCCTCTAGAACCGGTATCTGCTGAAGAGAATGTCCCGGTGACTCTGCCATCAACGATGAAGGAGAGTGAGTTCTTTTTCCACTCAATTGCAAAGGTATGGAATTCATCTGACAAGGGTGCGAAACTTAAGAATCGTGTCCCAAGTCCGGAACCTTGAGGCGTAGTTGGTCCATGGATTGCGGAAGTGGATTGGTCAGAGATATCGCCACGAAACTCCATGATGTCGATCTCGCCACACTCAGGCCAAGGAACACCATCTAGCAAATCTCCACCAAGCATCCAAAAAGCGGGCCACGTTCCAACGCCTTGAGGCAGTTTCATTCGCGCTTCAATACGGCCATATTGAAAGCTGAGTTTGCGAGCAGTTTTTAATCGGGCGCTTGTAAATTGACACTCAGAGCATCGGTTAAGGATGTCTTCCGTGCCCGGCACATCACCGACTTGCTCGGAATATTCATTGGAGATTCTGTTGGCAGTTAAAACCAAACGCCCAGAGCCATCCATCGAAGCATTACTTGATTTGTCGGTGTAGTACTGACGTTCAGAATTTCCCCAACCGCCACCACCAATCTCAGCGCTCCACGTTTTGGAGGAAGGCATAGTTCCTTTTTTGCTATTGAACTCATCAGACCATAAGAGTTTCAAGGTTTTCTTTGGGGCGGCATCGGCAATCGGGTTTACAAGAAGAGATAACGCCACCGAAAAGGCAACCAGAAGGCTGGCTGGTGCCACAACCGTTTTCTTATCGGCCATTACAAACTCCCCTCGTTATCAAATTTTAATGCAAATTCTCTTGCGCCAAATGGCATTAAAGGCTTAAATAGCGTACCTTGAAACCGCTTTCATGAAAACCCCAAAGGGTATAAGTTTTCCTGAGAGTTGCGAGGTTTCACTGATGGCTTGCCGGATGTCAGGTCTGTTAAAGGGAAGGTTTCACATATGAACAAGTTGACCACCAAAAATGCATTTCTTGGGGGAATCGTTGCGTTGGCAGTGTCAGCAGGATTGCTGACCGCACCTGCAAAGGCTGCAGAGCAAATCACTTTAACTATTTGGACCTTCGGCGAAGTTATTCAGCCAGGTCTACAACGTGAATACCAGAAACTTCACCCTGACATTAAAATCATCCCAATTAAAAACGATGTTGACCCGCTGCACCAGAAGACAATTCTTTCCTGTCAAACAGGTGGACCCGCAGACATCATTGCTTTTGAAGTTCCATATTCAGGATACTGGCGCACCGGAAACCGACCTAACTGTTTCCAGGATCTGCGCCAAATGAAGACATCAGATTCAAACGCGGCAGCCGGTGTCGCAGCAGGATTATCAGCAAATGAGATTAAAAAGAATTATCTGCCATGGCGTTGGGAACAAGGCGTTGCATTTAATGACAGTGTTATTGGTATTCCAACAGATGTCGGTGGATTGCAAGTTGCCTACCGATCCGACTTATTTAAAAAAGCAGGCCTACCAACTGATCGCGTAGCTGTCGGGAAATTGTGGCCAACGTGGGATGCATTCATTGCAACTGGGCAAAAGTATGTCGCGAAGTTAACTCCTGCCGAAAAGAAATCAGGTAAAGGTTTCATTGATGATGCTG
>NZ_JBBAQK010000026.1:0-7908 GCF_040400325.1 Polynucleobacter sp.
CTACAGATTGTTTTAAGTAATCTAAAGTAGAAAAATACCAACCCGAAGGTTGGTACGGACCAATTAAGCCCAGACTGCTCTTGGTGAATGCATTTCATGTGCCCACCGATTAATGTTCTTCCAAATTAGCTTAGGTGCAACCTGATTGTCCGCTGCTGCCCCCTCAACCGCAGACACAATGATTTCTAATGGTGCCTCATGAAGTATTGTTGCTACATGCGGATAAATACTGTGAGAAAGCGATCGTATAGAAAATATGATTTATTGCTTAATAAAAATTTCTCTTAAAACGGGTGATGATGCCATTTTATCTTTTGAGTGGGAATGTAGTATTAAATCGTGATAATTGTTTTCTAATTTTTTAGTTACTTGATCCCATGAAATTTCTAGGGTTGTTTGTCTTGCCTGGATCCTCAAATTTTCCAAATTAACATCCTCTTTTATTAGCTCAAGGCCTGCTGCAATGAACGAGTTGGCCTCATTCGGACTGGCTAAAAATCCATTGGCACCATGATCTATAAATTGCCGAGCTGCTGCATAGTCATATGCTAAGACGGCTAATCCACTAGCCATCGCTTCGATCGTTACATTACCAAATGTTTCACTCAGGCTCGAAAATAAAAAGATATCGCCACTAGCATAATGGCTTGCAAGTGCTTCATCTCTCTGCACCCCAGTAAAGATGCTATTAGGGCAACTTAACTTCAAAGACCCTTTTTCAGGACCATCACCAACCCATACCATTTTCAGATTTGGATTAACTTGTAACATTGCCTTAAATGCTTCTACAGTGACTTGAAGATTTTTCTCTGAAGCAAGTCTACCTACACATAGGACGACTTTTTCATGGTCCTTAACTCCCCAATGATCTCGCAATTCTTGACAACGCTTAGATGGATTAAATAATTCAGTATCTACTCCTCTAGCCAATACTTTGAGCCTCTCAAATCCATTACTGAGTAACTGATTTTTGAGTTCCTGAGTTGGCACCATTGTGAAGTTGCTATTGTTATGAAAATAACGAAGATACCTTTGAATAGGATTTTTGAGGAAGCTCATCCCATAGTGCGTTGAATAGGCATCAAAATTCGTTCGGAAATCCGAACAAATAGGAATGTTTAATTTTTTAGCCGCCTCTAGCGCTGACCAACCCAGAGGACCTTCGGTAACAATATGGACAAGACTGGGCCTATCAGATGTCCATTGCTTTAACAGCATATTTTTTTGAGGGAGGCCCATCCTTAGCGAGCTGTAACCTGGTATAGGCATTCCTAGTGTCAGTATTTCTTTGAAATGGGGTTCATTTTTGGGTTTATCTTTTAATCCCTGACGAGGCCGGATGAGCGTGATGTCATGCCCCAGCTTCGCCAGACCCTTAATGAATCGAGCGATCGTACTAGCAACCCCATTAACCTCTGGAGGATAGGTTTCCGTAACAATAGCAACCTTAACTGAAACATTCAGGTTTTGATTGCTGTTTATTCCCATGGCGTTTGAAGTCATCAGTGCTGAGTATTCTCGAAGAAAATAACAGTTTTATGACAAAGCGTATTTTTTTATATGTCTTAAAGTTGTCACAAATAAGTTGTAAATATAATGATACTCACATTTTTGTAATGTAGCACTTCAATATTCAGAGGATCCAAAATTGATTCAATTTTTTGAAACCCTAAAAAAACAGCGCTGGGATGATCATCGCTACTATCACCATAGCCGCATCAATCAATCACTACACCTTGTTAGTGCTCTGAGTTTCTTAACTGCCTACTTTTTACTTTTTACTGATCCCATCGCAGCCTCATTGCTCGCCTGGTTAGTTGCTATGACAACTCGTCAAAGTGGACATTTCTTTTTTGAGCCAAAAGGATATGACGAGGTTAATAAAGCCACTCATGAATACAAAGAAGAAATCAAAGTAGGCTACAACCTCAATAGAAAAATTGTTCTTCTAGCCATTTGGGCTGCAATTCCGGTATTGGTGTATTTCAATCCCGTATTCTTACAAAAATTTGTTGCCCTGAATACCTTCACGAACACCGAAGGGTTTATCCGACAAACTGGTCTCTTATGGCTCTGGCTTGGTGTTGGTGGCGTGCTTTTCCGCACTTTCCATCTTTTCTTCATTCATGATGTTGAGGCTGCTTTTGCTTGGATGACCAAAATTCTCACAGACCCATTCCATGATGCAAAAATTTATGCCACCTCCCCGCTCTATTTACTGCGTGGGCAGCTTATAGATCCCATGGAGCACATTGAGTACGATGAGGAAAATCTAAGTTCAATCAAGCCATCATGAAGTTGAAGCTTGTAATCTAGGGTTTTTTCTGAATAGCATTTCTTTAATAATTTGAAACTTTATCGCTTTATTGCTTAAACTAACTTCATTCCACCACCAAGCATCCTGCTTCATGGACTGAGCTGCGGCGATAAAGCGATCATGTACCACTTGCATGTCTGAATCGGTATAGTTAAGACTAAAAATAAATCTTCCAGTACCGATCCAACTTAGAGCTAGGCCTTGCTCCTTCAAGTAGTACTGAAACATCCAGTTATAGCGACTTGGCTCATTAAAATAAACAGTCCAAATACTAGACATATTGACGACTCTGACTGGCAGGTCCATTGAAATCAATTGATCATTCAAATTTTTAGCGCGTTGATCCCAGACTTGGTCTAAATTTTCATATATTTTTTTGACTGCTGGAGTTTCAAGTTGCTCTAGAAATATCTGCATAGCTCCCATTACATAAGGGTGGGAGTTAAACGTCCCTCGTGCAAAGCAGATGTCAGCTGGTTTTTCTTCCCTAAACCGCTTCATTAAATCACTTCGTCCGCACACTACCCCAATCGGCAAACCACCGCCTAAAGTTTTACCATAGGTCACCATATCAGCACGCACACCAAAGTATTCTTGCGCACCGCCCTGAGCCAAACGAAATCCTACAAACACCTCATCAAAAATCAGAATAATTCCTTTTTCTGAACAGACTTCTCTTAACTCTTGAAGCCATTTGGTATAAAAAGCACGGTCGTAATGGGCTTTTCTTGAACTATCAAGCAGGGAAGAGTCGCCAGGAGCCCCCTTATTCAGATTCATTGCTTGCAAGGGATTAACTAATACGCAAGCAATATCCTTCCGATTGCGAAGCACGCGTAAGGTATCTTGATCTGCTTCTTTTAGAGTGTAAGTTTCTCTAGGAGGCAGTGGATTGCCTATGCCTGGCTGCACGTCTTCCCACCAGCCGTGATACGCACCATTAAACCGTACTACATGACTTCTTTTTGTATGGTAACGAGCCAAGCGTACCGCCTGCATGACAGCCTCTGTGCCAGACATATGAAAGGATACTTCATCTAGCTTCGATAGAGCCTTTAAGCGCTTGACATTATCCGCAACGATTGGATGATAAAAACCTAAAACAGGGCCAAGCTCAGAAACACGTTTAGCACCTTCTTCAATCGCTCTTTTGTAAAAGTCAATTCCCAGAACATTAACGCCATATGATCCAGTTAAATCGTAAAAAGTATTGCCATCTAAGTCCGTCATTGTGACTCCGGACGAAGACTGCATAAAGCTACCTGATTTCAGATGCTTACTTACAAAGTTACTAAATTGAAATGGTACCCGATACCTACCCGTAAATTGCAAATCTGATATGGTTTCTGCTGCTTGATTTGTCAGGCTAACTGATTTTTTAAAGCGCTCTTGATAGATCTGCGACAGACGCATAAATCCAATTTCTCTCAAAGATGCAATATTGTCTGGTGCCCCGTCAACTTGAAAAAAGGAGTTTTTATTGAAAGAATAATAAGGGATCAAACGAGCCACTCTCTTTGCCATACGAGAATGTCCCGCTAAAGAGGGATGTTTAGCCTTAGAAAGTTGAAGTCTTACATAAGACTTCCTAGTAATCCATATTCCAAATACTGCACCGAATATACTTATTGCTATCCAGCCATCCATAGATACTCCTATTAATTGTTTTAATCACTTTTACTCTATTTATTTGACAAGATTATGTCAGTGAAAAAAATCATCCAAAACATATTGTCTCAGGAAGATCTCAACTTCTTACTGACAAATCGTATTCCTCGCATCGGACTAACGCGTTTTATGGGCTGGTTTAGTCAAATTGAGAATCCAGTTGTTGCCTATATATCGATCAATGTTTGGAAGTTCTTTTCTGCTCTTGACTTGTCAGAGGCAAAAAACAAGCACTTTAAAAGTATGCACGCGTGTTTTACTCGTGAATTGAAGTCAAACGCAAGACCAATCAACCAAGACTTAAGTTATCTAGTAAGCCCATGTGACGCTCTTATTGGGGCATTCGGTCAAGTCAGCAATGGAGAAATTTTTCAAGCTAAAGGCTTTCCTTATGCCTTAAATGACTTGATGCCCAATAAGGACCTAGCAAAGAGCTATGAGGGATGTGAATATGTAACCTTACGACTCACCTCAAGCATGTACCACCGCTTTCATGCTCCGTCAGCAATGCGAATTAGAAAAATTACTTATATCTCCGGTGATACTTGGAATGTAAACCCAATTGCACTGAAACGAGTTGAACGACTCTTTTGCAAAAATGAAAGGGCTGTTATTGAATGTGAAATAGATCAATCCGATAAAGGGATTCAAAATACTACTCTGACTCTAGTGCCTGTAGCAGCCATTCTTGTTGCCAGCATTCGCATGCACTGCATTAATCTACTATTCCATCTACAGTACAAAGGCTCTAATGAGATTGACTGCGACGTTGCCGTCACTCGCGGAGAGGAATTGGGCTGGTTTCAGCACGGCTCAACTATTATTGTTTTTGCTCCAAAAAATTATCGCTTGCTACCAAGCTTAAATCTGGGGGACCACATTCGTATGGGTGAAGCTTTATTTCAATACTTTAAGTAACGCTCACAAGACAAAACCCCCACCACTGTTGATGAGGGTTTACTTTTCTGGTGGACCCACCAGAGCTTGAACCTGAGGCCAAAGGATTATGAGAGCAGAAGCCCACGATAGACCCTTATAAAAAGGGGGTCTACGTGTAGTCAGTGTTCAAGGTGATATTGCTCCTTACTTAAGGAATGCTTTGGCAAGCTAAGCGCTATTCGCCTTGACGTTTTAAATCTCGATAGAAATTTTCATGTGGGCCAAACGTTAAAAGCTTAATACTTTCTTGATCCACAATTCGATATGCTAATAAACATTGTTGCTGGGAAAGTTTGAATTTATAAACATACACTCCCAGTAAATCTCCTACTTTTGCCTCACCAATGATGGGATCTTTGGAAATAAATTTGAGCGCAGCATCTAACTCTACTTTTTGTGGGGCGTGCAGTTTTTTTGTGGCCTTTGCAAAACTGGCCGTAATGAGTAAACGCATTAACTAAAAACGTATTCACCAATGACTGGTTCTTGATCTGCAACCAAAATTTCACGAATCAAAGAAAAAGGTAAGTCTGGATTTTCTTGGGCAATCTTGCCAATTTGTGACCAATACTCAATCTGCTTGGGTACCGAGCGATGCTCAATATTTCCAAACACTTTGGCTTGCTCAACTAGTTTTTCTGACAATTTCACGTTAATAGACATGATAGCTCTCCGTTAGGTGGTTCCATTATAGCAATATAAGCTCCTTTTTGGAACCTTTTATAAAAAGTCCACTAACCATTCTAAGCAGCCAATTGCTGTTTTTGAGCCCGCTTCTTACTGGGATAGTTATCAGCAGCCTTACGCCGTATTATTTATATCTTTTTCAAATGGGGCAATCCAAGACATATTCTCAATCTTTTAAGAATTTTATATATTTTTACTAGTTTAGCTCGCCATGCTTATACGTTACTTAAAGTAACGCCAAAAAGACAAAACCCCCATCATTGCTGGTGAGGGTTTGCTTTACTGGTGGGCCCACCAGGACTTGAACCTGGGACCAAAGGATTATGAGTCCTGCGCAAACATTTGATCATCACAATCTAAAGGTAGTTCATGGTCCTGGATTTGCCCTGACTGTCTTCACCTGTGCAGCAGTCACATTCGCTGATGCAGAATTATCCCAACTGGTTCTGACATAGTTAGCTATTGTGGCAATTTCATCATCCGTTAACTTCGATGCAAAAGCAGGCATTGGTATATAACCATTCCTAGCATTAATACCGTGAATTACAACCTTGATGATGTCAGCTCCATTTGGTGCAAGGATTGCCGGATTCCCATCAAGAGGCGGGATGACATTCACAATTCCCCTACCACTGCTCTGATGACAGGCGCTACAGTTATCAATATACAAATGATCTGCTGTCAATTCATTTAAGCACTCACTTAAGTCCCATACAGTTTGCATAGTAAGTAACAGTTGCAGGCCAGTCTGAAAATACCCCCTTAACACCAACCTGCTTAGCAAGCACATCTAAAACTTCATAAATTTGGCCATCAGTGTAAATGGCTGATTTTATTGATTGATGATACCAACTACCACCCTTATTCATCGGTCCATCACGTTCAAGGGTCCATGTAATGATATTCAATCCCGCATTTTTTGCCGCCCTGGCATAATCTGATGGAATAATTTCTCCTCTGCTACCTATGGTCAGAAGCACCCATATAGGTGGAGCAATATATCGCACCCCTTTCGTATAAAGCTCTTGCATGGTTGGCTTTAGCATTTCAGGCTGTGCAGCATTAAATTCTTTCTGTTCGTATCTACCATCCAAATAAATTGCCTGCTTTCCAAACTCTGGTTCATTTTGAATCCAGTACATCACATCATTTAAATTAAATGATTGTGGAAAAACGTCTTTAGGAGAGACCCCAGCCTGCTTATACTCATTAATGAGAGCTTGTGCATAGTGCTCTTGGGTAAAGCCTAAATAGGGCATGGGTACCACTGCCTCTTTAAGCTCAGGAGTAAATTTACCGCCAAATTGTTTAAATAAAGCGATAGATTCTTGATGTGTCAATAGAGTACCGCCTGCCTCAGAATACAATTCGGTTCTCCAAGATGGTGTACCTGCCATGTAGGACTGAATATCCTTGGCATTTTTATTAAATCCATCCATCTTGCCACGTAGGGTTTTAAATTCCTCTAGCGAGATATCGGTTGTACGACACTCCGCTACCGCCGGCTCTCCGCTATTAGCTGGGATAAAAGGCTTTGTACATTTCTCTTTCAAATTAGTTAACAAGATATTCGTTGATCCCTGTAAATCATTTTGCGCATGACGACAAACTAATTGCTTATCTTTAGTAAAAGTAACATCACATTCAAAAATACCAGCCCCCATCAATGCGGCAGCCTTATTTGACTGAACTGTATGCTCTGGAAACTCCAAAGGAGCGCCACGGTGGGCTATTGAAAATGATGTGCGATGAGGGGTATTGTTAACACAACTTTTTAACTTACTTTTTAAGGGACCCTCTTTCATAGCATCAATTAAATAATAGGGCCTGACTCCGTATTGAATATTTTGGGCAAATACCGAGAGGCTAATAAAAAGCAGAGTTAGGGCAACTAAGGCAACTTTTATTCTGCTGTTTAACATAAAAATCAACAATTTAATTTTAGAATGAGTGAATTATTACTCATTAATAATCACAGCGGCTTTTGACTTAATGATTTGTTCAAGCTCTTGGCTTGTGAGGTAGCAGATTGTTGCATTAGATTTGGCAACTTCATATTGCTCATCTTCAATCGCTTTGATTGGATATCGCCCCGCCTTTAATGGCGTTAGTCCAATCACATCATCATCCAGAACTGTTTTAGCTAAAAAACTATCGATTACTTTTAATTGCATGTACTTATTTTATAAAAACAATATGACAGATCTTATAGACATAAAAATCATTAAACTTTGATTATTCCTGCTTTGTGAATTATTACTCACCCGCAAAGCCAATAAACGGCTACCTTCTATGGC
>NZ_JBBAQK010000027.1:0-4896 GCF_040400325.1 Polynucleobacter sp.
AAGAGCTGCGCAGTTGGTTATCTGGCATTGGAGTAAAGACAGCCTACATTGAACCGGGCAGCCCTTGGGAGAATGGCTTTTGTGAAAGCTTTAACGGGACCTTTAGGGACAATCTTTTAGATGGAGAGATCTTCTACAGTCTTAAGGAAGCCCAGATCATCGTGGGGGAGTGGGTGAAACACTATAACCATGAACGGCCCCATAGTGCACTCGGTTACAGGCCACCAGCACCCCAAGTGCAAATACCCAAAATCATCCAATCTCAACCTATTTTGCTGCAATGATTTACTATGGAAAAGCTCTCTTTGGTAGTGGGCCTAAATTGACAGCAGTTCAATTTGAGACTGCGGAAGAGGCGCCGGAGACAGTAGGCGGTGAAATAGAGGGTGGTCTTAATGGTTCCAACGCCATGGATGTTGCTGATGCAGTAGATGTTACTGAATTTGCGGACATCACTGAAGTCGCCAATACGCAATCGCTGGGAGCGCATTGCAGCAAGGCTGAGCGGGCATTAGAAAATGCCTAGATAAAAAAGTCGGAAATAAAGCAACCGTTACCTTACGTAACGGTTGCTTTATATGATCAAAGGGCTGGTTACCAATGTCATCTGCTCTCATAACCAGAGAACCTAAACAGGACCTAAACGTCACAAAAAGCTAGCTTTTGAGACTAAAGGTGAGATTTGGTCATTTGAGCGTTACTTTAAGTAACGCTGGGCATGCTCGAAAGTGTGTAGGCAAATATTGCACACTTTCATGGTGATTCCAATAGATTTTGGACTGAGGTGCTCTCTGTTATTAGCGGTCAGTGACTATTGATAATAATTTGTGCACTGCAAACAAATATTTATTCATTAGATTTAGAGGTCACTAGGGAAATCCTTAGTCATAAGGCTGACATAATTTCTATTCTTATCGAAATTTAATGCGTAAACTTAATTTCATTATTTGTTCTAACTTTTAAAAGGAGTGATTAATGGAATCTAACGAAAGTAGAAGGAATTTTTTAAAGGCAACAGGTATAGGATCCGCTGTTGCCGTAGGTTCTGCCGCATCTCTAGTCAGTGGCTCTGCAAATGCAGCCCCTAGTAATGCTGCGGTTCTAGCGTATCCAGAGCGCAATATTGGCAAGGCTGCTGGAATGAAAGTAAATACTCCCGTTGCCTTCAATTACCCTGACGCAAGCTCCCCATGCGTTGCGATCAAAATGGACGGACCAGTCGCTGGTGGAGTTGGTCCTAATAATGATGTAGTCGCTTACAGCACACTGTGCACACATATGGGCTGTCCTGTAAATTATGACCAACAGGCTAAAACTTTTAAATGCCCATGCCACTTTAGCGTCTTTGATCCAGAGCACTTAGGTCAAATGGTATGCGGCCAGGCAACAGAAAATCTGCCTAAGATTGAGCTGAAGTATGACTCAGGTACAGATTCGTTTAAGGCTGTTGGTATAAATGGCCTGATTTACGGCCGCGCTTCTAATATTCTTTAAGACGGGATAATCGCCATGACAACATTTAATGACCGTATTGCATTACCTCCAGTCGATGCTCAAAAAACTAATATGACTTGTCACTTCTGCATTGTCGGATGTGGCTATAACGTTTATAAGTGGGATGCAAATAAAGAGGGTGGAAGAGCCCCAAATCAAAATGCGTTGGGTTTAGATTTCCGTAAGCAGCTTCCTCCAATGGCTGTAACTCTCACGCCAGCGATGACTAATACTATTGTCGATAAGAACGGCAAGCGTTCTAACATCATGATTGTTCCTGACAAGGCGTGCGTCGTGAATAGTGGCTTGAGTTCTACACGTGGGGGCAAGATGGCAACGTATATGTATAACCCTCAAGGTATTACACAGGAGCGCCTACAGCTACCACAGTTTTATGCTGGTGATCAGTGGCTTGACACTACCTGGGATTACGCCATGGCAGTTTATGCGGGACTTATCAAGAAGATTATTGATAACGATGGCCCACGTTCAATTTTCTACTCTACGTTTGACCATGGTGGAGCAGGTGGTGGATTCGAGAATACTTGGGGCTCAGGCAAGTTGATGTTTAGCGCTATTCAAACCCCATCAGTGCGTATTCATAATCGCCCAGCATATAACTCAGAGTGCCATGCTACTCGTGAGATGGGTATTGGTGAGCTTAATAATAGCTATGAAGATGCACAATTAGCAGATGTCATTTGGTCTATTGGCGGCAATCCCTATGAGACCCAAACAAATTATTTCTTAAATCATTGGCTGCCTAATATTGCTGGGTCAACTATCGATAAGAAAAAGCAAATGTTTGGTAGCGAACCGGTCGGTCAAGGAAAGGTTATTTTCGTCGACCCGCGTAAAAACAGCACCATCTCTTTATGTGAATTACAGGCAAAAGACAGTACATTACATTTAGATATTCAGCCTGGTACTGATATCGCACTGTTTAATGGTTTGTTCACCTATGTGATTGAGCAGGGTTGGATTGATAAAGACTTTATTGCAAAACATACAAAAGGCTTTGACGAGGCAGCTAAAGCTAATAAGTTGTCCCTTGAAGAGTGCAGCAAGATCACTGGCGTATCGGTAGATAAGCTTAAGAAGGCTGCTGAATGGAGCTATAAGCCAAAGGCTAATGGCGCAATGCCACGTGCGATGCATTCATATGAAAAAGGCATTATTTGGGGTAATGATAATTACCTTATTCAATCTGCTTTAGTGGACTTGGTCATTGCAACCCATAACGTAGGTCGTCGTGGTACAGGCGTAGTGCGCATGGGCGGTCATCAAGAAGGTTACACACGTCCACCGCACCCAACAGGCGAGAAGATTTACATTGACCAAGAGATTATTAAAGGCAATGGTCGCATGATGACTTGGTGGGGTTGCAACAACTTCCAAACTTCTAACAATGCTCAGCAATTAAGAGAGGTTGTACTTAAGCGAGCACAGATTGTTAAGGAAGCCATGTCAAAAACTCGTGGCGCTTCACCAGAAGAAATGGTTAACGCCATTTACGATGCAACTTCACGGGGTGGGTTGTTTGTGGCAAGTATTAACTTGTACCCAACATCCCTAAAAGAAGCTGCTCATATCATGCTGCCAGCCACCCAGCCTGGTGAGATGAATTTAACTTCCATGAATGGTGAGCGTCGTATGCGTTTATCTCAAAAGTTTATGGATGCTCCAGGCGAGGCAAAACCAGATTGCATTATTGCTGCAATGGTAGCTAACACCATCAAGGCACAATATGAGAAACAAGGTAATGCGGCGATGGCAAAACGCTTTTCTGGCTTTGACTGGAAGACCGAAGAAGACGCCTTTAATGATGGCTTCCGTCAGGCAGGTCGTCCAGGCGCCGGCCCGATTGATAGTCAAGGTGGCGACTCGGGTTACATGGCGACTTATGCGCTATTAGCTAAAGCAGGCAACAATGGCGTACAACTGCCAATTAAAGAGGTGCAGGGTGATAAGTTGATTGGCACCCCAATGATTTACGCTGACAACAAGTTTGATACTGCTGACGGTAAGGCGCACTTTAAGCCTTCACCTTGGCCGGGATTGCCAAAGCCTGTTGAGGGTCAAAAGCAGAAATATGCCTTCTGGATTAACAACGGACGGGCTAATGAGGTATGGCAGACGGCTTATCACGATCAATACAATGAGTTTGTTCGTGGACGTTATCCAATGGCCTATTTAGAAATTAACCCAGGCGATGCTTCAGCGCTGGGAATTAGTGCAGGCGATGTCGTTGAGGTATTTAATGATTATGGATCTACGTTTGCAATGGCCTATCCAGTAAAAGATGCCAAGCCTAAGCAGACCTTTATGCTCTTTGGTTACGTTAAAGGTGTTGCTGGCGACGTTACTACTGAGTGGGTTGATAGAAACGTCATTCCGTACTACAAGGGCACCTATGCAAATATTAAGCGTGTTGGTAGCATGAGTGACTTTCAGCGCACCGTATCCTTTAAGCGCAGAGCGTTCGCTGACGTTTAATTGATTTTGTCCTGACTTGGGGGTGAGTTATCTCACCCCTTTTTTATTCTGAAAAGGTAAAAAATGGAAGATATTGTTCCGTTGGTATCAGAGTTGATGAACACTCGTCATCATATTTCTCCGAAGCGTTTGGGGAGCCCTGGTCCTACTGAAGAGCAAAAGAAAATCATTCTGGAAGCTGCCGGAACTGCCCCAGACCACGGGCTAGTTACGCCATGGCATTTTTATGAAATTTCCGATGCTGGCAGAGTATTGCTTGGCAGGGTGTTTTCTCATAACTTGAAGGAGCGAGATCCTGGTGCAACACCAGAGCAACTAGATGAGGCGCATGGAAAAGCTTTGCGTGGGCCTTATCTGTTGTTGGCGGTAACAAAATATGGAACTGGAGATAACAAGATTCCTCGCAATGAAAAGTTAATTTCAGCCGGTTGTGCGATTCAAAATATTATTCTGACTGCACATGCGATGGGTTTTGGGGCTGGGTTATCCAGCGGTCATGCACTCTATAGCCCTGAGATGAAAAAGCTCTTTAAGCTGGAGGCTGATGATGAGCCGTTGGTCTTTATTACCATTGGCACTGTCATCAAGCATAAGGATGGTCGAGTTAGGCCTGCTTATACTGAGTACAGCTCTATCTTTTAAGAGTTGCAAGTCTATTGAAAAGGCGTCTGCGCAAATGGATATCATTAAACGAATTCTTGACGAAGCCCATGGCTCTATCCCAAGACATAGTAAAACTGCTCTGGCAATTGATGCTGGACTATCTCCCGAGAAAATTGCATCAACAGCCACTAGCGAAGGAATGCATGAACTGGCTGGCGCAATATTTGAGGCGCTTCAAGTGGGTGAAGCTCCTGCAAGCAACGCATTAGATATTGTTCGAGCTCGTTTATTGGATTTCAGAAA
>NZ_JBBAQK010000028.1:0-4233 GCF_040400325.1 Polynucleobacter sp.
CCGACTCCCCCTATTTTAGAGGGCTCTGGCGTATATGCTAATTTCCGATATAGGACAATATATGGAATCTTTGGAAAAAATAAAACCAAAGATGTGTTTATTTATATACTATATCACCTTATATACATTTTTAGAGTTTAAGTAAAGAAAGAATAGCGTAGTTACACGAAATGACATAATTAAAGCTCGAATATCGAAACTTAAAACATATAATCATCTGTACTATTTTCACCATGATGGGGTACCCTCATAACCAGTAGAAGGGAAATGCATATTTTCCACATACTACAAATGATATAGCCAACCCTCTCTAAAGAAGAGAAGAGGGTTAAAACTAATACCACCCCCCCCCTGCCGAGGCAACTCTAAAGGAAATCTTTAGAATAAAAGGTCAAACAGGTGTGGCGAAGGGTAGGCAAAAATTTAAAGCAACGGTAAAAAGTTAACGTCTAACTCAATACTGTAATATACAGATATATAAGTTAGACCGAGGTTAATGATAAACCTATTAAACTTAATGAAGAGAAGTAAGAAATTTAAAATATTAAATTCCACTTATGATTCATGAAGTTCTGAAGTCTAATGTAAAGCTTAAGTATTGAAACAATACTTTCTGCGCCGCGTTTTTACTCCAAAAAGTTATTTTAACTTTTTACTCCGGGACGTTCTATAGAAGCTTTCGATTCAAGATCGCGAAAGCATCTAGACGCCCTATAGAGATATAACAACGGTTAAGCTTACACTAGCCAGTACATAAAGCCCCCTATGAATAAGTATATAATAAACTTCCACAAAAACCTATACTGGAAATAACATACCCACCGACTCCCCCTATTTTAGAGGGCTCTGGCGTATATGCTAATTTCCGATATAGGACAATATATGGAATCTTTGGAAAAAATAAAACCAAAGATGTGTTTATTTATATACTATATCACCTTATATACATTTTTAGAGTTTAAGTAAAGAAAGAATAGCGTAGTTACACGAAATGACATAATTAAAGCTCGAATATCGAAACTTAAAACATATAATCATCTGTACTATTTTCACCATGATGGGGTACCCTCATAACCAGTAGAAGGGAAATGCATATTTTCCACATACTACAAATGATATAGCCAACCCTCTCTAAAGAAGAGAAGAGGGTTAAAACTAATACCACCCCCCACAACTAAGCTAGGTCGAAACCATGACAAGGATTGGGAGACAAGGACAAACCTCACAAGTATCGCGCCATCTTCTTCACTCCCTCCACAGACAGCATACCCTCACTTGAAAGAGGGGTCGGGTCATGATTTAACAAGGAACGCATGTACATGACATTGGAAGACAATGTAACATGGTCCAAGCACGTCATGCGCTGTCCATCTGATGCCCCCTGCGCAGACAACTCTACATTCGCGCCAATACGTATCGAACGCGTTGAGAATTGTTGCGCATTGAATCCAAAGCTTTCAGCCACCCTTTTCAAAGCAGTAGACACATCCTTCGAAGTAAGGCGCTTCAAAGTTGGTGTTTTCCTGTTATGAACAGTATCCCATCGTGCAAACAACAAGTCATTGTCATTATACATTCCGGAAATACTTAACCAGGTGACGAAGTCGGACATCAACATGCATTCATGCAAGGACCCAATGCCCGCAATCATAACAATAGGAGGAACGGTCTTCTTCGCCTTAGTCGGTCCATGTGTCTTGGAAGATACACATGTCAATTTAACCGCTAAGACCGGGGGAGAGCCCAGATCCTTCCAACGTGACACCGAAACAATCCCCAATTCAATTTCAAGATCGACTGAACGGAGATAATAACGGTGATCAATCGCCTTGGGTCCAGTCGATGCAACATTACTTATACGAAGGCCCCGAAGGAACGCTATCATAGAAGCAATATATATCATCTTATCCGTAAGAGTTGACCCACCGTGCCAGTACCATTCACGGAGACGATCCATGAACTCGACACAAATGGGCAACTGTACGATGGCTTTCTTAGGTCCATCCAAAAGTATGGAAGACGCAAAGATGGAAGCATGTATGTTTCTCACTGCTCTACGGACAACGGCCAGTGCCTCCGAAGAAAACACTGAGGCACATCCTCCGTAAATAATAATGGTACCCCGAAGGTTTGTCAACGACTTGCCTATCTGAGGTCCTGTGAAACCCATAACATCCTCCAGATATACAATGAACTCCATCACTAAACCAATACCCTTTTCCACTGTACACACAGTAAGATAGGGATCAGAAATATTGTGAAGATTCACGTATTCAAGCCATATACTCTCTGTAACACGAAATCCGGCCAACGTCTTGACATCCCAAGCTTGCTCTAACAATGCAACGACTCGATCACCTGAGTAATCACAAGGTAAAGACAAGAGGAAGACAATCAGCAAAGGTTCCAATGAACAGAAGAGTATGAACTCTCTGAGACACACAATATATAATATATAACTAATATATAAATTACGATTATTTATTCAATTAACTAGTATTAATTAAAATGTTATTAATGAATAAATTATTATTAAACACATCCAACTCAAACACACAAAGATAATCTCCCCTCCACAAACAAGAAACAAATAACACAATAATAGCTTAGGAAGGCACAATCAAATGTCGAAAGATATAATTGAATTTGGCCATACGAGCCAACAAAGTGGTCTCATCCATAGCATTATGTGAAGGATTCAACAAGACCGACAACTCCTGCAAAATAGGAGGAGCGTTGGCCCTTGTGAAACTGTTTCTATCAGTGAAACCAAAATCCGAAGGGGGTATACGACGAGACAGAGGATCTGCTCGATTCAATTCACCCTCTTTGTATTCGGTAGAAACTACCTTCATACCCGTATGCATATTGAGAGAAACATACGCTATCGCTGCCGCGGTAGATGAACCCGCACGAAAGTGCATAGCTTTCAACCAAGATAACGACGAAGTATTGTCTCCGATCATCTCAACTCTCGCGTTATTGTGACCCAAAAAAGACAAACACGCAAGTCCCATAATGGCAGCTATAAACTCCATAGAGTTTTGGTAGCCACTATCATTATTCAGGACATATTCATCACACCAAGAAACAGCCCAAATTCGATGGAACCGTTCTGTCTTCTTGGAGTATTGACTGATGATGAAACCAATACCTATCGGTGCACCATCATATTCGATACGAAAGTGAGGTTCACCTTTAGGACGGAAGTCTTCAATCTTGCGTGTAAACCCTTTGGGTTCCAACTTCATTAAGAAGAAGAAACATCGCCACAAAAGAATAACAAGAAACGCTTCCGTCGGTAATACAATCTCGACTTCCAGGTTTTTATATCCACTAAACGCAGAATACAAATACCCGGAAAAAGGCGCCATATATGGACACACGAGAGTATACCGAGAAGCCCAGGAAGAAAGAGTATGCAAGGTACGGACCTTAACTCTTTCTCCCCGTTGCACAGTCATGAAACCATGCAGCGTCTTATAATAATTGTGGTCCGCAATGGATACGGTCATCGTGTCCAAATTGAACTCCCACCCTATCCAATCTATCTTGCGCCCTATCTCTGTTTTCTCAACAGCTACAGCATCATCGCCCAAAAGGTTGGTGATAACTGTAGTCGCGAGAGAGATATCCTCATCGACATGCTCTCGATCGGAAACACCCATTATGTCATCAATGTACATACATATGAGACCCATTATAATGAGTGATATCGCACGCAAAATGCATCGAGAAATGACGTTGAAGATAAACGGAAATAACGTCAAACCGAAATTCCCAGCAATATGGATCACAGATAAGCCGTCGGTCATTGGAAGTACCAATAAACCGCAATCGACTGGTCGGAAAAAGAGCAATGTGAATGCTCCCTTCAAATCCATTTTCCATAAAACTAAGTCCTCCGAAGACTTATGACCCCATTGTTTAATATCGTCTAAATGCTTTAGAATCATCTGCGCCAAATCAATGACAGTAGGTAATTCTATATCCCCATATTTCTCTCTAGCCATCTCCCGGACTTCGTCCGTATTGAGTTGAGCATTGAGATTACCATAGGAATAATTGCAAGTCACTCTACCCTGTTTCTTACCCTTTTTCAAAGTGTGGCCAAGCCGACTCTTATGAATGGGAATAGTAGGTGGTAACCGCGATAAGCATTCGGAAGGCAATATCACCGCTAAATCAGCTTTATATGATTCATATATCAGCTTATTTACAGCGGGATACGCT
>NZ_JBBAQK010000029.1:0-3939 GCF_040400325.1 Polynucleobacter sp.
CAAAATAAAATGCCCCGCATAAAGCAGGGCATTATTTAAATCTTGGTGGCCCGGGGCGAAATCGAACCACCGACACAAGGATTTCTAATTCCTTAGCCCCCATCAGTAATGATTTATTTTTTTACTACTGGCTCATTTTTGAGCTCTTTCAAGGTGTCGCCCGCAAATGTTTCATATATCCAGCTTAAAACATTCGTTGTTCCGACGACGAAACTTTCATAATGGTCCGTAGAAATTTTGAAAGTGTCCAAGATCTTACCTGATGCGTCTTTTACTGTAACGTCACCTTGAATATAATCGGAGCCTGATAAGAATCCTAACATCATTCTGTTAGCAATTGATCTTACGCGTATGTTGGTCACTTCAACATTAAGGGTGGGCTGTTTGGGATTTACATTGGCAGTGATTAACTTTGCAGCCGATAGTGTTTTTTGAATTTGCAGCTTCAGATCTATGTCACTAAAAGCTGTGTTGTCTAAACGCTTTTTTTGAGCCTCATCAGAATACGTAATAACAATATTGCCAAGAGGATTACTTGGGGTAATAATAGACTGTGCTGGCCTACTTTGACCGGCCTGGCGACTCACCGTTGAAGAGCACCCGTTGATCACAAGTATCGCTGTGAAGCAAAGGCAAATTAACTTTAAAGAATTTTTTATCATGATGTTCGCTTATTTAAAATAAAAAAGTAATTTAGCATATTTTGAATATTTGGTTTCGGCACAAAGTTGAGGAATAGATCTATTCTTAAATTATCTATTCGCGTGGATTTACTCAAGTAACGCACCAAATATGTGCCACATAAACCCTCTTACAGGGACGTCCTTCTAAAAGACGCTTCTAGATAGGAATATCCGAGACTAATGGCGTCTAACCACGCCCAACCTTAAAAGAAAATAGCCCAACAAGTGGGCTATTGAGATTCTTGGTGGCCCGGGGCGGAATCGAACCAGGGCCTTAGGATGTCTGACTCTATTCCTAGACTGTCGTTTTAAACGACATGGCATGAAGGGATAACAAAACCCCTACTTCTGCGGCAATAATTACCGGTTTAAGTAGCCTGTATTGCCAGGACAAAACAGCACAGTATTAAAAATAGCCATAAAGAATCGGTATTTGACATAAGCACCCCTTTAAAAGATTTACTTACTTATAGCTATGCATAAACTATGCCACATTAATCGGCACAGATGAAACCCGCATAAACACAAATGTTTTTTTAAAGGTTATTTCCGTAAGGGTTGCCCAATCAGTTTTTTCTTCTTAAACGTTGCTTCAGTAATCGGCATATGGGTAACAACACAACACACGTCATCTAAGTGTTTGTAGGCAGATACCTTGACCTCAAACCATCTTTTATCTCCATTACTGTGGCAAGGATATTTTAAAGTAAATGTTTTTGAATGTTCCGCAATAACTTCACGAATAGATTTAGCCACTATATTCGCTTCTTCAGAGCCTGGCCCCACTACTTTTTCACAAACAGCAAGATAATTAACACCCTCACATCCTAGGCTCCCTCCCTTTAACTTTGGATATAGCATGGCAGCAGATCGCCATGCACCATTAACCAAAATAATGACGCCCTCTGAATTTAATACAGCCGCAAGGGGTGTAACAAAGTTCAAAGCAGCATGTGCCAACATCTCTATTTTTCGGCGCCCATAGGCTTCTACTTTTGCCCTATCTTTCTGGCTATCAATCTCTACATGAATGCTCGCTTTTTCGATGATAGTCGTAGAATAAATAAACGATGCATCTAAGTTAAGCCAGCTGATTAAAGTCTTCAGTCTTGACGTCTCTGGTATTGATTGGCCATTGATCCATTTTCTCGCCGATTCACGACTAATTGGATTTGACTGAAAGTTACGAAGATTAAATTCAATCGCTAATTTACTGGCCGTAGGTATTTTCCCAAACCGATTGATCAGTCCAGCTCTAAAAGCTAAATGGAAACGCTCGATCACGAATTGGTTGATAGTCAAATTCCCCTAAAGTGCTCTCTTGTCCATTTAACATCATGTACCTTTTACACCCATAAGTCAGATTTATTACATTTGCCAACTTGAACTTGGCAAGTTACGAGCTATCCGGTTTATTTTATTCAGAATATTCACTATTAAAACAAGAGGGTCTAGATGGCCGAACTGACGTATGTTGATGCTGTACAAAAACTAGAGGCCGGTGACTCATTCACCCTACAAGACATAAAGAACCTATCTTATGCAGATCTTGATATGCTATTTGAAGAACTTAAGCATTGGAAGGTCTACGGCAATATCAACACAAAAATTAATGCATTAAAGCGAGGGTGAGGGTCATACAAGAAAATAAAACTTACCTTGCTATCGATTTTAAGAACCCAGTGCGGCTTGATGGTTCGCCTGATAATGCGGGGAATCTTTCGTCTATAGGCATTAAGTATGAGGGTAATTCTTTTGCTAAATTACCTATAGTCAAAGCCTATATCGATAACCGCTTACAAAAAATTCGTAATCAATTCGATGAATCTACTATTGCTACTGTTTTTTTATTCATCGATATTACAGTTGAAAAGGCCCTACGAAATACTGTTGAGATTACTATTCACCTTAAAGATAAGCAGCTTTACTCTGAAGATCAGGGCGAAGATCTTTATTCCACCATCAACTCTGCAATTGAAAAAATATGGAAAATACTTAGCCACCTACCAAATTAATTTAAATGAGCCGCTTGGTTGATAGTTGATGGACTTTTCGTAGTCCTTAAGACTTAGTTTTGGCTTAAGCTTGGCTACTAATAGGCTGTTTGCCTCATTCCAGCCTGCAATTATTTTTTCCATGGCTTTGGCTCTATTAGCAAGTCTCCGGTTTTCGATCGTGAGCTCCGCTATATGCTGTTCCTTAGATTCATATCTTTTATCCATCATCAGACTCCCAGCGCTTTGTAGAAGTTAAGTCTATTCCTCTTATAGTCAAAATAATTCTTTTTCAGGCGTAATTAAAGAAATTAGTATAAAAAAGCAACACTTAAGTGATTGAGAGATGACAAATTTCCTGTCACAAAACTGTCCTTTTAAAGGACATTTCTATATAGCGATATCCGAAACTAATAGCGCCTAACCATGCCAAGCCATAAAAGAAAATAGCCCTACAAGTGGGCTATTGAGATTCTTGGTGGCCCGGGGCGGAATCGACCAGGGTCAAGGATGCCTGACTCTGCTTTAGACTATTGCCTACTTTATTCGTAGTGAGTCCACATTCTTAAGATTCGCACCGTCTTCTCCTTGCGCAAAATTTCATAAACTAAGCGATGTTGAATATTAATTCTGCGTGAGTAAGCCCCTTTTAGATCGCCAACTAACTTCTCATAAGGCGGCGGATTTTGGAGGGGGTCTACTTCTAAAATATTCAATAAAGCCTGGGCTTTATCTTTAAGGCCTGCAGCAGATAGTTTTTTAGCATCCTTAATGGCATATTTGGAATAAGCTAAATTCCAAGTCACCACTTCAATGCCCTTTTACTTTTAGCAATAGGCTCAGCCATAGCGTCTTTAATTGACTCACGCATTCCTGGAATTGCCAATAGATACAGCGTCTCCTGAATAGCGCTCCAATCT
The DNA here is from genome assembly GCF_040400325.1 of Polynucleobacter sp. Lineage (GTDB taxonomy): Bacteria > Pseudomonadota > Gammaproteobacteria > Burkholderiales > Burkholderiaceae > Polynucleobacter. Next base: position 3,598 of record NZ_JBBAQK010000029.1, read on the forward strand.
TCTTCAGAAACTAAAATAGCATTTCCTCGCTTACCAGAAATGACTATTGGCTTATGCGACTCTGCCGCTTGATCAATCAAACGGTAAAGACCTGCTCGAGCTTGGCTTGCGGTTAATGTGGTCATGATTTTACTCCTTTTCAATATAGTACGCAAAAGCGTACGCTTTGTCAAGTGGCCATCTCATCCACCCGACCAAAAGAAAATGCCCCGCATAAAGCAGGGCATTATTTGTATGACTCGACACATAGTTAACACTTTATACCGGACACATACTTTACAGTTTTTGGCATAGGAGGGGCCACTCTATGCCGTGGAATGAAAGTACGAAGATGGACGAAAA
>NZ_JBBAQK010000030.1:0-3898 GCF_040400325.1 Polynucleobacter sp.
CTGTTTTTACTTGTAAGTATTCTTTGATGGCATCAATACCGTTTTCTCTACCAAGCCCCGAATCTTTATACCCACCAAAAGGGGCCATAAAACTAACGGCACGATAAGTATTTATCCAGACCGTTCCTACTTTGAGTTTTTCAGACATACGGATTGCTCGACCAATGTCCTTGGTCCAGGCAGCGGCAGCTAAACCAAAACGCACATCATTTGCTATGAATACTGCCTCTTCCTCATCTTTAAATTTAAGTATCGATAACACCGGCCCAAAAACCTCTTCTTGAGCAATTCGCATTGTATTTTTTACATCCCCAAAAATAGTTGGCTCAATAAACCAACCCTGTTCACACTCGGGGCTATTGGAGGGAGTGCCACCAAGCAATAGTTTGGCTCCATCTGCATGGGCGATTTCAATGTAATCTAAGACCTTCTTAAATTGGGCTTGGGTAGTAATCGGTCCTACTTGGGTTGTTGAGTCCATGGGATTGCCCATCTTTGCCGTCTTTGCGATTGCTAAGAGCTTATCAACTACTTGATCATAAATTGACTCTTGTACCAACAAACGTGAGCCTGCTATACAAGTTTGTCCAGTTGCAGCAAAAATTCCTGAAATTGCACCATAGACTGCTTGTGCAAAGCAGTAGACCGTGGCATGGTGATGGGTGACATTAAGCTCTTAGAAAAGAGTGGTGGTAAGAGCGGGGAGTGGAAGGCGACTGAGTAGTTACTTACTTAGTTGCGCTCTTTCAACCCTGAAGAGAGCAAGTTTTATAGTTTGTCCTAATTCTGTCCTTATTGAGGCAGAACAACATGGCAACATTTCGCAATCGCAAGAACAAGTGGCAAGCTAGAGTCCAGCGCAAAGGGCAATCCTGCCTATCTAAATCCTTTCTCACACTAGATGATGCCAAGCGCTGGGCCAGAAGCATCGAATCATCCATCGACAAAGGTAGCTTTACTAATCAATCACTAGCGGAACGAACTTCTTTTAAAGAGTTGATCGAGCGCTATATGGCTGAAGTTACGCCAACTATGCGTGGCGCCAAACCCGATCTCATTCGTCTAGCTGCCATTAGCAGAAAGTCCATCGCCAAACTCAATCTACTGGCACTGACTCCACAGCGGATTTGTGAGTATCGAGATCTGCGTCTACAAGAAGTAGCGCCCGCAACAGTTATTCGGGAATTAGCGTACTTTTCATCCATTATTAATCACGCCCGCAGAGAGTGGGGAATCAATATCAGTAATCCAATACTCTTGGTAAAAAAACCAAACGAACCGCAAGGCAGGAGTCGAATCCTTGATAGCGCTGAATTGGAAAAACTTCTAGAGCAACTCAAACCCGTGGGTCGTAAAAGTATTTGGATGGCGCCTCTAGTTCAGCTTGCTTTGGAGACTGCAATGCGAAGGGGTGAGCTACTGAGCCTTCGCTGGGAACATGTTGATCTAGCCCATAGAACGGCTCATATTGAACTCACCAAGAACGGTGAAGCGAGAACTGTTCCGCTCTCAACCAAGGCGGTAGAGATACTCCTAAAGCTTCCCAGAGGCATTGATGGAAGAGTGTTTCCATTGAATCATGAGGTGGTTTCTCAAGCCTTTAACCGAGCCAGAAAACAAGCGAGGATTGAGAACATTCGATTCCACGATCTAAGACGAACCGCCATTACCAAGCTAGCCGAAAGACTGCCAAATCTAGTAGAACTCTCAGCAGTATCAGGTCACAAAAGTCTAGCGATGCTCAAGCGCTATTACCACCCCAATCCACAGCAACTGGCGCTGAAGTTGGGATGAAATTCATAATTTACGTAAAGATGAAATTACCAACAAGGCTTACAACTCACTGAAATATATGGATATTTTTTGTAGTTTTCTAAAATGGGTTACCGTAAGTGGATAGACAGTACTTGGTATCTCTTTGTAGGCCATTACGGAAGACCGGTAGCCAAGCGGTGCGACTGTACATACTTGGCATGTATTGAGTCAGCATACATTGCAAACATTGCTGGACGATCTACCTTTTCGTCAGCGCCAAATGGTAATGGATTCTGTACTTCATATTTACGCTTACCTCTTGAATCCACATCAAATTGGAAAGTAGCTTTCATATCAACGGCTGAGCCAAATCGCATCTTGTACGCTTTCTTCATCGCTTTTTCAAGAGTAGTCCGTTCAATAGATTGGACGATAAAGCTATCGTGTATAGGCAGGCAAACAATACCTTGATTAAGTAAATCCATTAGCACCTGCTCGGCAATTTGTGAGTCTTCGTATTGGAGTCTCAGACCATACCCACTCTCAAAACGATGCGCTATTGGCGCATGCTTTTTCTTAATCAAATTAATGAGCTTGCTAGAGCTAATCCCTAACACCTTCTTATGCTCTTTGGGCAATACATAGCGGCTGTATTCATCATTCACTATGGCGTTAAAGAACTCTTTCACAATAGGTCTCTTAAGGTCACGCTCAGCATCTGTAGACCATAGCCCAAGGTTATACATATCACCTTCAGGGGGTTCTAAGCCCTCCAAGTGATAGAGCATATAAGGATGAAGACCAGAGTAATCAATTTCTATCGTTGGCAGCCAATTGATACTGATAGAGACACGGTATTTTTTGGGAATAAATTGCCACCACCCACCATAAAATCGACCGCCCAGTTTCATACTATTTCTAGAAAAGATTCTACGTAACTGGACCATTGTGAAATCAAGATACTTGGGGTACTGGCTTTCTCTGCTGTATTGATACTTGTTAGCTTTTGCACCATTTGACATCTCGCCCGCCAACTGCTCATAACTATTGTTATTAATGTCTAAACAAATAACCTGTTGATTGAGAAACCTATTTAACTTATTGAGCTTAGGCCTCATTTTCCGGACGCCATTTGAGTCTGGCGGAGTCTGTTTGTATTTTTTCTTAGTTGCGCTGTCATAGTTACGCAGTACCACTGCATCCTCCAAGGGTTTCATCTGCTCCCAAACAACTCCTAGGTTTTGAAATACCCCAAGCAACTCGCCTGCAGCCCTTATCTCAGTCACTTCACCCCCATCATCAGAAGTTCTATAGCCCATCTTGCGATTGATCCATCCCAGCTCATGCATGGCATCGACAACTGACATAACTATCTTGAATCCAACAGTAGAAATTAGATTCTCATCGTCAGATTTATAAGCATTTGGTCTATGTGGAACACCAAGACTAATTACATGTGACCCACTACAAAAGCATCGGTAGAGTCCTTGAATAATCAATGTAGCCGCCAATAGTCGCTTTCTCTCTATCTCTTGGGATGGCTTATTTTTTCTGCCAGTTAGCTCATTAATACTTGCCAATAAGATCCTAATTTGCGCCATAAATAGACTCTTTTTAGGTAGATAAATCTTATTAATGAAGATGATTGGCTTATGTTTCATAGCGGGTACTTTTAGTTGGCGTTATTAACTAACAAGTCTACGCAAAACTCATGGCGCTGACTATGGGTATAAATAGGGAATATAAAGACAGTAGATATAAACCCAATTAAAACGCATTCATGGGGTAGCGAAAAACTCAACAGAAATATATCTAAAAATCACCAAACATCACATTAACGCTTCTTTGGAATCATCCCCAGCTCTATGGCTACCATCTCCAAAAATCTGATCCTAGCGGTCGTTTCTACCGAGCGCTGACGGCTTTCCTTAGTACACCAACCATGTTTGTGATTCCAATGATCTACCCCTTTAGGTGACAGACCACCATGCAACCTACAGCGTCCGTTTCGCATCCCATTTTTCTTGCAATAGGTATTTTTGTTCCGTAATTTAGCGTTGCAAATCATAAAAAATTCCGTAGGTTCGATACGGTAATTTTAATCGGGCGTACTACTTTTGATAAGTAATAAAAAACCACCCGT
>NZ_JBBAQK010000031.1:0-3271 GCF_040400325.1 Polynucleobacter sp.
TTCTCACTTAGCTCCACCATGGTGCCATCAACAGCAATAGACCTTGGCGCAAAAGCAAAATACATCATCTCAGTTACTCCAACAGCCAAAGCTGCTGTTGAAGCTGCCGTTATAAAGGCAGGCTGGAAGATTGATGCCAAGTACAACTATGTTTTTGACGGTTATGTTGTAGAGCTACCAAAACTAGTTGCTGGTTTACTTGCAAAAATCCCTAACGTATTGACCGTTGAAGAAGACAAACCTGTTATGGGTCTAGCAATCCAAAACACGCAGAGTCCAACTCCAGCCTGGGGAATCGACCGTGTTGATCAACGTGAAAAAGTTGGCCTTACCGGATCTGTTAGCGCATACGGTTATCGCAGCGCTGGAGCTGGTGCAACAATTTATATTGGTGATACAGGTATTTATCCTCACGCAGATTTAGCAGGTCGTATTTCAACCTCTGGTTATTCATCAATTAATGATGGAAATGGCACTGTCGATTGCAATGGTCACGGAACACATGTGGCTGCAACGGCTGCGGGAACACAGTATGGATTAGCAAAGAATGCTCGAGTTGTTCCAGTTCGATTGTTGAACTGTGCCGGAAGTGGCGCTTATTCAGGAGTTATTGCTGCACTTGACTGGATCTTGAGTCCTGAAAATCCAAATCCAAAGACACAGGCTGTTTTGAATTTAAGTATCGGTGGAACCGCATCTGCAGCATTGAACTCTGCGATCTTGCGTTTAACAAATGCAGGTATCACAGTAGTTGCAGCAGCTGGTAATGAATCAACAGATGCATGTACCCGTTCTCCAGCTAGTGCACCGAGTGCAATTACTGTTGGTGCTACAACTCTTGCTGACGCGCCATCCTATTTTTCAAATCAAGGCAAATGTGTTGATATTTTCGCTCCAGGTTCAAGCATTCTCTCAGCCTGGTTTGGTGCAGCAGATGCGACGTACAGTGCAAGTGGTACCTCTATGGCAAGTCCCCATGTGGCAGGTGCCGCAGCTATATATCTAGGTTTAAATCCAACGGCATCTGTAGTTCAAGTGGCTCAGTATCTAGATGGCGAGTCAACAAAAGACGCTATCTCGAGTTTGAAAGTCGATACTGTCAATAAGTTGCTTTACGTTTCACCAACTGATGGTGGAGCCCCGATTGTTCCTCCAGTTGTTGCACAAAAGAGTGTTACAAACATTACCCACCTGGCAGCAGATGTATTAATTGATGTTAATCCAGGATTTGCGCCAACAACTTTAAGTTTTGAATATGGAACAGATGCAACATTTGCAGCAAAATCAAGTGCAACAGTTATTCCAGGCTTAGTTGATGGCGGAGCGCCGACATCTGCTTCTGTGAAGCTAGCTGGGTTATCGGCCTCCACAACTTACTCATTCAGAATCATCGGAGTTAATGAGTCAGGTCGCACAGTAAGTGCAACTGGATCATTCACGACTCTGCCACCCCCTGTTACAGCCCCGATTGCACGAGTAGCCGATGTAACAAACATAACTGCTTACAGCGCAACTCTTAATGGAGTAGTCCAGGCTGGTAATGCAACAGCTTCGGTCAGCTTTATGTATGGAACAGATCCAGAGTTTAAGGTCAATACAAGTAACGTTGCAGCATCTCCATTTCAGTTCAGTGGGAATAACTCCAATGATGTCACTTTGAGTATTTCCTTTCTTGACGGAGGAAAGAAGTATTACTACAAGGTCGTTGCAGTTAATTCGAGTGCAACAACCCATTCACCTGTCATGACATTTGATACTCCAGTTGCACCAGGATTACCTGCAACAGTTACTAACTCTGCTTCTCCTTTGAGTCGAACTGTTGCAACAGCCGCCTTTGAAACCACGGTAAATCCGAAGGGCCAAACAACTTCCGTAGAATTTGTCTGGGGATCTGATAAGTCCCTCACAGTTGGAATTAGCAAGCTAGTACTTCCAGCCAGCCCAATAACGGGTGAAGCGGATATTAAGCTCGTTGCCAACCCTAAAAATCTGTTGCCAGGTCGGGGTATTTACTACCAATTCATCGCCAGAAATGCATCCGGCATGACAAAGAGCGTGATTTATTACGCAATTATGAGTCCAGAGACTCCTGTCATCGTAAGTGCATATGCCAATACTAATTTGGCGAATGGAATCACCCTCAATTCGGTGATCAATCCAATGGGAAGCAATACCTACCCATTCTTCATCTATGGAACTGATCCAACCTTAACAACAGGCACAACAATGGTTGCAGCCGTACCAAAAGCAATTACGGGCCCATCAAATGTAACTGTTAATTTAGTCGTTACTGGATTAACTTCGGATACCCGTTACTACTTCCGTACTCGAATTGTTCCTTACACAGGTCCTTCAATCGGTCAGGAATCTTTGGGTCCAATTCAAACCTTTGAAACATTGAGAGTTGCTCCTGTACCAACACCAACACCAACACCAACACCAACACCAACACCAACACCAACACCTGGTCCCGATACTCAGGCCCCGGCCTTTGTTAGTGGATCCGTAACGCCTCAATCACTAGAGGTTTGTTCAACTTTGAATTCTGCGTCAGCGAAAGTGACTGACAACGTTGGGGTTACATCTGTGTCTTTACGAATTTTGGCACCTAACGGCCAAGTTATATCCAATTTTAGTGCTGGCCGTAAAGAAGGAACCGCAACTTCTGGTACCTACGCAAATGACTGGGTTGTTCCATGCAGCGCAGCATTAGGTAAATACCGAGTTGAAGCTCAAGCGAAGGATGCCGCTAATAACATTTCTCTTTGGACCGCCCTTGGCGAATTCCAAGTCAATGCTCCAAGCATTCCAGATACCAGTGCGCCATTAGTTGTATCGGGAACTATCTCTCAATCTTCAGTAAGTGTGTGTAAGGCGATTACAGAAATTCGTGCTCAAATTAAGGATGATTCTCGGATCACAAATGTCTCGGCATCTTTAGTGAACTCGGCTGGCCAAGTTGCATATGTTGAGACTCTACTATTGAGGTCTGGAACAACGGCTGATGGCTCATTTGCAAACGATATGTCCGTGCCTTGCTCGCTGCAGACAGGGACTTATACCGTAAGAATTCAAGCGACAGATCAATGGGGTAAGAGATCTGCGTTGACAAGTATTGGAAGTATTGAGGTTCTGCCTGTCGGTGGTGTTGTACCAACACCTACCCCAACTCCAGTGGTACCAACACCAACACCAACACCAACACCGACTCCAACTCCAACTCCAACACCAACACCAACACCAACACCAACACCAACACCAACACCAACAC
>NZ_JBBAQK010000032.1:0-3196 GCF_040400325.1 Polynucleobacter sp.
TTCAATTTCCCAACTTTTCTCTATTTCACAATCAAGAATTCACTTCGTCTGTTAACAGCGAATTGTTCTTCGGTGCAATTTTCTTTGCAATCAATTTTAGGTTCACTTTCTCCGTATCCTTTTCCGGAAATTCTGTTGGCGCTAATTCCCTTAGAAATTACGTATTGCACGGTTGATTTTGCTCTTCTATCGGATAAATCAAGGTTATAAGCATCGCTTCCTCGGTTGTCGGTGTGAGATTTTACAAGAATAGTCAACTTGTCGTTGTTTTTCATTACTTGTACCAATTTATCAAGTTCAAAAGCACCTTCTTGGGTGATGTTACTTTTGTTGTATTCAAAGTTAATTTCTTTTAAAACGATTGCTTCTTCGGTTACAATAACATCAATTGGGTTAAGACTTGCATCGATTTGCACTTGTCCGCCTTTTGTTTTGGCAACATCAAAAATACCGCTTTCAAAACCATCTTTCGCCACTTGAAGAGAGTAAGATTTATTGCATTCAACAACATAAATTATTTCACCATCGGCCGTTGTAGTTTTGGTTTCGATGGTATTTTTTTTATCGTCTACAATCGCCACTCTAGCTCCTGCAAGCAACTCGTTTGTTTTTGCGCTTTTTACAATTGTTTTCACCTCTACGCTACAAACAGGTTCGGCACCATAAATGTCGTCAGTTCCCGCTCTATTGCTCGAGAAGTACCCCATATTTTTGCTAGTGTTGAAGGTAAATGAGAAATCATCTTTCTCGCTATTTATTGGTTTTCCAAGATTTTTTGGGGTGCTGTCTTTTGCATTTGGGCTTAAATCTATAGAAAACACATCTAATCCACCAAGACCTTGTCTTCCACTAGAAGCGAAATACAAAATATTATCGTCGGTAAGATAAGGAAACTGCTCGCTACCTTCGGTGTTTACGCTGCTTCCTAGGTTTTCTGGTGTTCCATAAATATCATTTTCAATGCTCACTTTCCAAATGTCATTTCCACCTTTTCCGCCAGGCATATCCGAGGTAAAATAAAGTGTTTTTCCATCTTTGCTAATGGCTGGTGAACTTGTCGAATAACTTTTATTATTAAGAGGCAAAGCAGTAATGTTTACCCATTTATCGCCTTCTTTGGTTGCTTTGTACAAATTAACTTGTCCAAATTTTGCGTTGGCTTTTTTGTCTTTTACAAAGTCTTTACTAGCGTGACTATCTCGGGCAAAATACATTGTTTTTCCATCAGCTGTAATAGCTACCGGACCATCATGCCATTTGGTGTTGAGTTCATCTACTTCTGTTGGAAGACTCATTGTGCCATCGGCATTCAAAATGCTTTTATAAATGTCTAAATACGGTTCGTCGTTCCAACCATCGGTGCGCTTTGTTTTGTTTCTTGCACTCACAAAATAAAGTATGTTGTCGTTGGTTAAAACAGCTCCAAACTCGGATTTTTCACTATTGATAGTAAGTGTTTTTAGGTTAAAAGATTTTTGCTTATCGAGCAATTTTGGCAAATAATTCGGATTTTCGTTAAATGTTTTTGCTCTTTGGTCGTTTGGCGCTTTGCTTGCAAAAACGGACATTTGCTTGTTTGCCTCTTCGTATTTTCCGTTGGCTTTAAGCATTTGGGCATATCTGTAGTAAGTTTCTGCCTCTTGTGGGGTTTTGTCTTTTACTACTTTGGCATACCATTTTGTGGCTTCTGCGCTGTTGAACATGTTGTAGTAAGCATCGGCAAGTTGTTTGTTAATATAACTATCGCCTTTGCCCTGGTCAACGAGTTTTAGGTATTCTTTGCTAGCGTCAACATATTCAAATTGAGCAAATAGTTTATCTGCTTTTTTGGTGTCTTTGTTTTGTGCTTTTGCTGAGTTGATGGTTAACAGTAACACAAAACTCAATAAAATGGCTACGGTGTTGATTTTTATTTTCATTATCGCGGTGTGGTTTTATGTTAGAAAAATCTAGGTGAACGAGATACTTTTTTCGGGAAATTCACATCAAATAGCAAGATGATTTCATGCGAAGAGCGAGAGGTTGCTTTTAAGTCGGATAGAATACTGTCGTAGGCATATCCGACGCGAAGTGAAGGAGAGATGGCATAGTTTACCATTCCCCCAAAACTATCGTCTACTCTATAAGAAGCTCCGATTTCAAACTTGTCAAAAAACAAAAAGTTGGTATTTAAATCAAGTGAACTTGGCGAATTAAAGGCCGATTTAAGCATCACAAAAGGTTTTAATTTCAAAGTTGGACTAAGGTCAAAAACATAACCACCGGTAACGAAATAATGTTGCACTTCGTTGCCATATTTTTTACCGTTAAAATCCAAATGGGTTGCTTTTATCATATTTGGAACAGAAAAAGACACATAGTATTTATCGGTATAATAAAAAATACCAGTACCGATATTAAAAAAAGTGTTATTGGTGTCCTGTTGAAAAGCATCATCGGTAAGATCAGGAAGAGATCCTTTAATATCTGATTCCAATCCTACTTTTTGAAAACTTGCTCCTGCTTTTAAACCCAAAGCTAATCGTCTTTCTCCCCCTAAATTCAGGGTGTAAGAGAAATCGGCATAAGCGTTTTGTTCTACTACTGGTCCGATTTCATCAGAAATAACCGAGAGTCCAATTCCGACATTTTTCCCCACCGGGCTAGAGCCAGCGAGAGAGAATGTAGTAGGGGCGCCTTGGACATTGACCCATTGTTTGCGGTACAAAAGCCCGAAAGAAAGGTTTTCTTTAGAACCTGCATAGGCGGGATTGATTACATTCATGTTGTACATGTATTGTGTATAATGTGGGTCTTGTTGTGCATTTGCTTGGGAAAATGTCAGTAAAACAAGGGCTATTAAAAGTAGTTTCTTCATCTTTTGATCGATTTGATTGTTCTTTTTATTGAATTTTCCTTTGCTTGAAAATCGAAATAGTTTCAAGCAAAGGTTTTTTCTTTTTTAGGTTAATATTGTCTATTGATGTAAATCCATCCTGTTGTGGTAATACCACCTTTTCTGTTGATAACGTAGAAGTAAGTGCCGTCTGGCAGGTCTTCACCACCACTAGCTTGTCCGTGCCATTGGTCGGTGTAAGCTCCATAACTGTATACCTCCGTGCCATAACGGTTAAAGATTTCTATTTTCTCAACATTAAATCCTGTTAAATCAAAGCTGTCATTCTTGCCGTCAACAATACCTGGGGAGATTCCTTTT
>NZ_JBBAQK010000033.1:0-2802 GCF_040400325.1 Polynucleobacter sp.
CGGCCAATAAGGGACGGTCACACCCCAGCTTATTTTGCTCAAATTAACAGATATTTTTTATATCTATGTCCGTTTTTACCCCCATCACAATGTTTATTTAAATGTGCACCTCAATTGGGCAAGATTAGCTGCTAAACCATAGCTATTGAGCTATTATCTTTTTTGTAAATCTTATCACCATATCAACTTAAATCAGCCAATATGACAACTCACCCTAATAATCCCAAAAACTGCGCTAATGCCATTGTTAAGATGCTCGAAAATCATGGGGTTACACATGTATTTGGTATCCCCGGTGCAAAAATTGACAGCCTCTTTCTTGCTCTGAAGCATTCCAAAATTGAATTAATTATTTGCCGCCATGAGCAAAATGCAGCTTTCATGGCAGCAGCATTTGGACGCCTGACTGGCAAAATCGGTGTCTGTATAGCAACATCTGGACCGGGCGTTACCAATTTGACTACTGGACTGGCGACCGCCACAAGTGAGGGAGACCCTGTTTTAGCTATTGGTGGTGAGGTGCCTGTCGACGAGCGATTGAAGAAAACACATCAGTCACTTGATACCACTGATTTAATGAAATCAGTCACTAAGCTTTCTGTAGAGATGGTAACTCCTGATCAGGTTGGCGAATTGATGGGTAATGCCATTCGGGTTGCTGAAAGCGGACGTCCTGGCGCTGTATTTTTGTCGCTACCTAGAGATGTTAGTTTGGCAGACTATCCTGGTGATGTTGATGCTACTTGGGGCAAGAGGCTCCCAATGGGTCCTGCGGCAAAGTCCACTATCAACGAAGCTCTCGATATTCTAAAGAAGAGTAAGCGTCCCATTGCTATTCTCGGTATGCAGTCATCGAGTCAGGATACATCTGATGCATTAATCAATTTCTTTAAGAAATCTGGGATCCCCTATGTTTCAACCTTTCAGGGGGCAGGTGGATGGGTTGCATCGTCCAGTGGAGCAACTTACGCAGGACGTATTGGTTTATTCCGCAATCAACCTGCAGATAAGTTACTTGATCAGGCAGATGCAGTACTCACTATTGGTTACGATCCAATTGAATATGATCCTTCTATTTGGAACACTAACTTGAGTCGTCCAGTTATTTGCCTAGATTCCATCGCTGCTTATCAGGATAATGCGTTCCTACCAACCATAGAATTAATTGGTGGCATAGGCGAGTCTTTGGATGCGCTCACTGCTGGAATTGTGACGCAAATTGATTCAGCATTTATGTCGGCCGCCAAAGTAGCTATCAAAGAGGTTGGTGATACCCTAGAGGAGGGTAAGTTAATGAACAAGTTTCCTGTTGAGCCTCTTCGTCTTGTCTATGAGCTTCAAAAGCAAATAACACCTGATACACATGTAGCTCTTGATGTAGGCTCTAACTATATTTGGATGAATCGTTATTGCGCTGCTGACCAGGCACGAAAAGTTTTAGTGAGCAATGGTCAGCAAACACTCGGTGTTGCTCTTCCTTGGGCAATTGCGATGAGTCTACTTTATCCCGGCGAAAGAATCCTCTCCTCATCTGGAGATGGTGGCTTCTTATTTACTGCAACCGAGTTGGAAACTGCCGTGCGTGTTGGTGCCAAATTCGTTCACGTTATTTGGGATAGCCGTTCTTATGATATGGTCGGTTTTCAGGAGCAAGCACGCTACGGCGAAACGGCTGGGGTTACGCTTGGTTACTATGACCCGGTCAAGTTTGCAGAATCTTTTGGTTGCAAGGGCTATAGCATTAAGTCCGCAGATGAGCTTCCAGATATTTTTGAAGAAGCTTTCAAATATGACGTACCCGTTCTCATTCATGTCCCTGTTGACTACAGTCTGAATGAGCGTCTAATGCAAGACGTTGCTCAGAGCTTTGTTAACTAATCACCATGGCAAAGTCAAACATACCAGGTAGCCAGGCCCTCAACATTAATGTCTCTGAGTCGCTCTATAACGCATTGCAAAAGCGCTTTGCTTCGACTGGCGATACTATTGATCATCTGGTCCAAGATTCGCTAGCAAAGGCGCTTGGTTTGGAACATCACACGCTGTATCAGGTGTCAACTTCGACTGCCTTAGTGCAAGGTGTTTATCAGGGGTGTGTCACGGTTGGAACGATTAAGGAGCATGGCAATTTTGGTCTAGGCACTTACGATGCTCTTAATGGTGAAGGTCTAATGCTCGATGGACATGTTTATCAAGCATTGGCGGATGGGTCGGTTGTTGAGCCCCTAGATTCTGCGACAGCCCCTTTTTGGGTAAGCGCTGAATTTGAGGCTGATCGCAGTGTAATGATTGACTCGGTGAATAGTTGGGAGGATCTTTGTAAGCAGATTGATTCCCTTCGTCGCTCTGAAAATCTCTTTACTGCAGTTCGTATCGATGGCATCTTTGATGAAATTCATTATCGGGTTGCATGTAAGACTGCGCCTGGTACTGACCTTGTTGCTGCAACAAGTCATCAGGGAGATTTTAAGTTCACGAATATGTCTGGAACTTTGCTTGGTTTTTGGTCGCCTACCTATGCTAAAAGCTTCAACATATCTGGCTATCATCTCCATATTCTCTCCAGCGACCGTCAACATGGAGGTCATGTACTAGACATCAAGGCTAAGAATCTAAAATTGCAAGTGATGGATGCTGATAATTTGGCGATAGCCTTGCCAGAAACGCCAGGATTTCTTAAAGCAGATTTATCTGGTGATCCTACGGAAGCGCTTAATAAGGCAGAGCGGGGATAAAAAAGTAAAACTTCTTGGATACATTGTTATCTTCATTACTGGAATAGTCTACCTCCACTGATCACTT
>NZ_JBBAQK010000034.1:0-2799 GCF_040400325.1 Polynucleobacter sp.
TTAACGTTTTAATGTAAAATGTGCTTTAAATTCTTTATTGATTTGTTGTTCTTCGTATTTGATCACAAACCAGTAATCGTCTGCTGCTGCTGGTTTTGTGTTGAAATTTCCATCCCAACCTTGTCCAGTTGTGCTGATTTGTTTCATAAATTTTCCGAATCGGTCAAATATATAAATTTTTGCGTTAATTTGATTACTTAAATTAAAAATATTCCAGTAATCATTAATTCCGTCTCCATTTGGCGTAAAAAACTTCGGATAATTAGTGATTTTTATCGAAAATGCTGCTGTTGTGTTACACTCTCGTTTGTCTCTTGCATACACATTGTGGTCGCCACTTGGCACATTTGAAAAGATGTTGCTGTCTTGGAACGGACCAAAATCCAATTGGTACTCGTAGTCACCATTTATTGGATCTGCTGTGATTTCAATGGTTGCATTGTCGTCGAAATAGCCGCTTAAAACGGTTGCTGTTACTGTTTTTGGTTGCAATGAAGAGGTTATTTTTGTCATGGCACTGCGCTTGCATCCGGTGGCTATATCTGTAATTTCTACTGAATAGGTAGTTGCTTTGTCTGCGTCATAAAAATCGGTTGTTCCCGCTGGTGCTGCGATGGCTACATTGTCTTCATACCATTGAAAATCGTAATTACTACCAGATAATCCAGTTTCCATTCTGAATTTTCTTTGGGTCACGTTGTTTTCATCAACACAAATAAATCCATCTTCTGTTAAAGTTGGCTCCGGAATGGCAAATACATTTATCGTTACCGAGTTGTTTAATGTGTTTAATGTATTTGTTGTACAAACTGGTGAGAAATCATTGGTCGAAATGCTTTCCAATTGATAAGTGGTGGTGGTTTCTAAAATTCCTGTTGGAATAATGGTAGCTGCGCCAGATGGACTCAAATTCAAAATTTGTTTTGGGCCATTGTTGATGGTATAAGTAACGACTGCGTTTGGCGTTCCGTTGAATATCAAATTGCTATCGGTTGCGGCGCAAACAGTAGTGCTTGTAGCTTGAATTGTTGCAGACAGTGGTGCTTTTACTAAAATTACTGCTTTGTTGCTTTTGATTGGTTTACAAGGTGAATTTTTTATCGAACAAACATAATCTCCGCTATCGGCAATGGTTACGTTGGTTAAGTGCAATTCAAAATTAGTTTCTAAAGGGATGATGTCACTACCATTAAATTGCCATTTATAAGTTACTGATGGGTCGGAAACACCCACACTCAAAGTGATGTCATCGCCTGAGCAATATACATTTGATATTGGCTGGGTTATTACCTGTGGTGCTTGATTAACAATCATTGCTGCAATCGGACTTGTTACCGAACATGTTCCGCTTTTTGCCACACAGATGTAATCGCCAGAATCGGTTGTTTGGGCATTTACAATCACTAAATTATTCGTTGTGGCCGTTGCGTTTGTGGTTGGCAAATCAACTCCATTTTTCCTCCATTGATACGTTAAACCTATTCCTGTCGTAGTAATGGATAAGTTGATGGTATCTCCAGAGCAAATCGTACTTCCTGCTGTAGCTTGCGTTATAATTGGCGCATTGTTAATGATTAAGGATAAAGGAACTGTCGTAATTACGGTTTGTCCACAAACATCGGTTACGGTACAACTGTAATTTCCTGTATTGGCAGCAATTGATGGTACAGTTATAGAATTACTGTTGCTGTTGGGAACAATTGAACTGTCTTTTTTCCAAACATAAGTTAAGCCAGAACCTGTGGCAACAACACTTAAAATTGAGGCTGGATCACCAGAGCAAATTAAAGTTGCGGTCGCAGTTGTTGGGTTGCCTACCGTTGGAAGAGCATTAATGCCAATTGTAACTGGTAAAATATTTGTGAAAGTTGTGTTGATACAAGATGTTAAATTGTCTTTAATACTTACCAAAGTAAATGTGGTTGGCGTGGTAAGATTATTTGTTGTAAAAATATTGGCAGCACCAAAAGCATCTGTTGTTGCAGTGAAAGTATTTGTTGTTCCATCAGAATACACAATAGTAGAATTTGGCGTTCCTGAAAAGATTAAATTACCTGTTGTTCCTGAACAAATTGATGCGTTAGCTGCCGAAAAACCAGTGACCACAGGCAAAGGATTTACGGTTATCGTTAAATCATTAGAATTAACACTTGAACAAGTAGTTGCTTCACATTTATAAACTCCACTATCGGTAGGTTGAGCGTTTGTAATAACAAGATTACTGGTTAAAGCTGTAGGATTTGAAGTAGACAAATCGGTTGTTCCTCTGAACCATTTGTAAGTGACACCAACTCCTGTTGCTATAACAGTCAAGTCGATATTTGCACCCGCACAAATTGGTGAAGTTCCTTGCGTTTGTTGCGTAAAGACTGGTTTTGCTGTTACATTTACCGTTGCAATCGCAGAATCTACAAAAACGCCACACGCATCGGTAACCGTACAAGTATAGCTTTTCCCGTTATTGACTAACGTTGCAGGAACATTTAATGTACTTGCATTTCCTACCACAATATTTGTTTCATCTTTCCATTCGTAAGATAAACTTGCGCCAATAGCTGTTACGCTCAAAACGGCGTCTGCAGCACCTTCACAGATTGTTGTTACTGACTGTGGTTGAGCGGTTATGCTTGGGCCGTTGCTGATTTGAATCAAAACATTTTGCGATAAACCTGTTGTTGAACAAGCCAAAGCATCGTTGGTTGTAATACTTACCAAAGAAAAAGTGGTTGCCACACTTAGACTGTTTGGGGTAGGAATTGTAACCGACCCAGCATTTCCAATTAAAACAGCAGGAAATGT
>NZ_JBBAQK010000035.1:0-2777 GCF_040400325.1 Polynucleobacter sp.
GAGAGAGTTAGACTCCTCCTTGTTATCTCTAGATTTTGACCTTGTTTCCATCTCATGGAGCAATGTTGCTCCAGCAGAGGCTGGTCGTCTTAGATAAGAGGGTGGGTTGTAAGGAGGATCACTGAATCTCTGTCCAGATCTTCCTCTACCACCTGATATGTTTCTGGGTCTGGGATCTCCCAAGGGACTGGTATTAGCCGCATAGGGCACATTTACCAGACCTATTCCCGGAGTGCTCTGCACTGCTGCAGCCTGATGCTGAGTGGGCCTGGTTTGGCCTTCAGGCATAGGGTGAGATGACCAGGAGGGATTTTTTGGATGCTCTGGAAGAACATTTTGAAAAAAGCTCTCTGATGCATGCAATAGCAAGTCAGGATCATCTACTGACATATCGATGGTTCGATCAGAAGCATCTTGGTAGTGCTCCTTATCGTTCTCATCTTTTATCTCATGTTCATGACCTTCATAGGTCTGAAACATTTGATTTCCTGGCTCTTGCAGGTTTTGAGCCGTAGCACTGTGGCCTGATAAAGGGTCCAAAGTGTTTGGCTGGTTCGACTCTCGAAGCTGGGCAAATAGATTTGCATTTCTGCTTTTCCACACAGCCTCAGCTCTGCTAGCATTTTCAGCAATCTTCTGAAGTCTAGCTTGTTCTCTATCTCTTTCTACATGTTCGTTCATGCGAGATCTGCGAATTCTGTCGGCCTCAGCGAAAGATCTGGGATTTCTATCCTGATCAGAGGCATTGGCGGCTTGAGAAGCGGCTGCTGAATTAGCAGTCCTTCTAGCTAGTTCCTCTCTTAACCTTTGGTCCATGTCTAGTTCATAGCCTAGATTAGGAGGAGGGTTAGAGACTGGAGGGGCGCGCCAGACAGGCCTAAGAGGCTGCTGCTGCTCCCTTGGAGGAGGCTGAGGTTGCCTAACAGCTGGTTGCTGCTGAGGTATCCTTGGGGGAGGCTGCTGCTGATTTCCTTGTCCTCCTTGCATTTGGTGCAGGGGATTTTGGTAAATCACAGGCCGGTACTGGTGTGTACTTTGATAAACTTCTTCTCCATAGAAATCATAGGGAAGTTTTTTTCTAAAGTAGTCACACTGCATGCTGTTTAGCTGTATCTGGCTGGCCAGAGGCTGGTTATTTACAGACCTGCCAAAGGTGAGCGGAGATGTTAGCACTACGTTAGCACGCCTTTCTGCTGCTAGAACTATTCTCCTTATCTCTGGAAGAGCTAAGGGAATGCAGTCTAGACTAGCCTTTCTAATATCCTCTATTAGAGGACAAGCTATACTGTCTGGTGTCAGAGATATCAGGGCTGTCCTGAATATCTGATCACGCAGAGGCAGATTGTCTGCTTGGGCTACTGGATGCATTTTGTCAACTAGGTTTTCTAGCCTGGCCATAGCAGAGGTGAGATCCTCATTGGCTTTTCTGTGGAAGACTAGCAGCTGCTGTCGGTACAGTGTCAGCTTGTCTATCCTGCCGTCCAGTTTCAGGAGAAATACAGCAATTTCATTTGCTGTTTTTTCCTGAAGCAACTGAATTTGTTCTGGCATTAGTCTAGAGATGATTCGCAGCAAAGCTGTTCTCATCATCAGGAACGTATACCGTCTGTCTCTTGCTAGACGTTTTAGATTCGCTAGGCTGGAACGCCAGTCTACGATTGTGCAGTGTGGGTCAAGAAAGATCAACTCAGCATTTTCATATGCTGCGTCAGAGCTTTCTGGCCTGGTTAGCTCAGTCCATTGGACATTGTTGCCATTGGGTTCACCGGCAGAGACATAGTACAGTCTAGAACCTCTAGACTGCATCCAGTCCATAAGGTTCCTGGGAGCAGCGGCTCCGGCAGCATTGACATGATTTGCACATGCATCGCCCCACTCTCGGACTGTCATGCCATTGCATTCAAAGTCGAATACTGGGTCTGCATCGACTCCCTCATTGAGGTTCAGTCTAGCGACCAATGCTTGTAGCGGATTTGCTTGCGCATCCGCTGCTGCATCTGGGAACAGGGGCTGTCCCTGTGGGTTCTGCGTTGCTCTGATGGCATCGCATAGTTCCCGGAGATTGTTTTGGATGACATACTCTGTCTTGAAGGAAGAATAGTCAAATGATGAAGTCATTATGGCTTCAATATTTGGCCTATGGCCTCCTGCAGAAAATAAAGTAGACAAAACTACTAGTTTTCTTATTTGAATTCTAGCGCTAACTAGCGTAACGTAGTTGTCAGTATACAACGAATAACAATCGAAATGCCGGTCAGGCCAGCAATTTTCAACGTTAAGCGGAGATATAAGATTCCACGTTTGTAGAGTTCGTGATTTCCGAAATTTAGGTCACGGGAGAAATGCCAGACAAGCCAGCCATTTTCAAGCGTTAACTAAATGTAGGAATCCGGACAATACAGAATATATTCAGCGAGAATCGCACTTGTTTTTCAATAAAACAGCGAGATAATAGCGAGATGTATGTAGCGAGAATCGCGCTTGTTTCTCTATGAAACAGGGATAAGCGTACAGTGAATAATTCAATCGGTTAAACAATGAAAAAGATAGCTAGCCAAAGGATCGCCATGTTTTGAAATTGTCTTTTTGGGGGTACATAGGTTTGAATCATTGGTATATGAATCTAACTCTTTTAAACAGTTGAGAATACAGAGGTTCGTTAGTCCTTTAACACAGACTACACTACGACTGGTATTCAAACACAGACTACACTAAGACTTAGGTACAGGATTCGTGTCTCTAAGATTAATCTGTTTTATTGTTAAACCGAAAGATTC
>NZ_JBBAQK010000036.1:0-2448 GCF_040400325.1 Polynucleobacter sp.
CTTACGTAATTCTGTGACGTTTTGTCTAACTTCTTTTTGACCGATAGGGATAGCCTTAAATAAGGGCGTACCTTGCTGATTGACTGCCCAAACATAACTTGTTTTGGTGCCTACAAACCAAGAAACTAAAGTCTCATTAGATCGAATAGTTTTTTGGATTTTTTCAAGCGAAATAGGCTTGGGGTTTACTAATTCAGCATAATCCGGAAAGTCCAATGCAATCAGCATGGTTGCTCGCTTTGCGTCTTTGCGAAGTTGTTCAATATCCGCTCTCATCTTGGCTTGAATCTGTGGCGACTGCTCACTAGCAGGTTGCATGGCAAGCTCTTTGCTGAACTTAGTCAAGAAGACAATCTGCTGATTCAAGTCTTGTTCTTCGCGAACAAGTTTAGATAATCTGAGGTCCGTGATATTTGCACGCGCGGTACTTGAACTGAGTGCACGCTGAACATTGCTACTGCGAGCCAAGTCTCCCAGGACAAAAGCCTCATTTACTAATTTTTGATTTGAGGATTTGTCAAATGCACGAGATAAAACACCAAGATAAGACTCAACATAACCTACAAGGAATTTTTTTTCTTGCATTGAGATGCCGTCCGAATCTGCTGCACTCTCCCTTTCTAGTTCAATCAGGTTATTTATTGATGTAGAAAAAAATCCATGTGCAACTTCATCTTTTCTTTGCTCTGCTAAGGTAAAGGCTAAAAGTAATTTGGCTTGAGTAGTTTCCTTTGACGCCTTGCCTGTTCGATTTTCATTTATTTCAACTAATTGCAAAGCAACTCTTTCAGCTGTAACCAAGTCACCAGTTCTAATTAGTGCGAATACTAGTTCAGGGCTGTTAATCTCAACAAACCTAGCTGTCTCAGGAAATGATTTTAAAGTGATCTCTAATTCAGAGTAAATCTTTAATGCTTCTAAAAATTTATTTTCAGCAATGAGTGCTGATGCCAAGGTTTTTTTAGTAACTGCTAGTTGAATAGATTCTTCAGTAACTCCAGATTCTTTTAAACTTAGCAGGCTTTGATTTAGTAAATAAATGGCATCCTTGTTTCTCTCGCGAGAGAGCATAACAATTGCTAACTCGCGCAAAGCCTTTGAAGTTGAGACTGAAGCCTTGCCGGTTCTAGTCAATGACATTTTTAATGCTTCTCTTGAATAGATTTCTGCTTCATTAACTTTGCGTAACTTTATTAAAGTCCCACTCAACCTGATATAAAGATTCTCTAAAGACTCTTTGGGAACATTCATATTTGGGCTGGTTCGTTCATTCGAACCCAAGCCCGGTGCGCGATTTGTATCACCAGAAGAAATAATATTTACTTCTAAATTATTTATTTGGGGAGTAAATATATCTATAGCTTTTCTAAATGATATTTCAGCTTCTGAAAATCGTCCCTTTTGAAATGATATTTCAGCTTGCGCTGAAAGGAAGGCCTTGTTCCAGCTGGCTCCATACAATGAGTAGGCTGGGGCACGCTTAACATACGTCAATAGTGAACCCGTTAGCCTGAGGTGGTTTTCTGCTTTTTCAAAATCTCCAATAGTGGAATACGCTTCAGCAAGGTTGCCGTTATAGCCAATCAATACACCAGTATTTCGATCGGGAACTTTATCCAATAAGACTTCTAAACGGGATATTGCCTTCTTTGAATCTCCAACTTGCATTTCTGATTGAAATAATTCATTTGTGACCTGAAATTCCTGATGAGTTCCTTTTTTTGCGTGCTGAAGTGATTTAGTCAAAAAGTCAATACGCTGACTCATTCTGCCTAATCGTTGGGCGGCCATTGCTTGGAAATAGTAGTGACTATATTGATCTTCATCTTTAGCTAAGTTGGAGATTTCTTTAGTTATTAGCTTTAAATCTTCGTCCCGAGATTTGTTATCTACAGATGCTTGCTTTAGTGAATTCACAATGTCTTGAATTCCTTTTGGAACAGAAACTTCAGACTCAGAAGCTTGCACAAAAGAGACTATTCCCAAGGTGCCTATTAAAAGCAGGCTAAATCCGAATTTAAGTATTTCAGTGAAAGATGATTTAAATTTTTTCATCTCAATTTCCTTTGAGCTGATAGCCATAGACAATAACTAGTTTATATAGCTTTTAATCCTGACAAGAGTTGTTGAATCAAGCCTAGCTACTAAACGCTACTTACAAAGTACTAACTCAGGTCATCATGTCAAAAATAAACATGTAAATCCAATAATCTTATACATGTGGCTTAGGGCGTGTGAGTGGGGATTTGAGTTGGCTACCATCTCTGTTCCACTCGATGTATCGCCACCGAATGTTCATACTTTCACGAGCACTACGCATACCTGTAGCCAGTAGCAGTTCCACGTAGTCACGAAGCAGCAGTCGCATTTCTACGTGATTTTTACGTTCAGCTGCATGACACCACGCGGGCATGAAGTCCAGCAAATGCTTCAATTCTTCTTGCGTAA
>NZ_JBBAQK010000037.1:0-2293 GCF_040400325.1 Polynucleobacter sp.
GATCGATCAAACAATTGGTGATTGGCTCATTAACTTTCACAAAATTCCTAATTAACACTATTGTTCGAACAATATAGCCCTATGAATTTAAAATACCCACTAGGGATTACCCGATATTTGAATGTTTTAAAAAAAATTCCACTCTAGAATGAAAAAAATAAGGAGGCTAGTTTATGAACCGCAATAATAAAACGCATGCCGTTAGATTTGCAATTGGGATGACCCTAGCTTTATTGGGCTCCTCATCTATTTCAGCGCCAGCAGATAATTACCCAAACAGACCAATTAAACTAGTGATCCCATACGCTGTTGGTGGTGGCTCTGATACGGTTGCAAGAATCATGTCACCACACTTAAAAAATATTCTGAATCAACCTATTGTTATGGACAATAAAGGTGGGGTAGGCAGCACAATAGGTACGGAAAGCGTAGCTAAAAGCGAGCCAGATGGATACACGCTGCTAATTAATACCGATGTCATCGCAATCATGCCGTTGCTGTTCAAAAAATTAAATTTTGATCCGCAAAAAGACTTTGTTCCTATTTCTTTTATAACTTCAGCACCAATTGTTTTAGCCGCAAATCCAGAATTCCCAGTCAATTCAGTTAAAGAATTGATTGCACTTGCAAAGAAGAACCCAGGCCAAGTATCTCTTGCTACCCCAGGCGCTGGTAGCCCACAAGATTTAGCCTCCATTCTCTTTGCCCACAAAGCGCAAATTAAATTTAACTCAATTCCTTATAAAGGAAATGGGCCAGCCTTGGTAGATATTTTGGCAGGTCATGTGAATATAGGTATGTTTACACTATCGACGGTGAAGGAATATGCCAAGACTGGGAAATTAAAAATACTAGCAGTGATTGGCTCGAAAAGGACACCACTAGCCCCCGAAATTATTTCTCTAACAGAAGCAGGCCTTCCAGATGTAGAGGTGAGTTCAAGATATTTGATCTTGGCTCCAGCTAAAACACCAAAAGACATTATTTTGAAACTTGAAAAAGATTTCGCAAAGTTAGCTGAAAATAAAAACTATCAGTCCGAACTTCTGAATCTTGGATTTGAGGCTATTTCAACAAGCTCTGCGGAGACGACTGAAATCCTAAATAAGGAGAACAGTAAATGGACACCCATACTCAAAAATCTAGATATTTCAATCCAGTAATTTATATTGCCCTAAACAGAACTAACACTATGGAGCATTTTATGACAATCATTAAATCAAAGATTCATTTCCTTATCGCAACTGGATTAATTTTTTTCTCCTCCCTTGCATTCTCTCAATACCCAAATAAGATAATTAAATTTGTAGTACCTTTTCCAGCTGGGCAGGCAACAGACATCTTTTCCAGAATTGTTGCTGATGAGCTTTCGCAAATACTTCCCCAAAAAATTATGGTGGACAATAAAGGCGGTGCAAATGGTATCCCTGGAACTGTTTTTGGGAAAGAAGCTGCCCCCGATGGTTACACCTTAACCATGGCTTCAAGCAGCACGATTGCTGTAAACCCTGCGCTTTATCCTACCTTACCTTACAGCCCAAAAGATTTTGAGCCAGTTAACGGAGTTTTTATTGTTCCTCTTTTGCTAGTAGCAAATCAAAATTCTCCTTTCACAACATTAAAACAGATAGTTGACTACGCCCAAAGCAATCCCGGAAAGCTCGAGTGGGCATATTCTGCCCCCAACCAACAACTTGCAGAAGAATTGCTGAAAGCACGAGCTAAAATTGACATTCTTTCTGTTCCCTATAAAGGTAGTGGACAAGCAGTTACTGATTTAATTGGTGGCCAAATTAATTTAGCTGTTGAGACATTGCCTACTATTGCCCCACATATTGCTTCAGGCAAGGTAAGGCCGATTGCTGTTATGACAGCAAAAAGAATTCCGCAGCTACCCAATGTACCTACAGTTGCGGAACTTGGTTATCCAGGCTTTGAAGGGCCTGGCTGGGGCGGTGTTCTCGCTCCTAAGGGCACCCCAAAAGATATCGTTGAAAAGCTAAGTAAAGATATTCGTACTGTTTTAGCTAACCCAGAAGTACAAAAGAAAATTAATGATCGTGGCGCAATTGTTGATAGCCGTGACGCTAAACAATGGGGTGAATTTATAAATTCAGAAGTTGCAAAATGGGCTGAAATTGTAAAAATAGCTGGTATACAAGGACAATAACGATAACCCAAGCTACTGGCTTGGATTAAGAATTACTGGAGGAGTATCAGAGCAACTCCTTATCTCCTCCAGCAACCATGTACGAAAATCTTTAGCTTGCTGACTTTCATTTTTACCTAGAGG
>NZ_JBBAQK010000038.1:0-2022 GCF_040400325.1 Polynucleobacter sp.
AAATCCGACTATTTGTAAAGCTATAAATGCAACCGCAACAGTTTCTGTAGTTGCTGCTACTTCAGCTAATGCAACCTACCAATGGTTTTCTCAAGCAGCTACTGCTTCGACTTGGACTACACTAGTAAACAATGCTAATTATTCAGGAGTAACTGGTTCGACATTAACCATTACAAGAACGACAACCTCTGTTCCAGCAAAAGGAACAAAATACAAAGTTGTAGTTAGTAGTGGACAATGTGGTGATGCTACCTCTGCAACGGCTACTTTAGAAGAATCATTGCCTTCTGTGGCTGGAACAATTACTACCAGCACAGCATCTGTTTGTTTAGGTGGTTCAATTACCTATACTTTATCTGGTTATGTGGGATCAATTGAATGGCAATCTCTTGCAAGTGCTACAGCTACTTCAGGAACAGTTGTAGGAACAGGAGTTAGTTATACAGCCAATAACGTTAGCGGAACTGTTTTATATGTTAGAGCAGTTGTAAAAAATGGCTCATGCTCTACGGCAACTACAGCAGTAAAAACTACAATTGTGAATCCAATTTCTGTTGGAGGAACTATTACTGGTACTGGAACTTTATGTTCAGGATCAACTGGATTGGTAAAAGTAACTGGGCACACTGGAACGACATTGTTATGGGAGTATTCTACAGATGGCGTTAATTATACTGCAGCGCCTGCAATAGTTGGAACAGCAGCACCTACTTTTACCTCTAATTCAACCAGTAATGCTTCTACGAGTTATTCATTTAAAATTATCTCAGGAACTACCTATTTTAGATTTAAAAGTTCAAATGGAGCGTGTGATGCTGCCTACTCCAATGTAGTTCAATATACTATATCACCTGCAATTGCTGGAACAATAAGCGGAGCATCAACCGTATGTTTAGGTGGTGGAACGACTTTGACCCTAGCAAATGCTGTTGGCACAATTTCATGGCAGAGATCGACTAACTGGAACGCTGCAACTCCAACATGGAACACAGTAGCAGGAACAACCACAAGCGTGGCAACTGGCAATTTAAGTGTTTCTACTGCTTTCCGAGCAAAGGTAACTTCTAGTACTTGTTCGACAAGTATTGCAACTACAGGAAATTTCATTGTAAATATTGCCCCAACATCTGTTGCTGGAACCATTTCTACCAATACGGCATCTGTTTGTTTAGGCGGTTCAATTACATATATTTTATCTGGTTATGTAGGATCAATTGAATGGCAATCACTTGCAAGTGCTTCAGCTACTTCAGGAACAGTTGTAGGAACAGGAGCTAGCTATACAGCCAATAATGTAAGCGGAACTGTTTTATATGTGAGAGCAGTTGTAAAAAGCGGCCCATGTTCTACGGCAACTACAGCAGTTAAAACTACAACTGTGAATCAAGTTTCTGTTGGAGGTACTATTACCGGTACGGGGGCTTTATGCTCAGGAGCAACAGGATTGGTAAAAGTAACTGGGCACATTGGTACGACAGTTTTATGGGAATATTCTACGGATGGCGCTAATTATGTTGCAGCGCCTGCATTAGTTGGAACAGCGGCGCCTACTTTTACCTCTAATTCAACCAGTAATGCTTCTACGAGTTATTCATTTAAACTAATCTCAGGAACTACCTATTTTAGGTTTAAAAGTTCAAATGGTGTTTGCGATGCTGCTTACTCAAATGTAGTTCAATATACTATATCACCTGCAATTGCTGGAACAATAAGCGGTGCATCAACCGTGTGTTTAGGTGCTGGAACTACACTGACCTTAGCGAATGCTGTTGGAACAATTGCATGGCAGAGATCGACTAACTGGACCGCTGCAACTCCTACATGGAATGCAGTAGCAGGAACAACCACAAGCTTGGCAACAGGGAATTTAAATGTAGCCACTGCTTTCCGAGCAAAGGTAACTTCTAGCACTTGTTCTGTAAGTACTGCAACCACAGAAAATTTTGTTGTTGGTATTGTTTCGTGTGGGGCAAAAATAAAATTGGATGAAAATCCATTTAGAGTTATTGCTAGTCCTAACCC
>NZ_JBBAQK010000039.1:0-1960 GCF_040400325.1 Polynucleobacter sp.
TTTCATCAAAATCATCACTAAGGACAAACATGAAAAAGAAACTACTAGTACTACTCATTGCCCTAGCATCCGCTATATTGCCGAACTTGGCATCTGCCGTAGTGATTGACACGGGGGGTTGTGAGGTTGGGGGGATTTACTGTTATTCTGATTGCGGTTGGATTTGCCCCTAATGATTGGTAAGGAATTGGATGTACCTCGTCTTGAGGCTTCCAAGACTTAACTTGTGGAAATAAATTGAAATGTTGAAATATCATTTACAACTTACAGGCTTAGCCATTGCCTTATCTACACTAGCAACATCTTCATTTGCCCAGTCCAAGTTTGAAGGTCTTTATGGACAAGTTGCTATTGGTTATGAAAGTATTAATCCCACCTTAACCAATACACCTATCAGTGTTAGTGGTTCAAGTTCGACTATTCCACTATCTACTTCTATTAGTAGCACTTCTGGAGGTACAGGCAATGTTGCCCTTGGCTATACCGCATCTCTAAATAAAGATTACACCTTGGGTATTGGTGCTGAATACTATCCAATTGATAGTAGTACAGATAATTACACTTCTACTATTGCTGGTAGAACTGAATCTGGTACTTACCAAAAACAAAATGCCTACAACATTTATATAGCGCCCGGTATGAATGTCGGTACAGATGGTTTAGCTTACTTTAAGGTCGGCTATACAGGCGCATCTATTAAATCTTCTCAAGGCAGTGCTAGTAGCACTGAAAACCTAAGTGGCTATTCGCTAGGACTAGGCTATAAACAATTCTTTTCTGGTAATTGGTATGGTTTTGGAGAAGCGAACTACTTTAGTTATGGCAATTCTGTCGATAACCAAAGGGCTACAGCTGGTACTCGTACCTTAACTTGGTCTACTACTTTGAATGCCAATGTTTACAACTTGCTAGTGGGTGTTGGGTATAAGTTTTAATTGATTCAAAGTAACTATTAATCACAAAGGAAAAGAAGATGAAAAAGAAACTACTAGTACTACTGATTGCTGCAATTCCAATGTTGATGCCGAACTTGGCATCTGCGATAGCGGTTGATGCTCACGAATATTTAGTTCTTGTTTTGAATCCCTAGGCGGTAGAAATACAAGTTCTATTGACGCATTTAATAAGGCACTCGTTATTCAGCGATCTAGATTGCCAAATCAATCAGGTCGTGCTACATCCCTTGAAAGACAATTAATTAATGCTCTTAGCGTTAGTGGTAACTTTGAGCAAGCAAAGTTAGAACTTACAAAACTAGAAAATTTACTGAATTCATTAAAAAGAGTTCGTGACTATAGTACTTATGGGCCTCAATGGGAATCACAATATGAGAGTGCGAGGGGAATTTATTTTTCTTATCAAGGGCAATGGATTGAGAGCGAAAGATCACTTCGAAAAGCAATTCAATTATTAAAAAGTGGCTATGCTAATGTTAAGGGCTCAAGCTCTAAAATTAACGAATTAGACAATGAAGAAAACGTAGAGTCTGATTCTCAAAATAATTCCCGCGGCTACATTACGCAGCTAATTAGTAGGCAATTAAATCTTTCATTGGTTTTATTGCAACAACGTAAGCTCATTGATTCTTGAACTGACCTGATTTTTAGTACCACTCCCAAAGAGAGGATTTTTGATAATCTTCACCTTAAAGGAGTGCTAAATATGGCAAAAGGCCAACGTCTTAAACCCGAGCAAATCGTCACCTTATTGCGTCAAATCGATGTCCTGACAACGAACGGCAAAACCCTAGCCCAGGCTTGCAAAGAAGTGGGAACGGTTGAGCAAAGCTACTATCGTTGGCGCAAGATCTATGGCGGTATGAAAGTCGATCAAGCTCGTAAGTACAAAGATCTGGAAGTGGAAAATACCCGCTTAAAGAAGCTGGTTGCCGATCTCTCCTTGCGAGAAGTCATGCTCAAGGAAGTCATTAAGGGAAACTTCTAAGCCCTGCTAAACGCAA
>NZ_JBBAQK010000040.1:0-1943 GCF_040400325.1 Polynucleobacter sp.
GGAATCCTTTGGTCCCAGGTTCAAGTCCTGGTGGGCCCACCAGAAAAGCAAACCCCAGTTAGAGATAGCTGGGGTTTTCGTCTTTTGAGCGTTACTTAAAGTAACGCTTAGATTGCTAAAAATTGTGTACACGAACTTTATAGATTTTCAATGGTGATCTGATGAATTGGGATCTTTAGGTATTAACGGGCTACTGACGCTTAATAAGAGGCTTTGAGTTAAGAGAGGTAAGGTCTCCTACTACGAAGGTCGCACGTTCGAATTGTGCTGAGCAGGCCAAAAATCCAAGTTCCATACCGGTCACATGCTTTAAACCTTAGTGGGTATTAACTTAGACCTTTCATTTCAGGCTTGAGTCTGTTGTCTAATCTCAATTAAATATAAAACTTCTTTTTACATCGTTGCATCATAGTGGATTAATTATGGATAATTTTAATAATTAGATTTGTAGTCGTAGTCGACAATCTACAAAGATATGTTGCCTTATATTATTGATATACTTAATCCATTCACCTATGACAATATTGAGTAGAAACTTGATTTGATAAAAATTATTACGGTCTTTTTGATTACGTTGACCTTTCATACACAGGCTTGGTCTAAAGATTTTCTGGCTGAGAAAGGAGTGTTTCAACTCTCCGATGGTGTAGAACTTCAGTATCGAAAATGGTCTGCAGAAAAACCACAGCTCCTTGTTGTTAATGTTCATGGATTCAATGATTACAGCAAATCATTCACAACCTTGGCTAAAGCTCTTGTTAAACATCGTCAAGCGGTAGTTTATGCCTATGATCAAAGAGGGTTTGGAGCTAACCCTAACCCCGGTGTATGGCCAAGCGAGGATCGATTAGTCCATGACTTAAGAGAAATAGTTACTCAACTTAGAGCCAACTACCCAACACTATCATTAGTAGTTATTGGTGAAAGTATGGGTGGAGCAGTATTAATACGAGCTAGTACTGAGGCTCCTCGGTTACCTGCTGATCTAATCATCCTTAAAGCACCTGCGATATGGGGAGCTGAGATTATGCCGTGGTACCAGCGAATGAGCCTTGAGTGGTTTAACGCCATAGCCCCTAATTTTACTTTCACAGGCAGAGGTGTACAAAGCCTTGGTATACGGCCAACTGATGATCCAGCAGTCGCAGAAGATCTTAGTCAAGATCCTTTGGTTATAAAAGAAACCCGCGTTAGTAGTCTTTTTGGGCTTACAAAACTCATGAGTCAAGCACTCAATCATCCAATCGATTTCACGGCTCCAACATTAGTTTTGTATGGGAATAACGATAAGATCATTCCACCAAAAGCACTGTGTTATTGGCTCTCTAGGTTATCGCTGGTATCAGACGAGAAAATTAATTTTCTTCAATTCATCATTTATGCCAACGGTTGGCACATGCTTACCCGACAGCTAGAAGCTACAACAGTAATAAATGACATCCTTGCATGGCTTAATAGTTTTCAATCTATTGGTGTTGTAAGTTCTACACTACGAGTAAAAGAGGCTCAAGATTCAGTATGTAAATCGAGTCCTTAAAATAAAATAGCCTGATATGCTTTCTTTGATAAATATCGCAACAGCTTTTGGCCTTGCAGCCATTAACACTTGCCAGAGATTTAGCAGCGTTACTTTAAGTAACGCTTGATTTCGAAAAAGTACTTTGGAACAACGAGGTGTTTTGGTCATTGCTCCAAAGATTTTTTATTTTCAAAACCAAAGACCGAGATAGCGTTTCTTCTTCTCTAGTTAAATCAGTAACACAAAAGCTCACACACCGATAAATAGGTGACGTAAGCTCTTGAAATCCTAGTGGTTTTCTTTGGATGTCTGCTCTCATAATCCTTTGGTCCCAGGTTCAAGTCCTGTTGGGCCCACCAGAAAAGCAAAGGTCCGTACCGGACACATGCTTTACGTCCGGTACCGATCACATGGTTTACACCTT
>NZ_JBBAQK010000041.1:0-1827 GCF_040400325.1 Polynucleobacter sp.
CGCAGGCAAAGCCAATCGCGGTTGGAGATGTTTTTAATTATTTGAATCAGGCGGTGGGTTTAGCTTTCGCAAACTGAACGTATAAATGCGCTCACTAGCCGAGAGTGCTTTATTAACTATTAAGTGTATATTTATACACTATTGACGCGTATAAAATAGTTAATTAGAATTAACTTTCAACTTACAGAAAGTTTGTTCTTATGCCATCCTTACCTTCCGCTTCGAGTCATAACCCGCCTTGGTATTTGTATTTATGCCCATGGCTTTTTGTTCCGTATCCCGATCCAGCGGACTTTGAAATTGTGCTTCACGAGCCTAATCCACCCCCTGCCCAAATAGTTACGCCGCCTGTGCCACCTTTTCCATTGGCGATACAAACGCATGTTGGCCAATTTCTCACAGATGTGCAATATGCCAATTTGGTTAGGCTACATATATTCACGCAAGCGCAGCATGATATTCTTTTAAGCGAATTAAGCAGCGCGCAATTAGATTACTTATTATTGCATCATGTAATTACTGACGAGCAGTTAGCATATCAACTTAATAATAATTTATTGACCATAAATCAAATTAACAGGATTAGCTGCGCTAGATTGTTTGATATGTTTATAGGAGCACATAATATAGGAATTAATAATGTTTTTATAGGCCTCCCCAACGATCTTAGTAGATTAAATATTTCGTCTGAATTATCTAGATGTTTTTCTGTAGAAGAAACGGTAGTATTAAATTTAAGTCAAAAAGCATTGTTACTACATCTTAATTTTATGGGCATGTTTAATGGGGGACAATTTCTGCAAGTTTTATCAAACGAAGAACTGAATACTTTAATTATCAATGATGCGATAACATTGCCCCAGCTAAATTACCTCGGTGACTATAGAATTGCAGGACTTGACGCTCAATCTGTTATTCACATCATAAACATGGAGACGAATTATAAACCGTTTATTAATAGACTTATTTTCGCAAATACTGCAGAAACCATATACAGGGGTGATTTCATTTATGGCGAGCGGGCCAGAAAAATATTAACTGCACTCTTAGTGCGGATCGTTGAGTCAAAACAATGGGATTATTACCTACAGGAGTATGAGCATGTTAATACTGGACTCTTACTTCCTGAAGTTCTCAGTACTTTAGATTCAAGAGGCAATTATTTACTCACTGCGGTTTATTTAAACAAACCCCAGGCACCAGAAGATTTGAGAAAATGGCAGGCCTTTATGGCAGACCTGCAAAGGTATCAAAGCAGGGATTCGAATAATATTCTTAATTCAGTATCACTCGAAGCTTATACACAATGGCTTAATATGGTTGTAAATACAAACAACCTACAATTTAATATCAATGCGCTTTCAAATGAGCGGTTTTTGCTCATTAATGCAAACACAGTGATAACAATATGTGGATTTGATGATCTTATATATTTGGCGCATATATTTTCTCCCCAGTGCTCTATTCCTTCGCAGGGCTTTATAACCGGTCTAATTATTAATCCCCATCTATATGGAGCGTTTAATCAAATATCACAGATGTCAAGAGGCCGCCAAGACATTCTTAGAGAGGTCTACAAAAAACTCGACTTGGATAAAAAAGCATTATTTGTAGTTTGCACACAATACAACCCATCAACCGACGAAGGCCTCTCATTTAACAGCGGCGGTGCAGGCAGCAGCGGTGACGGCGCCCCCCCCCGCCCCCCCGGCAGCAGCAATGACCCTGCTCCCCCCCACGGCAGCAGCAATGATGAAACCCGTCGCTTAAACTTAGAACAAGCCGCGCCCGTACTAACCCCTGGCCTAAATTACTTTGGCAACGAGC
>NZ_JBBAQK010000042.1:0-1781 GCF_040400325.1 Polynucleobacter sp.
GTTGCTTGCAAATCAAAGCGCTGGCCTGGTAAAAACCGGGCAATAACGGGCGCAGTATTACCGCTGCTGAACATTTCACTCGGCGGAGTAAGACGTGTCACGGTGGGGGCTGCGAAAGCTTGGGTCGCACACAAGGCGGCGAGTCCCAGTGCAGACATCCAAAATTTGGATGGAGGGTTCGATAAGTTCATAGATAAACTAACTTAGAGGTTGAGGGTGGAATGAGGGAAAAGGGAAATTAATGTTTGTGTTGTAGTGAATGAAAGTACCGGTCTAACTCAGAAGGGCTCATGCCGCGGGTAGCCTCGGGCGTTATTCGCATGCGGACCCAAGAAACGCGTCCGTCGGTTTCTTCCAATCGACCCACCTCGATGGTTCCTGTCAGGCTAATGAGACCTCTGGTGTAAGGAACCGCCCAATCGCTTTGCGATGCGTCCAAGTACACAGTAACCAGCGCAGCGGGAAGGTCATCGGCTTCACCATCGGCATGTTCACTCATTTGAACCGGCCGAGGCGAGAGTAAAAATCGTCCCAAGTGAGGCCGTTCTTGTTGCACCATGTAGCCAACAATTTTTCGTTGTTTACCGTTGGCGCTACGCAAAGCATCGGTCATCTCGAGGCCTTTTGAGCCCACTGGAAGCTTATAAAAATCTTTAAACACGAGGACGTCAGCGTTTTGTGCGAAGACGGATTGGGTGAGAGCGAGTCCAAAAAGCCCAAAAGTAAATTGACGCAATGCAATAGCAAAAATTTTCATTGCTAAATAATACCTACGCTGTGTGAATTTTTTATGTCAACTTAAGGCACGGCTTTTTTCCATAGCAATCCGCCAATCAGCGAGGCCAGTACGAACGCGAACCAAGGTGGGTTTTTTGATCGATCGTGACCGGCATAAGTAATCCGAAACCGCATTGCACAGTTTATTACATAGTCCCGATTTACGAGTCTAAGTCATTGGAATATATAGACTTTCCAGCAGCTACGAATTCTTCTAAGGCGTAGGTCGCACGTTCGAATCGTGCTGGGCAGGCCAAAACATCCTTTATGTTGATCTTCAGGCCAAATATTTGCATAATGTAGGACTATGAAACCTTCGATTGCCCTGAACGCCAACCGTGCACAGATTCGCTCAATTATTGAAGCGCATCATGCTAGCAATGCGCGCGTTTTTGGTTCTGTGGCGAACAGCACCGATATTGATGGTAGTGACTTAGATGTCTTGATTGATCCTAGCCCTGAAACAACCTTATTTGATATTGGCGCAATTCGCTATAAATTAAAGCAATTATTGGGTGTTCCAGTGGATGTTTTGACGCCGAATGCCTTGCCAGAAAAGTTTCGCAGCTCAGTGATTGCGGGCGCAATGCCAATATGACGCGTGATCCACAGCGTTTGCGGGACTATTTGGAACATATTCTTGAGGCCATAAATCGAATAGAAGGTTACTGTGCCGATATTGATGAACTCGGTTTTATCAGCAGCCAATTAATTCAAGATGCGGTTATTCGGAATTTCGAAGTAATTGGCGAGGCAAGTAAAAATATTGAGCGCCTCTTTCC
This sequence comes from Polynucleobacter sp., assembly GCF_040400325.1. Taxonomy (GTDB): domain Bacteria; phylum Pseudomonadota; class Gammaproteobacteria; order Burkholderiales; family Burkholderiaceae; genus Polynucleobacter. The sequence goes on from NZ_JBBAQK010000042.1 coordinate 1,560, forward strand.
TGAATTTTTAGCTAAGCATCCTGAACTTCCCTTGTTGGTTGCCTATGAAATGCGCAATGCACTCAGGATTTCTTTTTATTAATCATTGCACAGTTTATTACACAGTCCGGATAAAAGCATGTAAGCCATTGAAAGATATAGACATTCCAGTAGCCACAAATTCTTCTAAGGCCAAGGTCGCACGTTCGAATCGTGCTGGGCAGGCCAAAATCCTTGTAAAAA
>NZ_JBBAQK010000043.1:0-1733 GCF_040400325.1 Polynucleobacter sp.
CAGGCATCAAAGCCTAAGAAAGTCACTAAGAAAAGAAAGAATTCAATTGTTCAGCTAAATTCGTCACATGCTAACAGTTCAAACATCAGGCTGACTCAGTTTGAGTTAGATGAGTTGAAACTGCAAGCATTAGTTGACACTGGAAGTACTCATTGTCTCCTATCTGTGGCTGAGTTCCACAAGTTAAAAGGCAAGTCTTTCAGTCCTCTAAAGCTGAACATGAAAGTTGCTGGTCACACATTGACTAACAACATCATAGGAAAAACTACACTACCGATAGTATTTTCACTCGCAGGAGGAAAAAGCATATCAGTATTTGTAGATTTCCTTCTGGCCCATGCCACAAATGGCTACAAGGCAATACTTGGCGCAGACTTTCTGTACAACAACAAGTTAATCGCAGCCATCACTTCCAGCCATTTGCTGACAAGCTCAGAGCTTGGCAGACATGAAATTCCTCTTTCTGAACTAAGTGACTCCGCGGAGTGCAATATGATTCAGATTAGAAGAACAGTCACAGTAGCTCCTTTCTCCTCTATCAATGCTGAGCTAAAAGTTGCCTCAGAGAGCAATCATAATCTCTCTGCAGGAACTGAGTGCTGGAAAGAAGTGACATCCATGATCACTTCTCTGAATGCACTAAGTTATTCTATTTCTAATGCATACCAGCATGCTAGCAAGCTGACTGTGTTGCTACAGAATAAAACTGCCGAAGATCTGCATTTTCAAGCAGGGTCCGTGATTGCTACTATGAGCAGCATTTCATGCACCGAGCTAAATAGTTCAGCTACAGATGAATTTTCTTCTGAAGAGAACGAAGATTCTCTAGAGGAAGAAATTCTGCTAGAAACATTGCTTGTTGATGCCACAAATCTGGACAAGCAATTTACTTGGAAAGATTGTGAAATCAATGACAAGCTGGATAAATCCACGGCTAAAAAGCTGCGGCAAATCCTACAGGAACATGAGTCAGTGTTTGCAAAGAACAAATTGGATGTGGGAAAATTCCCTCACTTCACTGTTCAGCTAGAGATCACTGACAAAATTCCTGCTGAACATCAAAGGTTTATGTCAGAAGAGAAAGCTGCCTTCTGTGACAAAACCTTCGAAACTTTCGAAGAAATGGGTTTGGTTGAAGAGTGTCACACTCCGAAAACCATCTCAAATCTTCATTTGGTTCCAAAATACGAAGGGCTACGGGATCTCACCAAAGCCTCTACGTATTTGGCCCAAGTCCAAGGTGTAAAGAACACTCAATTCAGAATCGTTCAGGATCTCAGAAGAGTGAATTCTGCCACAAAAAATGTCAAAAAGACTGTTCCAAAATTGCCTGAACAGATCTTTCAGAAGCTTCAGGGCAAAATTGTAAGCTCCATGGATGCCAACCAGGCATATTGGCATTTGCCTCTTGCTCCCGAGAGCAGAGCTTTCACCTGCTTTTGGCTCAGAAACAGAGTCATGCAATTTAACAGAATGGTCCAAGGCTTAGCATCCGCACCAGCGTGCTGGGATCAAGCCATGTCGATCATCTTCTCAGCTGCCTCTCTGGCTGAAATCAAGAGATCACTCCCTAAAGGGGAAGCTGACCTTTTGCCTGACACTTTTGAGTCGTTCTTTTGCTACTGGCAAGATGATTCTTGGATCTTCTCAGACAGCACAGAAGAACATCTGATTCATCTGAAAGCCGTTTTACGAGCTTATCAGATCAACAGAATAAAGATCAGTCCTCAGAA
>NZ_JBBAQK010000044.1:0-1682 GCF_040400325.1 Polynucleobacter sp.
AAATCCAAAAGGAACTTGGGGCAAGAAGTCACATCGACTCACAAAAAATACCGCTCAATTACTCATTGGTAGATGTTGTAAGTACTGATGGCTTGATACATAAAGTCAATGAAAGGATTGAGGCTTATGAGGACAACACTGGCAAGAGAATACGACGTGATGCAGTCATCGCAATTGAGGTCTTGTTCTCACTTCCTGATAGTAGACCCGATATCAATAACCGTGATTACTTCAACGACAGTTTGACATGGGCAAAAACCGAGTTTTCTCCTGCTGAAGTATTGACAGCGGATATTCATCTGGATGAAGCAACCCCGCACATGCATGTTATTTTTCTATGCGTTACCCCAACCAAATTAGTTGCCTCTAAAGTTAAGGGAAATAAAAGGAAGTACCGGGAACGTAAGGAGGATTTCTTCCATAAGGTTGCTCAGAAATATGGGCTTGCTCTGCCACCTGAAAAACTCCTCAAAGCAGACCGTATTAGATTGGCTAAACAGGTTATTACACAAGTTGAAACTTCGTCAGACCCTATGACCAGAAGTCCCCACTATCAGTTAATAAGACTAAGGATTGAGAATGACCCTGTGCCATTTGCAGTCAACTTGGGTATCGATATTGAGATTACTCCCAAGAAGTTACGAACACTTGTTCAAACCTTTACTAGCAAGGGTAAAGGGTCAAACTATCATCCAAATGAGTGAACTCTAACCTGTGTAGATTTCACCCCCTAACCAATCTTTCCCATTGACCAAACGCCATATGCATACCAACCTTTACGTGCTCCCTAGAAGCCCCTATCGGGGGTTATGGCTACCTACCCCCTTACCCGCTCCAAATAACGTCTGGAATTTTTCTAGTTCGGGCTCTAAATGGCATCCTCAAACTCAACCAAGCGTTGCCTCAGAATTTGCTTGAGGTCTTGGTGGGATTCTTCCTTGGTATGGGCGGGGTTAAACAACCCACATGCTTTGCCAAGCAGTTCTAGTGCTTTTAATTTGGTGCAGTCTTGGTTGCCTTGTTTGCTTAGTGCAAAAAGTTGTCTGAGGATAAACCGCTTGGTTGCCTGAATATCGTCCGTAAGCGTTTCTGCCACAGCTTCATGGGTATCTTTCAATAGTGCTTGAATCTGGGGGTGGCGCGACAGCCTGTATGCGCTGCAATGAAGATTGGAGGGGTTACTGGTGTCGGCAGGGTAGGCTTCCCTGTAGGCTTGGATTTGAGACTCGCCTCTGATGAGGCTATTGGCAAAGCACAGTTGCTGCAATGTCAATGGTTTACTGGCTTCTGTACTTGGTTGCATCCCTATTACTACCCTATCTTTATACCTATTTCGCATAGTGATATTAGGTCATTCAGGCGAAGAATTCAACTCTTCTACGGGTACATCCCACCTTTAATTTGTACCTGTTCGGGGCTAGTATGGCTCTACAAATATGAAGGATAGACAAGCATGATTAAGAACCTTTTATGCCTGCTGGCATTTGCCTTTTGCAATCTCGTTTGGGCGCAGACTGAAGCAGTCCACAACATCCCAGAATTCACCTTTGAGAGTGGAAAGAAATTAAAGGACATGAAGGTGGGTTACGTGACCCAAGGAACGCTCAATGCGAACAAGTCCAATGCCATTCTGATAACCCACGGCACAAGTGGTAATCGTCTGGGCTACAACATCTACATTG
>NZ_JBBAQK010000045.1:0-1595 GCF_040400325.1 Polynucleobacter sp.
AAGGTGTAAACCATGTGATCGGTACCGGACGTAAAGCATGTGTCCGGTACGGACCATTTGAGTTTGGTGGCCCGGGGCGGAATCGACCAGGGCCATAGATGTTTAATCCATTTCAAATACTTACTTCATATGATCTATGTGCTCAGTTGGCATTCCATGATTCAACTCCATTGAATGCGGGGCCTAGGATTCCTCGTTCCTATAGACCCAAAACGCCATCAGCATAAAAGCTACTAATGCACAGCCTCCTGAAAACAGGAATGCATAAAGTGGCGCGATGGATTCATAGACCCAGCCAAAGATAAATGAGGCTGGAAATAGCATGAGTCCTGTTATTAAATTAAACCAACCAAATGCTGTTCCCGCTAAACCCTTGGGCGCCATATCGGCTACCAATGCTTTCTCCACACCCTCGGTAGCGGCCTTGAATAATCCATACACACCAAAAAGCGCAAAGATTTGGTAGGTGGAAATACCTGGTAAACCCATAGCCATATAAAAGAAGGCAAAGGCAATCCAAGCAATTAAGATAAATCGTTTGCGGCCAAAGGTATCTGATAGCGCCGATAAGGGGGTTCCAAATACGGTTGCAATCAATGAGATTGCCGCCCATAATAATGGAATCTGCTCTTGTGGAACTCCTGCTTCTCTAGCTCTTAGCAATAAGAACATGTCCGATGAATTTGCCAAAGCAAAGATACCTGCGACTACTAGATATCTTTTAAATTGATCAGGCATACCCTTGAGTGACCAGCTAAATTTGCTCGCCCGTGGAGCAGTCTCTCGCTGTGGCTCTTTGATACACAAGGCAAGAGTGATGGTGATCACTGCTGGGACTATTGCCCAAAGAAAAATATCTTTCAGCGGCACACCCATTGATAAAAACAAAGCCGCTAATAAGGGGCCAATGACTGCTCCTGCGTTATCCATCGAGCGATGTAAGCCAAAAGTAACTCCCCGTTGATTTTCATTAACACTCTCAGCCAACAGAGCATCACGGGGAGAGCTTCGAAGACCCTTACCCATGCGATCAGTAAAGCGAATGGCTAGAACCCAAACCCATGAATTAGCAATTGCGATCAAAGGCCTTCCAATTCCGGCAAGCGTGTAACCTAAGACAATCCAAGGTTTTGCTTTCTTAGTGCGATCAACAATGACGCCAGAAACTAATTTGAAGATACTAGATGAAGCTTCCGCAATACCCTCAATAATGCCAAGTGCTCTGGGTCCTGCCATAAGGACTGATGTCAAGTACAAGGGCATCAATGGATAGATCATCTCACTAGCAGAATCATTTACTAAACTAATAAATCCAATTAACCAAACGGTACGGGGTAGAGCAAGAATCGTTTTAAACATAAACCCAATTTACTCTTATTTTGTCGTTTTAAACGACATCCCAAGCACCGACCCTGAACAAGCGTCGCTTAAATCGACGTAGGACCAACGCAGGGATGTCTAATTGATTCGTCCTTTTAAAGGACGGTTCTTGATGAGGATATCCTAACCGATGGCGTCCAGCCTTGCCAAGCCTTAAAAGAAAATAGCCCAACAGGTGGGCTATTGAGATTCTTGGTGGCCCGGGGCGGAATCGA
>NZ_JBBAQK010000046.1:0-1567 GCF_040400325.1 Polynucleobacter sp.
GCGCTTGTAGCAGTTGCAGCTTTGACACTGGGTTCATTCTCAGCTGTTTCAGCTTCAGCAGCAGATAACGCAGTATTGAAGTACAAGACTGGTGAGAGCATTGCAGCATCACCATTCTCAACAGGAACAGGTATCGCAGGAGCAGCAAACACTGTTGCCCTAGATGTTGCTACTCCTGTAGACAGCAAGCGTCGCTTCATCACAATCAGCGGAACAGGCTCAACAGCTGTTACTGCAACAGGCTCAACTTCAATTGCAACAGGTGGAACTTCAGTTCTTTACCCTGATAACAAAACAGGAGTTTTGACAATCACAACTCCAGCAGTTGGAACAATTACTGTTACAGTGTTTGCTGAGACAGCAAGTGGTTCAGGAATCTTCTCAACAACAGCAGAAGAGACTGTTGCAGTTTCTGTTATTGCAGCAGCGGTAACAAACATCTTCTCAACATCAACTGTTTACGGTTACGCTGGAGACACATCAACTGTTACAGCAGCAACATCAACAACAGATGCTGCATTCTCAGTTACAGCAAATTCAGCAGGAGACGCTTCAATAGCGCAGGCAGCTATGTTCTCTGTAGTTCAGAAGGATGCAGCTGGAGTTGCTCTAACTTCAGGCTGGAAAGTAGTTGCAGTTAGCACAACAATTGGTTCACTACAGACAACATATGACGCAACTGTTGGCGGTTACGTTGCAGTAACACCATCAAGTTCATCAGCAGTTGGATTCTGGCTAGTTCCAAACGGTCAAAAGGGCACAGGAACAGTAACTGTTTCAGTAAACGGCGTGACTGTTAAGACATACACAGTTTCATTCTACGGATCACTAGCAACACTTACAGCAACAGTTGTTAACACTCAGATTCTTTCATCGGCAACAAAGACTGGTGCAGTAACAGTTGTTGGTAAGGATTCACTAGGTAACGTAGTTGTAGTTACACCTACAATTACATCTGCAACAGCGGCTTCAATCGCATCAGGTACATGCTCTGCTTCAACAGCAACAGCAGCATCGTCTTGCGATCTAACGGCTGGTGCAACTGCAGGTTCATCAGTACTTACATTCACTTCAGGTTCAATCACAACAACTGCAACAGTTTCTGCGGCTGCAAAGCCAACAGCAGTAACACTTGCATTTGATAAGGCTGAATACTCAGCAGGAGAAGCATTTACAGTAACTCTGACTGCAACAAACGCAGCTGGAGTTCCAGGAGATGCAACATACTCAGCACTTCTAGCTGGTGCGCTTACACCTTCACAATCACTAACATCAACATTGTTTGGTGCGAGCGTTTCATTGAAGGCTGGAAAGGCAACAGCAACAGGATTCATGCCTTTGGCATCAGGCCCACTAACTGTTAAGGCAACAACTGGTGCAGATGCAACAACAGCTGACGTATCAGCAACTGCAACAGCAACTGTTGTATCAAACGGTATTGCAGAAGCAGCTGTAGATGCAGCAGCAGAAGCAACTGATGCAGCAAACGCAGCAACTGATGCAGCAAACGCTGCAGCAGAAGCAGCAGATGCAGCAACAGCAGCGGCACAAGATGCAGCTGATGCAG
>NZ_JBBAQK010000047.1:0-1518 GCF_040400325.1 Polynucleobacter sp.
ACTGTAAAGTATGTGTCCGGTATAAAGTGTTAACTATGTGTCGAGTCATACAAAACCCTCACTAGAAATGGTGGGGGTTTTGTCTTTTGAGGGTTACTTTAAGTAACGCTTGTTAAGATCGTATACCTATGCTAGTATGCATGAAACTTCAATAAAAAATCATGCAAAAAGAGCCAGTAAAAGCCTCCTTAAGTACTTCGCCCGAAGTACGCAATAGCGCATTGGGGAGACTTCGCTCGCACCTTAAGAGGGGTCATGTCTATAGAAGAGAGGATCTTTTAGGTGACTCCAATGCGGTTGACCGTCATTTAAAACAATTGGTTGATGCAGGTGATTTAGAAAAGCTTGCTCAAGGACTATATTACGCACCCAAATCATCTGTATTTGGTAGGGTGCCTCCGAAGGACAATGAGCTAGTAGAAGCTTTTTTAAAAGACAAGAACTTTTTGTTGCTCTCGCCTAATAGCTATAACTCCTTGGGTCTAGGAACAACCCAGCTCTATAACAAGACCATGGTGTACAACCATAAACGCCATGGCGTCTTTAAATTGGGCAATAGAAGTTTTGAATTTCGGGTAAAACCGCGCTTTCCAAAAAAGCTGGATAAAGAATTCTTATTGGTGGATCTATTGAATAATCTAGATTCGCTTGCCGAGAATAAAGATGATGTATTGGCTAAGGCAGAGAAGCAGTTAAATAAGTTTGAAACTACTAAATTGCAAAAAACGGTTAGTGCTTATGGGGCAGGAAGAACTAAGAAGCGGGTTTTATCTTGGTTGCGTGATACGCAGAGAGCGAGAAGGAAAATTGCCGGCCAATATTTGGGATGTGAGGAAGCAGGCATTCCCAGTGGTTAATCCAGTCATAAGCCCTAAAGCTGGCGGCGCAGTAGGTACCAGTTCCGTTGGGACATATCCTCAAAATGGCTATGGCTTATTTGATATGACTGGTAATGCTTGGGAGTGGGTTGCTGATTGGTATCGAGCAGATTATTTTGCGATGCAGTAAAAAGAGTTTGGTAATAAGGCAATTGATAATCCTTTAGGACCTATTGGTTCATATGATCCGGATGATTACGGTGTGCCGCCAAGCGCCCCTAAAAGAGTTATTCGCGGTGGATCTTTTTTATGTAATGAAGATTACTGCCAATCTTATCGTCCAAGTGCAAGGCGTGGAGCAGACCCGTATAGCCCAATGTCTCACTTAGGGTTTCGCTTGGTAAAAGACTAGAGGAGGTATGTTCAGCCAAAGTCACCGAGCTAATGAGCGTTACTTAAAGTAACGCTCATCCCTAAAAACTCTCCATAAATCACCACAATTTGCCACACTTTCTTTTGGCTAAATTGACCTGAAAAATTCAGCCAACTTGGTTGTCCTAGCTGGTGGTCAGAAGCTAAAGTATGTGTATGGCAACTAAAAAAGAAAGTACACATCAACTTATACACCGTAACCTAACCCTCTATCAACGCGAGCATAGTGCCGTATGGCAATGTCGCTATAAGGTAGATAACAAGTGGA
>NZ_JBBAQK010000048.1:0-1406 GCF_040400325.1 Polynucleobacter sp.
TCTTGATGATCTCTGTGTTGAGTCGATTCACGATGTCGTCAGAAGTATTAGCAGGCGCAAACACGCCATGCCATGAATTACCAATCACACCGTTGACGTCCAATGTTGGAGAGAACTCAGTCATGGTTGGTACATCGGGCAAGCTAGCAATGCGCTCTGCACCAGAAATACCAAGTGCTTTGATCTTGCCGGCTTTGATAGATGGAATTGCGGTGGTCGACGCTTCTAAATACATGCTGACCACGCCGCTCATAACGTCAGGACCTGGAACAGTTTTATAAGGGATGTGGTTAAACGAAATGCCTAAACGTGTAGCCCAAGCTTCCAAAGCGATATGGGGCTGTGAACCCACGCCTGCAGATGCATAGTCAATTTTGCCTGGGTTGCGTTTGGCGTACTCGACCATCTCTTTCATGGTGTTGTAGGGGGCACTAGGCGTAGCCGTGAGAATGTGAGGGACGATCAAGACTTGCGAAATAGCTTTGAAATCTTTGAGTGGGTTGTACTTAGCATTAGGGTAGATGTGTGGCGCGATAGCCATCGGCCCCTTCACTGTGAAAAACAGGTTGTATCCATCGCCGGGCATAGTCGCGGCTACTTCGGCACCAATCATGCCTCCCGCACCAGGACGGTTGTCGATAATGATCGGTTGCCCCAATACTTGCCCGAGTTTTTCGCCAATCAAGCGCGCCACAATGTCTGGCGAAACACCTGCCGCATAAGGCACGATCATTTTGATCGGGCGATTGGGATAAGGACCGCTTTGCGCCAAAGTGCTAGTGGCTGTGAATGCAGCTGCGCTTAGAGCGGCGGCGGTAATAAGTTGTCTACGTTTCATGGTGAGTGCTCCAGTGTGTGAACTAGCACCATGCTACGAATAGCCGACCGGGTATACACCCGAGCAAACCCTTGCCGACCCCTCCAAGGCGCCTGAAACTGTCACCTAGAGGTCAGTTCAGAGAATATTCAAAGTAATAACATTCCCGTCAAATGGTTGATCACTATTTCTAAAATTTGTAAAAGCACCAAAAGTGCCAAGGGTGAAAGGTCTATCCCACCTATTTTTGGTAACACGCTACGAAATGGCTGCAACAAAGGCTCTACCAAACGCCCTAAAAAATATCCAGCCTCTGAACCAGCCTTAACCCAAGACAAAAGCGCATAGGCAATGACCAGCCACACCATGCTCGACATAGCCAGATGCACAAGTTCTAACAAACTTAGAACTGCCATGGCCTGCCAATTGGGTTCAACCTGAGACATCAAGGCGATTACGCACAACTTGGCAAGCACCACTAAATAAGCGGCGACCAAGCTCGCGGTATCTAGCCTACCAATAGGCGGAATGAAACGCCTAAGCGGTAACACACACCAATTGGTGAAGGCAAAAATAAATGGTGCAAACG
>NZ_JBBAQK010000049.1:0-1324 GCF_040400325.1 Polynucleobacter sp.
GGTTTGACTCTAATGTGAAGGGTTTGTCAGCGGCCAACTTTGGTTTGGATCAAGGTGGCGAAGTCGCGCAAGTATCACAGGTTTCCATTAAATGCCCTGATGCGTATTCTTATCGGGAGACAAGTTCTTACCTAGAGTTCTATACAAATGGGGCTATTACTGAAACACTTGGCATCTCAAAAGATATTGCACCTATAACAACTGCAAATGCAATTTCTATAGTTGGTAATGTCATGTATCGAGGAACAGGCGCTTCTACGGAACAAATTGGAGTTATCGATAGTTTTTATGACGGAAGTACTGGGAAGTCTTTGAGAATAAATTATTTACAGACTTTTAGAAATAGTAATTTTGATGGTTCGGTAGGTGCAACATCTGTTGACGGATGGACAATTTTGAACCAACGTATAAAGCTTGATGGTACCAATATACTCGGTGGCTTTGCAACACCTGCAGACCCAACTTCAGCAACTATTGGAGGAGGATACGAAACGCCATTTTTTTCCTTCAGCTCGTTTACGACCCAATTATCTGCAACTACTCCTTCAGGATCTGGCACTTCAATATTAATGGATTCGAATTTAGGTGGTGTGGCAAATACACCAAGTGGTATCGGCGGGGTACTGCACGGACCAGCAATAATAAGTAACACTTCAGTTAGCTTTAATGTTGGAGATTCAGTTAGTTTTAAATGGCAAGCAGTAGGCGGAGCAGATGCATACGATGTCTTTGCATATTTATTAAATATTGATTCGGGGCAAACTGAAATAATGCTGAATCAGACTGGAGCAAATGCTTCTATTTCAACAGGTTGGGTCACTGCAACACACAACATAGCTGTTGCTGGAAAATATAAGTTTGTATTTGTATCTGGTTCATGGGATGCGACAGCAGGGCAGGCTGCCGGAGCCAGATTATTCGTTGATGATCTGTCTATAAATTCTTCTGTGCCTCTATCATTTGGCAATCAAGATTTGTCTCTTATTAAAAATAAAGTTTCATATACAAGTACCGCTACTTCCGATAACGCATCAATTTCAATTAATGGTATTTCGGTTACTTCTGCAGCAGCACCAAGAAATGCCACATCTATTGCCGCTAATCTGGAAACAGCTATCAATGCCAAGATTAGTAGTGGTGAGATAAAAAATATTTCCGTCCAAAGAAATGCCGGCATATTGACGATTCAGTCTACAGTTGCTGGTACACCATTTAATCTGTCCGGTGCATCTACCAACTATGTCGATAATTTAATAAATATCAGCGAAATAACCTCAAATAGCTTAGGTCAAACTTTAGTTAAAGGCATCAACAATGCAACAGC
>NZ_JBBAQK010000050.1:0-1271 GCF_040400325.1 Polynucleobacter sp.
CAACGCTCCATCGGCCTGACCTCTCTTGCCTATCTAGCCAATCTGTTTAATATTCGTTTTTTATTGGGCAATGCCCAGCCTTTGGCTGACCCAGCGAGCGTCTTTTTGACTCAGCGTGATCGGGACTATGGTGTTGCTTTTGAACTGCCTGCCGAGTTCTTGATCAAAGTATTGAACTTGCATGATGCCAATGCCTATTTTTTTCGCCATTTGCTCACTTTCTTGATTTGTTACGTTGCGGTTTACTTTTTCTATAAGTTAGTCAAGTTGCGCTATCAAGATTGGCGCATCGGGCTATTGGGCGCAGCCTTTTTGGTTCTTACTCCCCGTATTTTTGGTGATGGGTTTTTTAACGACAAAGATCTGGTCTTTATGTCAGCCTTTGCTATTGGCATCTATACCTTGGTACGCTTTGTTTTAAAACCAGGTCTGCTGACTGGTCTGTGGCATGCCTTAGCATGCGCCCTTGCCATTGATTTACGCCTGATGGCGGTGATTTTGCCTGCGGTGACTGTGGTGGCCTTACTGGTACTAGCAGCTCGTAAAGAGCTCTCTTTTAGCAAACTGATTGGCTACCTGGGCGTTTATCTTGCCGTCATGGCACTACTAGTAGTTGCCTTTTGGCCCTGGCTTTGGTTAGACCCCTTAGGGAACTTTGTACTTGCTTTTAAGAACATGGCAAGGTTTAGGCATGCCCCAGATATGGTGTTTATGGGCGACATTGTCAATGCTAGTCGGCTGCCTTGGTACTACATTCCTGTTTGGATTGGAGTGACTACTCCTATCTTATATTTGATCCTCTTTATGGTGGGTGCCAGTACCACTGTAAACACATTGATCCGCAATATTTGGGGTAAGACTAAAACCTTATGGACCAATGATGCTCAGCTGCAAGATCTACTCTTTTTGGGACTCTTCTGTGCTCCACTGCTAGCCGTTATTATGCTGCACTCGATTTTGTACAACGGCTGGCGCCAGATGTACTTCATTTATCCAGCTTTTCTACTCGTCTCGATTAGAGGCTTAATCAGCCTTTGGGCTCTGAGCAATACCAAGCAACTGGCAAGGCGCATTCTGATTGCGTTGGTGATTGGGTCCATGGGCTTTACAAGTTACTGGATGGTACGCTGGCATCCTTATCAGTATCTGTACTTTAATGTGTTGGCTGGGCCATTTGCAAAGCGCTTTGATGTTGATTACTGGGCAGTAGCGTATCGCCCAGTACTAGCAAAGATCGTGGGGCAAGACCCTAAGGCGAGTTATTCGATCTA
>NZ_JBBAQK010000051.1:0-1229 GCF_040400325.1 Polynucleobacter sp.
TGTGATTGCCAATACGATTACGCTGTTATTGGCTGGTGGGATATTGGGGATGCGGGTTTTGTTTGGTAGTCGTTCAACAGACTAACCGCATATCCAGTTTGTATTTTTAAAAAACTATTAACGCCAGCCTGCGCGGTAGAAATTGTAATTATAGATGTAGCTGCCCATGAGCTGATTGACATACGGGGTCGTATAGTAGTCATAAGCAAATACAGAAGTAGCGTAGGTCCAGGAAGTACTAGTGTATTGGTTAGTAGACGTAGTAGCGAGTGTGCTTGTGGTGCAACTGGGGACAGCTGTACTACAAACTACTAAGTCAGGATTTGTAACGCCATAAGTCCCAAACGTATTTGCGCTTCCAGTATTTGTCGTCCCAGTAATTAAATTGAAATAAGACATCAGATCAACCAACAAAATAGGTTGGTGCGAGGAAGTGGCAGGATAAGCCGAGTTAAGTTTTGTACTCAATAGGCATGAGAAAGACTGACAAGCAGTACCAGAGTCATAACTCAATGCTTGGGCATAAGAGTTGTAAGACGCATAAGTTCCAGCAGGACGAACTCCGTTGAGTGCTAAAAATGGCGGCGTCCTAGCTACGTTAATGGGTTGCATCACCATCACATATTTAGCGCCTGCATTTGTCAATGTCTGAATGGCTGCAGTGAGTGCGGTTGCAGCTGTTGCAATTGCTGTTGTATTGTTGGTGGGTGCGGCGGCAATGATGTCTTGAGTTCCCGCAGTAATGATGAATAAATCACTCGATCCGGGAGTGTTGTAAGTCAAATATGTCGATATCTGTGTCGCAGTATTACTGGAGGTTGCCGTTCCAGCAGCGTAACTGTATGCAGTACCAGAGGCAATAACAGCTGAAGATGAAGATATGTACTTCAAAGTAAAACCATATATTGCCGCGATTCTGCTTGCAACAGTTGCATTGGTCTCTGAAGCATTGACCGAATACGTGGCATAACCGCTCGTATCGACAGTACTAAACGAATCCCCAAAAGCAATAATCCGAGTGGGCGTCAAAGGATTCACCGTGCTACTCGCACCTCCGCAACCCACCAAAACGCAAGCGGCTATGAGCGTAGCTATGCGCATCAACGTTGAAAATGAAAGTTTGATCATCAAAGGGTCTCGTAGCTTTGCAGCGGTTTTGAGTTTTTCCGGTAACGCGATAGTTTAACGGCCTGCCGTTTCGGCTCGGCGCAGGCGGTCATGGACGCCTT
>NZ_JBBAQK010000052.1:0-1138 GCF_040400325.1 Polynucleobacter sp.
CAAAGCTGCCTTCATTTTGGTGATGGCTTCTTCTGCGTAGCGTTCGAAGTACTGGTTCAGAAGTGCGCTCATTTTCAGCCCTTGTCCAATCGGCGTAGGAGGGTGACTTTGTTGTTGGTGCCACTGTTACCGCTGTCGATGAGGTGGCGTATCAATTGGGGCGAGACCTTCCAGCGCTGCCCATCATCGGTGAGCACCACAACGGTCTTGGGATTGAACTTGATCAAGATACCGGTGCGCATGCGTCCATCTGGATCAAAACTCACACGCTGACCCACTTCGAACTTGATCATGGAGTTCAAGGTGTTGTGTTGCTGAATCAATTTAAGTCGTGCGATCACACGGCGATTCAGCGCCAGCAACTCATCTTCGGTCATGTTATCGATGTTGATGTGCATGGGTGCCTTTTAATGCAGTGCGCGAGAAGGTGTACCGCCTTGGCGTCTCGCCTCAGCAGAACTGATGATGATGATGTTGATTTCTTTTTGGGCGATGTCTGCAACTTTTTGTAGCTCATTCATCAAGCCCAAGATTTCAACTTCGCTTTCGTGTGATTTTTTAGGGATAGCAACCACACCCGCAAACATACCAACCAAGTCTTCGAGCACATCCAAGCTCTCGCCAATCTCTGGCGGCAATGTGATTTTGTCTTCACCTTGGAAGAAGCCAGCAATAAAGCACTCAATCTCATCACGCTTGACCTGAGCAAAGTACTTGAGTTCCTTGTCTGTGTTGACACCACTGAATGCGGTGAGCTCAAATGGATGCTCAGGGTCACAATGAGCAGACAACTGGTTCCAAAGACCCATGGCAAACACCTGCATGAGTTCATTGACAGCGGCCATGTTCTTGAAGGGCGGCAGTTCACCTTTCCACAGAGATTTCAGTTCTTGCATGGGATTTACCTGGTCCATGGGACTGGCAATGGCACCCATGAACAGCGCTCTGACTTCATGCAATTCATATTCACACTTGTATTTTTTAAGCAAGCGCCGCACATCAGCATGCAAAGCATTGATGGGTGTGGTGGGCTTGGGTAAAGATTTCATTGGTATATATTTTGTTGTTTATTGGGGTTGGTTGTTCAGTCGTGAGGGTAGGTCTTGGTTGGTAATTCATTTCAGGGGATCAGGTGGAC
>NZ_JBBAQK010000053.1:0-1105 GCF_040400325.1 Polynucleobacter sp.
AAATCCATCTCACGTTGCGTCAGCATCGTTTCTTCGCTGCGACGTGACCCACCAAATAATTGATCAAACTTCTCATTGGTCATGGTCAGACCAGTGCAATAGCTGAAGTAGCTCATGTCTAAGGCGAATGAACCATCTTCTTTAATATCAATTAAGTTATCTTTAATCAGCTGAGCATACTTAGGCTCACCATAAGGCGCTAAGCCCATGACCTTGTACTCACCAGAGTTCACCTTAAAGCCGGTGTAGTAAGTAATCGCTGAATACAGCAAGCCTAAGGAATGCGGAAAATGAATTTCCTTATGCACTTCAAGCTTATTACCATGGCCAATCGCGAGAGAAGTGGTTGTCCACTCACCTACACCATCCATTGTCAGAATGGCTGCATCTTCAAATGGCGAGGGGAAGAATGCGCTAGCGGCATGACTTAAGTGGTGCTCAGAAAAGAGTAAACGCGCTTCCCAATCAATATCTTTGCCCCATAAACCTTTGAGCGCGCCAGTAATCACTGACTTCTGAAAGAGTTTATCGGTCAGCCATACCGGTAATGCTGTAGCAAAGGATTTAAAGCCAACTGGGGCATAGGCTAGATAGGTCTCTAGCAAGCGCTCAAACTTTAAGAAAGGCTTATCGTAGAAAACTACGTAATCGATGTCGGCTGGAGTGCAGCCTACTTCGCTTAAGCAATAGTCAATTGCATTGCTTGGAAAGGCTTGATCATGCTTCTTACGAGTAAAGCGCTCTTCCTGGGCAGCAGCTACTACCTCGCCATCTACTACTAAACAAGCAGCAGAGTCGTGATAGTAAGCTGATATTCCCAGTATCTTCATGAGCGTATTTGTTCTTTGTTCTTAGAACAGGGTATAGATGAATGGTGCTACTACTGAGCTCTTAGCAGCCAACAACAACAAGCCACCCAAGATCACCATCACAACAATAATCGGCAAGAGCCATAACTTTTTACGGACTCTTAAAAATTTCCATAACTCTTTAATAAATGACATAAATAACCTCGGTAATTTTGATTTGCTAAATATTCTTTAGAACTGTTCTTTAAATGAATCAGAAGATGGCCCAGGTGGCGCACGATCAATCCAATGAGACT
>NZ_JBBAQK010000054.1:0-1057 GCF_040400325.1 Polynucleobacter sp.
AAGCCTACGGTGGAATGCGGATTTGATTTTCATAACCTTGAATGGGTTGAATGAAAAGCCATACAAAAAAGTCCTACTGATGGTGGACTTGTGTCGATCCAATAGCTTGGCTGAGTTGTTTGTATGTCATGTGCAAATTCGACTTCCAGGTCAAGAAGCCTTGAATGCTACACATCCTCATCCATCCAACCCTCAGTTAATCAAAGTTGCACTAAGTGCTTGAATACGCCTAACGGAATATGGGCATGCAAGTAGATAATGCCATTGAAGATTTTGCGTAACCTCAGCAGCAATTTTCAGTCGTAAATTCCGAATTTATTTTTTATAGCAAAGGAAATCGTTAACGCGTTTTTACTTGTGCTGCTTGAGTTTTTATTAACTTCAGCAACCTCAGCACACTCTCGAACAATCAAAATGGCAAATTTTTCTATTTCATGATGAAAACTATGCCCATCCATAAGATCATTATGAAGGTTGAACCCCGCTAATTCAGCAAATTTTTGGATGTGTTCATTCATCTAGCTGCTCCTCTCATCAATTAATCTGTAATGGGTAGGAAGAAGTTAACTTGACGAAGACCTTGATAATTAAACTGGACAACTCATATCTGAGCCACAGCAAAGCGGCGACTTGATTTTGCCCTCACATTTCGGACATTTGGCTATTTCGACCTTGCTCCCGTCTGGAAGTTCAAGATGGTCATCAACTAAAGGTTCGTTACATTTTCCACAGGTTGTTAAAACGGACATACCGCATTTAGCGCAAGAATAAAGTGCCATGGCAAGCTCCTCATTAAGTTAGTAAATTATGTTATTCAAGCACGTTTTATATGAAAGTTCAAGCCGCAATAGTCATTTATTGGCTTAGAAATTAAGGAATCGAAACTTGGTTTCTAACCAGAAGGAGTTCACTATGCCCGTAAGAAGGGCCCGCATCGATCAGGGTTTAGCAAATGAAGCCCCCCAGGCTGATTAGCTACAAGAATCTCCGTCTTAAAAGCATAAAAAAGCCCGACTGAATTTAATCAATCGGGCTGGACTGCCTCCACGGGAGGGTG